>JAZQMA010000061.1:0-19508 GCA_045543035.1 Acutalibacteraceae bacterium | reverse complement strand
TTAAAAAAAGCAACCACTCGATTGAGTGATTGCTTTGTAGTGTCGGCATCGCCCTATTTTCCCAAGCGGCTTCCCACTAAGTATCTTCGGCGCTGTTGAGCTTAACTACCGTGTTCGGGATGGGAACGGGTGGACCCTCAACGCCATCAACACCGACTTCGAAGAACTGTTCGTCCGTCGAACAACAGTAGCTATTATAACAGATAATTTTAAAATGTCAACACTTTTTTTGATATTTTTTTAAAAATTTTTTATTGTGGAAAAAAACAAGCAATGTCAATAAATTTTGTGCAACTTTTTAATTTACTACTGTTGATTATTAACATAAAATAGTGCATAATTAAAGTAACTAACTATGTGGAAAATTTCGGAGGGTTAGAAATGGGTAAATATGCTATTACATATGATATAGGAACAACAGGTGTTAAAACCTGTATTTTTGAATTGGGAGATACAATTAAATTGGTATCTGCCGCTTCGGAAGGGTATAAGCTTTATGTTTTCCCCGATGGTGGTGCGGAGCAGGACCCTCAGGAATGGTGGGATGCAATGTGCTCCACTACAAAAAAAGTTCTCGATAAATGTGATGTTGATATAAAAGATATTTGCGGTATATCCTTCTGCTCTCAGATGCAGGGTATTGTTCTTGTTGATAAAGAGGGTAAGCCTGTTCGCAGAGCTATGAGCTATATGGACCAGAGAGCAAGAAAAGAGCTCAAAGAGGGTATTGCATATGGTCCTCAGATTGCAGGTGCATTTATTCCGAAGCTCCTTAAATCTCTTATGATAACAGGTGCGGTTGCCGCATCAGTTAAGGACCCTGTATGGAAATATAAATGGGTTGAGAAAAACGAGCCTGAAAACTTTAAAAAAGTACATAAATGGCTTGATGTTAAAGAATATTTCATCACAAGAATGACAGGCGAGTTCTGTATGACACATGACTCTGCTTTCGCAACTCTTCTTTATGATATTAAAAAACACGAGTTCAGCAAATCAATGTGCAAAATGCTCGGTGTTAATTTCGACCATCTTCCCGAAATCAAGAAGTCCGCAGAAAAGGTTGGCGAGCTTTTAGAGCAACCTGCAAAAGAGCTTGGACTTATGCCGGGTACTGCAGTTTTCGGCGGTGGCGGAGATGCTTCCCTTATCGGTGTTGGCGCAGGTTCTGTTGCTCTCGGTGATACCCATATTTACAGTGGTACATCCGGTTGGGTTTCAACTGTTGTTGATAAGAGTATTGTTGATGCTTCTGCTATGATTGCGGCAGTTGTTGGTGCAGAAGAGGGTAGATATAACTACTTTGGTGAGCTTGAAACCGCAGGTAAATGTCTTGAATGGGTTAAGGACCACCTTGCTCTTGATGAAATTGGTATTTATCTTGAAAAGAAAAATATTACTGATGGTTACGAGGCAAAATATACAAGCCTTTATGACTATATGACTGATGCGGTTAAAGATATTCCCGCAGGTTCAGGCGGTGTTATTTTCACTCCTTGGTTACATGGTAACCGTTGTCCCTTTGAAGACCCCAATGCCCGCGGTATGTTCTTCAATATCAGCCTTGAAACAGGAAAGAGCGAAATGATAAGAGCGGTTCTTGAAGGTGTTTGCTACCATCTTCGCTGGTTCCTTGAAACAGAAGAGAAAAAAGTAAAATCTTCTGAAAAGGTACGTTTTGTTGGCGGTGGCGCGCTTTCTGACCTTACATGCCAGATTCTTGCAGACTGTTTAGGCAAGGTCGTTGAAACTGTTGATACACCTCAGAATGTTGGTGCTATGGGTGCTGCAGTTCTTATTGCGGTTGGTCTTGGTCAATGCAACTCCATTGAGGATGCAAAGAGCCTTATTCCCGTAAGTAAGACCTTTGAACCCAATATGGAAAACAAAAAAGCCTACGATAAATATTACGAGGTTTATAAAAATCTCTATAAATCAAATAAAGAGAATTTTGCAAAGCTTAATTCATAAAAAATTCTTTTTTAGAATAAAAATATTTTTGAAGTTATTGAAAATATTGTCTTTTTCTGTTAAAATAATAAAAAATTGGTATTATACATTTATGAGGAGTGAGGTTAATGAATATAGCTTTAATTGCACATGACTCCAAAAAAGAACTTATGACTCAGTTCTGTATTGCTTATTGTGGTATTTTAAGTAAGCATAGTATTTGCGCAACAGGCACAACCGGTAAGCTTGTTTCTGAAGCAACAGGACTTAATATAGAAAAATATCTCAGTGGCTCTCAGGGTGGCGCTCAGCAAATAGGTTCAAGAATTGCTTGTGATGAAATCGACCTTTTGCTTTTGTTCCGTGACCCTCTTAATCCTAAGCCCGGTGAACCTAATGAAGCAAACCTTTTAAGGCTTTGTGATGTTCATAACATCCCTGTTGCAACAAATATTGCAACTGCGGAAGCTCTCATCCACAGCCTTGAACACGGTGACCTTGACTGGCGTGATATTGTTAATCCTAAGAATTAGAGTGAGTGTATTCTAACCAGATATGGTTTAATACAGTCACTTTTCCCCGTAACATCGTTAAAACTCTTGAAATACGGCAGTATTCCTGCGAGTTTTGCCTTGTTACAGAAAAAACTGCCGGGTATTAAACTTCGCAGAACCTTAAATGTCCGAGTTTGCGTGCATTTTAGATTTTCTTTGGCGAAGTTATACTGTCGTATATCAAGACAAAAAAATATAAAAGGTGCGTGAAATCGGGCATTTAAGGCATATTTGGTTCGAATTCACTCACTCTGATGAAAATCATTATTCAACGGACTTGATTTTATCGGCAATTTGTTGTATAAATATTGGGTAATCGGCATTATGTCTGATTACCCGATTTTTTATTTTATATGTAATTTATTAAATGTTTATAGGAGATTTAAAATGGCTGGAAATATTCAGGCAATCAAAGGCACAAAAGATACTTTACCAAGCGAAAGCTATAAATCACAGTATATTGAGCAGGCAGCTCTTGATACTGCAAAAACTTATGGCTTCCACGAAATGAGAACACCTGTTTTTGAATATACAGAGCTTTTCGACCGCTCAGTTGGCGAAACAACTGATGTTGTTCAGAAAGAAATGTATACATTTAACGATAAGGGCGACCGTTCAATCACTCTTCGTCCAGAGGGTACTGCAGGTGCAGTCCGTGCGTTCCTTGAACACGGGCTTTTCAATGAGCCTCTTCCTCAGAAGGTTTGTTACCTCACTTCCTGCTATCGTTATGAAAAACCTCAGGCAGGCAGACTTCGTGAGTTCCATCAGTTTGGTATTGAATGCTTTGGTGCGGCATCACCCCTTGCAGATGCTGAGGTTATTGCTCTTGCAAACAGCTATTTTACCTATCTCGGTCTTGAGGACTATACTCTCGAAATCAACTCTATCGGTTGTCCCGAATGCAGAAAAAAATATCAGGAAGCACTTAAAGCATATTTTGAAGAAAAGAAAGGCGACCTTTGTGAAACCTGCCTTTCCCGTCTCGACAGAAATCCTATGAGAATTCTTGACTGCAAGAGCCCTGTTTGTTCAGGTATTGCAGAGAATGCTCCTGTTGTGCTTGACTATATCTGCGACGATTGCCGTAACCATTTTGAGAAATTGCAGAAATATCTTGATATTATGAACATTCCATACACAATCAATGCTCAGATTGTCCGCGGACTTGATTACTATACAAGAACTGTTTTTGAATTTGTTTCACAGCACGAAAAAACAAAAGGTCTTGTTCTCTGCGGTGGCGGAAGATATGACGGACTTGTAGAAGAACTTGGCGGTGCATCACTTCCTGCTTGCGGTCTTGCAATCGGTCTTGAAAGACTTTTAATGGCAATGGAGGATAGCGGAGTTCAGTTCCCCGAAGCACCTAAATGCAATCTTTCGATTGTTACCGCAGGCGAAAATGCGGTTCTTAAAGCGGTTGAACTTTCTGCAGATTTACGCGCTCAGGGTTACAGCGTTAATGTTGATACTGTTGGCAGGTCGATTAAAGCGCAGATGAAATATGCAAACAAAATAGGTTCTGAATTTACTGTTGTTATCGGTGATAACGAGCTACAGACAAATGTTGCTCAGCTTAAATGTATGGAAGATGGTAGTCAGACTGAGGTATCCCTCACTGAGTTTGATGCAGGCTTTGAAAGAGCATATATGAACAGAGCGGTTGCAGCGTTCAGCGATGCAGATTTTTCAACTCTTACACAGGTTGATATAAATAATCTTTTAAAATAATAAGGAATTATTATGGAATTAATTGATATTTCAAGAGATTTGTTGAAAACTCCCGTTTATCCGGGTGACCCTGAGGGTTATATTGATAATATTAAAAGTATGAGAGCAGGGGATAACTGTAACCTTAACGCGGTTTATACCTGCCTTCACACTGCAACTCACGTTGATGCACCCTTGCATTTTGTTGAGGGTGCAGGTGCTATGGAAACTCTTCCTCTGGATTTGTTTATAGGTGAATGCCTTGTTGTTGAAACTCCTCCCGGACCGATTACAGGTGCATTTGCAGAAGAACATTTCCCTTGGACCGGTTGCGAAAGACTTTTGATAAAAGGTAACGGACTTTCACATCTTATGGAAAGCAGTGCATATTATATTGCAGATTCGGGAATAAAGCTTATAGGCACAGATTCGCAGACTATCGGAATAATCGGTTCAAATCAGACTGTTCACCGTGCACTTCTTTCGGAAAATATTCCGATAATTGAAGGTCTTGACCTTTCAGATGTTGCTCCCGGCAGATATTTCCTTATGGCTCAGCCTCTTAAAATTTCAGGGGTTGAAGCTGCACCACTCAGAGCGGTGCTTGTTAAGGAGCATCTTTTCTGGTCAGGGAGATAAAATTCGGAATGCGGAATGCGGAATGCGGAATGTCGGGTCTGCGACGCAATTATAATAATTGGAGTAAGTAATGAGATTAGATAAATATTTAAAGGTATCAAGAATTATAAAACGCCGTACAGTTGCAAACGAGGTTTGCGATGCAAAGCATGTTGAGGTTAACGGCAAAATTGCAAGAGCATCTTATGAGGTTAAGGTCGGCGATGTTATTGCAATTCAGATGGGCAGTAACCTTACAAAATATAAGGTGCTTTCCGTTAACGAATATGCTAAAAAAGACGATGCAGCAAATATGTATGAAGTTGTGAATTGAAATAAAACGAAAAACTCCTCTGCACAAAGCAGGGGAGTTTTTCTTAGGGGTAAATATGGAAATAAGGAGATAGGAATGAAAACGTGTAACCAACGAGAACGAGTTTGTTATTTCCCGTCCCGTTGATTACACTATACAGCATATTATTTAATTGCGTATGAAAAAGATGTGAACAATTTTCGATTTTTGATGAACGTTTTGTTAATTAAAAGTCGAATTTTGTTCTCTTCTATTTTTTGAGGTATCTGCTGTTAAAACTCTGTTTTAAATCAATTGATGTGTCTTCGTGAATTGTTGTGAGAGTTACGCCCTGTTGCCACTCTTCCTCGGGAAGAGAAACACCGTTGTAATTGCCTAAACCGTAGGCATTGTAGCTGCCGAATTGGTTATATACAAGCCATATTCCCTCATACTTTGCTGCCCAGTCATTAACGTGGTCGTGACCTGAGAAAATTCCCTGAGCACCGTTTTTCTTCATTGCTTCAAAAAGACCGCTGTTGAAGGGTGAAGAACCAACGCTTTCGTGCATTCTGCCGTAAAGAATTTCTGCTTTGCCTGTTGGAACATATTTTCCTTCATCGTTCAATGCGAAAACCTCTTCATATTCCTTAATCGGAATGTGCATATAAAGAAGGTTGGGGCATTTGCCGTATTTTTCTTTAAGTGCGGTCATTTCTTTTGTGTACCATTTAATCTGGTCAGGCTTTATGTAGTCATAGCCGTTTTCCATTTCTGCAGGTACGCCATCTCTTCCCATATATTCGGGGATGATATCTCTGCCTGAGTCCATAAAAACAAGGCTTTGCTTGAGCTCAGTTTCGGAATTCATAATGTTAACAATAAAGTTACCGTAGCCGAAAAGATTGGGGTCACCGAATTTTGAAAGACAATGGGGTGCATCTGAAAGGCTTTTGAAAATAAGATATTTATGAAACTCTTTTTCATCTCTTGCTTCGTGATTGCCGAAAACATAAGCCCAATATACGCCTAGCTTTTCCATCATCTGAGCAAAATGAATTGCTTCAAATTGTTGGTATTTGGACTGTATGCAGTCACCTGTGAGAATAACCAGATCAGGCTTTTCGTCACGAATCTGGTTTATGAACATCTGCAACGTTTTATTGTTAAGGTCATAATCCTCATCAGTGTGCATATCGCTGGTGGCGAGAAGCTTGAAATCGCCGTTATCGATAGTGCCGTTATCGTTGAATTTTGCAATAAAGGTTGAGGTCTCGGTTTCTTTTATAATTTTAACCTTACTGCCAACATAGGGAACATCGAGAGCAGATAAAAATCTGTTCTGTGCAAGCTTTCCCTTGCTTAAATCATATATTATTTTTTCTGCACCAAGGCAGAATTTAATGCCGTTTTGCTGAATAAAAGTTCTTACGGGTTTCATAAAATACCTCTTTTCCGTGAATGTGCTTTTATATTATCACATTAGTTTTTTTATTTCAATATTTTGATAAATATTGAGCATTTGTTAACTAAATATTTCGGGGGGGTTAACTGTTTTTTAAAAGCTTTGTTTTTCTGTTTTTTATGTATAAAAACTAATGAAAAACTTTGGTTATTTTTACGTTTAATTTAAAGGTTTATTCGTTGACACAGCAAGGGTTTTTATGGTATAGTTATTCTGTAAAATCATATAGTAGGGGCAAGTGCGCTCGTTTGATAAAAAAGCCTTTTGCTCCTGCAAATTTACAAAAAACAATAATGGATTTAATCCGTAAAAACCGAAAGGAAGAAACTCAAAATGAAAAGAAGTATTTCACTGGTGTTATGCCTTGCTATGCTTGTTTCGGTATTCTCATGCATTGGTGTTACTGCATCTGCTGCAGGCGACCCGCAAAAGCTGTTTACCGTTAAAGAAGGCGAATTCAAAAATGACAAAATTACATACACAGTGTATCTTAACAAAGGTGTCAGTCTGATGGGTGCCATTATTTATGCAAAGTTCGATTCTAAAGTTCTTGCAATAGATGAGGCGAATACCGGTGCATATATGACAACCGATAGCTACGGCGATGAATGTTACAGTATTAACGGTGAGTATGAACAAGGTTTTATGGTTGGTTTTGATGACCAGTATTCCGTAGCTCACGTTAATGCAACGCAGTCTGATTACAAAGCAGGCTCCTCAAACAGAGCGTATATGCAGTTTACATTCAAAGCAATTGACGGCAACCGTCCTGAAACAACAGTTAAGTTCTACTGCTATGAATTCAATAGCCATACTGTTCCGGAGAATAATATTGAAAACGGAAGCGACAGTCTTATCCATTCTGATACAAGAACAACTCTTGGTAAGGTAATTATCAACTCTGTTGAATCTGAAAAAGACGGTGTAAGAATCAGCTGGAAAAAGGTTACAGGCGCAGATTTTTACAGAGTTTATAAAAAAATAAACGGCGAATATGAAATAATCAACGAAACTGCAGATGGTAACGTAACTGATTATTTTGATGCAGAAGTTGAAAATAATGTTTCTTATTCTTATGCAGTAAGAGCTGTAAACGAAACAAGTGCTGACTACGCTGCAACCCGCAGTGACACTGTTTCAACAAGATATACAGTTGCTCCGACAAAGATTACTCTTACCAATGACGATGGCAAGGTTGTTGTTAGCTGGTCAAAGGTTGCAGGCGCAACAGCTTACAGAGTTTACAGAAGAACAGTTGATGCAGATGGCAATGTAAGCAGTTGGAAATATTTTGACAAAATTACCGCTACAAAATATTCTGACAAAACAGCAAAGAGCGGAACAAAGTATGAATATGCAGTCCGTGCTTATACTGATGGTGGTAACAGTGTGTTATCTTCCGAAAAAGCTATTATCTATCTTGCAATTCCTGAGTTTTCTGTTGAAGCAACCGTTAAAGGTGTGAAGATTACCTGGGAAAAGGTAGCAGGTGCTGAAAGCTACAAAATTTACAGGAAAATCAGTGACGGCTCCTGGAAAGAATACAAAACAATTTCTGCTTCTAAAACTTCGTATACAGATACAAGCGCTTCAAGCGGAAAAACAAACTCATATAAAATAGTTGCTGTAAAAGACAGTTATAAAAGTGATTACGAAACACACAAGGTTTATTATCTCAAAACCCCCACAGTAAGTGTTAAAAATACAACTTCAGGTGTTTATACATCCTGGAAAAAGGTAAGCGGTGCTTCAAGCTATGAAGTTTATCGCAAGGCAGGTTCTTCAAAATCCTGGAAGAAAATTGCAACAACAAAGAAAACTTCTTATACAGATAAAAATGTTAAGAGCGGAACAACTTATAAATACACAATAAGAGCAGTAAACAGTAAAGGTAAATCAAAATACGGTAGCACAGCTTATGAAACAATCCGTTTCCTCTCTGCTCCAAAGCTTGAGAAAATAAGAAGCACCAAAAGCGGTGTTACAGTTTACTGGGATGATGTAAAAGGTGCATCTAAATATTTGGTTTACAGAAAAACCGGCTCCGGTGATTATAAACTTATAAAAACAGTTTCAGGAAAAAGTACAGTTAAGTATCTTGATAAATCTGCTAAAAAAGGAAAGACCTATACCTATAAGGTTTATGCAGGTTACAGCTCATACAAGAGCAGTTATAAATCCACTCTCTCAATTAAAGATAAGTATTGATTTTGAAATATTATGATTCCTAAGGAGGAATTAATTTGAAAAGAGTTCTTTCATTATTTCTTTGCCTGGTAATGTGCATTTCCTTCTTTTCTGCAACAGCAACCCAGGTTTTTGCATTGGGTAAAACCGATGAGATTTTCACTGTTGAAAAAACCGAATTTAAAAACGATAGAATAACCTACACAATTTCACTTGCACCAAATCAGACTAAATTAATCGGTGCAATTATCAAGGCTGAGTTTGACAGCACTGTTTTAGAGCTTTCTTCCGAAAGCGGTGCGGTTTGTTCGGTTAATTCTTATGGGGAATATGCTCCTGTTATAACAGGTTATTATGAAAGCGGAATTACTTATGATAACGATAATATTTATTCCGTTGCATTTATGAATCCCAATGGTATTAATGTTGGTGCTGATGGTAAGGCATTTATAAAATTTGCTTTTGAAGCTGTTGGCGACAAACGCCCTGTTACAGATGTTAAGTTCTACTGCGAAGAATATATCACAGAAGATGGAAATGCTGATAACGACATCAAAAAGGGTGACGGAAAACAGCTCATTTATGAGGATTCCTTCTTTACTCTTAACCCCGCATATAATGTTGAGGTTGCATCCTGCGTTGAAGGTCTTAAGTTTACATGGACAGAAGCTGTAGGTGCAGAGTGGTACAATATTTATCGTAAGGAAGCAGACGGCGAATGGGAAAAGCTTACAGAAGCTCCTGCAGATTCTACCGAATATATTGATACAACCATTAAAAAAGGAACAGAGTATTATTATTCAATAGAAGCAGCTAATGAATATGGTGTAAGAGAGTACGATAAAACCGGTCTTGTAGGTTTTGATTTCGGTACTATTACACGTGTTGATGCTGAAATTACAGAACGTGGTGCTAAGATTGATTGGGATGCACTTGATGGTGCTGTAAACTACACTGTTTACAGACAGGCAGAAGGCGAAACAACCTGGAAACAGGTGGCTGAAACTTCTGAAACATTCTGTACTGATGAGCCTCTTATGAGTAATATTGAATATTCTTATAAAGTTAAGGCACATCATGCAAAAGGTTATACAGCAGATACATCTTGCGCACCTGCAAAAATTACATTTATTGCAAATGCAACAATCATCGAGTATCAGTTAAACAAAAATGATATTGTAATCAACTGGAAAAATGTTAACGGTGCTGTTGGTTACGAGATTTACAGAAAAGCAACAGGTGAAAATGACTATACTCTTAAAGCAACTGTTGAAATTCCCGGCTACACAGATACAGATGTTGAAGATACCAAAGAATATTCATACAAGGTTCGTTCACTTATAAACCTTGAAACTAAAGAAGGTAGCGTTCTTGGTGAAGAAAGCTTTGATTTAGTTAAGCTTCCTATTGCAAAAGATGTTGTTGCAGCTCTTGGCGGAGATAATGTTACAGTAAGCTGGGATGCTATTGATTTAGCGGATGCTTATGTGGTTATGCGCCAGGATAACAATAATGGTAACTGGTTTGAAATTACAACTGTTAATGCTCCTCAGGTAAAATATATTGACAGAGCAGTTAAAAGCGGTAAAACCTATACTTATGCAATAAAAACAATTGCAGATGGAATGACAACAAGTCAGTCTGATCCTTCAAACTCTGTTTATTTCCTTACTGCTCCCCAAGTTTCCGGCGTTAAAAACGGTTCAAAGGGAATTGAATTTACTTTCAACAAGGTTGACGGTGCAAGCTCTTATAATATTTACAGAAGAGATGTAAACGGTCAGTTTGGTGAACCTATCGGTACAGTTTCTGCTACAGCTGAAACAGTTTATGTTGATACTACTGCAGTTTCAGGCGGTATTTATGTTTACGGTGTTCAGTCTGTTTATGGTGATGTTTTAAGTGGTATCAGCACATCTTCAGAAATTTGTTGCCTTGAAGAACCGAAGTTTACTCTTGAGAGCATTTATGGTGGTATTCAGCTCAATTGGGATGCTGTTCCCAGTGCAGAGAAATATATAGTATATTACGGCGGCAGATATAAAGACCCTGCTAAAATGGTTGTTGTAGCTGAGCTTACAACCACAAGCTTTGTATATAAAAACGGTGATAGCGGTTTGAATAACTGGTTTGCTGTTGAAGCAGTTTGCGGTGAAACCATAAGCACAAAAACTGCTAAATCCATTTACTATTTTGAAGCACCTGTTGTTGAACTTATCGATAATATGTCCAATGGTATTAAAATTCGTTGGAACATAATCAGCGGTGCGGATTCTTATGTTCTTTACCGAAAAGCAGGAAGTGCAAAAACCTGGGAAAAGGTTGCAGAAGTAGAAGAGGATGACAGATATCCTTATGTTCAGTATACTGATAAAAAGGTTAAATCCGGCACTAAATATACATACACAATCAAAGCATTTGACAGATATGGCGACTCTTCTCCCTGCAATGAAGCGGGTTGGTCAAAGGAATTTCTTTCAACTCCCAAGATTAAAACTATTGAAAATGGCTATGGCGGTCCTAAGGTTACCTGGGGTAAGGTAACAGGCGCTTCCAAATATGCTGTTTACCGCAGAACAAAATCTTCAGATTGGAAAGAGATTGGTACTACAAGCTCAACCTCTTATATTGATAGCTCTGCAAAGAGTGGCACAAAGTACTACTATGCAATAAGAGCAATTGATGGTTCAAGTAAGTCGTACTACAGCAAAGCTCATTTTGATGATAACTGCAAAACAATAACTTATAAAGCAACTCTTAGCTTGGTAAACACAACAGGCACAGATATTAAGGTTTCCTGGAAAAAGGTAAGCGGTGCGAAGAAGTATGAGGTTTACCGTAAGGCAGGTTCTGCAAAGAAATGGACTAAGGTTAAAACAACAACCTCAACCTCTTACACAGATGAGAAGGTAAAGAATGGCACAACCTATAAATATATGGTTAAAGCCATAAACAGTAAATCTAAAGTTGTTTCAACTGCTGATTCTACTACCATCAGATGTATTGCTGCTCCTAAGCTTTCAAGCGTAAAGAGTGCAAAGAGCGGTATTACATTTAAGTGGAAAAAGGTTTCCGGTGCATCGGGTTACTATGTTTACCGTAAAACAGGTTCCGGAGATTATGAAAAAATAGCAACTGTTAAGGGTGGCTCAAAGGTTTCCTACCTTGATAAGAAAGCTAAAAAGGGTAAGACCTACAGATATACTGTAAAAGCATATTATAAATCATATTCAAGTGCGTACAGAAGCGGTCTTAAAATTAAAGATAAATATTAATAAAGCGGCAGTTCCCTCGATTACGGGGGAACTGTTGCATAGCTGAAAAAAGTTGAACACCGGGTTTCAATTCTTTTCGGCTATACCACGAAGAATATTCGAATTTTAAAGGAGGTATGTTTTTGAAAAGAGCAATATCTTTCTTTCTCTGTTTGATAATGTGCTTTTCTTTGTTCAGCAGTACTGCTGTTCAGGTAGCGGCACTTGGTGTTGCAGATAAACTTTTTACAGTGAAAAGTGATGCTGTAAAGGATGGAAAAATTACATTTACAGTAAGTCTTAGCGGTGGTATTGAGGGCTTTGGCGGTTCAGTAATTCTTATCGAATATGACAATACTGTTCTTGCACCTCTTGAATTTTCACCTGCATATAAAAGTTCAGGAACTCAACAGTTTAACGGTGTTTATGCCAATGGTAACTTTGCCGGCTATGACAATGTTTATTCAGTAGGTTATACAAACACAACACCTGAAAAGGTTTCTTCCAATACCGAATTTTTCAAAATTACTTTTGAGGTTATTGATGAGGAAAGACCCACTACAAATGTCAGCTTTTATTGCAGAGAGTTTTTCTCCGCAACAAATGCAGAGCAATCTATTACAATTGAAGATGGGTTGCAACCGATAGCATATCTTGCTGATGTAGCTACTCTGGAAATTCCGAAGCCTGAAAGCGCAACACTTATTACCGATGGTATTGTTTTCAAGTGGAAAGAAGTTGTCGGTGCAACAGAATATGAAATCCGTCGTAAGACAATTGTAGGAACTTGGGAAATCCTCGGAAGAGTTTCTGCAGGTAACACAGAATATATAGACTATAATCTTGAAAGCGGTAACACTTATGTTTATAGCCTTAAGGCAGTAAACGCTTCAGGAATGAGTATGTTTGATTCAACGGGTGTTTCCTGTAAGTATATTTCAAAGCCTACAAATATTACTGCTCAAAGCGGTATCGGTGGCGTTGATATAAGCTGGGAAAAAGCAAACGGAGTTGATAAGTATCAAATTGTCCGCCGTGAGCTTGGAACAGAAGAATGGACTGTTATTGCTGAGCCCTCCAATGTGAAAACATCCCATAAGGATACAGCTGTTGAAAATGGAAAAACCTATGAATATGATGTAAACTCTGTTCTTGGTAGCTTTATAACAGAAACTCTTGATGAAGGTCAGGTTATTACATATCTTACCTCTCCTGCTATCAATTCTGTTACTAATATCACCGAAGGTGTAGAATTAAAATGGGAGAAAGTTGAAAATACCGCATACTATGTTGTTTACAGAAAAGCGGTTGGTATTGAAACTGAATTTTCTCAATATGCTACCCCTACATCAAATAGCTTTATAGATAGCGATGTTTTAGTTGGTAAAGCATATACCTACAGTATTCAGGCAGTCAGCAATTATGGTGACGAAAGTGCTTTTACTAAAACAGGTTATACAATAACAAGAGTGCCCGCAACAGTTGTAACAGAACTTTTTGCTCAGGCAGATAATATTAAGATTACCTGGGAAGCAGTTGAAGGTGTTGATGGTTACAATATTTACAGAAAAACCGAAACATCTGATTGGGAAAAAGCAGGCGGAGCATCAAAGCTTTCTACTACCTTTGAAGATAAAGGTGCAAAAAGCGGACAAACCTATTTTTATTGCGTAGCGCCTTGCATCGGCAACTCTGAAAGTGCAAAG
The DNA here is from genome assembly GCA_045543035.1 of Acutalibacteraceae bacterium. Lineage (GTDB taxonomy): Bacteria > Bacillota > Clostridia > Oscillospirales > Acutalibacteraceae > DTU089. Next base: position 5,769 of record JAZQMA010000061.1, on the reverse strand, counting down.
GTTACTTCATTTGCATCTGTTTACTATCTTAAAGCACCTCAGGATGTTATTGCAGTCAACACAAAGGATGCAATAAAGGTAACTTGGTCTGCATCTGCAGGTTCGACAGAATACCGTGTTTATCGTAATGACGGAGATAGTATAGAACTTGTCGGAACAGTTGACGCAGGTGAAACAGAATTTATAGATAATAACGCTTCTCAGGATTGTATTTACACTTATTATGTTAAAGCAATTAACGAGGTAAAGGGCGAAAGCTTCAACAGTGAAACAACACCTGCTGTAAAAAGAATTGAATGTGTTGAAAATGTAAAGACAGAAATTCTTTCTAAAGGAGTATTGGTAAGCTGGAGAGAACACCCTTTTGCAGATTCATATATTGTTTGCCGCAAGAATAATGGTGCTTGGACAAGAATAGCTGAAACACTTGATATTGAATATACCGATGAAACTATTGTCAGCGGTGAAGTTTATGGCTATTGGGTTATTCCTGTTGTCGGTGAGTTTGAAGGCGGAATTGATGAAGAAAGTGTAAAAGAGTTTAAGTATCTTGCAGTTCCGTCAATCACAGATGCAGAGCTTACTTCTGACAGTATAAAAATAAAATGGACAAAGGTTGCAGGTGCAACAACTTATAAAATTCAGAGAGCACCAACGGATTCAAAAGGGGATCGTTCAGGTTCTTATGAAACTATTGCAACAGTAAAAGCAGATAAATCAAGCTACGAGGATGAAAAGGTAAAAGCCGGCAAAGGTTATATTTACAGAATTTATGCGATTGATGGTGAAACAACAAGCCTTGCTTCATCAGGTTACAAGGCGACATTCCTTGCAACACAAAGTGTAAAATCTCTTGCAAATGCTTATGGCGGTGTGAAAATAACCTGGAGCGGTTCAAGCGGTGCTAAAAACTATCGTGTTTACCGTAAGGTGAGTGGCGGTGATTGGGAGTTTGTTAAAAAGCTTTCCGGTTCCAAACGCTCTTATGTAGATAAAGGTGCTGAAAATGGTGTTAAGACTTATTATGCAGTTAAAGCACAAAACGGTAACAGCATCAGTACCTATAAAGCAAAAAGCTTTACATATTTTGCATCTCCTGAAGTCGTTGTTGCCAATAATACTTCTGCCATTACAGTCACCTGGGATAAAATAGGCGGTGCAAAAAGCTATTATGTTTACCGCAAAGGTCCGGGAGATAAATCCTGGAAAAAGGTAAGTACAGTTACCAAGAATATTTATACCGACAGAGATGTAAAAAATGGTAAATATTATAGCTATACTGTTAAAGCCTATAATGGTGATATATTCTCCGGTTATAATACAGATGGTTGGAAAATCAAAAGACTTTCCGCTCCTAAGCTTAAATCTATTAAAAATAGTACAAGTGGTGTAACAATTTCCTGGAGCAAGGCAACAGGTGCTTCTAAGTATATTGTTATGAGAAAAGTCAGAGGATCTTCCAAATGGGAAGAGATAAAGACCACAAAATCTACAAGCTTTACTGATAAAACTGCTAAAGCAGGTAAGATATATACTTATACTGTTAAAGCCGGGTATAGTGATTATCGTTCCACTTATATTGCAGACGGACTTAAAATAAAGCGACTTTCAAGACCGGCTCTTTCAAGTGTTAAGAGTGCGAAAAAAGGCATAACATTCAAATGGAAAGAAGTAACAGGTGCTTCCGGTTATCTTGTATATCGAAAAACAGGTTCAGGTGATTGGGAAGAAATTGCAAAAGTAACAGGTGCTTCAACAATCTCATATGTTGATAAAACTGCAAAAAAAGGAAAAACCTATTACTATTCAGTTCGTGCTTATAGTGGCTCATATAAGAGTGCTTATAACACAAAGGGTTTGAAAATCAAAGACAAATATTAAAAAACAAAATTGTTCGGGTATTAAAATATCCGAACAATTTTTTATATGTTAATTGACAATACTATAAAATTTTTATACAATTTATGTACTTGTTTTTGAGGAGAGTAATAACTTAAATGAGAAAAAAAGAAAAACAAAAAGCGCATATCATTAAAAACACGGCTTTTATGTTAGGCTGTGCTCTTAAGTGCGCACCAATGTCACTGTTTATCATTTATTTTTCTTATATTGCCGAAAATGTTTATTATGCAGTTGTTATAAATGTAATGTTCTTAGAAACTGCACTTTCTTTGATAGAAAATAATGGTAGTTTTCAGGAGTTTGCTATCAGGATGGGTATAATTGTTTTAGGCAAGCTTCTTGTGGATTTAATAGGCTATATTGATGTTTATACAGTAAGAATAAAATTCGAAATCAAATGCGAAAGCTACATAAATTCCCTTATTTTCAAAAAAGCACAAGAGGTAGAATTGGGATGCTATGAAAACCCTGAATTTTTTGATAAATATAACAGAGCAACATGGGTTGTTGACCAAGGAGGCTTTAAAAGAATAATAGAGGGCTCTGCTTGGACTTTAGGGTCTGTTGTCAGCATTGTTTTCCTTGTAAGTTATCTTGTTTCAATTGACCCGTGGCTTCTTATATTTATTCTTTGTCCCGTTATTGTTATGTGGTTCAGAGTCCGTAAAAACAATGTGGAGCTTGTAAAAGAAAAGGAAATGACACCTTATGAAAGGGAGAAGGACTATGTAAGAAGAACAATTCTTCTTAAGGATTTTGCAAAAGAAATAAAAACAACAAATATTTTCGTTGTCTTAGAAAAGCGTTTCCGTTCTGCTATTGCAAAGAATATAGATGTAATAAAAAAATATGGTTGGAAAATTGCTCTTCTTGAATGCGTTTCCGATTATTTTGCAGAAATTATTCCTGTTACAGGTGGTTTCATTTATGGTTGTTACAGGCTTCTTGTGGCACATAATATACCAATTTCGCAATTTTCAGTTCTGGTTTCTGCTATTACAACCTGCCGAAATAAAACCAACCAATTAGCATGGTATTTTGCTATGCAACAAAAGCATTGTTTATGGGTTCAGAATTTAAGAGAGTTTCTTGAATATGAACCTAAAATACAAGGTGGAGATATAATTCCGGAGGATTTCAGCAGCCTTGAATTTAAAAATGTTTCCTTTAAATATAAAGAAGATAGCGATTATATTTTAAAGAATATTTCCTTTAAAATCGAAAAAGGTCAGACAATTGCAGTTGTTGGTCATAATGGTGCAGGTAAAACTACCCTTTCGAAGCTTTTAATGCGCCTTTATGATGTAACAGAGGGTGAAATTCTTTATAATGGTATTAATATTAAAGAATATGACCTTTTGAAATACCGTGAAAAATTCGCTTGTGTTTTTCAGGATTACAGAGTTTTTGCAATGACTGTTGCAGAAAATGTTCTCACAGAAGAAGTTGATGAAGAAAACAGAAAAACTGCCATCAATGCTCTTAAAATGGCAGGAGTACTTCAAAAAATAAATAAGCTCCCCAATAAAGAAAACTCCATTCTTACCAAAGAATTTGATAAAGATGGTGTTCTTCTTTCCGGTGGCGAAACTCAGAAGGTAACAATTTCCCGCCTTTTTGCAAGAGATTTTGATATAGCGGTTCTTGATGAGCCGTCATCCGCTCTTGACCCTGTTGCAGAAAGCAAAATGTATGACGCTCTTATTGAGGGCACAAAAGGTAAAACAGTAATTTATATTTCTCATCGCCTTTCAAGCGCAACTCGTTCTGATAACATATTGGTATTCAATAAAGGTGTGTTGGCAGAGCAGGGTAATCATGAAAGCCTTATGCAAAATAATGGTTATTATCAAGAAATGTTCACTCTTCAGGCATCAGGTTATAAGGAGGTGGGCATAGATGAGTAATAAAAAAGAAAAAACAAATACAAATACAATAAAAAACAATATTTATATGCTTAAATTCATTTTTAAGCACACCCCATTTATGATTTGTGGTTATTTGTTTTTTGATGTTCTGGCAAATCTTCCTTGGACCCTTTCCAATGTTGTTTTGTTAAAATACATAATTGATGTTGCAACAGAGGGTAGGGATTATTACAGAGTAGCGGTTGCTTTGGCATTGTTTGTAGTATTTGTTGTTGTTACAAATCTTTTCACTACTCTTTTTTACGAAATCTCAATGCCCAAGCAAAAACAGAAGCTTTATTTTGCAGTGTATAAAACCATTTATGAAAAAGCCGCAAAAATGGATTACGAGGCTTATGATAATCCCGAGTATTACAACGACCTTGTTCTTGCAATGAACTCTATGAACGAGAGAGCATATTCAGTTCTTGCAGATACACAGGATGTTCTCACCAATGTTATAAGCGTTCTGACAATTGGTACGGTTATTGTTTCAATCGACCCTATTTGCCTTCTTTTTGTTATAGTCTGCGTTGCGATTATGACACCAATTGGCAGACTTATTGCAAAGGTCAATGTGGAAAGAACCGAGGCTATGACACCTCTCGACAGAAAAAATCTTTATTTCAGCCGTGTTTTCTATTTGCAGGATTATGCAAAAGAACTACGACTTTCACGAGCAGGTGAAATGGTTGAGAGAAGATATAATCAGAATATTTTTGACAGAATAAAAACAATCTCACCATATCTTGCTAAACAATGGAAGTTGTATTTCTGTCAGGAATCTCTTCCTATGACATTACTTATCTATCTCGGTATAACGCTATTGATGGGTTATAAAGCTATTGTTACGAAAGAAGTAACAATGGGTGACTTCGCTGCCACATTTAATGGTGCTTCTTCAATCAGTACCAGCGTTTTTGCATTAACAAGCCATCTTGCAATTAATGTTAGAGAAAATGGTCTTTATGTTGAGAAATTCCGCCGTTTTATGAATGCCAAGGAAAAGATGGTTTCAGGTACAAAAACAACTGTTTTTGATAATCCCCCCATAATCAAATTTGAAAATGTGTCTTTCAAATACCCGGGTACAGAAAAATATGTTCTCAAAAATATAAATCTTGAAATATCACCATATAAAAAGATTGCATTTGTTGGTTATAACGGTGCAGGTAAAACCACGCTGACAAACCTTCTTTTAAGGCTTTATGATGTAACAGAAGGTGCTATAACAATAAATGGTGTTAATATCAAAGAATGGGATATTAAATCTTATCACAAGAATTTTGCCGCAGTATTTCAGGATTTCTCTCTTTTTGGTGCAACTCTCGGAGAAAATGTTTCAATGGATGATTGTCCCCAAAAAGAAAAAGTGGAAGAGGCAGTTAAAGCTGCTGATTTTGACAGAAAGCTTCCTAACGGAACAGATAGTATTCTGTTAAGAGAGTTTGATGATGACGGTGTTTCCTTGTCAGGTGGCGAGGCTCAGAAAATTGCAATTGCAAGAGCCTTTTATAAAGATTGTCCTTTTGCAATTCTTGATGAACCAAGTGCTAACCTTGACCCTGTTGCAGAATATGCTCTTAATCAGTCTATGACTAAAGCTGCGAATGATAAAACTGTTCTGTTTATTTCACACCGTCTTTCAACAACTATTATGGCAGATGAAATTTATATGCTTGAAAACGGAGAAATAATCGAACACGGTTCTCATGAAGAACTGATAGAGCTTGACGGTAAATATGCTTATATGTTCAAATTACAAGCAGAAAAATACAATTAAAACTAAAACAACCAAGTGTTTTTAGACACTTGGTTGTTTTTTATTGGTCCCTTTAGGGGTGGAAAAAAACCCCCGGTTCTACCGGGGGAAGAAAAAGGCTTTAGCAAAGTCAAAAACGGCGAGCTCAAAGCCGCCGAAGTAGTTGCAAATAATTAATCCTCCAAGTAGAATGAATGT
>JAZQMA010000060.1:0-36828 GCA_045543035.1 Acutalibacteraceae bacterium | reverse complement strand
TTCCTTGATACCGATGGAGTAGTTACCTCTGCCATCGAATGAGTTGGGGTTGATACCTCTGAAGTCTCTAACTCTGGGAAGAGCGAGATTGAAGAATCTATCAAGGAATTCATACATACGGTCACCACGAAGAGTAACCTTAGCGCCGATGTCCATACCCTCACGAAGTTTGAAGTTAGCAACTGATTTTCTTGCTTTACAAACTACGGGAGTCTGACCGGTAATCTGCTTGAGGTCGCTGATGATTGCATCGAGAATCTTGGAGTTATCCTTGATTTCACCTGATGTAACGCTTACAACGATTTTATCAAGTTTGGGAACCTGCATGACGCTCTTGTAACCGAACTTCTTCATAAGCTGAGGAGTAATTTCGGAATTATAAAACTCTTTAAGTCTTGCTGCCATTGTAAGTCCCTCCCTTATTCAAACTTAGCGCCGCATTTTTTGCATACGCGCTTTTTATCTTTGCCTGTGCCTTCGTGACCTACTCTTGTAGCAACGCCACATTTGGGGCATACAAGCTGAACTTTGTCCGCATAGAGAGCGCTTTCAGCTTTGATAATACCGCCTGCTTCGCCCATCTTACGGGGTTTAACGTGTTTAGAGATGATGTTAACGTTTTCAACGATAACCTTGCCTTCTGAGGGAGCTACCTGAAGTACCTTGCCTTTTTTGCCGCGGTCTTTACCTTGAATAACGATAACCTCGTCGCCTGTTTTGACATGAACTTTACTCATTAGTCGTACCTCCCATTAAAGTACTTCCGGAGCAAGAGAGAGAATCTTGAGATATTCTTTCTCACGAAGTTCTCTTGCAACGGGTCCGAAAATACGGGTACCCTTCGGGTTTTTATCTTCTTTGATTATAACAGCTGCATTTTCGTCGAAACGGATGTAAGTACCATCGTCACGGCGAACACCGCTTGCTGAACGAACAACAACGGCTTTAACAACTTCACCTTTTTTTACAACGCCACCGGGTGCTGCTTTCTTGACAGAAGCCACGATAACATCACCGATATTGGCATACCTCTTACCGGTACCGCCTAAAACGCGGATGCACATAATTTCTTTTGCGCCCGTGTTGTCGGCTACCTTGAGGTAACTCTGCTGCTGTATCACAGTGTGTGCCTCCTTTTAAGTGCTAAATTATTTAGCCTTTTCAATTATTTCACATACACGCCATCTTTTGTCTTTTGAAAGGGGGCGTGTTTCCATAATCATTACACGGTCGCCGATACCGCACTGGTTAGTCTCGTCATGAGCTTTAACCTTAAGTGTACGGTTAACAATCTTTCCATAAAGGGGATGTTTAACCTTGTCTTTGATGGAAACAACGATTGTTTTGTCCATCTTATCGCTTGTAACGATGCCGACACGAGTTTTTCTTAAATTTCTTTCACTCATTTAATTGCCCTCCGTGATTAAGAATTTTTGCCGTTGAGCTGCATATCGCGGATTACTGTCATAACGCGAGCGATATCTTTTCTTACGGCGCTGATTCTCATTGGGTTATCAAGCTGATTGATGGCTTGTTGGAAGCGGAGGTTAAAGAGTTCTTTCTTCAATTCAAGGAGCTTAGCATCCAACTCCGCCTGAGAGAGAGTTCTTAATTCACTTGCTTTCATTCTGCCTCACCATCCTGTTCTGCTTTAGTAACAAACTTGCATTTGATGGGAAGTTTGTTAGCTGCAAGACGCATAGCCTCGCGAGCAACATCTTCTGCAACACCTGCAATTTCAAACATAACTCTGCCGGGTTTAACCACAGCTACCCAATATTCGGGAGAACCTTTACCTGAACCCATTCGAGTTTCAGCAGGTTTCTCTGTGATGGGCTTATCGGGGAAAATCTTAATCCAAACTTTACCGCCACGTTTGATATATCTTGTCATAGCAATACGGGCTGCTTCAATCTGGTTTGAAGTAATCCATGCGGGTTCGAGAGCCTGAAGACCGAAATCACCATAGTTAACCTTGTTACCTCTGTGAGCAACGCCTTTAAGACGGCCTCTCTGAACTCTACGGTATTTAACTCTTTTAGGTAATAACATTATTTGGCTCCTCCTTCCCTTTTGGTTTTGCGGGACTCGTGGAGAACTTCGCCTTTGTAAATCCAAATCTTAACGCCGATACGACCGTAAGTTGTTTTTGCTTCTGCAAAACCATAGTCGATGTCAGCACGGATTGTCTGAAGCGGAATAGTTCCTTCGTGGTACTGCTCTGTACGAGCGATTTCAGCACCGCCAAGTCTACCGGAAACCTGAGCTTTGATACCCTTTGCGCCTGCTTTCATTGTGCGGCCGATTGACTGCTTAAGAGCACGACGGAAAGATACACGTTTCTCAAGCTGAGCTGCAATGCCTTCAGCAACGAGCTGAGCGTTGAGGTCGGGCTGCTTGATTTCAGTGATGTTGATGAATACATCTTTGTCACCGCCAAGCATTTTCTTAACTGTTTCTTTAAGTTTTTCGATTTCTGCACCGCCACGGCCGATTACGATACCGGGTTTTGCGCAGAAAATGTTAATGCGGATTCTCTTAGGATCACGCTCGATTTCAACCTTAGGAACACCTGCGGGAGCAAGGAGTTCAAGAAGGAATTCACGAATCTTGTTGTCTTCAACAAGAATATCACCGAACTCACCCTTCTTAGCAAACCAGCGAGATTCCCAATCTTTGATAACGCCTATTCTTAATCCTGTAGGATTGATTTTCTGGCCCATTATATTTCCTCCTCTCGCTTATTCTGCATCCTTGAGTACAAGGGTGATATGTGATGTCTTTTTGTTGATTCTGTTAGCGCTGCCTCTTGCACGGGGTCTGATTCTCTTGAGAGTGGGACCCTGGCAAACCCAGCACTGTGCAACGTAAAGTGAATTTACGTCCATATTTTTGTTTTCCGCATTTGCAATAGCGGATTTAAGAAGCTTCTCAAGCGGCTCACAAGCGGCCTTCGGTGTGTGCTTGAGAATTGCCATTGCTTCATCTGCAGGCTTATTGCGGATAAGGTCAAGAACGATCTGAACCTTACGGGGAGCTATTCTTAAATAAGTAGCTTTTGCTGTTGCCTCCATTTTTAACACACTCCTTTCGACCTATTATTTACCGTTATTTGAAGTTTTTGATCCCGCATGACCTTTGAAGGTTCTTGTGGGAGCGAATTCACCAAGTTTGTGACCAATCATATCCTCAGTTACATAAACCGGAACATGCTTACGGCCATCATGAACTGCAAAAGTATGACCAACGAAATCAGGAAAGATTGTTGAACTTCTGCTCCATGTTTTGAGAACGATTTTTTCACCGTTTTCATTCATTTTCTGAACTCTTTCGTAGAGCTTGGGCTGAACGAAAGGTCCTTTTTTAATGCTTCTGCTCATTAGTAATGCTCCTTTCCGGCTTATTTGCCGTTACGACGCTTCACGATAAGCTTATCGGAGCGGTTCTTCTTAGCTCTTGTCTTATAACCGAGAGCGGGTTTACCCCAAGGAGTAACAGGACCGGGACGACCGATGGGTGATTTACCTTCACCACCACCGTGGGGGTGGTCATTGGGGTTCATAACAGAACCACGAACTGTGGGACGGATACCCATGTGACGTGTACGACCTGCTTTACCGATTTTAACGTTTTCGTGATCAAGGTTACCAACCTGACCTACAGTAGCCATGCACTGTACAGGAACGTTACGAAGTTCACCGGAGGGAAGTCTGAGAAGAGCGTAAACGCCTTCTTTAGCCATAAGCTGAGCCGCATTACCTGCTGCTCTTGCAAGCTGACCACCTTTACCGGGGTAAAGTTCTACGTTGTGAATGAATGTACCAACAGGGATGTTTGTAAGAGGAAGCGCGTTACCGGGCTTAATATCCGCTGAAGGACCTGCAACAACTGTATCGCCTACTTTAAGACCAACGGGAGCAAGGATATAAGCTTTCTCGCCGTCTGCATACTCAAGAAGAGCGATGTGTGCTGAACGGTTGGGATCGTATTCAAGAGTTTTAACAGTTGCTTTAACATCAAACTTTGTTCTCTTGAAGTCGATTACTCTGTACTTTCTACGGTTTCCGCCACCACGATGACGAACAGTGATTCTACCATAGCTATTACGACCTGAATTCTTTTTAAGAGGCTTTAAGAGGCTCTTTTCAGGTGCAACCTTTGAAAGTTCGGAGTAATCTGTAACCGACATATTACGTCTTGCGTTTGTTGTCGGCTTAAACAATTTTATAGACATATTATTCACACTCCTATAATGGTTTTGCGGAGAATGTCAACTCCATACTATACCATACGGGTATAAGTTCTATCAGTTTAAATCAGATTACATAATGCCATCGAAGAATTCAATTGTTTTTGAATCTTCTGTAAGAGTTACGATAGCTTTTTTCCAAGATGCCTTGTAGCCTTCGAATCTACCGTATCTTCTCATCTTACCGTTAACGGTAAGTGTGTTTACCTTAGCAACTTTAACGCCAAAAAGCTCTTCAACTGCTTTTGCAATTTCAACTTTGTTTGCGTCTGCTGCAACTTTAAAGGTATATTTCTTGAAAGCAACGCCCATCATAGAAGCTTCTGTGATAATAGGCTTAATGATAATGTCCTGTGCGAGTTTCATTATGCATATACCTCCTCAATCTTAGTAACGGAGTCCTTAAGAACTACGAGTGAATCGCAGTTAAGGATGTCATATACATTAAGAGTATTAACGGTTGAAACCTTTGCACCCTCAATGTTTCTGATGCTCTTGTAGATTACTTCGTTATTTTCGGGAAGAACTACGAGAACCTTCTTACCTGCTTTAATAGCAGCAAGCATTTCTGCCATTGCTTTTGTTTTGATTGCATCAAGTTTGATGGAATCAAGAACGATCATTTCATCAGCAGCAACCTTTGAAGAGAGAGCAGACTTCATAGCGAGTCTTCTAACTTTCTTGTTGATGGAGATGCCGTATGTGCGAGGCTTGGGACCGAGAGCGATACCACCGTGATACCACTGGGGAGCTCTTGTTGAACCCTGTCTTGCACGACCTGTTCCTTTCTGACGCCACGGTTTCTTACCGCCGCCGCTAACTTCGGAACGAGTTTTTGTGGACTGAGTGCCCTGACGCTGATTTGCTAAGTAACCAACTACAACGAGGTGCATAGCGGACATATTGGGCTCAATAGCGAAGATAGAATCGTTAAGCTCGATGCTGCCTGCATTTTTACCTGCCATATCAAGTACTGATAATTTACTCATCTGTTACACTCCTTCCTTAAGCTTTCTTTACACTGTCAGCGATAACAACGATGCCACCTTTGGGACCGGGAACGGAACCTTTGATAGCAATAAGGTTGTTTTCAACATCAACCTTAACTACGCTGAGGTTTTGAACAGTTACACGCTCTGAACCGAGGTGACCTGCCATTTTTTTGCCTTTGAAAATACGAGCGGGGTCAATAACACCTAAAGAACCGCCATGTCTTGCAACAGGACCTGTACCGTGAGACTCTCTGAGTCTACCGAAGTTCCAGCGCTTGATAACACCGGCTGTACCTTTACCTTTGCTCTTGCCTACAACGTCAACATACTCGCCTGCAGCAAAAATATCTGCTTTAAGAATGTCGCCAACGTTTACAGCGGAGGTATCAGCGAGTCTGAACTCTTTGAGTACCTTCTTGGGAGCAACGTCCGCTTTCTTGAAGTGACCACCCATGGGTTTTGTCACTTTGTTAGCTTTAACGTCACCGTAGCCAACCTGAACAGCTTCATAGCCGTCGTTTTCAGTTGTCTTCTTCTGGACAACTACGCAAGGACCAGCTTCGATTACTGTTACGGGAATCATTTTTCCGTTTTCATCGAAAATCTGAGTCATGCCGATCTTTTTTCCGATAAGACCTTTTTTCATTTTGTTTTCCTCCTTCAGATTATTGGTTGAGTTTCCTCAACATGACCTGCGACCTATATATAATAGGTATATTCAAAATTAAGCTTTATATCGGATTAAAGCTTAATCTCAAAATCAACACCAGCGGGGAGCTCAAGACCTGTGAGAGCCTCAACAGTTTTGTTTGAGGGTCTGAGGATGTCGATGAGTCTCTTGTGAGTGTGCTGTTCGAACTGTTCACGGCTATCTTTATACTTGTGAACTGCACGAAGCACTGTAACAACCTCTTTTTCTGTGGGGAGCGGAATAGGACCGGAAACCTGAGCGCCTGTGCGCTTTGCTGTTTCAACAATCTTTTCTGCTGCTTTGTCAACGAGGTTGTGATCGTAACCTTTGAGTCTGATTCTGATTTTTTCCTTAACTGCCATTTTTAACGCCTCCTAAAATTATTGGCGGGCTGCGCAAGTTTCAACAACTCTCCCGGGCTTATCGCCCTCCCCGTTTAAAAACCGGAATGGACATTCCGGGATGAACTCACGCTCCGAAACAGACCCGTAGCCTCAGTTAAGGACGGCAAACGTGTTTGTATTCGGTATTTAATCGCCCGGTTTAAAATCGGACATACTCGGCGGAAATTCCCTGCCTCAAAGGGCAGCCACCTCCCGCGTCATCGCATATCTGCTCGCGTCAGGGCATAAAAAGATAGGGACACGCCCTTCGCGCGCCCTATCATAATATCACAACTCATTCAATAATGCAAGAGTTTTTTGGTATTTTTTTAAGAATTTTTAAAACTTTTTTTGTAACAATGTACTAAGGCATTTTCATTACCTCAGCCTCCCTGGCGAAGGGAGGGGGACCGCACAAAAACTCGTTTTTGTGCGGTGGAGGGTTCTAGCTCCGCAGGAGCGTATGATAAAATCTTTTACCTACTTTTCTACACCTGTGAAATATTCAGGGTACTGTGGCATTACAATTGTTTTTATCATATTAAAACAAAGCATTCCTTCTCCATAAGATACCCCGATATTTCCGGTAGTTTTGCCCGTAGCTACACAAATATTCTGTTTTTTATCAATTGAATAAACCTTCACAAGCGTATCAGGGCTTTTAATAACATTCCCCTCTTCGTTCTTCTTTCCGCTGAACTCTAGAACAAAGTTGTTACCTGTATCAGGCTCTGAATATATAGCAACAAGGAGCCCCTTGTCCACCTTATACTTATCGGACACAAGCTTTATATATTTATTGTTATGATGGTCCGAAAGTTGATTTTCACCGGTCTTTGAAAGTTTTTCATATTCTGCAATCGGATCATAATTACTGGTATCTACTTTTTTTGTTGTCTGAATTTGCACATCTCCGGCCTCAACATCAACAAAACCTTCATCAAAATTATTTGCATCATCTTGTGTTTCAATATGAACTCCGGTTTCCTGAGTATCTTCTGAAGCAAAAAAATCATCCAACTTGTTTTCTTTAGTAGTATTTGTTACACCCGCAAGAGAATATAAAGATGTATCTTCGTTTTTCTTCAATCCGCCATTTTCTTTTATCATACTCGTAATCATAACTGTCAGAATTACAACTGTTGCTAAAATAGCAACCGCAAGCACAATAACTGCACCTATTCCTTTTTTATTTGATTTTTTAGCCATAACAAACCTCACATATATTATAATGGTATATATTATACCTATCCTCATATATAAATGCAATACCTAAAAAAGGGATTAATCTTTCCAAATCTTTTTACAAATCAAAGTATTCAAGTACGCCTTTATATATTCCCTTTGCAACATATTTCTGTCCTGTCGAAGAGTTGAGAAGTTTAAAATCGCAGGTTGCCTGGGATTTTGCATCTGCATCGGGAGTGAATACGGCATTTGTGTTGGAAATGAAACCGCATTCTACAAGAACCGCAGGGCAATTTTCTATTCTTATAACTCTGAAAGGATAAAAATGGAATCCCCTGTCAGTCATTTTATAGCCAACATCATTTTTCAGAGTTTTGGGAAGATTTTTTGATATTGCTTTTGCTAATGGTGCAGAATAATTTTTATAATAATAAACCGAAGAACCATGAACGGATTTAGACTCCGAAGAATCAAGGTGAATTGATATGAACATATCAGCATCATTCTGCATAGCATTTATTCTGCGTTCCTCAATTTCAGGAACGGAATCGCTGTTATCTCTTGAAAAAATAACCTTTGCTCCTGCATCTTCAAGATATTTTTTTAATTGCAGTGCAATTTTATATGTAATATCACTTTCAAAAACTCCTGTTCCTGACCCTGCTCCCGGTTGATTTCCGCCGTGACCGGGGTCAATTTCAATTGTTCTGCCCTTTAACTTCTCAGTTGGCTCTTTAATTGAAATAACGAGGAGATTATTTTTATTATATGTAGCAGAATAGCCGTAAAACTCCCCTTCTTCTCTGAAATAAATTCTCAGGGTTGCGGTTTTATTTTCACTATCTAAAATCCATTTACAAGATTTAATAGTATCGCTTTCAGGGAAAGTAAGCTCACCTTTGGCAGATTTTGTATATTGAAAAACGAAATCAATATACTTACCTGTGAATTTTCCGTCTTTAACATTGAATTCTCGTCCATCATAACCGCTTTCATAGCTCTGAGGTTTTATCGTTACATTAAAAGGTACTCGCCAATCAAGTGCAAGATAAATTTTCGTGCTATCTTCATCATAAGTTATGGGGTCACGAAGCTGAATAGCGTTATAGGGCATTTTATAGCCTGTAAAAATCTTGACTTCGTCTGCATAAATTCGTCTGCCCGACCCTAAAATATAAAATCTTTTACCGCTTGCACCATCTGTTACGGGACCGGATTTTACATAATCATAAGTCCCTTTAGGCAAAGGTGAATATAATGGATTGGATTTATCATTCACAGGCGATGAGGGAAAGGTTTCTCCGCAATAATCCTTCACCTTGCAGAATTTCATCTGAGTTGATGAATTATGCTTTTCAGATGGAGTAATCTGAGTTATTTTATTAAGGGTCAAGTTGGGATTAATATCAACCGCTTTTGAAAGAGCAGATTTTACATCTTCTATGGTTATTGCACCATCAGAATTCATATCTGCTTTTGAAAGGCTTTCTTCTGTTGGTATTTCTATTCCTGATGCAAGGCGCATTATTTCGTGAACATCCGAAAGCTTGATTTTGCCATCGGAATTCATATCACCTTTAATACTTGCACAGAAACAAGTAGAGAAAGGTGACAATACACAAAGCACCAGCACCATTGAAATTATTGTTTTAATAATTCGCTTCATAGTTTACGCACCATAAGCACTCTTCAGAGCACCTCTTGTTCCTGAACCAACAAGTCCATCAACAGTTAAATTCTTATCTGTCTGGAATTTTTCTACTGCGGCGAGGGTTGTAGGACCGAAAGAGCCGTCAATATCACTTTGTTTGAGATAACTCAGTTTATAAAGATACCATTGAAGCCAACGGACACCTTCACCGCTATCCCCCTGACGAAGGGTAACGTCAGGTTCTTCATAGGGGCATTTTTCCTTTACAGGATCATCAGGCTCATCGGAACTCGGTGGTGTATATGTACCTATTTTTATATAATCCTTATGACCATAGCCTGTGATTTTTTCGCCACTGACAGTAACGCTCACCTTATACCAATCACCGCTTGTGCCGAGTATTGTAAGAGCTGTGCCGTTTTCAAGCTGAGCAATAACATCTGCTGAAGAGCTTGCGGATTTTCTTATATTAAGAAAACCGTCCGTTATTTTAACATAACCTTTTCGTGTTGCAGCTTCACCACTTGTTGTAACCGAAAGCACGCTGGAATAGGATGCAGAATAGAAGGTTCTGCTATTAGTTTTTATATATGCTCTGATTTTAAATTTATATGCAGTTCCGCTATCAACTGTGGAATCTGTATATGAGGTTCCCGTAGTTGAACCGATTTTCTCATATTCGCCCGAAAGAGCATCATAACGATAAATCATATAGCCTGTGCAATCAGCACCTGACCATTTGATTTTAACGCTCTCATCACTTTTTGAAACAAGGGTCAAGCCTGTTGGTGTATCAGGAGTTACAGCTGCATAGAAAACTGAACTATATGATGAATAAACTGTTTCGCCTTTATTATTTTTATAATATGCCCTTACCTTATATTTAGGTAAATCACCTTTTGACAGAGCGGTATCTGTATATGAAGTAGAAGAAGTAGTTTTTATTTTTTCATATTTATCGGTATCTTCATTATATTTATAAACCTGGTAATTCTCTGCATTATCAATGCTTGTCCAGTTAAGAGTAACCGATGTTGCAGTATATCCGGGAACGGTTACAGTTGGCTTTGAAGCTTTAAAAAGCTCCTCTCTTGTCATATCTGCACCGGGCATATTTTTAAACACAGGAATAGAAAAAACCTTTTTATTTTCAAGCAAACCCATCTCCACATAAGCATTATAGGTTTTCTTTGCTTCTGCTGCAGCTGCTCTTACATTTGCCATATATTCG
Organism: Acutalibacteraceae bacterium; assembly: GCA_045543035.1. GTDB lineage: Bacteria > Bacillota > Clostridia > Oscillospirales > Acutalibacteraceae > DTU089. The sequence goes on along the minus strand of JAZQMA010000060.1, from coordinate 26,443 downwards.
TGACCATAAAGAGTTTCAGATTCAGGGTTAACATTGAATTTCTGCAAATAACCTGTGTACTGAGTTTCAGAGAATGAATCATAAATATACTGAGCCCCATAGTAAATTGTTTTCTGTGGATTTGTCCAGGGTCTGCCGTAAGAGGTATAAGCAGAAACATTACTCTTTTTAATATAACCTTTATAGGTTTTTCCGCTTACAACGGCACTCACTCTGTAAAAATCGCCACTAGTGGAAATATAATAAAGCTCTGTATTGGTTGGAACTGTAACAATCTTTGAAGAGGTTGTGTCCGCAGATTTATACATAGTTGTGCTTTTAGCACTTTTCATAAATCCGTTAGCCCATTCTAGACCATCACGGACACCTGTATATGCACCGATATTATAATAGTTATAAATGCCATTGAAGGGTGCATTTTTACCGCTTGCACCACCTGCATTTGAGGATGATGAAGAACCAACCTCCTGCACAATTTTAGATGCTATATAATATGCACTCAGACCGCTGTCCTCGGCAGATTTCATAATCACATCGGAATACTTAACCGCTTTACCATCTTCCTTATAGGTTTTCTCATCACCCAAAGCATTGAGATATGTAATGGTAGAATCGCTCATCCAGGTGTTTTTTAAAATTGCCTCAACACCTGCTTTGGTATGAGTGCTGTCATAAGCGGTGCTTTCAAACTGAAAAATATCCTGCTCATTAAGAAAGTTTCTGGGGTCCATATAATATTTAACCGCTTCTTCCGATGCGCTGACCCAGTTGGGAGACTCCTGAATTACACCTTTACAGGAACTGCAGGAGCATTTAAAAGAGGATTGAACATTATTTTCAATAAGTTGCTTTTTATGAGAACTGCGCTCACCATCAACACTTTTCTGCCAATCAAGACCCGTTACCATGGGAACAAATTCCCACTGGGGATATTTTTTATGAAGTTCAACCAAATCTTCAACATAGGATTTTGGAAATCCCTGTCGCAAAAGACTTGCTTCATAAGTTTCAAGGTCAAGTGCATCTGCCATAATAAGCTTAACATCTTCCAGTGTAACTTTGCCATCCTTGTTAATATCCGATGAAGCTTTTTCATCAGTTGATGGTTTTTTCATACTTGCGGCAAACCGCAAAGCAAAACGTGCATCATCAAAGGTGATATAACCATCTGCATTCACATCACCCAAAACATTTTCCGCCTTAACAACGGGAACTATTAAATTAAGAGAAAGGAACGAAAGTAATAATGCTATAAGCTTTAAACTTTTTTTCATAACAACCTCTTATTTTGACAATATCTTGACACATTTACCTATTATGTAACTTTATTCTACCATATATAGCAGACTTTTTATTTCTTTTTTAGAATTTTGGGTTACATTCTCACCGAAACAATATGAATATGAAAACAAAGAAAAACCTTGCCACACGGGGCTTTTCAGCGTTTGTTCATATTGACGTGACAAAATGTTTACATTTTCTTCCCATTCATTTTCTCCATTTCCCGCAAACTCATCTGCCTTTCCGCATTTATATGGAGCAAGACCACAAATAAGTCTGCAATTGCTTTTTGAAGCAATTTTTTCCCATTTCTTCATAACATCGGAAAAAGGCATACTTTCATTTTCAAAACCATAATATATCTGCGGTATTAAATAATCCGCAAACCCCTCTTCCCTGCACCATTTTTCTACATCAGCATAGAAAACATTTCTGCATTTCTCTATATCTGCAGACGGACTAACAGAAAAAATCAAATCTTCTCCTTTACATTTTACAAGAGAATAAACAGAGCTGACTAAAGCATTCACATTTTCCCTGCGCCAATCTCCTGAAGAAAGTTTACCCCCTTGATTTTTATATTCTTTATATAATTTTTCATCATTTATCTCTTTCGTTTCGGGATAAAAATAATCATCAAAATGAATTCCGCTAACCTTATATTTATTAAGAATTTCTCTTACGCCCTCAAGCACAAGCTTTCGGCTTTCAGGGTAGGCAGGGTTCAGAAAAATTCCTGTTTCACACATAATCAAGGAATTTTCATTTTCTTTATAAAGCTTTCTTGCAGGTGAATTTTGGGGTAAATTTTCAAATTCACTATCATAAGAAATTCTGTAAGGATTAACCCAACAATGAACAGAAATCCCGTAACCCTTTGCTTCTTCCAAAAGGATTTCAAAAGGGTCGTAGGTAAGCGGTTTATTTTGAACACTGATATATTTCGAAACAGGAAAAATTTCAGAATTATAAAAGCTATCACAAAAAGCACGGCATTGATAAAAAACAGTGTTTATTTTATTTTCATTTAAATCCATTAAAACTTTTTCGATATTCTCTTTATATTCTTCTTCGCTTTTCCCCTTAACAAGCGAACTGATTTCGAAATATGTAAGCCAGACGCAATAAAGCTTTTTGTTTTCCTGTTTTGCATTTTTTTCTGTTACTTCTTTTTCTTGCTGATTGATATTTTTTGCTATTGGCATACCCTCTTCTTTTATATCTTCTCTTAAAGCTATAACACCAATACCAATAACAGCAATAATCAAAACAAACGCAAATAACCGCTTCATAAAACACTCCCTGGAAATGTAGGGAACGGATTTATCCGTTCCGCAAAACTATGTGCAAACCAGCGGTGTCGGTACGCATGAATGCGTACCCTACTTTGGCATTTTGCATTAAAATTCACCGCCTGTATAATTTATACAGACGGTGCGATTTATTTATTCTTCAATTGTATCTGGTAGTAAAAAATCATCATCAAGAGTATCTATTCCAAAGCCCTCATTCTTATAAACATTTCGTGCCGGAGCAAGAACTTTTGCGTTTCTTTCTATCTCAGCTTGTTCTTTTTCGCCAAGCTTTCCGTAATATACAGCAACTTGAATTAACATAAGAATATTAAAAATCAAATGCAGAAGGTTAAGAATTCTCAAAACATCGTTGCTCCCAAAAAGCTCTGAGAACATAGTGCCGAAAAGATTTATTTCATATTTTACAACTGCATAATTAAAGAGCTTATAAACATTATAAATCAAACCGAAGAAGAAAGATAACGCTTCAAGGGGCAAAAGTTTTTTGTGAGAGCTGTCACGGAAGATATACCAAACGGAAACAACACACAGTAAGAAACCATAAGTTATAACAGTAGAAACAACGCTCATAGCGAAACAAGCTATTGTTCTTGCAGTTCCAGTCAAGGACATTGCATACATATCAAATGCACCTTTTATAAAGTTCATAAGAAAGCAAATGAACAGGTGCAATTTAAAATAAGATGTTACTTTTTTGCTTTTTCTGTCTCTGTATCTTTTATGACAAACGCCCTCACCATTAAAGGCGATAAATCCGATAACCAGAACAATATACAAAGCCTTGTTAGAAAGGTTTGAACCCAAATCTATGAAGCTCTGATTACTTGCAAAGGAGCCCATGGTAAGCAATGCATTTGCAACTAAAAGTATTGCGCAAACAACAATCAACAGTTTCGCTGAATTACTTAAATAACTTGATTTTGCCATATAAACTCCTTTTCATTTAATTAAGGCACACTCCGTAAAGAAGTGTGCCCAAAATATTTTTATTAAAGTTCTTTATTCTGTGAACCAACTGATAACTGCTCTTTAGCAAGTTTTTCAATAGCTTCTTTATCACCTGACATTGCAATCTTTGCATCTTCTTCACGACGAGCAAGAAGTTCAGCGTACATACGCTCTCTCTTTTCACCACTAAGGTCATAGAAGAGAATGGGAACAATACCAAGAAGACCTGTAACTGTGGGGATAATAGTTGCCATTGCGAAAAGACCGAACTTGGTGTTATCTGTCTGAGCTTCGCCTCTTGTGTAAGAAGAAATATCGTAACCGATAAGCTTCTTAAGCTGGAGGGAAAGAGCAGAGTTTGCGATACTAGCAAGTTTCTTTGTAAGGTCACGGGCAACAGAGGTCATAGCCTCTGTACGATAACCGTTCTTCCATTCACAGTAGTCCATAGATTCGTTATACATTTCACTGGGAATAACTCTACGAACACCCCAGAATACCATATAAATGGCTTCCTTGATTGCCATAACGAAGAACATAGGCAATACCTTCTTATAAATACCGTTGTGCTTACCGCCTATCATACCGATAAGGAATACAGGAATATCAAGCAACGGCTGGCTCTTTGTACCAAGGAGATAGAGAGCTTTTGTTGAGAACTTTCTTCTGAACCAAGGAACAAGAGAGAATGAGAAGGGGTTGATAATAGCACCGGGAATACCTGCAACCATTGTCATTGATGCGAAGTTAAGAACGTCAATGTAGTAGTCGTTGATGCTACCGCCAACGCTGAAGTTTGAAAGAGTTTCTGAAAGAGTAAGCAACAAGATAGGCTTGTTGTTAACAACTGATTTCAAGCTTTGCATAATACTGGGAGTTTCAACTGACTGAAGAACACGCTCACGGGTCATAACGCAGAAGATAAGGGATGCAACACCACTTACGATTGCGGTAAAGTTACCCATAAACATAAAGGTTGAGGTATATGAAAGGTTAATAACCTTGTTACCGATAAGGTCGATAAGAACGGTTAAAATCTGCTGAGGAAGCTTTTCACCCAGAAGACCCGAGAAGAACTCGGCAACCGTAATCAGTCGGGTACGGTCAACGGGATGCGGCGTTATGGTTGCCAGCATACCTGTTTTTGCAATTGCACGGAATGTACCTGCACCTTCACGGACAATGGCAAGAATGAAATATGTAAGGAACTTTGTCATATCTCTTGCGCCTTTTCCCTTGAAGAACATGGGAAGAAGCCAATAGAAACAAGTACCTAATGTACCGGGAATACCCAAACCAACAAGATAAGGTTTGAATTTACCCCAACGGGTACGGGTTTTTTCAACGATTGCCGCTGTGAAAATATCGTTGATAACATCCCAGAAACCGTTGAAAACGCTAACGATTGTCTGGTAGTCAAGGTCAATTTGAAGAATACTTGTGATGAAACGGTCGTTAAAAGAGTCGATATTAAAGCTCTGGCACATATCGTAAACAACATACCAGATTGTTTCCTTCATACCAACATATCTTCTGTTTTCATAGACATACTCACGAGAAGCAGAGTCTATTTCCGGCGTTTCAACAACAGTTGTTTTTTCGTCTGCCAAAAGATACACCTCCGTAGATTTTGCAATAAAGCATAAGAACATACTTTATCACACTACTAATAGAGAAAGTATAACACAATTAGTTTTATTTTTCAACCAATTATGCAATTTTAACACTAGTAATAAATATCAAAATAAGATGGAGTTTGTTGTGCAAGTTGCCTATTGGCAAAGTGAGGAGTGTGGAATGAGAAGTTAGGAGTGTCGGGACCTGCGGTCGGCAATTATAAAAAGATATCAGTTGACAAAAACTCAAAAAATGTTACAATGATATACGGAACTTTTGTTCCCTTAGGAGTTATCCTATACGGTAGGCGGTTAGCCCTTTCATTTATGGGAGGGTATTTGCCCTCTCTGATATGAGGGGGTGATGCTGATGGAATATGCAACCATAATTACAATTGTACTTATATTAGCACTCGTTTTAGCATTAAAAAAATAACCGCCCCACTCCGCTAAAGTAGGCGATTATTTTTTCCTATTTTTTCGGGGCTAACCGTCACCGGGATAGCTCCTTTGTTCATTTATATTATATTCAAAACAATTTAATTTGTCAATTATAATTTCACAAACAAAAGTATTCTGTCAACTACAATTTCACAAATCAAAGAATTTTACCCAAAAAGCTCTTAAGTCTTTCGCATTTGGGATTGTCGAAAATTTCTTCGGGTGTGCCGTCTTCCTGAATGATACCCTCATCCATAAAGATTACTCGGGTTGCAACCTCTCTTGCAAAGCCCATTTCGTGAGTAACAACAACCATTGTCATTCCCTCTGAAGCAAGCTCCTTCATAACATCAAGAACCTCGCCTACCATTTCAGGGTCAAGAGCGGATGTTGGCTCGTCAAAGAGCATCACATCAGGTTCCATACAAAGAGCGCGGACAATTGCAACTCTCTGCTTCTGACCGCCTGAAAGCTGGCTGGGGTAAGCATCAGCCCTGTCCTTAAGACCAACTCTGTCGAGAAGCTCAAGAGCTTTTTTCTCAGCCTCTTCCTTGCTCTTTTTAAGAATTGTAACAGGAGCGCTTGTCATATTTTTAAGAACAGTCATATTTGGGAAAAGGTTGAAATGCTGGAAAACCATACCCATTTTCTGTCGATGCTTATTAATATTTGTTTTGGGAGCAGTAATATCTGTTCCGTTGAAGATAATTTCACCATTGGTGGGAATTTCAAGAAGGTTCAGGGAGCGCAAAAATGTACTTTTACCGCTACCTGAAGGTCCGATTATAACAACGACCTCGCCTTTATTAATCTCGCAGTTAACACCATCGAGAGCTTTGACTTCACCACCGTTATAGTGCTTCTTAAGGTCGGTTACTTTAATGAATGCATTATCGCTCACTCTTCCTCAACCTCCTCTCGATTATACTGAACACCTTGGTAAGTACAATAACCGTTACAAGATAAATAATTGCAACCGCTATAAGTGGCATAAATGCTTCAAAGGTTCGTCCTCTGATAAGGTCGCCTGCCTTTGTAAGGTCCATAATACCTACATAACCTGCAACAGATGTTTCCTTAAGCAACGCAATAATCTCATTAAGAAGTGTTGGAAGAGTTGCTTTTATTGTCTGCGGAAGAACAATATATATCATAGTCTGCACATAGTTAAAGCCGAGGCTTCTGCCTGCTTCAAACTGACCGTTATCAATTGACATAATGCCGCCCCTGAAAATTTCTGCTACATAGGCAGCAGAGTTGAAACCGAATGCAACTATTGCAACAAGAATATCGTTATCCTGAGAAACAAGAATTACAAAATACCATAGCATAAGCTGAACAACTACAGGAATGCCGCGTATAACAGTAATATATATCTTTGCAATACCATTCAAAGACTTAAGAAGCACAAATCCTGCACCACCCCTAAGCTTGAGTGATTCCTCGTTTTTGTCATAGGAAGAGCGTATAGCCGCGAGCACAATACCGAAAAACAGACCAATAACTATAGCAAGTACTGTGATTATTATTGAGTTGATGAAGCCCTCTACGAGCCATTCCCATCGGTTATCATCTACAAAACAAAGAATGAAAACATCCTTCATTTCAAGAAACCATGATTCTATAGATTTCAAAAAACCCACTCCTAAATACCACAAAATACGAGGACGGATTACCGCCCTCGTACCAGATTGTTTAAATAAACTTATTCTGCAGGGATATACTTATTGATAATTTCTGCAAGCTTGCCCTCTTTCTCAAGCTCATCAAGGGCATTGTTAACCTTAGTGAGAAGTTCTGTATTTTCTTTAGCAATAGCAATTGCATAATCTTCCTTTGTCCACTCACCATCAAGAATTGTAAGACCTTCGTTAGCTGCTACAAAAGCTTTTGCGGGTTCGTTGTCAATAATAACTGCCTGAACCTTACCTGCTTTAAGAGCTTGAACTGCGTCTGCACCGGTCTTGTAACGGATAACATTATCCTCACCATATCCGCCATTTTCTGCTGTATCGGAAGCGTAGATATCACCTGTTGTATCCTGCTGAACGCCGAACTTCATTGAGCCGTCACCCTTGAGGTCATCAAGAGACTTGATGTCTGAGCCCTCTGCTACGATAACAACCTGAATACCTGTTGCGTAAGATGTTGAGAAATTAACGCTTTCAAGTCTTTCATCAGTAACTGTCATACCTGCAATACCCATATCGAACTTACCTGACTGAACGCCACCGATGATTGAACCGAACTCAACGTCCTTGATTTCAAGAGTCATATCAAGCTTGTCAGCAATAGCCTGTGCGATTTCGATATCGATACCGGCATAATCATCGCCCTCTTTGTATTCATAGGGAGGGAATGCAGCATTTGTAGCCATTGTAAGAACAGCCTTGGGAGCTTCTGTAGTATCAGCGGTTGTTGTGTCAGCATCGCCATTACCGCCGCAAGCTGCAAAGCAAGCAATCATAGCAATAACAAGAACTATGGAAGCAACTTTTAAAAACTTTTTCATTTTAAAAACCTCACAAATTAATATTTTCGGAAGATTTTTTCATAGCATCTCTTCCGTTTGTGAGTGAATTATACAACTATTAAATGGAAATTGCAACAAATTTTTGAAAATTAATTCATAATATACAGTTTTCGATGTATATTTTTGCGAATATGCAGTTAATTAAAGAAAAATATACATTTTAGTATATACAAAAGTGGGGAAATGGTGTATAATAATTAAGCGCAAAGTGTAAAACGCAAAGCGCAAAGTGTCGGGTCTGCGACGCATTTATCAATGTTTGGAAGCGAAGCTTCCCCTTCATTTTGCATTTTGCACTTTGCATTTTGCATTTACACATAGGAGAATAATATGAAAAAAATCTTATCTCTCACTCTCGCACTATTTTTAATAATATCATCCATCCCCCTTGCAACCGCCTTAAATTACAACGGCTTTGTTTACACCGATAATGGTGACGGAACCTGCAAGATTACAGGCTACAATGATTTTTATGCAGAGGATGTTGTTATCCCCTCAACTATTGACGGACTTACTGTTGTTTCAATAACAGGCTTCCGCCAGAAAAATTCAATAAGATATGTAAGCATACCTGAAACTGTTGAAGAAATCGGTGCTTATGCCTTTTACAACTGTAAAAAGCTTTATTCAGTTGCAATCGGTGTTGGTGTTAAAGCTATCGGTAAAAGTGCTTTTTACGGATGCGCTGAGCTTACAAGCCTTAATCTTCGCAATACCGAAACTCTCGGAGAAATGGCTTTTTCCGGTTGTTCAAAGCTTGAATGGGTAAGTTGCGGTACTGCTTTAAAGAGTATCGGCACCCGCGCTTTCTGGAACGCAAAGAAAATTAATTATTTAAAGCTCTCGCCCACTCTTGAAACAATCGGTGACTATGCCTTTGCAAACTGCGAAGCACTCCCCTCACCTGTTTTCCCTGACAGCTTAAAAACCATCGGTTTGAGCGCATTCAGCAACTGCAAGGCAATTGAAACCATTACATTCGGCACAGGTGAGCTTGTTATCGGTGCTTATGCTTTCGAGAACTGCGTTCTTTTAACAGAAGTCACAATTCCCGAAAACATTGTTTCAATCGGTAAAAATGCTTTCGCATTCCGTGAAACAAACAGCACTCAGAGCACCCATACAGTTAAAATCAACTGCCATTTAGGTTCTGCAGGCGTTGATTACAGTATAAGAAATAATGCACCTGTATATATTATTGAGCTTGACAGAACAATAAACTCTTTCGGTGATATTGATGGTGACGGCTCTGTTACAACTCTTGATGCAAGAAAGGCTTTAAGACTTGCATCTGCAATGGAAGTTGGCACAACTGATGAAATGATGCTTTTAGGTGACCTTAACCAGAACGGTTATTTCGACCTTGAAGATGCAAACATAATTCTTCAGAGAGCATCAGGCATTTAATTTTTCTTAACAACAACCCCGTCAAAGCCTGATTTTTTCAGTTTTTCAATATAACTTTGTGCATTCTTTTTATTTTTAAAAGCACCAACCTGAACACTATACAACGTTTCGTCTTTGGATGAAGCGTTGTTTTCTTTTTCTGCGGGAAGGTCTTGACCGTCTCCAACATTGTAATAATCGCAGATACCCTTTGCAATTGCCTCACCAATTTTCTTTGTGTTTTTTCTTATGAAATCCGAACCCTCTTTGGTATCGTGGAATTCACACTCACAATAAACTGTTATACCCTTTGCAGAGTTAATTTCATAGAAATCAGGCTTTTCAATAAGCCTTTCTGCACTTTTACCGGGAGTTATGGGTGCGAGGCGGTCAAACACTGCCTGACCAACCTTTTTCCTTTCACCACTTAAATTATAAAGAAGGATTTGTGTACCGCCTGTTACGTTATGCTTAGCTGTTGCATTGGTATGAATTGCAATATGCAAATCTGCTCCGAAGGAATTGCTTTCCCTTACTCTTTCATACATATCATCGTTATATGTACACTTTACCGAAAAACCTTTCTTTTTAAGATAACTGACACAATATTTTGCAATTTTATGGCATTGCTCTTTTTCGTTTGTTTTGCCTGTGGCATAAACATTCCCTACCTGATTACTTGGCGAAATATAAATTTTTTTACTCATTTAAGCACCTCTTCATTTTTTCTTACATCACAATCGGTGCAATAGGTCATAGCTCTTTCGCTATCGTTAACACCCTCAGTTGTGGGATCAACAAGCACACCGAGAAACGCCAGAATATTAACCGCCATTGTGATTAAGCCTGTAATTTCGTTTTCTGTTATTTTCGGCACAATATCAAAAGCGCTGAGCATCTGATAAATAAAGGAAACAATAAGCGCTGATGCGGACAAAACAAACATTTTATTTTTCAATCTTGCTTTCAAATTAATTTTCATATTATCTACTCCCTCACTTTATTTTCGCTTGGCAGAAACGTTAAAAGCTCCTCATATTTATGCTTAACCTCACCGTTTCCGCCATATTTAATATATTTCTCTCCTGCAGCAATACGTTCCGAAAGTGGCATTTCTTGTGACATAATAGTAAGCCTTTTAATAGACAAGTAATTGTCAAGAGCGTGTTCGCTCTGCTCCTCAACCCATTTTTCCCATTTACGAATAAACTTATAAAGCTTCCTCATTGTTGCAATAATTACGCTTAAAGCAGTCAGAGCAGAACCGATTAGGATAAGTTTTTCAAACACTTTCTTCACTCTCTTTCAACTTCTGCAACTCTTCTGCCTCTTCAACGGTTATTTCCTGCCAATTATTCTCGTTATCGTTTTTGCCGATATAAACAACTTTACCAAAAGTTTCGCCATTGGTAAGCATCATTCCTTCTTCAGCTTTTAAAACCGTCTGCTTTTCTGTTATCATAAACCTTCTCCTTTTCATTTTTCATAAAAAACCAAAGACCAACCCCTGCTGTTTATCCTTGCTTTTTGTTCGTCACTTAAAGTAATTGCGCTATTTAAAGTAAGTGTTCTGGGTTCTTCCGCGTCTACAAGACCTTCAACAATACTTTCTACGCTTTTTGCGGAAAGCTTCGGACTATCCTTAACACTTAAATTCTTGGCTATTGAATACTCAGCAAAAAGAATTTCTTCAAGCTCTTTGCAACCAATAAGAGATATACTATCTTCCGCAACATCATACACATCAAAAACAGCTTCAACTCTTTTTAATTTACCGCAATTAGAAACAAATCCATTGAAGCTGTCGCAAAGCACGTAAGCATATTCAAAGCCGTCCTCAACCCCAAGGTCAAAGCAAATCTCTTCTAGGTTTGGACAACTCAAAAAGCATTTTTTTAAAAATATTCCACCATATTCATTAAGTGCCGTAAATCTGATTTTTTTGATATTTTTTACGTTAAACATAAATTCTTCAAGATTTTCGCATTTTGGTAAATATAATGTATATTCCGTATTTTCAGGAATTTGAGCTATTCTCATAAAATTCGACAAGTTTTTTGCATACTGCAAAGGCGGAATATTAGAAATACAGTTAACAATATCATAGGTTGTTGCTGTTTCATCAAGTTCAATGCAATGCAACTCTCCCAAAAATGCTTTTCCTTTTTCATTCACATTTTCAATCCGTGTTTTCAACTCTTTCAGATTTGCCATTATTCAGTACCCCCAACCAATTCAGAAACTTCATTCAGGTCACCTTGCAGTCTGCAATAAATCTCATTAAGTGCTTTTGCAGAATAATACTGATACTCTGTAGCATTTTCTGTATATTCGGGAAGGGTGTTCGAATTTAAAATCTCTCTCCAATAGCCCTGAAGCATCTGACAATAGGTTTCATAAGTGAAAACCTCAGGAATAATTTCTTCATCAATTTCTCTGCAAAACGAGCCCTTACCAACAAAGAACATTGTGGGTTTCGGAGAATACATAAGCTCAGTTTCTTCACCGTTTTTACGATAGGCGTAAACACCTAAAATGCAGTTACCGTTTTTCAGACAGGGTATAATGCATTTCCCATCAGTCAAAGGAACGGGAATACCATTGAAAATTGCGGTTACTGAAAGTCCTTGGAAGCTTTTCGGCAAGGTAAAATCACATCTGTTAATACCAAATTCACCTTCATAAACCTCGCTGATTTCCGTAATCATAACATTTTTTTCAGTTACTTTAACCTTCATTTCACCCCTCCTTATTTATATTTCTTATACATTGCCTGAAGATATTTTTTATAAGTACCGTATTTTTTCTTAACATTTGTATGAGCAGCATATTCAGTTTCAGTCATAATACCGGAATAGCCTGTTGCTGCGCAGAACGCCTTATAACTTTCAGGGTAGCTTATAGGAGTTGTTGTTTTCTTCTTGGTGGAACTGCTTGAGCTTTTAGATGCATAAAGCTTCTGAAGAGAAAGCTGATAATCCCTGTCGGCATTTGCCTGGTCGCGCTCTGCCTCTGCTTTTTTAAACGCCATTTCCTTTTCAAATTCTTCTCTGTCAAGAGCATCTGTTTTTTCCTTGAAAGCATAATCCCTGTCATTTTCCCAGGCATCAACCGTCTGGAGAAATTGCTTATATTCCGCATCAGACATAGCAGTAAGCCTTTCAAGAAGATATTCTCCGTCTTTATAATACCTCTCAAGCTCGTTAAGATATTTATCATAATCATCTCCGTCAAGAGAACGAAGAAGTGTGATGTCTTCAAAAAGCTTTTCACCCTCATCTCCATACTGCTCATAAGCTCTGTCTCTTAAATCAAGTGCAACCTCGTTAAGCTCATTAAGATATTCGTGGTATGCCTGACTTCCTGCTGTCACTGCATAAGAGTTAGAATAACCACCCGTTAAAGCAGTAGCTTCTCCTACTGTATCCATCATAGCCTTTTTACCGTTTTGAGTATAAAGCTCGCGATACTGCTCATAAAGAGGGTCTGCATTAAGGTTATAGCTGAATTTTTCTCTGTTGAGAATGTCATTTAAAATTCCCTCAATCTGCTCTGAATATTTACTGTCATATTCTCCGGGAGAATTTTTCTCCCAATTGCTGAGCTTCTTCTCCGCCTTTTTAACAGTATCACTTTTTTTATATGTAGGTCTATTGGTCTGTTTTTTTGTATTTTTACTTGTTTTACTTTTATTTTGTTTTGGTTTAGAAGTTGAGGCAGTTTTACTGTTTGCAGTAAGACTGCCCCATGTATTTTTCCCGACAATACCATCCACGGAAAGATTATTCTTTTTCTGATAATCCTTAACCGCAGATTGTGTTTTTGAGCCGAACTGACCATCAACATCAAGCTTATAGCCATATTTATTCAGCTCTGTCTGCAATTTTTTAACCTCTTCTCCCGAAGAGCCGTATTGAATTGTTTTATATGCCATATATTCACTCCTTTCTAATTAAATGTAGGGTACGGATTTATCCGTTCCGTAAAACTATGCGCAATCCGGTGGTGTCGGTACGCATGAATGCGTACCCTACATCGCATTCCTCACTCAATCTCTATACGCAAAAAAGAACCCACTCACATAAATATAATCATCTTTTTTAATATCACTCTGAGAATTTATAACTATATCACCTGTATCGGATTTTATATAACCTGTGCATTTATTGCTGACACCGTTATTAACTATTACATTTACAGGTGTTACCAGGGTGGGTGCTTTGTCTGTAAAGGTTGCAATAATATGATTGGTTCCTGAAGTTATGGTCTGTGATGCAGTAATGCGCAACCTGAAAGCCACAATTTCCATACAGGGAAAATATCTTGCAAGACCTCTCTTCTCGCTTGCAAAAGAGCTCAGCTCAACAGCGGTATTTTCATAAAACATATTCCCTTTAACATTCAAATCCCAAGCAACAGTCAGTTCGTTATCTCTTTCCGCATAGCAACCGAAGGAAGCACCTTTACCCCCTCTTCTGATGTTAAAGGGAATATCTGCGCTGGGGACAAGAACCTCAATAAATTCATTTTCTTTTGTGATGCTGTCAGTAATTTTAAAAGCAAGAATGTATGAACTGCTATTGAGAAATTCACCATTACCAAGAACAGAAATATTTTCGCTTATCAGAGTTTCGCCCGAAAAAGCATCCCCATCTGATTTTTTATATTTATAAGAAACCGCATAAATATTCTTATCATTCAACGAACTGTATTTAACCTTCAAATCACAGAAAAGGTATGTGCCTGAGGTGTTTTTATTGCCGTTTTCATCGCAACGGTAAAGGCTGTTAACAGAAACTGTTGGTGCGGAATAACCCAGAACATTAATTTTTGAGCTTTTGGTTACAGAAAAACCTCTGCTGTCTTTAACCGTAACGCTTACCGCTATTTCACCTGATTTTGTCAAATCAAAGGTAGCAGGAAGCATGGTTTTGGAAGAAGTGTCAACCTTTGCAGTATATGTAGAAACCTTTGCTCCTTGCTTCAGTTTGAGATTTTCAATATTCAGCTTTATCTGACTTTTACCCTTAACATATTCCCCGAAATCAGCAGGAACAGAATTATCAATTCTCTCTGTTATAAGATTGAATTCGGGTAAAAACTCTTCTGTTGCAGGAATAATCAGTTTCAAGGAATAGCTTTTTGAACCAATCCTTTTTGAGCCTTTATATGTGGCAATTGCAACAGAAATATTTCCGCTTTTAGCATTTGTGATTTCCTCTGCCCAGGAAAGAGGCACCGTAAAAGCATCCTTTGTAACTCCTGCCGAAAGGCTGTGAGTAACAGAAGAAGCCCCCAAGGACCATTTTATTTTGTGACTGAAAGCCGATGAAGCTGAGGTTACCGTTGCTCCGACACTTTCAAGAGGATTAATGCTTGATTTTGAAAGCGTTAAGGTTGATGCTCTGGGAATATCAGTGCAGTCAAAATTACCACTTGCCGAGCCACCTGAAAGACTTGTTCCGCCCATAGTAAAGCTACCGCTTACCGCAAGGGAAAGTGAACCGTCATCGGTGTGGACAACATCACCCGTCCAGGTTGCGAGCGTAACAGTAACATTGTTTCTCGTATCAATAGTTAAATTCTTGTTGACCTTTTCTTTACCGCCAACCTTAAGAACAACCGAGTTGGAGCTTTCTGTCAGGTTATATGCAGAAGCGGAATAGCCGTCATTCCTCTTAAGAAAAAGCTTTACTGTAACATTACTCTTGTTGTCCTCAATACTTTGAGAATTCTGCTTTACATTAAGCCATATATCATATTTGCTGCCCGATGAACCCGAGCATGAGCCATATATATTAATTGCCAACGGACCACATCACCTCCAAGCCGTTATGAGAAACATCAAATGTAAAATAACCGTCAGTTGAATTACCGATTTTAAGGTAGTCAAGAATTTCTGCTCTTGTTATATAGAGATTACTGCCCGAAATATATGCTACCTCGGAAAGACCCTGATAAAAGGAAAGGCGGTCATTGGTAAATCTCGCCTTTATATTGCTGTCGCTTCTGCCGATTTCAATTCCATAAATCCCTTCTTCAAGCTCGCCTCTACGAATATAAACATCAAGGGAAGAAACAAGCTCTTTGACCTCGCCACCAACAGAGCTCAAATCCTCGCCCAAGGAAGTAAGGCTTTCCGAAAAGGTTTCTGTTATTCCCTCTGCAGTCTGAGAAATCTGAGAAGAAACCCTTTCTTCCAAATCTCCCAAATCCGTTTTGGCAGAATAGATATTTTCAACCTGAGAAAGAATTTCTTCAGCCTGAATTGTTAACTGTGCATTGTTACTTTTTTTATAATTTTCAAGGTCAGTAGAAATCTCTTCCATAGTTTTTGCGTTTGCGCTTATACCTTCCGCAGTCTGCAAAAGCTCTGTATCAACCTGATTTTTATATTCACCAACCTCAGTTTTGGTGGCAAATTCACCGATTGCCTTCTGAAGAAGCTCTTTTTCGGTTTTTGAAATGGCAGTGGAATAATCCATTTCAATTTCTTCTGCAGTTCTGATAATCTGATTTTTCAATTCCTCAAAACGCTTTTTACTTTCATTTTTCAGACGGATTATATTTTGCTTTTCTTCGTTTTTTTCGGTTTCAATTTCTTTTTTTATATTTTGAATTTCCGTTTCCGGTCTGTCCCCAAGAGCAAAGGAAAGAGTTTCATTAAGCTCATATAAATAGTTTTTAAGAAGCAGAAATCTGTTATCATTTGAATATTTGGGAGAGGTTAAATTCGGGACTGATAAATTAAGGTCGTACATTCAGCTCACTCCCAACCTCTGTTTTTCGGGAAATCCCCAATATTTTCACTTTACCCTTACCGCTTATTCTTATTTTCAGATGGTCGCATCTGGGTATTGAAAAAGGCAAGGTAAAGGAACCAACCTTATCGGGTATTACAGTCATCTGCTCTTTCCACACGCCATCGGAATTTATTTGAAATTCAACCTTTACCCTTGCCTTTTTTTCCCCATATATCCGAAAAACAATCCCTGAATAATATTTATTTTCAGGTATATCAAGCCCCCAAAGACCTGTTTCACAACTCCAATAAAAATCATTTTCAGGAATCCAACCTGAAAGCTCACCCGAGAAATTACCGTAAACATTTTCACCATCTATAACTCCCATCAGTTTTATGTTGCCGGCACCGCTATCAATAATAAAGTATAAATTCCCGTTATGATTAGCAAATTCTTTAATATCAATATTATCTTCCTTGTGCCATATATTACGGCTTTCATCGTAGTTAAAAAGCACTCTTTTGCCGTTTTTATCACTCATACAAATGTAATATTTATTGCCGAGAACACCTGCAACCGCATCGGTATAATAAGCACCGCCCAAATCTTCTGAAATATCAACAGGCACACCGCCCTCAAAAGCACAAATCCCATTAGGGCTTTTATAATAAAGGGTTTCGTTAACAATCTGAATCGATTTATGTGACCCTTTCTGCACGCCTCTTATATATGAGGTATTGACAGTATAGGGAGGATTTTGTCCGTAAATTTTATGTATGCAATGCTCTTTAAAGAAAATAATGTAACCTCTGAAAGAAATTGCACCTGTAAACTCACCATCTGTGCCAACAGTTACGGCATAGCTGTCTGTTGAAATTCCGAGGTAACTCTCAAAGTTTTTCGGGTCACCTAATTTGGAGGCATAGATTTCGTTTTTCTCTGAATTGCAGCCCCATATTCTGTTACCGCTTTCAACAACGAAATCCATTTCAGGTAGCATTCTCTCAACCCTGATGGGAGCAGTCTGGTTTATGGTGTTGGGAATAATACCCGTAATTGTAATAAAATCATCGCCCTTGTCACGAATAATATGAGAGCCATTCAAAGCTTCATTTTGAAAACCTGAAAGAGTAACTCCGTCATAGATTTCAAATTGTTTGCCAATACCACCGCAAGAAATTCTCACATAAGTTTCTGCCATTGGCATCCACATACCGAGACTTTCTGAATATTGCTTAAGCTCATTTGGTGTAACCGAGGTATCAAGCCATAAGTCTCCATTTTTCACCTCTTCAGGCTCAACAGAAGAAACAATATAGTTTTCATACAAATCACCATCCCCTTTAGCAAGTGAGCAGGTAACATTCGTTCCCTCTTCGGTAAAAAACCTCGCTTCAAGCGGACCATAATCGCTTAAATCTGCAGTGTTTATATACATTTTGTCAGGAAAGATAAGCACTTTTGCTCCCATCGAAACAAACTGTCTTTCGCCCTCAATATCGGGGAAACGAGGTCCTTCAACTACCTCACCGCCATAGTAAAGCTGACCGTGATTAATATACATAATCTTTGACTTTGCAAAAAGTCCGTGAAGCCTTGAACTATACACATCAAAAAATGCTCTCTTATTCCGTGGGGAAAGCAAGGGATATTCACCACCGCCCATATTTTGTTCATCCTGAAAGCAGTTATCGGGAATAACAGGGTTGCAGTTATAACCGCCAAAGGAAGAAATCAGCTCCTGAGTTTTCTCCATTTCATAAATAGCAGGGTTATACATCGTAATCCCCTACCTTCAAATCAGTATTAACAGGAATTTTTCCCTGACGATTAATGAAATCGTGCATTTCTTTATACATTCGGTTAAAAAGCATAGCAGAATTGTTATAGCGACCAATTTCTCCGTTCATATAATCAAGCTTCATATTCATATAAAGACTGTAAATCTCGGCATATTCCTCAGGAGCTTTAACAACTGCATCAAGAGGAATTTCCTTGCCGTAACCAATATATTCTTTATCTCCGCGAGGCTTTAAAATCTCGCCCCAAATTTTCAAATCAAGCTGTGAAATCCAGCGTTTTTTAGTAAGAATTGAAACATTGTTAGTGCGCTCACTGTCAAAGTTTTCAATAACATCTGCAAGTGTCATATATACCTCCATTCTGTAGCAAAGCTGCCAGCCTCCAGTCGCCAGTCACCAGTTTTTATAATAAAAACTTTATTGTTCTGTTTTTATTAAACTTTATAAATAAGTAAATTTAGAATAATAAAGTTGTTTTATCAATTCTGGTAGCTGGCAGCTGGCAACTGGTGACTAAATTGAAATATTCGCATCAATATACGCTGCAGAAACCGCTGCCATCGCCTCACTGTTTTTAATAACTTCTGCAAAGCGTTTGGGCACTTCAACTGTCTTACCTGTCTGAACGAGAATTCTCTCACCGTTCACCGCAACAAATCTTTCTGTGTCATTTCTACTCTGCTTGGGAATAAAAACGCTCACAAGCTCTTCGTTTTTCTTATTGTCAATTTTCTTATTAGCCATAATATATTTCCTTTCGTAAATATAGCTGCCAGTCACCAGTCGCCAGTTGCCAGAATTATGACGGCAGCTTTATTTTTCTGATTTTATTTAGATATAAATATAGGAATTTAGAATTCAGAACATTATTATTGTTGTTTTAAAAACTGGCAGCTGGTAGCTGGCGACTGGTAGCTTAAAAATCAGTTTTCTTCCGCAGTTCCGCTAAATGTACTACCGCTTTCAATTCTCACAAGGTATTCCTCAACAAGTCTTTTTGCGGTTTTAAGACCTTTCCAACCGATAGAGGAACGCTGGTTAAGAGGGTCGTTACCGTAGCCCTTCTGTTTAACAATGTGTTCAACACCGCCACCGGTAACGCTTGTAACACCATAAGCATCTGCACCGATAATAAGGGTTGCAAATACTGCGGGAGAATCGCCGTCCTTCCAGATTTTTGCCTCTGTGCTTTCAACGAAACGAACACCGCCAAGGCAACCGATTTCACCGTTGAGCATATTTTCAGGAGTTGCATATTTCTGCACTTCCATCCACTGATTACCTGCTTCCTGCATAAGGTCATAAGCAACATAAGGGTGAATAATGCCAACATAATAGCCGTCAATTTTGGGAGCGTTCATAGCTTTAAGCTCTGCTGCCGCCTTGAAAACGTCCTTAACGCGAAGAAGAGATGTATTGTCAATAGCACTTCTTGATGTAACCTCGGTTTCAACACCGTTCTGAACCTTGGGGCAGTAAAGCACGTTAGTACCGCCAACAATTTCGTTACGGACAATTGTATCCATTGTAAGACCTGCCTGAGATGCAAGCTGTTTTGTTGCCTCAACAATGGTGTTGTCAACTGCAGTAAGCTCGAGCATATCAGTCTGCTCAATGTAATCGCCATACTGTTCAACAGTTGCGCTTACTGCAGAAACATTAAGCTTGTTACCTGTGGGAGTAACGCCCTCTGTAAGAGGAGTGAGTGCCTTGGGAAGAGAAGAGAATTTTCTGAATTCAATTATCTTACCGCCGTTTTTTGGAATATCGCGCTTCTGACCGAACTGGTCATGAACAAGATAAGGTGAAGCGAGAGTAATAAGAGTTTTGTCATAAAAGGTTTTCATTTCTGCGGAAAGATTTTCGCTTGTTGTAGAGTTCACAACATCACCTGCCGCAAAAAGCTGAATATTAATTTTAAGTTCTTTCATTTAATCTTCCTTTCTGAGAACGCATTTTTCAGAATTTAATACTCGCACCGTTCTCAACCTGCTTGAGTATTTTATGGATGTCCTTTGCCGTTAAAGCATTAACATCAATTGCAGTCATAACTGCGCTTTCGGAGGAAATACCGTTTTCAAGGGGACGTCTGCCCTTGGTCTCAATATTTTTCACTACCTGCTCGCGGACCTTATCTGCAGTGTAAGCCATAGCCCCCGAAAGTATTTCGTCCTTGTGAACAATTTCATAAGCTGCCTGCAAGGGTGCACCTGAAAGCACAAGACGGGAGAAAAGCCCGGATGAACGAAGCTCCTTTCTCAAATCAAAATCGGGATAAAGCTCTTTAATCTCTCCGCTCTCTTTAAGCCAACCCGAAATACGATTTCTCAAACGCTCTTCCCTTTCACGAATGAATTCTTCCTCTTCTGTATCTTCTGTAACAACCTCATCATCTTCAATACCCGCCTCGTCATTAAGAACATCAGATTCAACCTCTTCATTCGTTTCTCCACTTGAATTTATAATCGGCTCTGCCCCTTCATTCTGCATTTTGCATTCTGCATTCTGCACTTCATCATCACTTTGCACTTTGCACTCTGCATTCTGCATTTCGTTTCCGCCTTCTCCATCCCCTTCTGCAAACAACTGAATATCAATAATTTTTAATTCTTTCATATTTATTCCTTTCTCAACGTAGGGAACGGATTTATCCGTTCCGCAAATAAATCTTAATCCGGCGGTACGCATAAATGCGTACCCTACATTGCATTTTGCATTTACAAAGCATTCCCTGCTATTTTATTGATAATGTTTGTTTTCCCCTCAAACTCCATCATCGAAAGTGCCGACAATGCCTGACTTCTCATTTCGGGATTAAAAAATCCTGCATTATATAATTGCAAAGCCAATTCATTCTGACTGATTTTGGTAAATGGTGTTGCAGTCTGTGCGCTGACCTTAATATCAAATATAGGTTGGCGCATTCCCATTTCAACACCGAATGCAGTTCCCTGATTTCTTGCAATAATCCCTGAATTATCGTAGGAAACAAATTCCTGCTGACCGTTTGGGGAAACAATACGGAAAAATCTGGGCTCATCATAGAACTGACGGATAAGCTCAACTGCTAAACAGTTGATTTCCGAAAATGCTCTGTAACCGCCCTTGACCATATCACGAGTAAGCTTGCCCCCTGCTTCCTGCAAAGCCGCAATAGCACTTGCGGCAGTAACACCGCTTGAAACACCGCCCTGGGAGAAATCTCTGTTACCGCTTGTTTCTTTCAGCTCGTCAATTTTAGAGTTGAGAATACCAAGATATATTTCGGGAATACCCGATATTTTGATTTCCCTGATACTGTCTTCTCCGAGATTACTACCCGAAACGTGAACAAAGCTGTTGGACCAGTCGGCAAATTCCTCTTCATTGACCGCACCTGCGGAGTTAATGAAATATCTTGGCGTTGTTGCCATAGCAGCATTCTTCACAAGGGAATTTGAAAGCACATCAATCTGCTTTTGTGCATCCTTCATAATGTCTATGTAACCGAAACCGCAGGGCGTACCCTCTTCAACAAAAAGAGTATCGAAAACAAAGGGGTATTTACCGTGGTCATAAAAACCGCGCTCACTGTATTCGGGGTCATTTTCTGAAGCATAAAGAAGCTCGCCGTTGCAGAATTTGCAGTAATGAACAGTTTCAACTCCGTTAAGAATTTTCTTATAGTAGCGGTCAATTACCGCGCTTTTGTCTTTGGTATCAACATTATCGTCATAAACATATTTGGCAATTTCAATTGTAGAGTTGCCAAGCTTACCTCTTAATTCAGGATACATGGCAACAAGAGTTTCATTGTCAATCAGCTCCACGTGGAAAATATTCTTGCTTTTCTGAATATCCTTGATACCCGGCTCCCAGAAAAGATTTAGAATGTCAATCTGCTTGATTTCAATATCCCCTAAACCATTGTTTTTCAAGGGGTTCCAGAATATGCCGTAAACTGCCGTGCCTGCTTTGAGCTTGTACCACCAGGCATCGCTGTAAATTTTCTCAAATCCGTTGCGCTCAAATATAACGGGCAGAATCTGTGAAAGAATTTCCGCAGAGCTTCTGTCACTTTCCTCTCGCGGTAAGCAAGTCACCTGAGGGAAATTGTCCATAGCGTCCGCGTGCTTGTTGGCAATAGAGTTAAAAAGCCAGGCAGAAGCATTTTCATTTCCCTTGCTACCGTTCAGAGTGTCCCAATGCCTCATTCTGAACCATTGCTCATTCTCAACAATTCTTTGCTCAAGAACACTTTTCCCCTCTTTGTATTTCTTAAGCACATCAAGCGCCTTCTCAACTTCATCCGAACCAACAACACCAACCTTGCCAATGTTATCAATTATCTTTTCTTCTTTTTTTACTTTTTCCTTTTTCAAATTTCCACTCCTTAATCAATAATTCCGCATTCCGCACTCCGCATTCCGCATTTCTAAAGGATCATCACCTAAAATAAGATTTTCTTTCCTAACCCTCGGCTTTATGGGCCTCGCCATACACATATACCTGACCTCATCGGCAATATGATCCTCTCCTGTTGTGTCCAAATCCTCGGGATTACTAACACTAAAGGTCAATTCAGGCATTGTCCTTATAAAACCCTTGCAAGTGTTAAAAACATACATCATCGGTATTCCCTTTTCATCAAAGGAAAGGCGGTAATGTACCTGCATCCAACCGGGCAAACGCTTGTTGTCACCCTTGTTGAAATAAACTCCGTTTCTGTTTGCCGCCTCAATTATGGCTTCACCTCGTGAAGCATCCCAAATTGACGGGTCGGCAACTCCTAAAATCTGTTTTCCCTTTAACCATCGGTGCTCATGTTCAATCCTTGCAATTTCCGAAAATATCTTTTCAGGTGGCCATTTAACACCCTCGTTGTGAGTTTTAGAGCATCCGTAAAGCTCAAGTATT
The DNA here is from genome assembly GCA_045543035.1 of Acutalibacteraceae bacterium. Taxonomy (GTDB): domain Bacteria; phylum Bacillota; class Clostridia; order Oscillospirales; family Acutalibacteraceae; genus DTU089. The sequence goes on along the minus strand of JAZQMA010000060.1, from coordinate 3,481 downwards.
CTGTAAAGCCTGCCATCATAGTCCACCGCCCACCAGGCGCAAGAGAATGGTTTGGCATAGCCAAAGTCAAATGAGCGGTAAAGCACCCAATCCCGAGGTATTTCAAAGGGTTCAATAACGTGGGTGAATTCTCCATCTTTATAATGAGAGGGCAAATCCCTGAATTCCTCGAAAAACTGTCCGTCAAAAATATCCCAGTTACCAAAGCGGTGAGCCTGACGCAATTTTTCAGGTAGAGCATCAAGAACCTTAACATATTCGGGATTTGTTTTCATAAGAATGGTGTTGTCATCAATGGTTGCTGGAATAAAAATATAGTCATCAGGGTCTTCGTTTTCCTCATATCTTCCTTTAACAAAAAGCCGTTTGAACCAGTTGTGACCAACTCCACCGGGATTGCCTGTAAAATACATCCGAGGCTTAAAATCCTCTCGGGTTGTTCGGTTACAAGTGGTAAGAAACTGTATCTGTGAAAAGGTAAAATGGGTGCATTCTTCAACACCAATCACATCATATTCCTGACCCTGATATTGATAAATATCGTTTTCCGTGTCGCAGTAACCAAGACGGATTCGTGAACCATTGGGGAAAATAAACGCCCTTTCATCACGCTTGTAGCGAGCAATACCATTTAATTGCGCCAACATAGGCAAAAGATGATTTTCACGAAGCTCGGGCAAGGTTTTACGAAGAAGCAGAAGCTTAAGACCACTGTATTCAAGAGCTAATAATATGAATTTTGTTCTCAGTGCCCAGGACTTTCCGCCACCTCTCGCCCCACCATACCCGATAAACCGCTTCTGACTTTCAAAAAACAGTTTTTGTTTCTCATTAGGCGGAGAAATAATAAGTTCTTTCATAGTTTTCCTTTCATTGTATGTTGCTATCTGCTATTTGCTGTTTGCTATTTGCTATTTGCTGTTTGTTGTTTGCTGTGTCGGGTGTTACTGTGCAGCTGTATCGCTGGTTTCCACACCTCTGTTTTCAGGGCTTCTGTGTCGCCTGTTTTCAGTTTGTGCTTTATAGATCCGGTTCGGAGGTCTTGGGCAACGCTCGCCTTACCGCCTCCGCCAAAGACGGATCCGTTACAGCCGCTGCGGATATAGCCCCGCCTCGTCCCATCGCCGCGCCCAACTCGTCCGCTGTAACGCAGACCTTCACAAGTTCGATCTCATAATAGGCGCATCTGTCACTCAAGCGCTTATGGGTGTTTTCGGAATTTCCTTCCGCTTCGATCACAAGGCTCACCTTTCTGCATTTCAGCGCATCGCACACGTTCTGCGTGCCGCACGCAACTTTTCCGGCGCGTCTGGCAAGTCCCAGTGTGGCAAGGAATCGTTTCCTCGCTTCTTCCGGCGTCAATGTTTTCGTTTTTTTATTTGTTATTCCGTTATCGTTAGGGTTGTCTTTTTTCATTACAGATCTTCCGGCTCACATAGATTCCGCCAGCATATTTTCCATTTCATCCCATATCTCGTCGGGGATCGTAACCGCCAGAGCCGCCTCTGCACGCCGGTTTTTTCTCACTTTTTTCAAGCAAGATGCGTTTCTGCAGACGTACGCCCCCCTGCCTGACATTTTGCCGTTCAGATCCAAACGGATCGTCCCATCCGGCGTTCTGACTATCCGGATAAGTTCCGGCTTCGGCTTATGCTCGTTACAGCCAAGACACTGCCTCTGAGGAATCTTTTTTCTTTTTTGTCCTGATTGAGCGGCTGCCATTCTTATTATTCTTCTTCCTCTTCTGCAGCGGATGCCTCAGCGTTATTCGCCTCGGATTCTGCCTTTATGTCTATCTTGCAACCGGTAAGTCTGGCGGCAAGACGAGCATTCTGTCCTTCTTTACCTATAGCGAGAGAAAGCTGATTCTGCGCCACGGTAACGTGAGCGGATCGTTCTGCCACCATCGTCACGTCAATGATCTTGGCGGGAGCCAGGGATGCGGAGATATATTCTTCAGGCTTTTCACTGTATTTAATGATATCCACTTTCTCGTCTGAAAGTTCAGAAAGTATGGAATTGATACGCATTCCGCGTGTACCCACACAAGCGCCCACAGGATCCACAGTTTCATCACGGGACATCACTGCGATCTTTGTGCGGGAACCTGCCTCACGGGCGATCCCCTTGATAATAACGATACCGTCGTTGATCTCAGGAACTTCAAGTTCAAACATACGGCGTACCAATCCGGAATGAGCACGGGAGATCGTCACCAGAGAGCCGTGAGCCTCGCGGTTGACCTCGCTGATGTATACTTTGATCTTCTGACCTATAGTAAAAGACTCGCCGGGGATCTGCTCGCTCACCTTCAGCAGTGCGCGTCCGTTGCCCGTCTCTATCACAACGTCACCCGTTGCCTGGTCGATCTTGGACACAGTGGCGGTGATGATCTCTTCACGTTTACTCTCGTAGGCTTCCTGGGCGATCTTGCGTTCTGCCTCACGGATGCCCTGGATGATCACGGAACGGGCGGCTCCGGCAGAAAGACGGCGGAAATTCTTCGTCTTTACCTCGATCTCAAGTATCTTGCCTACGGTCATACGTTTGTTTATAGCCTTGGCGTCTTCGATGGAGATCTGGGTCTCAGGATCGCTCACCTCAGCCACTACTTCTTTCTGCTGATAAACGCGGACGTCTCTCTTTTTTTCATCAATAAGTATACGAACAAGGGTGTTGTTCCCGTATTCTTTTTTGTAAGCCGCCACAAGAGCAGCCTCTACTTTCTCGATCATATACGCTTTCGGGATGCCGTTCTTTTTTTCAAGTTCGTCGAGGGCGGCAAAAAATTCTGCATTCATCGGATCTTTTCCTTTCGGTTTTCAGCCTTGCGCTGTTTGCTTTTTATTTTCTTTTTGTGAGAATTGGACGTTTTTGCTGATCTCGTCAACTTCGCTGATCTTGATTTAACCAACCTCATCGGCTTTGACCAAATTCATCGGCTTTAACCAAATTCATCGGCTCAATTAATTTCGTCAACTTGACGTCGTCAGCTTGGTGCCGTCAACTTGACGTCGTCAGCTTGACGTCGTCAGCTTGGGGTTTCCTTAAATTACTCCGGCGGCGGTCTTACGCCCCGAAATCAAAGAGCACCTTCATTTTTGAAATACTCTCGTAGGGCAAGGTAACGATCTCGCCTGCCGCGTCGATCTGTACAGGTCGGGGGGCGATCTGCGGATCATTTCCGCTTCCGTTTCCGCTTTCGTTTCCGTCTTCATTTTCATCCGAAACGAATCCCATCAACGTGCCGGTCACGACCTTTCTGCCGTCAAGGGGAGCAAAGAGTCTGGCTTCCACCCTCTCTCCGATGCAGGCAACAACGTGACGTGGAAGGGTTATATCCCTCTCCACTCCGGGGGATGATATCTGCAAATAGTAGGAGCAATCAATGGGATCAGCCTCGTCCAGCAGAGGATCCACAGCCCGGTGTACCCTTTCGCACTCTTCGATCCCAACTCCGTTCTCGTTGTCAGTATCAATA
>JAZQMA010000059.1:0-14706 GCA_045543035.1 Acutalibacteraceae bacterium | reverse complement strand
CGTGCAGAGCTTAAAGGCAAAGCATTGTACGATGAGAGCTACAGCGTAAAAATTCCTGCATTTAACGGTGAATGCAAGGTTGATATTCTTGTTTATGCTCTTGGCAGAGTGAATTACGCCAGAAGAATTTATGACCGCAAGGGTCTTGATGAGGTTTACCTTGGCGGTCAGGCAATTGTTGACTGGACTGTTTACTGTATGGATTTGGAAACTGCTCCGCAAATTAAATATTCAAAGAAAAGAAGCGGTGCACCACTTTTCCTTAAAGCGAATTTCAAGGCAGAGGAAAAGTCAGATACCTTTGTTGATATGCGTGGATTTACAAATGCAGTTGTTTACGTGAACGGCTTTAATCTGGGCAGATATTTAAAGAAGGGGCCACAATTTACACTTTACCTTCCCGGTACTCTTCTTAAAGATGAAAATGAAATTGTTGTACTTGAATTAGAGAGGACAAATAAAAAAGAAATCTCTTTACGTGATACGCCAATATTTAAATAGGGTGATTTTTTGGAATTTATAAAGTCGTTGATTTTAAAAGCAAAAGAAATTGTTCTTGAAGTTAAAACTTATTGGAACCAGCCCCGTCCGGGTGAATATGTACCATATAAGGAAGTTGTTATGCTTTCTGTTGGTTGGATGGCACTTCTTATGTCTGTCGGGTGGACAATTGGGTTTGGTGTCGGTAACGAATTTACGGGAATGACTTTGGGGATGAATAATAACCAACTGCTTGTTATGAGCTATATTTGTCAAGCGATTGGGTATGCAATGACACCACTTAATGCGTGGATTATTGATAATTTGCGCAGTAAAGATGGTAAATATAGGGTATATATTAAGCTTGCTATTCCGGCAATGATTTTTACCCTCATCTCTTTGTGGTTACCGTACGAAGATGTAAGAGATGGTGGCAAGCCGTATTCAAAATATTTGATGATCATAATGCTTTTTCTTATAGGTCAGATTCAGGGTACGGTGCAGAGTTGGGTGCAAACAGGCGTAACCAATATGGTTCATGTTATTACACCAAACACTCAGGAACGCACAAAAATTATGGCAATAACCAGTATTATTTATTCTGCAGGTTATTCCATAAATAATGTTTATTATCCGTTTATGGTGGATTTTCTTTGTGAAAACGGTGATAAATATAATATGAGTTATTACAGAGGGGCATATACCCCTGTTGCGTTTTTAATGGTCTTTGTTATGTTAGCTTACTTCGGCACTCAGGAAAGGCTTGTTCTTCCCAAGAGTAGAATAACAAAAATGGGTTTTGCTTCTTCAATGCGAGCAGTTGCGGGGAACAAGATTTTCTGGATTAAATGTGCAGACGGTTGGAATAACTTCCTTGAAGGTGCAAAAGGAGATATATGGAATTGGCTCGTTTATCGTGCTCATATTATGAAAAGCTCAACATACGGTTTACTTAACACTATTTCTTATAATGCAAACTTCTGGGGTATGCTGTTATCACCGTATTTTATTAAAAAATTCGGTAAAAAGAAAATCAAAATATTTAAAAATATTATTCAGATTTTCCTTGTTGCATCATACTTCCTTTTCTATAAGAGTCCTGCGGCAGGAATTGGCTTGTTTATTGTATATACCTTAGACAGATTTGTTGATACATATAACGTTATAGATAGCGCAATAGAGTCTGATATGCGTGATAATCAGCAGTATCTTATTGGTGAGCGAATTGATGGTGCGTTTAACCTCATTTCCAGCTATGCAGGCGGTGCCATAAATGCTGTTACAGGTCTTTTTATACCTTGGGTTTACAAGAAAAAAGGCTTTGACGGTAACGATTATTCGGTTCTTGATGTTTATATTGATTATGACGAAAATCTGCCACTTTCAAAGCAGAAGAAAAATCCAAACTGTGTGCTTTATGAATTGATGGATACACTTCTGGTGATTTCCATAATCGGTGCGGCGGTAGATGTTCTTCCCTGGTTCTTGTATGACATTTCCGAAACAGGTCAGAAGTCTATGATTCGAGCTATCAGAATCCGTACTCTTGTTGAGGATGAAGATTCCGAAAACAGAGATGAAGCATCATATATTGAGGGTTGCGAAGCAATTTTCAAAGCAAAGAAATTTTTCGGTGTTGAAAAAGTAGAAAATTATAAAGAAAAGCTAAAAGAGGCAAAAGCACTTCCCAACACAACGGAGAACGAAAAAGAGCTCCGCAGAGAAGCAATAAAAGAAGCGAAAGCATATATTGAAGATGCAGAAACTCACAACGAAGAGGTTGAAATTGCAGATTTTGTTATGCATGAGCTTAACCGTTTTGAAACCGAATTTGGTAAAAAACAACTTGAACTTTGCCGTCTTATTGTAGAGGGTGGACCTCAGAATTTCTATAAATGTGCGGAAAAAGCACAGAAGCTTGCAGTTGCTCTTCCCAATAGCGCTGATAAGGAAGAACGTACCTGGAGAAAGCAAGAGGTCAGAAATGCAAAAGCTCTTGTTAAATCCGAAAAGCTTGCTAAAAAGCATTACCCTGAAGGTATTGTTCCCTTTGATAATCAGGTATATGAAGATGCTTATAATATGCCCGATGAAACAAGAGAACAGGCTAAACTCAGACGTAAGGCTATGAGAAAAGCAAGTAAGGAACGTAATATTTACGGTATTGTTGCTGCGCCTTATCTTGCAGCTTTAAGAACTCTTAAGCTTTACGAGGGTTATCAGAAGCTTGATGAATTAACAAGCGATTACGAGGATGTTGTAAATTCTCGTAACGAACGCCTTGATAAAGAAAGAGCAGAGCAAGAAAGACTTGCTGCTGAAAGAAACTTTGATAAAGAGAGTAAAAAAGCAAGTAAGAAATTAAGGAAATAATAAGAGGAATTAATATGAAAAAAGTTGTTACTTTAATTCTTGTTTGTGTGATGCTTGTTGCAAGTGTTATTCCTGCATCCGCAGCACAGAAGAAAGAAAAATTACAATTTGATAATAATGGTGAATTCAAGGTTCTTCACCTTTGTGACTGTCAGGATGGTTTTCCTGCACAGGAGAAAATGTTTACTTACATAAACTATATGCTTGAAAATTACAAGCCCGATCTTGTTGTTCTGGGTGGTGACAATTCAGTTGGTCCTGAAGAAACAAAAGAAAAGGCAATTGAAGAGCTTGTTGCTCCCTTTGTTGAGCACGAAACATATTTCACACTTGTTTTTGGTAACCATGACCATCAGCAAGGTGTTGAAAAAGAAGAGCTTTTGGAAATGTATCAGAAATACGGCGGAAAATACTGCCTGGCTTATGATGCTGACCCTGATTTGACAGGCGTTGCAAATCATAATCTTCCTATCTATTCTTCAGACGGCGAAAAAATCAAATTCAACCTCTGGCTTATAGACTCTTTGAATTACGTTGCTGATGAAAACGGCAATGAAATCGGTTATGATAGTGTGCGCGAAGACCAGATTGAATGGTATAAAGAAACTTACAAAAAGCTAGAAAAAGAAGCAGGGGAAAAGGTTTACTCATTATGCTTCCAGCATATTATTCCCGGTGAGGTTTACGATGTTATGTTCCCTGAGGTAAAGAAGCCGCTTTCACCTCTCACCGAAACATATAACAACGGTAAGCATTATCCCATTTTCTTGCCTGATACAAGTGCTTTCACAGGTCATCTTTTTGAAAATCCCTCACCCGGTATTTATAACTATGGTCAGGTTGATGCTATGCTTGAAACAGGTGATGTGCTTTCAATTCTTGTTGGTCATGACCATATATGTACTTATGAAATTGATTATAAAGGCATAAAATTTGTTAACACTCCGGGTGTTACATTTAATTCTTACGGTAATGAATTTACCCGAGGAAGCAGACTTATCACAGTCAAAGAAGATGCTCCCGATACCTTTGAATCCGAAGTAATAACGGTGAATGAAGTTGCTTACGAAAATGAAGAATTTCGCGAAGCTATGGACATCAGCAAATTCAAAGCAGGCTTCTGGATTCTTTTAGGTGATATTCTTCTCGGACTTTCAAAAGCATCAGGCTTTATTGCGAAGATAATATATTAAAAAATATCGGTATTCACTAAATGTGAATACCGATATTTTTATGGTTCATAAGGAAACACAGGCATCAATTCAAGTTTAAATTGATTTATTCTGTGCATTCTATCTATTTTGTTTTTTATTTCTTCATCCTCGCAGATGCCTTCTCTTATATATCTGTCAAGAACTGCGTAGGTGAAGCCTAAATTATCTTCATCGGTTTTACCGCAAAGTCCATCAATGGGCACCTTTTCAACAAACATTTCGGGGAGTTCCAAAGCTCTGCCGATGGCTTTAACCTCTTGAACTGTAAGCTTTGAAAGAGGGGAGAAGTCGCCAACGCTGTCACCATATCTTGTTGAATAGCCAACCCAATCTTCCGAAAGATTGCAGGTGTTTGCAACTCTGCCGTTAACACTCTGAGAAACGGCGTAAACAGTTGCCATTCTCAAACGGGGAGGGAGATTTGTTGTTGCCTGAGTATTTATTTCAACACCGCTTTTCTGCAATTCGTTCATAAGACCATTGTAAGCATCGTTAATATTAACAGTATAACTCTGAATATCAAGATGCTCAACAAGTGCTTTTGAAACATCAATATCAAACTGTTCGCCTTTAGGCATTAAAACGCCAACAACATTTTCTTTGCCCAACGCTTCAACAAGGAGCGCTGCAACAACGGAGCTATCCTTACCGCCTGAAATACCAACGACCCCTTTACAACCCTTGCCGTTTATTTCAAACCAATCTTTAATCCACTGAACTATATCGTTTTTAACCTTTAATGCATCAAATGACAAGAAAATCATTCCTTTTCTAAAAGCTGTATATTTATTTTAGCCTTTTTATATTGCTTTTTCAATATTTTTCTTTAAATAACTTGAAACAAGCAAAATTTATTTATATAATAAATGTATATATGCATTTTTTGGAGGCATTTCAATGACAGTTAGCAGTGCAATTAAATCCCTTGTAGCATTTGGTATCAGGGAGGGCGTTTTAGATAGCCTTGATGAGGTTTGGGCAGTCAACAGAGTTCTTGAAATTTTGCAGAGGGATTCTATTGAAGAGGATGCACCTGTATATGAAGAAGCACCTCTTGAAGAGCTTTTAAAGGTTTTGCTTGATTATGCTTGTGAAAAGGGACTTTGCGAGGATTCTGTTGTTTACAGAGATTTGCTCGATACAAAAATTATGGGTGCTATTTGTCCCAGACCATCTGAGATTGTGAAAAGATTCAATAGATTATATGAAGAATCTCCTAAAAAGGCAACAGATTTTTATTATCATATTTCAAGAAAAAGTGACTACATAAGAGAATATAGAATAAAAAACGATGTTAAGTGGGTAACTCAAACTGAATACGGCGATATTGATATAACTATCAACCTTTCAAAGCCTGAAAAAGACCCGAAAGCAATTGCGGCGGCTCTTAAAATGAAACAGGTTATGTATCCTATGTGTATGCTTTGCCTTGAAAACGAGGGTTATGCAGGTAGGGTTAATCACCCTGCAAGGCAGAATCACAGAATTATTCCTATTGAGTTGGAAAATGAAGAATGGTGCTTGCAGTATTCACCTTATGTATATTATAACGAGCATTGCATTGTTTTCAGTGCCGACCATACACCAATGAAAATAAGTGAAAAAGGTTTCAGAAGACTTTTTGCTTTTGTTAAAAAGTTTCCTCATTATTTCGTTGGTTCAAATGCAGATTTACCTATTGTTGGCGGTTCTGTTCTTACTCACGACCATTTTCAAGGTGGTAACTATGAATTTGCAATGGCGAAAGCACCCATTGAAACTGAAATAGCTTTCAAAGGCTATGAGGATATTAAAGCTGGTATTGTTAAATGGCCTATGTCAGTGCTTCGCCTTATTGGTGATGATACTGATAAAATTTGTGAGTTGAGCGGTAAAATTCTTGCAAAGTGGAGAGGCTATACCGATGAAGAGGCTTTCATTTTCGCAGAAACTGACGGCACACCTCATAACACAATAACACCAATTGCCCGTTTCAGAAACGGTAAATTTGAAATAGACCTTGTTTTAAGAAATAATATAACTACAGAAGAGTTTCCCGATGGTGTTTATCATCCCCATCCTCAGCATCACCATATCAAGAAAGAAAACATCGGTCTTATTGAGGTTATGGGCCTTGCGGTTCTTCCCTCAAGACTTAAAACAGAAATGGCAACTCTCAGAGATGCTATCATAAACGGCAAAGATATTCTTGCTAATGAAGCAATTGCAAAGCACTATAATTGGGTTGAAGAAATCAAGAAAAACAACACAATAACTCCTGAAAACTGCGAAAAGATTTTGCAGGATGAAATCGGTAAGGTGTTTGCAGATATTCTCGGTCAATGTGGTGTGTTTGACAGAACAGAAGAAGGTAAGGCACAATTCCTTAAGTTTGTAGAAAAAGTAAACGAATAATATATAGGAGAATATAGTTATGTTTGAAAAAATCAGAGCACAATTTCAAATTGGCAAAGTTGATGTTCAGCAGAATGCTTTTGATGGCAGAGGTTTTACCTTTGAACTTAAAGAAACAGAAAAATCTATCAAAGGTATTTTAAAAGCAAAGGTTAACCTTACAATGAAATCCTTTGAGATAATCGGTGAAAAGGATTTTGACGATGATGATTTGTTCTTTGCAAACGGTTATCAGGCTTGGACAACATCTCGTGAATTTTCTAAGAATGATACTTTTAAAGGTCTTATCAAGGCTGCAAATATCAATAAATTCTTAAAGCACTTTGCAGGCCTTTCAGGTGACTACCATTTTGAAAGCTATGGCGAAGAAGGTAAGTTCCACGGCTATACATACTGCTATTTCCGTGAAAAAGGCGAAAAGGAAATCAAGCTTTACGGCTCAAAGAGTGAGCGTCAGGGCTTCACAATTTTTGCCGTTGATATGAAAGATGATAAATTTATTATCAAGAAAGATGTTGAAGGTCTTGCTCTTTCAGCAGGTCAGGAATATGAAATTTTTGATATTGCAATCATCAAAGGTGATATGGATGATGTAATGGATAAATATTTCTTTGATTTTGTTGGTTGTAAGAAACCTGCAATTGAGCATCTTTCAGGTTATACCTCCTGGTACAACTATTTCCAGAATATCAGTGAAGATATTATTCTTCGTGACCTTAACGGACTTGACAGAGCAAGTGAAGAGGTTAACATTTTCCAGGTTGATGACGGCTATCAGCAGGCAGTTGGTGACTGGCTTCTTATTGATGAAAAGAAATTCCCCAACGGAATGAAATATATTGCAGATAAAATTCATGAAAAAGGCTATAAAGCAGGTATCTGGCTTGCACCTTTCAGTGCGCAGGTTTCTTCAAAGCTTGCTAAAGAACATCCCGATTGGCTTCTTACCCACAATCGCAACGGCAAGAAAATGCTCGGTTGTCAGGGTTGGGGTGGTGCTTATACCATTGATATTTATATCCCTGAGGTAAGAGAATATATCAAAAAGGTGTTCAACGAGGTTCTCAATGTATGGGGCTTTGATATGGTTAAGCTCGACTTCCTTTACAGCCAGTGTATTGAACCCAGAAACGGTAAAACCCGTGGCGAAATTATGTGCGATGGTGTTGACCTTCTTCGTGAAGCATGCGGTGATAAATGGATTTTGGGTTGCGGTGTTCCGATTGGTGCTTGTATGGGTATTTTTGATGCCTGCCGTATCAGTTGCGATGCTAACAAGGACTGGTCCTTCAAGCTTTCAAATGGTTTAAGCCAGACTGCTCTTCTCGGTCTTGTAAGGGTTAATCAGGAAAGTCCGTCATCACAGAATGCAATTATCAATACTGTTTTCCGTAACCACCTTGACGGCAGAGCATTCTGCAATGACCCTGATGTTTTCTTCCTTCGCGATTTCAATCTTGGCTATACTTGGGAGCAGAAGCTTCTTCACGGTAAAATCAACACTGTTTGCGGTAACGTTCTTTTTGTTTCTGATAACGCAGGTGATTTTGATGATGAAAGAATTGGTTACCTTAAAGAGTTCTTCAAGGATAAGGATTATAAGGTTAATATGGCAGAGTTTATTGACGATGATGTTATCCGCCTTGATTTCTCTGAAAATGGTGAAGAAAAGAGCCTTACTTTCAACCTTACAACAGGAGACAGTAACGTAAAAGAAGTTTTATAATGTAATAAATTTGCAAAAAAACAGATCAATTTCAAAAACGTGTTGCATATTTATACATAAAGTGGTATTATTACTCATTATGATTGAGTTTGAAGGAGTAAAATATGGGTACAAGTACAATTTTAATTTTAGTAACCATCGTTTTCTATCTCGGAATGATGATTGCTATCGGGGCAAAGTTCTCCAAGAAAAATAAAGATACTTCCGATTTTTATCTCGGAGGAAGAAAGTTAGGTCCTTTCGTTACTGCTATGAGTGCGGAAGCATCTGATATGAGTAGCTGGCTTTTGATGGGTCTTCCCGGTGTTGCACTTATTGCAGGTCTTGCAGAGGCATCATGGACTGCAATCGGGCTTGCAGTTGGTACATATATTAACTGGCTTATTGTTGCAAAAAGAATTCGTTTATATTCAAGCAAAATTGATGCGGTTACATTACCCGAATTCTTTTCAAAAAGATTTGGTGATAATTTAGGAATGCTCAAAATTATTGCAGCCGCAGTTATTATAATTTTCTTCATTCCCTATACAGCTTCAGGTTTTTCCGCTTGCGGTAAGCTTTTTGAATCTATTTTTGGCATTCCTTATATGACTGCTATGATTGTCAGCGGTATTGTTATTGTTTTGTATACCGCATTGGGTGGTTTCCTTGCCGCTTCAACAACTGACTTTATTCAGTCAATAGTTATGACAATTGCTCTTGTGGTTGTTCTCGGCTTCGGTATTAGTTATGCAGGTGGTTGGGAACAGGTTACTGCGAATGCAGAAAGTCTTGCCGGTTATCTCAATTTTACAATTACACACGGTGCCGGAAGTGTCAGTGAAGCAATTGCAGGTACAGCAGGTACAAAACCTTATGGTGCGCTCACAATTGCATCTACGTTGGCTTGGGGCCTTGGTTATTTCGGTATGCCTCACATTCTTCTCAGATTTATGGCAATTGAAAAGGTTGAAAAAATCAAACTTGCAAGAAGAGTTGCTTCAATCTGGGTTGTTATTTCAATGGCAGTTGCTATTATAATCGGTGTTGTTGGCTATGGCGTTGTTAAGAGCGGTGTTGTTTCAGGCCTTCAGGATAGTGAAAGAATAATCATCGAAATCGCTAAGGTTATCAGCGGTGAGGGTTGGATTTTTGCAATTATTGCAGGTGTAATTCTTTCAGGTATTCTTGCTTCAATTATGTCAACTGCTGATTCACAGCTTCTTGCAGCATCCTCAAGTATCTCTGAAGATATTTTCAAGGCGGCAAAGGTTAAGGTTTCTGATAAAAAGAAAATGCTTGTTGCAAGAATTTCTGTTATTATTATTGCAATTATTGCAATGTTTATTGCAAAAGATCCTAACAGCAAGGTTTTCGAAATCGTTTCATTTGCCTGGGCTGGTTTTGGCGCAACCTTTGGTCCTCTTGTTCTTTGCGCATTGTTCTTTAAGCGTACAAACAAATGGGGCGCTCTTGCAGGTATGGTAAGCGGTGCGGTTATGGTATTCGTTTGGAAATTCGTTATCAGCGGTTTCGGTGGCGCATTTGCAATTTATGAGCTTCTTCCCGCATTTATCATTTCCCTTGTGTTTATCATTGTTGTTTCTCTTGTTACTCCTGCACCTTCAAAGGAGGTTCAGGAAACATTTGATGCTGTTAAATTAAGTAAAGCAGAATAAGTTTTATAATCAGAACAACGGTCTTTCGTGCTTGCGAAAGACCGTTGTTTTATGTATTTTTTATTTTAATATTTCCTCTAATTTATCAGGTCGTCTTGTGGTTATGTTGTCAGGTGCAAGGTGAAGAATTTCATACATTTCTTTTTCTTTATTCACTGTCCAGATTGAAACTAATAAATCGTTTTTGTGGAAAGTGTTAACAAGCTCTTTTGTGGCATTGTCTTTATTGAAATTAATTCCTATTGCACCGCAAGTTTTTACGTTTTCAACAAGGCTTTGCAAGTATTCCGGGGTTTGTTTTTTAGGCTTTTCAACATCAACATTCAAATAATATGGAACGTCGGGACTGTCTTTTATTACTATTTCAACATCAGAAAGCTCAATGCCTGTATAAAAAATTCTGTCTTCAAGTCCATATTTTTGAGCTAAAGGGTAAACTGCTTTGATATTCTCAACGCTTTTTGCATCAACATTAACTTTTAAATTTTCGTATTCACTTACTTTTTTGAAAGCCTCATCAAGAGTAACCTCATTGCCTTTGGGCTCATCGTGGGCAAGAACAGGTGTTCCGTCAGAGAGAAAATTCAAATCAAATTCAACTATATCTGCTCCGTATTTTGCGCCGATTTCGATGGCTTCCAAGGAATTGTCTTTTGTATCAACACAACCTGTATGGGCAGTATATGTAAAGTTTTTCGGTAAATTGACAGGCTCTGATTTCAACTTTTTCAACTCCTTTTTATTTGAAACTAAAATTATAGCTAAAATAAGAATACTGATAAAAAGAAGAGAAAAACTAATTAATAATATTTTCTTTTTCATTACTATCACCAAGAATAATATACCATAAAGCAAATAAAAAAACTACAATATTTTACTGATAAAGAAATATTTTATCATTGACTTTTTTATACTCTTTACACAGTGAACAAAAAAACGAAAAAATTATTCGTTTATTTTGCTTTCTTTTGCATTGTAAAGTATAAATTAATGTTGTATAATGATGAGGAAATGTAGATAAGGGGAAGTTTGGTCAATTTTGGCCGGATTTTCTCCACCACCCTAAAAGGAGATTATGATTGTGATTCAAAGATACGATGGATGGAAGGGTTTCGAAAGCGGAACCTGGACAAAAGAAATCAACGTAAGAAGCTTTATTAAACATAATTTCACACCATACGACGGAAACGAGGAATTTCTTGTTGGGCCCACCAAAGCAACTCTCGATTTATGGGAGCAGGTAATGGAGCTTACCAAGCAGGAGAGAGAAGCCGGCGGCGTTCTTGATATGGATACAAGAGTAATTTCAACAATTACCTCTCATGGTCCCGGTTATCTTAACAAGGATTTGGAAAAAATCGTAGGTCTGCAGACTGATAAGCCCTTGAAACGCGCTCTTATGCCCTATGGCGGTATCCGTATGGCAGAAAAAGCTTGCAAAGATAACGGCTATGAAATAGACCCTGAAATCAAAGAGTTTTTCACAACTCACAGAAAAACTCATAACGCAGGTGTTTTTGATGCCTATACTCCCGAAATGAGAGCTTGCCGTTCAAGCCATATTATTACAGGTCTTCCTGATGCTTACGGCAGAGGCAGAATTATCGGTGACTATAGAAGAGTTGCTCTCTATGGTGTTGACAGACTTATTGAAGATAAAATGGAGCAGAAGGAAACAACCCGTTCTGCAATGTATTCTCAGGTAATTCAGGAAAGAGAAGAGCTTTCCGAGCAAATCCGTGCTCTTGAGGATTTAAAGAAAATGGCGTTAAGCTATGGCTTTGATATTTCTCATCCTGCCCGTGATACAAAAGAAGCAATTCAGTGGTTGTATTTTGGTTATCTTGCGGCAGTTAAAGAGCAGAATGGTGCGGCAATGTCCTTGGGCAGAACCTCAACCTTCCTTGATATTTATTCTCAGAGAGATATAGAAAACGGAGTTTATACTGAAGAAGAAATTCAGGAAATGATAGACCATTTCATTATGAAGCTTCGTCTTATTAAATTTGCAAGAACTCCCGAATATAATGCACTCTTCTCAGGTGACCCTCAATGGGTAACTGAATCTATCGGTGGTATGGCAATTGACGGACGCCATATGGTAACAAAAATGTCCTACCGTTATCTTCATACTCTTGAAAATCTCGGTGCGGCACCTGAACCCAACCTTACAGTTCTTTGGTCAACTAATCTTCCTGAGAATTTCAAGCGTTTCTGCGCAAAAATTTCTATTGAAACATCTTCTGTTCAGTATGAAAACGATGACCTTATGCGTTTTCACCACGGTGATGACTATGCAATCGCTTGTTGCGTTTCATCAATGAAGCTCGGTAAGGAAATGCAGTTCTTCGGTGCAAGAGCAAACCTTGCAAAATGCCTTCTTTATGCTATCAATGGCGGTGTTGATGAAATTTCAGGTAAGCAGATTGCTCCCAAATATCGCCCCATAACAAGCGAATACCTTGATTACAGCGAGGTTATGGAAAAATATGATGCAATGATGGAATGGCTTGCAGGTGTTTATGTTAACACTCTTAACATTATTCACTATATGCACGATAAATATTGCTACGAAAAAATCCAGATGGCTCTTCACGATAAAAAAGTTACACGTTGGTTTGCAACAGGTATTGCAGGACTTTCTGTTGTTGCGGATTCACTCTCTGCAATTAAATATGCAAAAGTAAAAACAATCCGTAACGAAGATGGTATTGTTGTGGATTATGAGGTTGAGGGCGATTTCCCCAAATATGGTAACGACGATGACCTTGTTGATGAAATTGCATATGACATCGTTCACCGCTTTATGACCCATATCAAAAAGAACCATACCTATCGTGACGGTATTCCCACAACATCAATTCTTACTATTACATCAAATGTTGTTTATGGTAAGAATACAGGTGCAACACCTGACGGACGAAAGAAAGGAGAGGCATTCGCACCCGGTGCAAACCCAATGCACCGCAGAGATACAAAGGGTGCGGTTTCATCCCTTGCATCTGTTGCAAAGCTTCCCTTCGTTGATGCTCAGGACGGCATTTCTAACACATTCTCAATCATTCCCGGTGCACTCGGAAAGGATGACCAGATTTTCGCAGGAGATATAGAGGTTAACCTTGATTGCACTACAGGTGCTTGTATGAGTCCGACTTTATTTGAGGGATTAGACGCAGAATAATTCGGAATTCGGAATGCGGAATTCGGAATTAAGGGTCAGCTTCGCTTCTAAAATTTATAAGCGAATTTGTAATTAAGAGGATTTTTACAATGAAGGAAAATATAATTGCTGATAAAAGCTTTGATTTTGCAGTTAGAATAGTTAATCTTCATAAATATTTAATTGAAAATGGTGTGGATTATTCACTTGCAAGGCAATTGCTTAAATGTGGTACAAGTATTGGTGCAAATGTAAGCGAAGCAGTAAGAGCTCAATCAACAGCAGATTTTTATACGAAATTAACAATAGCTTTAAAGGAAGCAAATGAAACAGAGTATTGGTTGAGAGTGCTGTTTGCTACTAAATATTTAACAGAGCAAGAGTATTTCAGTGTAAAAAAAGATGTTTATGAAATAATATCAATTCTTGTATCGATTACTAAAACGACGAAAGAAAAAATGAATACAAAATAAAAAGTATATTTTGAAATTTAAGAATTTGAAAGATAAAGTTCGGTTGCTATTTCCATTCCGAATTCCGAATTTCGAATTCCGAATTTCAGACAGGAGGAAATACAATGTCAGCTACAGAAAATCAGATAGATAACCTTGTTTCCCTTCTTGACGGTTATGTTCAGAAGGGTGGACATCACCTTAATGTTAATGTTTTTTCAAAGGAAACATTACTTGATGCCCAGAAGCATCCTGAAAAATATCCCCAGCTTACAGTTCGTGTAAGCGGTTATGCTGTTAACTTTATCAAGCTTACTAAAGAACAGCAGGATGAGGTTATTTCAAGAACATTCCACGATAAAATATAATGACAGGTTTTATTCATTCAAAGGAAAGCTTCGGTACAGTGGATGGTCCCGGTATAAGATATGTTCTTTTTATGCAGGGCTGTCCTATGCGATGCCTTTATTGCCATAATCCTGATACATGGGAAACAGGCGAGGGGACCGAAATAACTGTTGAAGAGGTTATGGAAGAGTTTAAAAAAAATCGTGCTTTTTATATAAAAGGTGGCATAACTGTCAGCGGAGGAGAGCCTCTTCTGCAGTTGCCTTTTATAACCGAGCTTTTCAAAAAATGCAAGGAAGAAAATATTCACACCTGCATTGATACATCGGGAATAACATATAAAGAAGAGAAAGAATATATTGAAAAATTAGATATTCTTTTAAGCTATACCGACCTTATTATGCTTGATATAAAGCATATAGAGAGCGAAAATCACAAGGCTCTCACGGGTCACAAAAACGAAAATATTCTTGCTTTTGCAAAGCACCTTGAGGAGAAAGATGTTCCTCTCTGGATAAGGCACGTTGTAGTGGAAGGCTATACCGATAAAAAGGCTGATTTAATTAAATTAGGTGAATTTATCGGAAAACTCAAAAACCTTAAAGGTCTTGATGTTTTGCCCTATCACACAATGGGTGTTAATAAATATAAAGAAATGGGAATACCTTATAAATTAGAGGGCGTTCCCGCTCTTTCAAAAGATGATGCCCAAAAGGCAAAGGAATATATATTGTTTGGTATAAAAAAAAGTCGTCAACTTGTGAACTGCCCCAAATTGTACGGACAGTACAAAAAAGACCTTAATGGTAGATAAAATTAAAATTTAAGCAACATACTGACTTCGAAATTCCATCGGAGTCAGTTTTGTTTTTAGTTGGATTCTTTCGTTGTTGTAGAAATG
>JAZQMA010000058.1:0-16945 GCA_045543035.1 Acutalibacteraceae bacterium | reverse complement strand
ATGCGCTTTGCCTCCCATTGTTCTCTTTTTGCTCACTATACCACAGGCGCGCCCGTTTGTCATGTATTTTATTGATTTTCACGGGGAAATATGGTATAGTAAAAGGGATAAAAACCCAATGAAATCAAAGGGGATTTACAGAATATGCACATCTATCACAATTCTCAGGACAGCCGCTGCCGGCTGCCCCTTGGGGCGATGAAATGCCTGGATAAAGTAACCCTGCGGCTTCAGTGCAGTGACGAAGCGGAGGCTGCCGTGCTGCGTTTTTATGACGGCAGCGAAAAATGGTTTCCCATGGATGCGGCTGCCGGCGGCTGGTTCCAGGTGACCATCGATATGCCGGATATTCCCATTTTGTGCTGGTATGATTTCCGCGTGCGGGATAAGCGGGGCGTCATTCACGCCTACGGCTGCCCGGATGATGGCATGGGCGGCGAGGGCCACGAAACAGATGCCCCCCGTGCCTGGCAGATTACCACCTATGCGGCGGATTACAAAACTCCGGAATATCTGCGTCATGGGGTCATGTACCAGATTTTCCCCGACCGTTTTTATAAAGGTAAGGGAAACATAAAAAATATTCCCAAGGACAGAATAATCCACGAAAACACAAGTGATATACCCGTCTGGAAACCCAATGAACAAGGCAAAATCCTCAACAATGACTATTATGGCGGTAACTTAAAAGGTATTGAAGAAAAACTCCCTTATATCGCCTCTTTAGGTGTTAACATAATATATCTGAATCCTATTTTCGAGGCTCATTCAAACCACCGATACAATACTGCAGACTACAGCAAGATTGATGCACTTTTAGGTGATGAAAAGGATTTTAAATCCCTTTGCAAAAAAGCAGAACAATATGGCATAAAAATTATTCTTGACGGAGTTTTCTCCCATACAGGCTCTGACAGTATATATTTCAACAGAGAGGGCAGATACAATTGCCTTGGTGCATATAACAGTTCCGAAAGTCCCTATAAAAATTGGTTTACTTTTGAAGAAAACGGCAAGTATAAAAGCTGGTGGGGTATTGACACTCTCCCCGAAACTAATGAAGATAATGAAAGCTTCATAGAATATATTGCAGGTAAAAACGGAATCGCAGAAAAATGGCTCAGATGTGGAGCTTACGGCTATCGCCTTGATGTAGCAGATGAACTACCCGATAAATTTCTTGATAAATTTTCCAAAAGTGTTAAAAGTCTTAACAAAGACTATGTTGTTATTGGCGAAGTATGGGAAGATGCTACTAACAAAATTAGTCACGGAGGAAGACGAAAATATCTTTTGGGAGAACAACTTGATTCTGTTATGAACTACCCCTTTGCAAGTGCAATTCTCACCTTTATGAGATATGGCGTTGCAGAAAATTTTATGGAGTCCGTTGTAACAATCTGCGAAAACTATCCTAAAACTGCTCTGGACTGCCTTATGAACCATATCGGCACTCATGACACTGCAAGAATACTTACAAGCCTTATTTATGACTCTATTGAGCATAAACCGAGAAATATTCAGGTTGATTGCAGATTAACAAATGAAGAATACGAAAAAGCAAAAGCACTTTTAAAATGTGCAACTGTTTTGCAATACACTCTCCCCGGTTTCCCATCCATTTATTACGGCGATGAGGCAGGAGTGCAGGGTGGCGGTGACCCATTCAACCGTTCATTCTTCCCCTGGGGCTCAGAAGACAGAGAAATCACTGAGTGGTACAGGAAGTTAGGTAAGGTCAGGAACTCCCTTAAATGCCTTAAAGACGGCGTTTTCAAGCCATATTCCGCTATGCTTTCCTGCGTTGCATATATGAGAGAGTGTGAAAATGAAAAAATAATGGTAATTGCCAACCGCAACTACCACGAAATTGATTATTACCTTCCCGATGAATTCAGATATAAAGAAGAGTTAATTTATAATGCACAAGTTACAGATTTTGTAAAGATACCTGCCAACAGTGCAGTAATTATAAAAAGCAACTGACGTTTTCGTCAGTTGCTTTTTTAGTTGCAAGTTATAGAATTAATAAAAATATATTATTCTAAATTTCACTTCATTAGCGATATACAAGCAAGCTTGCGCGATATATTTTATTTCATAAAATGCGATATATTTCACTATGCTCAACGCGATATGATATAAATCCTTATTTCGCGTGCCGTCAGGCACATATCGCGCCGCAGGCATATCGCATCGTCAGATATATCGCAAATCCAAAGGATTTATATCGCTGTGGCTTCGCCACAATTAATATGCCTTTGTATAAAGCATTCCTTCTTCAACATCAATTCCCTTAACTGCCATAAGCTCGGAAACTGTAACAAGCTGATAACCGTTCTTAACAAGCCATGGAACAATTTCTTCCGTTGCATTTCCGGTTGAACCGTAAAGGTCATGCATTAAAACAATTGAGCCGTCACGAACATTATTTTTTATTGAAGAAACAACAGAGCTTGAATTTCTGTTTTTCCAATCCAATGTATCAACAGACCAGTTGAACATTGGGTAATCAACATTCGCTTTAACAGTTGAGTTAACTGCACCACCGGGAGTACGAACTATTGCGGGAGCTTGTCCTGTAAGCTTCTTAACTGCCTTGTTAGTTTTTGAAATTTCAGTTTTTATTGTTGAACCCGAAACTGATGTAAGAATTGTGTGATTATATGTATGGTTTCCTATTTCGCAACCTAATTTTGCTTCACGCTTGATGCAGTCTTTATATGTTGAAACTCTTGAACCCACAACAAAGAATGTTGCTCTGCCGTTATATTCTTCAAGAACATCAAGAATCTGATTTGTAACCGGTGTATAGGGACCGTCATCATAAGTGAGCGCAACCATTTTCTTTTTAGGATTAATTCCGTAAAGAGCGAATGTGTTTGAAATAAGGTTTGCATCCCTTACAACAACACGATAACTGTTCTTTTTACCGTAAACAGGCTTTGAATCTCTGTATGTAAGGGTATTAAGACTGCTTAATGTTGCAATGGTTTTCCATTTCTTTTCGCCCTGAGCTTTTCTTTGAACTTCATAGCCTGTTCCGATTTTTGCTTTGTTCCAGCTTAAAACTATACCCTTTGGAGAATGCTCTGCGGAAATTTTAGGTGCTTTAACAAATTTAATTGTTACACCATCTTTAAGGTAACTACCTTTTTCAGAGCCTTTAACCTGCATAACTCTGTAAGAATAGGTTTTTCCGTCCTTAACCTTTTCATCCGTATAAGATGTTGTTGAACCACTGTTAATTTTTTTGATTAAATCCCAATCAGAGCTACCCTTTACTTTTCTGTAAACTCTGTAGCCTGTGGCAGAAGACATTTTCGTCCAGGAAATATTAATACCCGCTGATGAACAACTCAATTTAATTTCTGTGGGTCTTTTTAGAGCTGTAAGCTTAATATTTTTAGAATATCCGCTTGTACCACCGTTTTCGCCCTTTGCTTTTACGGAATATGTATATTTTCTACCGTTTACAATATCAGTATCTTTAAACTGACGCTTGGAGGTTTCTTCAACCTTTATCCAATTATCATTTTTAGTGTCTTTTCTGTAAACAACATATTTTTTTGCATTGCTTACTTTGTTCCATTCAATCTTTATAGAGTTTGAATAATAGTTTTTTAGTTCAACACCTTTAGGAGCAGAAACATAATTGGCTTTAACACCCACTCTGTCATACCCACTGCTATATTTACCATCTACAGCACGCACAGTATAAACATATTTACCATTATTTTTAGCTGTTTCGTCCTTGTATGTTGAATATTTTTTACTTACTGTGTCTAAATAAACCCAATTTGTATCTGCTGTTTTTCTGTAAACTCTGTATTTATCGGCAGTCTTGGTTTTCTCCCAATATACTTTTACATAGCCATTAAAATTTTTGGTTTTTTTCAATGCAGGAGCAGTTATATAAACATTTGAGGTTTTGTAAGCAAAAGAGCTTCTGTAAATCCCTTTATGAGCAATAACTGTATACTGATATTTTTTGTTATTCTGCACATTTTCGTCAAGAAACAATGTATTTTCATCGCCCGGGAACTCAGCAACAACCTCGTCTGCGCTGCCATTTTTTCTGTAAACAGTATAACCTTCTGCATCTTCGCTTTTGTTCCAGCTGAGTTCAACTCCCCCATAAACAGAATCGGCTTTCGTAATAGTTGGCTGTTCAAGATAAATAACACTGCTCTCAAGGCTTAACTCACCTTCACCGAAAGCGTTATATGCCTTAATAAAATACTTATATTCAGTTCCGCTTTTTACAGTTGTATCAATAAAAGAATTTTCTGCAAAGCCCCTTACATCTGCAATTTCTACAGGTTCTCCGCCATTTTCACAACGATAAATTTTATAACCTGCAGTATTTTCAACAGAAAGCCATGTTATGCTCACACCTGTTGAAGAGTTAACCGTTGCAAAATTTTCGGGAGTAGATGGTGCAACTGCATCTATATCACCCGCAAATGAAAAGGTTGTTGCACAGATTGCTAATATATTTATTAACGCAAGCAAAATCAATGCTGCAGAAAGAGATTTTTTCATAGTATCACCATTGCATTTTATTTATATCTATAATTATACTTTATTTATCTCCAATTCACAACATAATACGACAAAAAAAAACAAAAGATAACAATATTGTTACCTTAAAACCGACTTTCGTTGACATTAAATTTAAAAACCAGTATAATATTAAGTCAGTATTTAAAGAGTGTGGTGATAAGTTTGTCAGATAAAGCTTTCAGAAATTCCTTATCTTTTTTATCTATATTTTCTGCGTTGGTTTTAACAATCGGAATTCTCTTTTCTTTTTTCACTTCAAACAATAAAAAACCTGCAGAAGCACAAAATGAAAATACAATTCAGCTTGAAACGACCGAAAATCAACCCTCTGTTGTTGACACAAAACGCCCTGAAAGCTTCGATTCTTTATTAGGCACAGTAACCGCACTAAAAAATCATTATCCCGACCTTATAAAAATATACACCGCAGGTTATTCCGAAAGCGGAAGAGAAATTTTAATGTATACTTTGGGAAACGGCGAGAAAAAAGCTCTTGTTACAGGTGCAATTCACGCAAGAGAGCATATAACAACAAAATATCTTTTAAAGGTTACGGAAGATTATTGCAACGCTTTTTATAGTTCAACAGGCTACTACGGAAGCTATGACATTTATAATCTTTTGAATGAATATACGCTTTACATCATTCCTTGTGTAAATCCTGATGGACTTGAAATCATTCTTTCAAATGACATACCTGAAAAAAATGTGCGTGTTTCCAAGCTTTCAGAGTATAAAGCGAATAAAAAGGGTGTAGATTTAAACAGAAATTTCCCTATTGCTTGGAATTATATAAACAATGGTGTAACATCTCCTGCAGACTATTATTTCAAAGGTTACGAAAGCGGTAGCGCAAAAGAAACCCAGGCACTTATGAACCTTTGCTTTGAAAATGATTTTTCTTTTATGATTTCCGTTCATATCAAAGGTAATTGTATTTTCTGGGGAGATACTTATAAAACCCACAATAATGAAATCTATAAAGCTTTTGCGCAAGACATATGCAATTCATCAGGTTTTTTGATGACTTCTCCAACCAAGAAGGCAAAAGATTATGGTGGCGGTTTTGAAAACTGGTTCAGGCATCAGTTCAATCGCCCTGGAATTTGCATAGAATTAAGTGATGTTGAAAACATTGTTCTCCCCTGCAGTGACGAAAACTACAAGGATTTTTATAAGTTTGTAAATTACGAAAAATCCTCTAATGCAATTGCAACTGCAATGATGTCAACAAATAAATAATCAAAAAGAGTTTATATGAGAACACAGCAATATTTAAAAAGTGAAAAATATTCAAAATTAATCTTTTTTGCCTGTTTTGCGGTATATACTGCTTCATACATAGGCAGAATAAACTTTTCAGCAGCACTTCCTGCCATTATCAGAGATGGCTTTTTCACTAAAACCGAAGCAGGTATAATAGGCTCTGCATTCTTCATTGTTTATGGCGCATTTCAAATCATAAACGGCATTTTAGGTGATAAGCTTTCACCATTCAAAATGATAACCGCAGGAACTTTCCTTTCTGCAGTTGCAAATATTTTAATGACCTTTTGCACAACTAATATTCAAATGGCAATGGTCTGGGGCTTTAACGGATTTGCACTTTCTCTTTTATGGGTTGCAATTATCAAAATCCTTGCAAACATAATAAATGATGGTATGAGAGGAAAGGCTTGTCTTAACATTGCCACAACCCTTCCTGCAGGTACGATTTTAGCTTATCTTCTCTCATCTTTATCAATCAGATTTTTCAACTGGAAATTTGTTTTTTATATTCCTGCAATAATTCTTTTTGTTGTATGCGTGTTTTTCACAATTTCATCATTAATTGTTAAACCTCATATAACAGAACGAGAAATTGTTATTCCCGATATTGTTCAAAATAAAAATGCAAAGGGTGGTCTTATCCCCTTGCTTCTTATGGCAGGTATTTTTATTATTCTCCCTGCAGATGCTATTCACGGAGCAGTCAAAGAAGGTATCACCACCTGGGTTCCCACAATGATTACCGAGGTTTATGATACCGCTCCGTCTTTCTCTGTTTTTATTTCAATTCTTTTACCTCTCATAAATATCAGCGGAGCATATATAACAACACCAATCTATAACAAAATATTCAAAAAGGATGAACTTAAAACTGGTGCGGCAATTCTTGCTTT
Organism: Acutalibacteraceae bacterium; assembly: GCA_045543035.1. GTDB lineage: Bacteria > Bacillota > Clostridia > Oscillospirales > Acutalibacteraceae > DTU089. The sequence goes on along the minus strand of JAZQMA010000058.1, from coordinate 10,217 downwards.
TGCCCTAGTCCCCCTTTCGCTTCTGATATTTATGGAAAATTTTTCTGTTATATCAAGTGTTATTCTTCTTGCAATCACAACAACGTGTTTCTATTCCTTTAACTATATGATAATCACCCTTGTTCCCATGCACTTCTCCTATTGCGGAAAAACCTCAACTGTTACGGGCATAGTGAATGCAACAGCTTATGTAGGTTACGCAATTGCATCTTATGGTTTTGGCGTGATTTCAGATAAAATCGGATGGACCGGTTCTGTTTTTGTCTGGCTCGGTCTTGTAACAGCAACATTATTAATAACCCTTTGTGCATCAGTTAAATGGGAAAAATTCAAAAAAGCTACTTCTATTAAGGAATGAATTATATGAATGTTTATGATTTTGATAACACCATATACGACGGAGAAAGTGTTGTTGACTTTTTCCTCTATTATTGCAAAAAAGATAAGTCACTTTTAAGATATATTCCCTCTGTTTTTACTGCTCTTTTCAAGTACAAAAGAGGTAAAGTGACTATTGAACAAGCCCTATCAAAGTATGGCGAAGCTGTTGCTGATTATTACAGAAAACACCCTGACATCCCTGAAGATATGAAAGCCTTCTGGGATTGCCATATGAACAAAATCAAGCCTTTTTATAAAGATATTCAAAGTGATGATGACCTTATTATTTCAGGTTCTCCCGAATTTTCTCTTGAAATCATCTGCAAAAGGCTTGGTATAAAGCGTTATATCGGCTCTCTTATTGATACTCAGACAGGCGAGGTCAAAAGACTTTGCATAAGAGAAAATAAAGTTAAAGCTTTTTTTGACGAATACCCTGATACTAAAATAGAAAACTTTTATACTGATAGCGTAAATGATTTACCTTTAATTGAAATCAGTGAAAATGCTTATCTTGTTAAAGGACAGAAAATAACAAAAATTAAATAGGAAAAGTGGTGAACAACTTGACGGAAGATATAAACATAATCAAAAAAAGATTTAGCGAACTGTCAATGCGTTCACAAAATCGCGGAGTGTATTTTTACAGTGATTTTTTAAACCTTTATGAGCAAACAGTTCTTTACGATGAAATAAAAAGTGACGTTACTCTCTATGGTGGTTTCCCCGAAGCAGAAAGAAAAATTGCTTGCTTTGGAAATGAAAATGAGTTCGGCTATGAACCGAACCCACCAATAAAAATTATTTGCATAAAACCGCTTTCAAAAAAATTCTCCGATGACCTTACTCACCGAGATTTTTTAGGTTCTCTGATAGGTTTAGGCATAAAAAGAGAAACTCTCGGAGATATTATCATAACCGAAAATGTTGGTTACGTTTTCTGCCTTGAAAGCATTTCTCAATATATAATTGATAATCTTTTCAAGGTTAAGCATACAAGTGTAAGCTGTGAGATTTGTGATACCATACCTGAAAACGCTCTACCTCAGCCCAAGGAAGAGGTTGTTATTGTTTCTTCCCTTCGCCTTGATGTTGGTATAAGCGGAATATATAATATTTCAAGAAGCAAAAGCTCCGCCCTTGTTGACGGAGAAAAGGTTTTTATTAACGGAAGACTTGCTACAAGCTCCTCAAAAAGCATCGAATTAGGCGATACTGTTTCCGTTCGTGGCTACGGCAGATTTCGTTATGTTGATATTTTGGGAGATACACGAAAAGGAAGAATTAGAGTTTTGTGCGAGATATATTAATGCGGAATGCAGAGTTCGAAATGCGGAATGAAGGGGCGCGAAAATGCGCCAAAATTGGAGATTAGACAAATTCAAATGTAGGGTACGGTCTTGACCGTACCGCAAAGAAAGGATTGTACTATATGAAAACAATGGAACTCGGAAAAAGCGGTGTAGATGTACCCGTAATTGCAGTTGGCTGTATGAGAATGGCAGATAAATCCGTTGAGGAAGCTAAAGCACTTATTGATACCGCTATGGGTGCAGGTCTCAATTTCTTCGACCATGCAGATTTATATGGCGGTGGAAAAAGTGAAGAGGTTTTCTCTAAAGCCATCGGTATGAACGATGATGTGAGAGAAAAAATCATACTCCAGTCAAAATGCGGTATCTGCCCCGGTAAAACTATGTTTGATTTCTCAAAAAAGCATATCATTGAATCCACCGAGGGTTGTCTTAAAAGACTTAACACAGATTATCTTGACTTTCTTCTTTTACACCGCCCTGACACACTCTATGAGCCTGAAGAGGTTGCAGAAGCATTTGCAATTCTTAAAGAGAGCGGAAAGGTTAAGCATTTCGGTGTTTCTAATCAGAATCCGATGCAAATCCGCCTTTTACAGAAATATTTAGGTGATGAACCAATTTGCATTGACCAGCTTCAATTCAGCATTACAGACTGCCATATTGTAAAACAAGGTCTTTATGTTAATATGCGTGAAGACAATGCTATTGACCGCGATGGTGGAATTCTTGAATACTGCCGTTATGAAGATATAACAATTCAGGCTTGGTCACCTTTTCAGTATGGTTTCTTTGAGGGTGTTTATGTTGACAACCCGAATTTTCCCGAAATCAATGCAAAATTACAAGAATTAGCAGATAAATACGGCGTTTCAAAATCCACAATAGTTATTGCTTGGATTCTCCGCCATCCTGCAAAAATGCAACCCTTAACAGGTACAATGAACCCCAAAAGACTTTTGGAGTGTGCCGCCGCAAGTGATATTATCCTCACTCGTCAAGAGTGGTATGATATATTCTCAAGTGCCGGAAATGTGATTCCGTAAGGAAAATGCGGAATGAGGAATGCAGAGTGCGGAATTAAGCTACCAGTCACCAGCCGCCAACTACCAGTATAGCAGATAGCAAGTAGCAGTTAGCGAATAGTAAAAGTATTATGAAGCCCTGACATCCCTGTTTGCCCTAAAGGCAAATAGGGATGGGGACCGTTCTTGAATATGTATATTTTTTTGGTAAGTGTATTTCGGGTAAATATACTTACCTTTATTTTTATGTTCGGGCGGAATGGTGGTGGGTCGCCCCGTTCCCTCTTTTCTTTGTAAAAGTATTGGAATCTATATGCTACTTAATTTAGAAATGCAGTCACCGAAGCGACTGCATTTTTTCTTTTTATTATTCTAAATAATCTGCATATTCGTATGCTGTTAAAACACTTTGAATTGCTTTCTTGTCAGAAGCAGAAATTGTTAAATCGTAATGATAATTGTCTCCTTGAAAACGTACAATAGTTTCTTCTGAATCTGCAATTGCTTGTAACATTTCAATATCTTTTTCAGTTGCTTCTTTATCAACATATTCCCAAACTTCACTATCATTATCACGTTCAGTTCCGAAATTACCTGCAAAATAGTAGTATTTCTTTCCATCTACCATAATGGTTAGATTTTCCCAGAAAATCCAACTATCACCAGTGTACCAATACTCTAATCGCATCCAAGCATTCCCATTTTGTATTCCGATATATGGCAAAACGAAACTACGTGTATCAGCATAATAGGGACGAGCTGAAGATTGATACCAAGTTATATTCTGAACTTTATCATAATCAGATTTAAGAACAGAAAAAGCAGCTTTAGCCTTCTTTGCACCTTCAGTTTTAGCTATCTTATCAAAATCCGCACGAGCAGTTTTTAAAACATCATAATTCGACACTTCTTTTTTCGCATTATCTGAAAGAGTTTTGTAAAGCTTTTCAATCCTTTCAATTTCCTCTTTGCTTTCAAACGTAATCTTTCCAAGTTTAGAAATGGCTTTTTCTACTTCTTTTGCTTCTAATGATTCCACTGTTTTTTCTGCAGCAACTAAAGTATCTTTGTTGGTGATCTGTTCTTGCAAAGTTTCATCGCATTCATTAAATAACTTTCTCGCGCTTTCTACTTTATCTTTATTTTCTAATGTTATCTCTCCAAGATTTTCAATTGCATCAAAAACCTTTTTAATTTTATCAAAATTTGTTCTGGCCTCAGTTAATTTTTCAGCATTAGGTACTTCTTTCTGCTCAGATTCACTTAAAGCTTTGTATTTTTCTTCTGCTTCAAGAATAGCTTCTTCGCTATCTAAAGTTATAACACCAATTTTATCAATAGCTTTTTCGGTTTTTGCTGCAGGAGACATACCTGAAATAATGTTTCCTATCAAAACAACAGCTATGATAACTGTTGCAATAATTAAAAGTTTCTTTTTTGATTTTGCTTTATTTGGTTTATTCTCACCCGCTTGTTGAATTATAACCTGCTCAGCTTGAATAACCGGATTTTTGTTTTCTTCCATATTTACTTCCTCCTATTTTTTATTTTGACATTTAGTGAATGTCAAATGTAAACATATCATAACATATAATTTGAAATATGACAAGCACTAAATGTCAAATTGTATAAGAGGAAAAATTGTATGTTTATTAACAAAGCATTTGACGGTTCCAATAATATATGTGGGAAAAACATTTCCGTTTTTCGCAAAGAACTAAAAATATCTCAAAGACAATTCGCTGACTTATTGCAACTGAACGGTTTAGATATAGATAAAAACGCTATCCAACGAATTGAATCAGGACAGCGTTTTGTTACCGATATAGAACTTGTTACAATCTCAAAAGTATTAAATAAATCTTATTATGAACTTTTGGATACCGCAAATTAAAAATCGTCTGACCTTTCAAGTCAGACGATTTTTAATTTATATTTTTCTAACCTTAATTACATCTTCATTAGCTTCAAGAGCTTTAACAACTGCATCGGGGATTTTGTCTGCAACAACAAGAGTGTAAGCGAAATCGCCTTTTGCCTTTGAGCCGAACTCTTTTGTTTCAACACCGTTGCTCATAAATGCACCTAAAACGTCGTTCATCACATTAAGAGCGTTGTGGTGAATAACTCCAACTCTTTCACCCTCTGCTGAAAGCTCAACATTGGGGAAGTTAACAGAGTTTTTGATATTACCTTTTTCAAGGTATTCTCTGATTTCAACCGCTGCCATATATGCGCAGTTTTCTTCACTTTCAGGTGTTGATGCGCCCAAGTGAGGAAGAGCGGTAACATTTTCAACACCGATAACTTCATCGGATGGGAAATCTGTTACATAAGCCGCAACCTTACCTGCTTTAACAGCTTCTGCCATATCAGCACCAACAACAAGCTCACCGCGGGCAAAGTTGAGAATTCTTACTGCATCCTTCATTTTTGCAATTGTTTCAGCATTAATCATACCCTTTGTATCCTTTGTGCAAGGAAGATGAAGAGTTATGTAATCTGCCTTTTCGTAAATTGCATCAAGAGAATCAACATATTCTGTATCTGCAGGAAGTTCTCCCTTGAAAGCTTCATTGAAATAGGGGTCATAGCCCACAATTTTCATACCAAGGTTATTTGCAGCAACTGCAACAAGTCTTCCGATAGCACCAAGACCAACAACACCGAGAGTTTTACCGAGAATTTCAGGACCTGCAAACTGAGATTTTCCTTTCTCAACAAGCTTGCCGACATTGTCGCCTTCGCCTTTAAGAGTTTTGCACCAGTCATAAGCTGCTGCAACTCTTCTTGATGTGAGCATAAGACCTGCAACAACAAGCTCTTTAACTGCATTAGCATTAGCACCGGGAGTATTGAAAACAACAATACCTTTCTTTGTGCAATCCTCAACGGGAATATTGTTTACACCTGCACCTGCACGTGCAACTGCAACAGTTTTATCGCTGAAAGCGAAATCGTGCATAGCTGCAGAACGAACAATAATACCATCAGGATTTTCACAACAATCAGAAATTGCATATTTGCTGTCAAGCTCTTTAAGACCGATTTGAGAAATTTTATTTAATGTAAGAATATCGTACATTTTAATCACCTTTCAGGAGTTTTCTTTTTCGAATTTTGTCATAAATTCAACAAGCTTTTCAACGCCTTCGATGGGCATTGCATTGTAGATAGAAGCTCTCATACCGCCAACAGTTCTGTGACCTTTAAGGTTAACAAAGCCTGCTTCTTTTGCTTCCTTGATGAATTTTGCGTTAAGCTCTTCGCTGTCTGTAACAAAGGGAACGTTCATAAGTGAACGGTCTTCGGGAACTACTGTACCCTTGAACATTTTGCTGTTATCAAGGAAATTATAAAGAATTTCTGCTTTCTTGCGGTTTCTTTCTGCCATTGCTTCAAGACCACCGAGAGATTTAATCCATTCAAGAACAAGCTTGCAGATATAAATTGTGTAACAAGGGGGTGTGTTGTAAAGAGAACCATTGTCTGCGTGAACTTTATAGTCAAGCATTGTGGGGCAGTAATCACGAGCGTTACCAAGCAAATCTTCACGGATAATTGCAATTGTAAGACCTGAGGGAGCAACGTTCTTCTGTGCGCCACCGTAAACCATACCGAATTTTGTAACATCAAGAGGCTCTGAAAGGAAGCAGCTTGAAATATCTGCAATAAGTGTTACATCGCCTGTATCGGGAATTTCTTTGAAAATTGTTCCGTAGATTGTGTTGTTAAGGCAAACATAAGCATAGTCTGCATCCTGACGAAAATCATCTTTGGTTGTTTTGGGAATGTAAGAGAAGGTTTTATCTGCAGAAGATGCAACAACCTTGCAATCACCGTATTTCTGTGCTTCAGAATATGCTTTCTTTGCCCACTGACCTGTGATAATGAAATCAGCCTTGCCTGAACCATTCATAAAGTTCATGGGAATTGCGGCAAACTGTGTTGAAGCACCGCCCTGCAGGAAAAGAACCTTGTAATTATCAGGGATGTTCATAAGCTCGCGAAGAAGTGCTTCTGCATCTTTGATAATTGTTTCAAATTCTTTTGAACGGTGAGACATTTCTGCAACTGACTGACCGCTACCTTCGTAATCAAGCATTTCAGCCGCTGCTTTTTTTAATACTTCCTCAGGAAGCATGGAGGGACCTGCAGAAAAGTTATAAACTCTGCTCATAGTAAAATCTCCTTTATATAAATAAAATATTCAACAAAAAAACCTATGCAGTAACGTAGTATTACATTACCACATTTATATATTATAATATTTTCATTTTAATTACAATAACCATAAACACGAAATTAACAAAAAAAATAGAAGTTTTTTGTTCAAAAATAACATCCCACCGATAAAAACTTGATTTTATCGGTGGGATGTTGTATCTAAACCTTATTCAGCATCGGGAGAAATAAGCCCGTAGCCATTAGCATTTCTCTTATATACCACATTAATTTTATCAGTATCTGCATTAAGGAACATATAGAACTGATGCCCTAAAAGATTCATCTGGAGAATTGCCTCTTCAACGCTCTGAGGTTTAAGCGCGATGTTCTTCTCTCTTATAACATCGAAATCTGTTTCCTCTTCAACATCAACCATAAAATCATCAAGCACTGCAGAATGGAGCTTTTTGTCAAGACGGGTTTTGTTTTTTCTTATTTGCCTTATAAGAGAATCAACACACTCGTCAAGGGCATCAACCATATTATCTGCTCGCTCTTCCGCTCTGTAAATCATACCGCCTTTTGTAACGGTAATTTCAACAATCTGGCAATTTTTTTCAACTGTTGCCGTTACCTTGGCATTTGCCTCTTCGCCGAAAAGCTTTTCTACTTTTGAAAGGCGTTTCTCGGCACGTGTGCGGAAATCTTCCCTGGGGTTACATTTGCGACCAACGATAGTAATGTTCATAATAACACCCTTTCCTGTGAGAAATCAAAAAGAGAACTAATTAAATTTTGCAATTTAACAGGCTCTCCTTTCAATTAAATGATAACATATTGTTAATTTATTGTCAATATTTTTTATTTGACATCGTCCCAATATAATGTTAATATTCTATTAATAAATAATTAGGTGGGAATTTTATGAAAAAATTTATTTCAATTCTTTTAACCCTTTCCCTTGTTTTTTCACTTTGCGCAGTAAGTGCAAGTGCGGCAGAGGAAGAAGCCGAAGTTCTCTCTTATGCAGTTGCCTCTGACTTGCATTTCAATTTTCCTGATGAAAAGCTTGAATGGTTTTCAGAAGATCTGATTTACGGCTATGCTAATCGCCGTGCCGCAATGGAAAACGAAAGCGGTTTAATCATTGATGAATTTCTAAACCAATGTGCAGAGGATGACAATATTCAGTTTGTTCTCATCGCAGGTGACCTTGCTGACAACGGTAAAGGTGATTATACTGAGCATGCGGCAGTTGCAGAAAAGCTCAAAGCTTTCGAATCAAAAACCGGTAAATCTGTTTATGTTATTCCCGGAAACCACGATGTTTGCAACCCTTCCGAGGATGATGACACTGACCTTGCAAGATTTATGGAAATTTATGCAGATTTCGGTTATGACAAAGCTCTTACAAAAGATTTGCCCTATGCTTCATACACTGCAGATTTAGGTGAAAAATACCGCCTTATTGCACTTGATAGTAATGACCCTTCAAAATCCACTGAAGATGGTATGAATGAACATAAAGTACAGTGGGTTATTGAGCAGGCAGAGCAGTCTTATAAAGATGGCAGATATCCCATCCTTATGATGCACCACAACCTTCTTGATCATATGCCCCTGCAGAGACTTCTGAGCCATGATTTCATTATCAGAAATCATACTCTTACCGCTGAACGTTGGGCAAATGCAGGTATCAAGCTTGTTTTCTCAGGTCATGAGCATTGCAGCGATGCAACAACTTATGTTTCAACAACAGGTAATACAATCTCTGACTTTGCAACAACCTCTCTTACAATGTATCCTCTTCAATACAGATACATTGAAATGAGCGAAGATGAAATTAAATACGAAGCAAAAACTGTTGATAAAATTGATACTGACAAGCTTCTCGAGATGATTCCCGAATACACCCCCGACCAGATTGATGCAATGAACAACGGTCTTAATGAATTTGCAAAGAATTTCCTTAAAAACGGTGTTGAATGGAGACTTGAAAGAGGCTTCCTTGATGAACAGCTTGGAATAAGCCCTGATGATATTTATTACGGACTTGTAAGAGATGCAATTGATGCTCTCAACGATGTTCTTAATATGCCTCTCTACGGCAAAGCAAGTGCTCAGGAGCTTGGAGCTAAATATGGTATAGAAATCCCTGACAGTGATTATAAAGACGGCTGGGATGTTGCAACAGAGCTTGTTGCCGCTCATTATGCAGGTTCTGAAGATTACCCGTTAAGTGGCAGAGACGTTACGCTTCTTATGCGCCTTGTTTCAATCATTCTTAAAACTGAATTTGCAATGGTTGATGATACGATTCTCGCTCAGGCTGCAAATTCTATTATTTCCTCAACATTAGGCAGAGAGAAATATCTTATAGTTGAAAACTATCTGTTCGGTCTCGGCTACGGTCCTATTTCTCCCGGTGAATATTTCTTACTTGCTATCGCATCTCCCCTTCTTCAGTCTTTTGCAAATGACGATGAGGTTGATGATAACAACGGCACTATCGATGGCTACGGCACAGATAACAGCGGGGAAAATATGAAGGCAAACTTCACAATCTCCGTTAACGAATTTCTCAGCACAGTTAAAATGATTTTAAAATTCATTCTCAAAGGAATACATGTTATAGGACAGGTTGAATAAAAATATAAAACTCGGGCAGTTTTTCTGCTCGAGTTTTTATTTTCGTTTGCCGAAGGCAACTTCGTTACGAAGTACTTCATTGCTCTGCACTTAATTTATGCGAAGCATAACTTCATTTTTTGTTCGGTAATAAAGTTGTTTTTACAAACAAATGAAGTTACCTGCTAACGCAGATAAACGATGTTGTGTTCTGCGAACACAAATAAAAAAGACTTGCCATAGCAAGTCTTTTTGTGGTGACCCGGACGAGAATCGAACTCGTGTTACCGCCGTGAAAGGGCGGTGTCTTAACCGCTTGACCACCGGGCCATATATGAGGGGCTCGAAAGCCCTTTTATAAAACCACCTTAGTAGGTAGGTCTGTTGATTTGGTAGCGGCAGTGGGATTCGAACCTACGACCAATCGGGTATGAACCGAGTACTCTAGCCAGCTGAGCTATACCGCCATATATATGAACAACATCCATACCTACGTAGGCGAACTGCTCTCTTTCCGAAAGCTTGTTAATTATAATATGCAATCCTCTGTTTGTCAATACTTTTTTAAAATTTTTTTGAATTTTTTTAAATATTATTGATGATAGGTTTTTTACGTTTTTTTGAATTAATCTAAAAAAAGTATTGACAAGTTAATGTTTTATATGTATAATACTGTTTGCATTTGCGGATGTAGCTCATCTGG
>JAZQMA010000057.1:0-147308 GCA_045543035.1 Acutalibacteraceae bacterium | reverse complement strand
CCGTTAAAAATTTCGTTACCGCAGTAGCCCCAAGGCATTTGCACGTGAAAATCGGTGTCTTCTGTGTCATAGGTATCAGTAGGCTTGCCGAAAACTGAGGGAATATCTTCAAGCAAAAGATATTCATAATTATCTTTAGTTTCAATGTATTTTATTGACTCTTCAATAGGCTGAGTAAGGTCATCGTATCTTGAAGCAAGAAGAGGTGAGTATTTTTCATACATTTTTTCAAAATCTTCAAGAGAATAAAGGTCAGAGTCAACAGGCCAACGTGAAAGAATCCAGTTGTCAACCGTTGTGCAGTTATAGCCACGTCCTTGTGTATCATAGGTCGGTACTGCAGGAATAGTCGTACCGTCTTTTCCAATCCAGTTACCCCAAGGGCTGTCAAAGGTTTTTGTATAGCCGTAGCCCATAACGTGAGAACGGAGTATGGCTGCCTTATATCCGCAAAGAGATATAAGCTGAGGTGTCTGGTTATGTAAGGCAAATTCCGAAATTGCATACACGTCAGGTGTGGTATTAAAAAATTCCAGGTTAGTTCTTACTGCATAAAGAAGCTGACGTGCATTTGATTCCTCGGAAATGGTAAGTGCCAAGGGTTGACCATAAGTAGTAGCACCTAGACCAACTCTGTCAGGGTATTTTCCCAAAAGCTTTCCGATAAGCTCAACTACCTCGGGGTCTTCCTTTGAAAATTCGTCAAAGGTAAAAGATTCGTAATCAAGACCGATTTTTAAAGTGGGGTATTTTTCAAGCCATTCAAAGAGCTTTTTTAAACGGGGTTTAACCTGTTCCTTCCAAAGAACATAACCGCCGTGCTCGTAGGTTAAAATATATAATTTTTTATCACTCATAAATAACACCTGCCTATGGAATAAAGTATATATACTGAGGTGGGCTTTGTCAATAAAGTTTTATTCGCCTTGCGGCGAGTTTTATTGCTTCGCAGTGTTATTTGTCTTACGACAAGTGGTATTGACCTTCGGTCAGTTGGTGCGAATAAAATAACACTGAAACTGGAAGTTTCAATATCACTATTGACAAGGGCAATAATATCACTCTGCTGTCAAGCAGAATATCACTAAAAATATCGCAAAAGAAAAAGAATAATTTCTAACCACAAAAAGTGAAAGTAAAAAAAGAGGTGACACGGTGATCATCCGCATTACCTCTTTTTGTTATGTATAATTCTTTTTGAGAAATGAACTATTAAAAATTAGTCATTATATAAGGGATATTTATCGCAGATTCTTGCAACATTTTCAATGATGTAATCTTTACTGTTTTCGAAATCTGTTGCAGCAAGCTTAATATATTCTGCAATATCAATCATATCTTGTGCCTCAAAGCCTCTTGATGTAACAGCTGCAGTACCGATACGGATACCGCTTGTAACAAAGGGCTTTTCGGGGTCATTGGGAATAGCGTTTTTATTAACTGTAATGTGAACCTCGTCAAGACGGTGCTCAAGCTCTTTACCCGTAATACCAAGGCTTCTTAAATCAAGGAGCAAGAGGTGGTTATCGGAACCGCCTGAAACGATGTCAACACCTTGAGCAATAAGTGCATTTTCAAGAGCTTTACAGTTAGAAATAACCTTTTTGCCGTATTCCTTGAATTCGGGTTTTAGGGCTTCGCCGAAGCAGATTGCTTTAGCAGCAATGATGTGCATAAGAGGACCGCCCTGAATACCGGGGAAAATAGCCTTATTTACTTTCTTTGCGATTTCTTCATCATTGGTAAGAATAATACCGCCGCGAGGACCGCGAAGAGTTTTGTGAGTTGTTGAGGTTACAACGTGAGCATAGGGAACAGGAGATGGGTGCATACCTGCGGCAACAAGACCTGCAATATGTGCCATATCTACCATAAAGAGTGCGCCGACTGAATCTGCAATTTCGCGGATTTTCTTGAAGTCGATAATTCTTGAATAAGCAGATGCACCTGCAACGATAAGCTTGGGATTACATTCTTTTGCTTTCTTTTCAAGGGCATCGTAATCGAGGAAGCCTTTTTCATCAACTCCGTAGCTCTGGAAATCAAAATAAGAACCGCTTACATTAACGGGAGAACCGTGAGTAAGGTGACCGCCGTCTGCAAGGCTCATACCGAGAACTGTGTCACCGGGTTGAAGAAGAGCGAAATAAACCGCAAAGTTTGCCTGAGAGCCTGAATGGGGCTGAACATTTGCATATTCACAACCGAAAAGCTTTTTAAGTCTTTCAATTGCAAGGTCTTCTGCAATATCTACATATTCGCAACCGCCGTAATATCTGCGGGAAGGATAACCTTCTGCATATTTATTGGTGAAAATGCTACCGCTTGCAGCCATAACTGCTGCAGAAGCGTAGTTTTCACTTGCGATAAGCTCAATGTTTCTGCTCTGACGAACCTGCTCTTTTTCAAATGCTTCAAAAAGCTCGCTATCAGCATTTTTAAGAAGCTCGAAATCTTTTTCAAGGTAACTGTTCATTGGGGAAATCCTCCTCAAACTAAATCTTAGTTAATATAATAACTTAAAAATTATTGTATTTCAACTAAAATAAATATTTAACAATAAGTTCTGTGTTATTAACATAAACAAGGGCAAATTAAAGCTGTTTTTTAGAATTTTTTATATTGCCAAGTGACAAAATAATGGTATAATTAAACTGATGTAGTTTGATTAGTTAAATTTTATTGCAAACTATGAGGGTGATTTAATGAATAAACAGGAATTAAAAAATAAAATTCTTGAGGCAAAAAAATCAACCGATACGGTTATTCTTGCCCATACTTATCAGGAGCCTGATATTATCGATATTGCAGATATTACGGGTGATAGCTTCTTTTTAAGCAAAAAAGCGGCGGAAATTAAGGCAAAAAGAGTTGTGATGTGCGGTGTTCGTTTTATGGCGGAAAGTGTAAAAATTCTTTCGCCCGAAACCGAAACAATTCTTCCCGTTGCAACTGCAACCTGCCCTATGGCAGAGCAAATTGCTCCCGAAAGAGTAAGAAAATTCAAGGAAGAAAATCCCGATACGGAAGTTGTTGCATATATTAACACAACTGCCGCACTTAAAGCGGAATGTGATGTTTGTGTAACAAGCTCTTCTGCAATAAAAATTGTGAAGAAGCTTCCCGGCGACGAGGTGCTTTTCATTCCTGATCAGCATTTAGGCTCTTTTGTTGAGAAAAGCATCCCTGAAAAGAAATTCATTTTATGGGATGGCTATTGTCCTGTTCACGCTCAACTTACAAAAGAGGATGTTTTAAAATGCAAACAAGAGCATCCCGATGCGGTTTTTGCGGTTCATCCCGAATCACCCAAAGAGGTTGTTGAGCTTGCTGATATGGTTGGCGCAACAAGTGAGATTATAAGCTATGCAAAAGCGCAAAAAGGAAAAGTAATTATCGGAACAGAGCGAGGGGTTGTTGATTATCTTGCCATTAACGAAGAAAATGGCGACAGATTTATTCAACTTGCACCCGAAAAGCTCTGTTGCGAGGATATGAAGAAAATTACTCTCGAAGATGTTTATAAAGCAATCATCGGTGAGGGTGGCGAAAAAGTAGAATTAGAAGAGGATTTACGCAAAAAAGCACTTAAAAGCATAAATCGTATGCTTGAATTGGGGTAAGAAAATGAATCTTTCCGAATTGAAAAAACAGTATAGTGTAGTCATTGTGGGTAGCGGACTTGCAGGCCTTTACGGAGCACTGAATTTCCCCGAAGACATTGATATTCTTATGCTTTCCAAAAAGGAACGGCACCAATCCAACAGTTCCTTGGCGCAAGGCGGTGTTGCCTGTGTGCTTGATTTAGAAAACGATAGCTATGATTTGCATATTGAAGACACTCTTATTGCAGGGGGCAGAGCAAATGATATTGATGCAGTTACCCAGCTTGTTGAAGAGGGTCCGGGGGATGTTTTAAGAACAATAGATTATGGGGTTGAATATGACCGGGATGAAAATGGCGAGCTTATAAAAACCCTTGAGGGTGGCCATTGCAGAAGAAGAATTGTTCACCATAAGGATACATCGGGTAAAGAAATGGTGGACAAGTTAGTTCTTGCAGTTGAAAAGCTTCCCAATGTAACTCTTTCTGATGAAACAATGGTAACCTCAATGAGCCGAATTAAAAACGGCTTTAAAATTGAGATTATGCGAGATAATGAATATAAAACAATTTATGCAGATTTTGTTCTTCTTGCATCAGGTGGTATCGGCAGAGTTTATAAATACACAACCAACCCATCGGTTGCAACCGGTGACGGAATACGCCTTGCCTATGAAATGGGCGCTTCAATTAAAAATTTAAGCTATGTTCAGTTTCATCCAACAGCATTTAATGGCGCAAACAGAGAACAATTTCTAATAAGTGAAGCCGTAAGAGGCGAGGGCGCATATCTTCTCAATTGCAATAAAGAGCGGTTTATGGACAGATATGACAGCCGTCTTGAGCTTGCTCCCAGAGATGTGGTTTCCCGTTCGGTTATTATGGAGTCAAGGCGACTTGGTAGTAATAATTTCTATCTTGATATTCGCTATAAAGGAGAAGAATATCTTAAAAAACGTTTCCCCGGTATTTATGCAGGATGCTTAAGTCAGGGTGTTGATATTTCAAAGGATTTAATTCCCGTTTTCCCTTGTCAGCATTATCTTATGGGCGGTATTGAGGTTGATTTGAATGCGAGAACAACCCTTCCTCGACTTTATGCCGCAGGTGAATGTGCCTGCACGGGTGTTCACGGTAAAAACCGTCTTGCAAGCAACTCTCTTTTAGAAGCACTTGTTTTCGGAAGAAAAGCGGCGGAGGACATAACCCGTTGCATAAGAGCAGGTTTCTATAAATTAACAGTTCCTGAGGAAAAAGAGCCTGACAGAACAGGTGCACCACTTCCAAAAGGAACAAGAACAGAAATTCGAGATATTATGCAGAAAGCATATTTCGTTATTCCTGATGAGGGGGCAATTCCTCAGGGTAAAAAACGAATTGAAAATATACTTAACAGGCTTAAGAATGGTAAATTTGCAGTAACTGCAGATTATTGCGAGGCACTTTCGCTTGCTACAATAGCCTATATAATTCTTCAGGAGGTTGACAAATGATTTTACCACAGTTTTATATTGATGATTTAATTAAAAATGCTATCACAGAGGATATTAACTACATTGATGTTGCAACAGATTATCTTCTTGATGAGAATGCAGAAAGTGAAGCATATTTTGTTGCTAAAGCGGATGGTGTGCTTTGTGGTGCAGAAATTGCAATGAGAGTTTTCCAGCTTCTTGATGACCGGTTTTCGTACACTCTCCATAAAAAAGATGGTGATGTGGTTAAAAACGGCGACCTTATTGCAGAATTCAAGGGCAGAACAGTTAAGCTTCTTAAAGGCGAAAGAACTGCTCTTAACCTTATTCAGCATATGAGTGGTATTGCAACCCTCACAAATGAATGTGTAAAGCAGACCGAGGGTACAAGAGCAACAATTGCTGATACAAGAAAAACTCTTCCCGGTCTTCGTTCTCTTCAGAAATATGCAGTAACCTGCGGTGGCGGTAGAAATCATCGCTATAATCTTTCTGATTGTGCAATGCTTAAGGATAACCATATCGATGCTAAAGGTGGAATTACTGCCGCGGTTATGGCTCTTCGTGAGAAAATCGGTCACACTGTTAAAATTGAGGTTGAAACAAGAACTCTTGCAGAGGTTGAAGAAGCAGTTTCAGTTGGTGCAGATATTATTATGCTTGATAATATGGATAATGAAACAATGAAGCAAGCGGTCGAAATTGTTGGCGGAAAAGCGCTTCTTGAAGCTTCAGGAAATCTTACAAAAGAAAGAATTAAAAGTGTTGCTGAGTTGGGAATTGATATTCTTTCAATCGGCGCTCTCACTCATTCTGTTACAGCGTTTGATATATCAATGAAAATTAAGAAATAAAAAACAAGTAATATAGGTGCTTTATGGACTATAAATATAAAAACCCTGCTCTTTCTCCCGCAGAAAGAGCAGAAAATTTACTCTCTTTAATGACTTTAGAAGAAAAAGTTGCTCAGATTGATATTCTTCGCGGTGTTGAATATGCAACTGTTCCCAGTACATTGAACCATTGTTGCATTCACGAAAGCTCCGATGTAGATTATGAGAAGTTTAAGAAAACAGTTGGTAACCACGGTATCGGCTTTATTCACGATTCCTATACAGTTCCTGCAGTTTTCAACAAATTTCAGAAATATCTCGTAGAAAAAACAAGATTAGGTATTCCTTGCATTTTCACAGGCGAAGCTCTTCACGGAATTTCTTTCCCCGGCGCAACAATTTTCCCTGTTCCTCTCGGTCTCGGTGCCAGCTTCAACAGAGCGCTTGTCAATAAAACAGGTAAAGCAATCGGTGCTGAAACACGTGCTTTAGGTATGCAGGAAATTCTTGCTCCCAACCTTGATGTTGCAAGAGAACCTCGTTGGGGTCGGGTTGAAGAAACCTTTGGTGAAGATACATATCTCTGCTCTGAAATGGGTTATTCAATTATTACAGGTGAGCAGAAAAATGGTGAATTCTCACGAAATGATGCAGTTTTAACTGAACCCAAACACTATTGCGTTCACGGTATGCCTGAAAATGGTATTAACTGTGCAAATGCAAGAGTGGGTAAAAGAGAAATTGAACAATGCTATCTTCCTGTTTTTGAAAAAGCAATCACCAAAGCAGGAGCATATAATGTTATGTCCTGCTATAACTGTATTGATGGCGAGGTTGTTGCAAGTTCAAAATATTATTTAACAGATATTCTTCGTGGCAGATATGGTCTTAAAGGCTATGTTCGTGCAGACTGGGGTTCAATTACAAGACTTGTTACTGCTCACAGAACTGCAGCAAATCATATTGATGCTATCTGCGATTCCGTTAATGCAGGTCTTGATATGCAGGGTTGTCTTGACTATACACCTGAATTCTGGGAAAGCACTCTTTTAAATCTTATCAAAGAGGGCAGAGTTTCCGAAGAGCTTATAAACAATTCTGTAAAGAATGTTCTTAAAGTTAAGTTTGAGCTTGGTCTTTTTGAGAACCCCTATACAGATGAAGAGCATTATAAAAATGTTATCAGATGCGATGAGCATAAGAAGATTGCTCTTGAAGGTGCACGTCAGGCCATGACATTACTTGAAAATGATGGTATTCTTCCTCTTAAAAAGGAATATAAAACTATCGCTGTTGTTGGTCCTTCTTCTGCAAGGCAGAGAGTTGGCGGTTATTCATCCGTTCCTTATGGTTACACAGTTAATTCAGTTTATGAAGAACTTAAAAACGCTTTAGGTGATGAGATTACAGTCCTTCAGAGTTCGGGTTGCGGTATTCCTAAAGGTGTTGAAGCGGTTGCCATGGAAGATGGTCAACCCCATCTTATTGAGGTTTATGACGAGGATGAAAGCGGTAGCATTGAGGATGCAGTCAGAGTTGCAGAGCAAAGCGACCTTGTTATTTTCGTTGGCGGTGACAATAATTTTACAAGTGGCGAAGGTCACGACCGTTCCGATTTGGTATTACCCGGTAAGCAGAGAGAGCTTATTCTTGAAATTGCGAAAACAGGTAAACCCTTGATTCTTGTATTTGAAAACGGCAGAGCAATTGATTTGACTGAGGAAGTTAAGGTTTCCAATGCAATTCTTGTTTCCTGGTTCGGAGGCGAATTCGGCGCAAAAGCAATTGTTGAAACTCTTTTGGGTGAAAACAATCCTGCAGGTCGCGTACCCGTTTCATTCCCGGCAGATTCCAACAGAATTCCTTGCTATTATTCAATTCTCCCTAATCATACAGAAATGATGTTTGAGGGTGAAAGAGGTCCCAGATATGCTTTTGGTTACGGACTTTCTTATACAGAGTTTGAATATAGCAATCTTAAGATTAAAAAACAGGGCAGAACAGATTATACAGTTACATTTGATGTTAAAAATATCGGTAAAGTTGATGGTGATGAGGTTACTCAGCTTTATGTAAACGATATTGTATCTTCTGTTGTTACACCTCTTAAACTCCTTAAAGGCTTTGAAAGAATAAGTCTTAAAGCAGGAGAAAGCAAAACTGTAGAATTCAAGCTTGATTTTGAAAGTTTCCGACTTCTTAACAAAGAATTGGAATGGGTTGTTGAAGATGGCGAGTTTGAAATTATGGTAGGCTCTGCATCAAATGATATAAAGCTAAAAGAAAAAATAAAGATATAAAATAACCGCATTTACCTTGTTTCATATAGGTAAATGCGGTTATTTTTGTTTTATTTCAAATCATTTTCAGGGTCGAACACTGTTTCAAATATTCTTTCGCATGAGTTAGGGCCTTCAAAATTGACATATTTGTTATTAAAAGCATCAATTCTACCCTTGCATTTTTCCATTTCTTCGTCAATGTTTGATATTGCAGAAATAAGTTCATCAGATGTATAAACCAATGGACCGGGAGCTTCTTTTTCAATATCAAAATACATTCCGCGAAGATTATCTGCGTATTCTCGTATATCATAAGTGAAGAACATCATCGGTTTTTTCAAAACACCGTAGTCAAACATTACAGAGGAATAGTCTGTAATAAGAATATCACAAAGTAGATACAAGTCCTCAACAGTATGATATTTATTGAAATCAAAGACAAACTTGTTATCGGCAGGAATAGTATAGCCTTTAGCACTGAAGTAGTGAATTCTAATCAAAAGAATATAATCATCAGATAGTTTTTGCCGCATTTTTTCAATATCGAGTTGCATATCAAATTTGTTTTTTATTCTCCAAGTCGGAGTATAAAGAATAACTTTTTTATCTAAGGGTAAATTGAGTTTTTCTTTAAGTTGCCTGATTTTTTCTTCATTGTTATTTTCAAAGAGCGTGTCAGTACGCGGGTAACCTGTTTTTAATATAGGTGTTTCACAGCCAAAGCAAGGTAAAGCTTTTTCTGCCATAAAATCACCTTGAACAACAAGGTAATTCCACCTGGAGTTTCTCCTGATATAGCTTTCTTTTTGTGCTTCGGTGACAAATTCATTTTCAACATCAAAACCAAAGGTTTTTAAAGGTGTTCCGTGCATTGTCTGAACTTCTATTTGACCTTCCCGCTTTTCATAAGCATCTTCAAAGTTAACGTTGTTGATGAAATATTTTGATGTGGCAAGATAATAAAAGTATTCGATAGAACCTTTTTTTACACGTTTACCATTACCGTTTATGGGGGTTCGAGGGTCATCTAAAGACCAGATACATTCATAATCAGGGTAATGTTTATTTATAAACTCATAAAGATGTTTGGGATTACAGCTGTATTTGTTTCCCCACATAGACTCAAAAATAATTCTTTTCGGGTTAATCGGAAGTTTACGATATTCAGGGTATTTCTGGTTGATGAGAGCAAGACGTTTTTGTTTTGTGTTTTCTTCTTCTTTCCAAAGAAGTTTTGCATGAAGTCTTACATAGAAACCATCAAATCTGTAAAGCTCTAACAAGAGTGTTTCAAAAGCAATACTGTATTTAAAATGTTTTTGTGTGCACAAGGGCTCTCTGAATGTTTCACCGTTCTTCAAAGTATATTCAATGTAAACAAGTCGATAGCTATCAAAAAGATTTTTTGTGATATTTTCATCAGAAAAATCAATTTTAAAACTACACAGCAACTTACCATTTTCTTCGCTGCATTCTGATTTTGAAAGAGATACTGTTGTTTTGGCAATTTCATCTTCAATCACAATGTTTGCATAATCAATATTTTGCAAGTTGGGATTTGTGCCAAGACTTTCTGTATCAATAAATATAGTTGTATCTTCTTGTAAAATGTTTGAAATTTTTGTGCATGACGGAAGAATTTTTGCATTCAATCGGAATGATTTATTTGAAAGGAAAATGATTACATTACTTTTAGCATCTTTTATATTAACAGCTTTTGTTTTTCTTGTTAAAAAGTCTGTCTCACCGTTTTCCTTTTTGATAAAGAATTTGTAGTCCTTGCCCACAGTGAATTTATTTACGGAGCAAGAAAAAGCAAGCTTATCATCGGTGTTAAAATCTATAACATTTCCTACATCGTCTTCTGCAAAAATTCTTTGAGCAGGTGCAGTTAATTGAAATTGAATTTCATTGTTTTTTACTTTTGTTTTTTCAACAAGGTTAGTTTCTTTTATAAGGTAAACAATCAATTCATCGAACATTGATATGCTCAGTCTTAGAAGGTTGTTGCCTGAAATAACTGTGTTATCACGAATCTTTGTGGCAATATTTTTATTCGTATCGCCTAAATAGAGTTTTCCGCTTGAAACTCTGTTTTTATATTTGATTACAACACGATTAGAGCCGATATTAGAATCGTTGATATCAATCTCTTCCAAGTCTAAAGAAATATTGAATCCGGTGCCGTCATAATTATATTGACATGTTTTTTCGGTTACGGGATTGTATACAAAACCTTTTGTATCAGTCAGGGCTTTGTTTTCAACAGGAGAAGTTTTTAAAGGGGTTTTGTAGCCGGTTTTTTCATTCAAGAGATAAACATCAATCTCTTGTTGAGAAAAATCTACGATGTTAACTCGGGGAATATATAAATGTGCGAAAATATCAAATGAAGTTTTATTAATAGTTATATCATTAATGTGTTTTTTAGGCACAAGCTTTTGAAGTTCGGTTGTTACGTCTCTGTCTTTTATAGGAAATATGTCATCTGAACAGTCAATATAGAATTTTCCGTCTTTTTCTTCTATTGGAGTATTATAATAATCATGGTTTTGATTTTCTAAAACCTTAATTAATCCGTCTAAATTGTTGTTCAGTACAAAATGGTATTTTTGTTTGTGAATAACAGAAAGTTGGTCGATTGCCTCCGAACTTATACTTGAATTGATATAATCTCTAATAATTTTAAGAATTTCGCGAGCCTGTTCTTCAGGAACATTATTACAGATGTTAACAAAAATTATTAAGTCTATTTCAAGAAATTTAATTTGCTTAGCCAACTCAAGATTGTGTTCATTAATGTTTTTTTCAAAAAACTCGTCAACCATTTTTATAATTTTGATTCGGTCGTAAAGATTTTTCATATTGTGGGAGTTTTGAGTTATTGATGTGGTAACACCATCTCTCTGACGCCAGAAATATCCAACCTTGTTAACAACCGCAACTTTATCCGCAAGACAGTGCATTGGGATAGTAACAGGAATATCTTCATAAAGAATCCCTTCCGGGAATTTAAATTGATGCTTGTCCCAAAAGTCTTTAGATATGAGCTTATTGCAAGATATTGTGTCATAAACAAGAGAATAGTCAGTAAATATGTTGGCTGTTTCATTAAGTTGATTAAAAACTTTTTCATGCAATGCTGAAATCCAAGTTTTTTTAGAATTGAATCTGGCAACGTTACAAATAGCAAATTGAGCGTTTTCTTTTTCAGCGGCATCAAACATACTCTGGTATGCATCGGGAGCAATGATGTCATCCGAATCGATGAAGACAAAATACTTTCCTTTTACAAATTGCATTGCGTAGTTTCGGGCATACCCCAAACCTTGATTTTCAATTCGGTGGTATTCAAATCTCGAATGGCTTTGTGCATACGCTTTTCCGATTTCTCCACTTTTGTCAGTAGAACCATCGTCAATCATAATAACCTGAAAATTTTGTAGTATTTGGTTTTCCAAAGACTCCAGGCATTCTATAAGATATTCTTCAACATTATAAACGGGTACAATTATACTTACGTCAATTTTTTGACGTTTAAAAAGCTGTTTTATTCTTTGCAAAAACTTATTTCCCATAAATACTCCTCATTTCGTTGGTGAAGTGTTGAATACAAAATTATAATACACCATTCCCCATATACCATTGTATCTTTAATAGTGCTTTTGTCAAGGTTTATTAAAAATGAAAACGCACTGTTTTAATGAAATAAAATAGTGCGTTTGTCATATTATTTTGTAATTGCCAATTCTTTTTTAGCTTTTCGTTTATCTCGGAATTTCTTTAAAATGGGAACCTTTATCTGTGGTTCTGTGTCATTACATTTTTCAACAACAATCATATAAATTACCACTAAAAGAAGGTAGGGCATAGGACATAAAATTCCGGGATTTACCAAAGACATAAGCTCAAGGCTTATGTAAGAAAGGAATATTGTCATATTGAAAAGTGTTGCGTGTTTCCAGATTAAAAGATTTCGTTTGATAAACTGATAGATAAAAGCGATAATACCAACAATACCGAAGCTACCCGCAACCTGAATTGGTTCGCAGTGATACCAACAAAGAGCGCCAGGTTTGTTTTTGAAAATATCACGGTTTGTCATATTGCCAAGACCTGTTCCGAAAACGGGGTGATTAAGAAAATCTTCAACACCGCGTGCATAGTGACGAACTCGGGTTTCTGTATCCGCACCGCCCATCAGAAATTCATTGAGAACTTTAAAAACTCGTTGAATTGTAGTATTCAAAAAACTTGTGATTTCAGGAAGATAGGTAAGTGCAATAAACACAAAACAACCGCAGATAATAAGATAAGCAAGCCTTCTGCGCTTATCGTAAAGAATATACATAACTGTGCACATAACCATTTCAATAGAACCGAAAATCATACCGCCTCTTGAACCGGTTAAAAGTGTTGCTACGAAAAAGCAAAAAGCTAAAATTGCTGCAGAGGATTTGCGGTTTCCCAAAAGGAAAGCAAATGGCATTGCCATCATAAGCATTGTTGAGGCGTTGTTTCTCCATCTGATATAGAAAATACCGCCTTCATCAATAACTGTATTAATATTTATGATATAGTGCATAAACACCATAAAAGTAACAAAAAGCCCGATTACAACCATAATATCGGTGAATTTTTCAATAAGAAGGTAATCTCTGTTTGTATTGATTTTTGAATAGAAAAAGCAATAAATCAACAGCATACCAAAGCCAATGCCGAGCATATTGTAAATAGCGGCACCGCCGAAATAATCTTTCGGAGAAATAACACCAATACCACCAATTGTTACCGCTATGGAAACAAGTAACATCGGCAGGAATTGTGAGCCTTTGATGGTTGGCTTTTTAAAATAGGCGATAATGTTAAAAAGTGCCATTATAACCAATGGTATCGCAAGGTACCATATTTCGCCAAAGGTCGACAGGGAATTATAGCACCGTATACCGATACAATAGGTAAACATTGCAGGAATAAGCATAGCGAAAATATCGCCACTGAGAACAAAAACAACACCTGTTATATAGGCAAGAACTACCGAACCCCAGATGTGAAAATGTTCTTGGGGAAAAGCAGAGTGCAAACAGGTAAAGGTTCCGGTTATAACAAAAAGGATTGTCATCCATTTTTCGCTTAAAAGGAATTTGCGTATTTCCGTAAGCTTCAGAAGAGCTTTCTCGGATTTTAATATATGTTCCATTATTATGTACCACTCAATAATAATTTATTTTAACTTTGCCTTATCATTATATACCTTTTTTTAAAAAACACAAGAAATGTTACAAAGTTGTAAAAACTCCCCCACATTTGCCGAGTATACACTCGGCAGTTTTATTCGCCTAATGGCGAGTGTTATTGCTACACAGTGATATTATGCTACGCATAGTGTTATCTGCTTCGCAAGTTAAAAGCGAATAAAATAACACTGAAACTGAAAGTTTCAATACCACTATTGATAAAGGCAATAATATCACTCTGCCACAAGCAGAATATCACTTGAACTGCCTGAAAAACCAACTGTATATTTATTTACCCCGAGTATGATATTGCAAAAGATGAGAGGCAACACGGTTTTATCCGCATCACCTCTTCCTTGCAACTTCTGTATAATTTTATGTTGGTTTTTATTTTATTATGATAATTCAAACTGTCCTGTGTAAAGTTTATAGTATTTGCCTTTTTCTTCCAATAGAGTATCGTGGTCACCTTTTTCAATTATTTCGCCATTTTCGAGCACCATAATTGCATTTGAGTTGCGGACTGTTGAAAGTCTGTGAGCAATGACAAAAACTGTTTTGCCTTGCATAAGAGAGTCCATACCTTTTTCAATAAGGCGTTCTGTTCTTGTATCAATTGAGCTGGTTGCTTCATCGAGAATAAGAACGGGCGGGTCTGCAACTGCCGCACGTGCAATAGCCAGCAACTGCCTCTGACCTTGTGAAAGGTTTGAACCGTCACCTGTAAGCATTGTGTTATAGCCATCAGGAAGACGGGTGATAAAACTGTCTGCATTGGCGATTTTTGCAGCCTTTACAATGTCTTCGTGAGTTGCATCAAGCTTGCCATAACGAATATTATCTTCAACTGTACCTGTGAAAAGGTGAGTGTCCTGAAGAACCATTGCAAGAGAGCGACGTAAATCATCCTTTTTGATTTTCTTGATGTTTATGCCGTCATAGGTAATTTTACCTTCCTGAATATCATAGAAACGGTTAATAAGATTTGTGATAGTTGTTTTACCTGCACCGGTTGAACCAACAAATGCAATTTTCTGACCGGGTTTAGCATAAAGAGAAACATTTTTAAGAACTGTTTTCTTGCCGTCATAGGAGAAAGTAACATCGTGGAAACGAACATCACCTTTAAGAAGCGTGTAGGTAACGCTTCCATCAGCGGAATGGGGATGCTTCCATGCCCATGTGCCTGTTCGTGTTTCGGATTCCGTAACATTTCCGTCTTCATCAACATTCGCATAAACAAGGGTTACATAGCCGTTATCTTCTTCGGGCGTTTCGTCGATGATTTCAAAAATTCTCTCCGCACCTGCAAGAGCAGCAAGAATACTGTTCATCTGCTGTGAAATCATGCTTATAGGACGTGAAAACTGTCTTGTATATTGGAGGAATGCGGCAAGAGAACCGATAGAAAGTACGCCTGTTGCACCACCAAGGAACAAACCTGTTATACCGCCAAGAGCAGTATCACCAACTTTAAGGATTATAAAAGCACCTAAAGCCGCAGTAGCCGCAAAGTTGAAATATGAAAGGTTACCCATAATGGGCATTAAAATGCTTGCAAAGGTATGAGCATTTGTTGCAGCTTTTCTGTAATTATCGTTAATTTCATTAAAAGTTTCTTTGGTTTTTTCCTCACGACAGAAAACCTTAACAACCTTTGAACCTTCGATAAGCTCCTCGATGTAGCCGTTAACTGCACCAACAGCCATTTGCTGACGGCGGAAATAACCGGAAGAGCGACCGCCGATAAGCTTGATGACGTAAAGCATCACAACAAGCATAACTATAATAAGGCAGGTGAGAGCAGGGCTGATATAGAGCATCATAACAAATATACCAATAACCGTTACAAGAGATGTTATTGTCTGCACAAGGCCCTGACTGATCGCTTCGCGGATGGTATCAACATCGTTTGTGAAACGGCTCATAAGTTCGCCGTGAGTATGGGTATCAAAATATTTAATAGGTAAATCTTGCAAATGCTCAAAAAGGTCTTTTCTTAAAATATTCAATGTGCCGTGGGAAACATTGAGCATAAGTCGGGAATAGGTATATTGAGCTACTGCACCTAAAACATAAAGCACACCTAAAACACAAAGATATTTTATAATTACCGTAAAATCTCTGCTTCCTGTGGAAACCATATTCCCGATTTCATTGATAATAGGAGTTAAAAGGTACGTTCCTGCAATATCTGCAATTGAACTGAAAAGAACAAGGATGAAAACAGCCACAAGCAAGACTTTTTTCTGAGTAACATAAGAAAGAAGTCTTAAAAGAGTCTTTTTGGTGTTCTTTGGTTTCTCAAATTTCATTTTGCCTGCGGGTCCGGGTCCGTTACCGTTGCCACGTTTAACTTGTTTTTCTGCCATTTGACTTCCTCCTTTCTTATTGTTCCATTTTGCCTTCTTGCTGTGAAATATATACTTCTTTATATATTTCATTTCGTGAAAGCAATTCTTCGTGTGAACCAATATCGTTAATCTGTCCGTCATCAATAACAATAATTCTGTCAGCGTGCTGAACAGAGTTGATTCTCTGGGCGATTATAATTTTCGTTGTATCGGGTAAAAGGTTTTTCATACCCTCGCGGATTTTTCCGTCTGTTGCAGTATCAACTGCGCTTGTTGAGTCATCAAGAATAAGAATTTTCGGGTTTTTGAGAATAGCACGGGCTATGCAAAGTCTTTGCTTCTGACCGCCCGAAACATTAACACCACCCTGACCTAAATCAGTTTGATAGCCGTCAGGGAAGTTCATAACAAAATCATCTGCCTGAGCAATTTTTGCGGCAGCTCGGATTTCTTCAAAGCTTGCGTTTTCATTACCCCAGCGCAAGTTTTCTTCGATGGTGCCGGAGAAAAGAATATTGGTCTGAAGCACCATTGAAACATTATCGCGGAGATTGTGAAGCTTGTAATCTTTAACATTTCTTCCGCCAACAAGAACTTCACCCTCGGTTGTATCATAAAGTCTTGGAATGAGCTGAACAAGAGAGGATTTTGCACTACCTGTTGAGCCGATGATACCGATAGTTTCGCCTGATTTGATTGAGAGATTAATATCTTTGAGAACCTCTCGTTTTGCATTTTTGCCGTATTTAAAAGATACATTTTTAAATTCAATGCTTCCGTCACAAACAGTAAGGCTTTCGTCTGAATTTTCATCATCAATATCAGGCTTTTCTGTAAGAACTTCATAAACACGGTCCATAGAAGCTTTTGACATAACTGACATAACGAAAATCATTGAAATAAACGAAAGTGATATAAAGATTTGCTGAATATATGTTATGAAGCTCATAAGGTCGCCCAAGAACATATTTCCGTCTAAGATAAGCTTTGAACCTACCCAGAGAATAAGGATTATGCAGGTGTAAATCGAAACGGACATAATTGGTCCGTTGAGGATTATGAGCTTTTCTGCAAAGATTGAAGCATCTTTTAACTCATCGTTGGAGATTTTGAATTTATCTTTTTCGTGCTTTGCGCGGACAAAAGCTTTAACAACTCTTGCGGCAATAAGATTTTCCTGAATAAATGTATTGAATTTATCGTATTTTTTAAACATTCTCTTAAAACGCTTGTGTGCTTTAATACCGATAAAGAGAATGAGGAAAAGCATAACAGGAGCAACGCACATAAAAACAAGAGAAAGCTTTTTGTTTATGCTGAAAGCCATAACAATTGCCATTGAGAACATAAGAGGAGAACGTATAAACATACGAACTGCCATCATAAAGGTGTTCTGAATCATTGTTATATCGGTTGTCATTCTTGTAATAAGTGAACCGGTTGAAAACTTATCAACATTTGAGAATGAGAATTCCTGAATTTTTTGAAATATGCCGAAGCGCAATTCCGCACCAAAGCCCATACCTGCTTTTGCGGCAAAAAATGCCGCCGCAGCACCGCAGGCAAGGGAGATACAAGCCATAACAATCATAAGTGCGCCAAGTGAAATGATAAGGTCCGTTCCTGCTTTATCTCCAAAGCCTAAAGAAATAAGAATTTCTGCAATAAAGCTGTCTTTGTTTTCAAGGGGTTGACCGCTTATTCCGCAGTCGATAATTACGGACATAAGAAGAGGTATTATAACCTCAATAAGAACTTCTAAAACAATTGAAACAGGGGAGAGTATGGCGTAAATTTTATATTTACTTGCATAGCTCATAAGTTTTTTTATCATTTTCTGCTTCCTCCTTTGCCTTCATTTTTTTGTATTTCTGCTTTCATCTGACAATTTGTGAGGTTTTCTGTATCAAGATTGTTGTATAATCGCTGGAGATATTCGCACAGCAATTCGCATTCTTCTTCGGAAAAACCTTTAAACATTTCTTTATCGGTTTCGTCACAGATGCTTCTGAACTCCGTTAAAATATTCAATCCGTCATCAGTCAGGGAAAGTCTGTTTTTTCTGACGTCTTCCTTATCTGTTGAACGTTTAACAAAACCGCTTTTTTCAAGTCTTTTAATTGATGTTGCAACACTTGCAGGAGATATATGCAAGCTGTCTGCAAGTTCTTTTTGTGTGCAAAAATTATGATTTTTTATGTATTCCAATATCATCGGCTGACCGTAATATAATCCTGCTTTCTGAGCAGATTTCGTTATATGGTAACGATGAATGAGAGAGGTGGAAATAAGTTTATGCACCATTTCTCTGTAATTCATTTATCTTTCCTCCGAAATAGTTAAACGTTTAAGTATACAGTTGAATATAATACCATTTTTTATATTTTTATTTTTCCGAAAAAGAAAAATAACAGAATAATTTATTCTTTTACAAATGGTTAATATTTACTTTTTTAAAGAATAAACAATAACCGTTGCTTTTTTGGTGACGATTTTCACAAAAACCTTGTGCAAAACTGACAAAAAGAAATGGTAAATTTTAACTTTGCTTTAACAAAATATATCAAAATTCCCTTGAAATGAATTTCAGAATTTGATATTATTAACTTGATATAATGTAATTTAGTATAGTTGTTTATATGTGAGGTGCGGATGTGAAAAAAACTAATGATTATAACGATTTTCCTTTATATGTGTTCCATCAGGGAAAAAACTTTAAAGCACAAGAGTTTTTAGGCGCACATAAAGTGGACGATGGCAAATACGTTTTCAGGGTCTGGGCACCCAATGCAGAAAGTATTTTTGTAACGGGTACCTTCAATGGTTGGAGTGAAGATGCCGCCCCGATGTATCGTCTTAATGAGGGCGGTGTATGGGAAACCTATGTTGATGGTGTAAAGAATTTTGATGCGTATAAATTTATTATTTACACCAAAACAGGCAGAAAGCTTTATAAAGCAGACCCTTATGCAATTCACGCGGAAACCCGCCCCGGAACAGCTTCAAAAATATTTGAGGGCAATTATAAGTGGAATGACGGTGCATGGCTTAAAAAAAGAAAAGCAACAAGTGTTTATTCCTCGCCTGTTAATATTTATGAAGTGCATTTAGGTTCATGGAAACGCTATGATGACGGAAATACATTAAGCTATCGGGATTTGGCAAAAGAGCTTGTTGAATATGTAAAAAATATGGGTTATACCCACATAGAGCTTCTGCCTGTAGCAGAGCATCCCTTTGATGGCTCATGGGGTTATCAGGTAACAGGTTATTTTGCAGTAACCTCTCGTTACGGCACTCCCGATGATTTTAAATATTTTGTTGACCAGTGTCATAAAGCGGGAATTGGCGTTATTGTGGACTGGGTTCCTGCCCATTTCCCAAAAGATGCTTTCGGACTTGCAGAGTTTGACGGAACTCCCTGTTATGAATATGCAGATATTCGCAAAGGAGAACATCTCCAATGGGGAACAAAGGTTTTTGATTTCGGCAGAAACGAGGTTCAGAGCTTTCTTATATCAAACGCTTGCTTCTGGCTTGATGAATACCATATTGACGGTCTTCGTGTGGATGCTGTTGCTTCAATGCTTTATCTTGATTACGGCAGAGATGATGGCCACTGGATTGCAAATGCCAATGGCGGTAACGAGAATTTAGAAGCAGTTGCTTTTCTCAAACAACTTAACGAAACTGTGTTCACAGAGCACGGTGACGTTATGATGATGGCGGAGGAAAGCACCTCCTGGCCAATGGTTTCAAAGCCTGTTTATATGGGCGGTCTTGGATTTAACTTCAAGTGGAATATGGGTTGGATGAATGATATTCTCCGCTATTTTTCCCTTGACGGAATATTCAGAAAGTTTAATCACGATTTGATTACTTTCTCTTTCTTCTATGCATTCAGTGAAAATTTCGTGCTTCCTATTTCACACGATGAGGTTGTTCACGGAAAGTGCTCTCTTATAAATAAAATGCCCGGTAACTATAATGAGAAATTTGCAGGCGTAAGAGCATTTTTAGGTTATATGTATGCCCATCCCGGTAAAAAGCTTCTCTTTATGGGTAGTGAATTCGGTCAGTTTATTGAATGGGATTATAAAAAAGGTCTTGACTGGCTTCTTCTTGATTATGAAATGCACCTCTGGTTGCAGGATTATGCAAGAGAGCTTAATAAATTCTATAAAAAGAATTCTCCTCTTTGGGAAATTGATTACAGTTGGGAAGGCTTCAACTGGATTGTAAGCGATGATAACACAAATTCGGTTATAGCATTTGTGAGAAGTGATAAAGAGGATGAAAAAATTA
Source organism: Acutalibacteraceae bacterium (assembly GCA_045543035.1). GTDB lineage: Bacteria > Bacillota > Clostridia > Oscillospirales > Acutalibacteraceae > DTU089. Next base: position 127,218 of record JAZQMA010000057.1, on the reverse strand, counting down.
TTGCAGTATGCAATTTCACCCCTGTTTTAAGAAAAGATTATAAAATCGGTGTTCCCGAGGGTGAAAGCTATGAGCTCGTTTTCAATTCCGACTCCAAAAAATTTGGCGGTACGGGTGAAAAAATAAAGAAAACCTATAAAACAAATGATGGCGAAATGCACGGCTATAAGCAGTATATTGAACTGACCTTGCCGCCTATGACAACGCTTTACTTCAAACAGAAAAAAGTTGAAAAGCCATCAACTAAAAAAGCAAAAAAATAATTTATATATAGGAAAGGAATGTAACGAAAATGGCAAAAAAGAATGAATGTATTGCAATGCTTCTTGCAGGCGGTCAGGGTTCTCGTCTTGGCGTTCTTACAAAAAACATTGCAAAACCTGCTGTTCCCTACGGTGGAAAGTACAGAATTATTGACTTCCCCCTTTCAAACTGTGTGAACTCCGGTATTTATACCGTTGGTGTTCTTACACAGTATCAACCCCTTGAACTTAACGATTACATCGGTAATGGCGGTCCCTGGGACCTTGACCGTGCAAACGGCGGTGTTCATATTCTTTCACCCTATCAGCAGATTGAGGGTACAGAATGGTATAAAGGTACTGCTAATGCGATTTATCAGAACATTCAGTTTATTGACAGATATAACCCTGAATATGTAGCAATTCTTTCAGGTGACCATATCTATAAAATGGACTATGCAAAAATGCTTCAGTACCATAAATCAAAGGATGCAGCTTGCACAATTGCTATGCTTGAGGTTCCGTGGGAAGAGGCATCCCGATTCGGTCTTATGTTTGTTGATGATGACGGCAGAATTACCGCATTTGAAGAGAAACCGAAGAACCCCAAGAGCAATAAGGCTTCAATGGGTGTTTATATGTTTACCTGGGAAAAACTTCGTAAATACCTTATTGATGATGAGGCAGACCCCGATTCATCAAACGACTTCGGTAAAAATGTTATTCCTGCAATGCACGAGGCAGGCGAAAGACTTTTCGCTTATGGCTTCGATGGCTATTGGAAGGATGTTGGAACGATTGATTCTCTTTGGGAAGCAAACCTTGACTTGCTTAATCCCAAAGCAAATATTGACTTGTCCGATAACAGCTGGAAAATTTACGGCAGAGGCGCAGTTACTGCTCCCCAGTATGTTTCCGATAAGGCTGTAATTGAAAATTCACTTGCCGCTGAGGGTTGTGAAATTGAAGGTAAGGTCGACTATTCAGTTCTTTTCTCCAATGTTACTGTTGAAGAAGGCGCATTTGTTGACTATTCAATTGTTATGCCCGGTGCAGTTATTAAAAAAGGCGCAGTTGTTCAGTATGCAATGGTTGCAGAAAATGCAGTTATTGAAGAAGGCGCAGTTGTAGGTGAAAACCCCGAAAAATGCGATAATCTTGATAATTGGGGTGTAAGCGTTGTTGGTGCAGGTGTTACAGTGGGCAAAAATGCAACTGTAAAAGCACAGTCAATGATTTCAGAAGATGTTAAGGAGGGCGAAACAGTATGATGCCGAAAAATGTTCTCGGAATTATTTATTCCAATTCTTACGATTCCTCTTTAGGTGCGCTCACAGCAAGGCGCACTATGGGTTCTGTACCCTTTGGTGGCAGATACCGCCTTATCGACTTTGCTCTTTCAAACCTTGTTAACTGCGGTGTAACAAAGGTTGGTGTTATAGCAAACAGCAATTTCAATTCTCTTATGGACCATGTTGGAAGTGGCAGACCATGGGACCTTTCAAGAAAGGTTGACGGTCTTTATATGCTTCCGCCTTTCACTCCAGGTGCTACAGAAAGTGGCGACAGAATTGACACTCTTAACAGAATAATGGAATTTATTGCAAAATCAAAGCAGGAATATGTTCTTCTTATGGATACTAATGTTGTTTGCAATATGGATTTATCAAGACTTTTCAGCTTCCATGCAGGTAAAAATGCAGATATTACTATTGCTTATGCAAACGGCAAAGCTCCAAAGCTTGAAAGAACAATGGCCCTTACTCTTGATGAAGAGGGCAAGGTTACAAATGTTGGTATTGATGTTAAAACTGAAAGCGATATTAACTATTCAACAAATATTATTCTTATAAGAAAAGCTCTTCTCGAAAGACTTATCGGCGATGCAGAAAGCTACGCTTATACAAGCTTCGAAAAAGACCTTATTCAGAAAAATGTTTCTCACCTTAATATTTATGGATATAAGGTTGATGAATGGACCCGTACAATTGACAGTATGGAATCATATTTTGATGCAAATATGGCTCTTCTTGAGAAAAATTGCAGAAAAAATCTTTTCCGTGCAGATGCACCTGTTTATACAAAGGTTCGTAATGATATGCCTGTTATTTACGGTATTACTTCAAAATGTGAAAACTCTCTTATTGCAGACGGTTGCCAGATTGATGGTACAGTTAAAAACAGTATTATTTTCCGTGGTGTAAGAGTAGCAAAGGGAGCAGTTGTTGAAAACTCAATTCTTATGCAGGATGCTTTTGTTGGTGAAGATGCAAAGCTTAACTGTGTAGTTATGGATAAAAACACAGTTATAACTCCCAAGAAAACTCTCAGCGGTGATAAGAGCTATCCCTTATTTGTAGGTAAAGATATTGTTATCTGATTATTTATATTTTCTTTTTTGGTTTGTGAGGTGTTGGCATGGCAGTTTGTCCCATTTGCGGTTGCAAAACTGATGAGCTTGATTTTGTTGAAAGAAAATTGAGTGATGTTGATTGTAAGGTATGTTCTTTTTGTAATCGTCAGTTGAATGTTTTTAATACTGTAAATGAACCCACTGAAGCACAGTTACGATGGCTTGTTGCGGTAATAGGCAAAGAAGTTCCCGAAAGGGAAAATGCCGTTTCAGATGCATTAAAAGCTATTCGTTCCCGCTTTTCTGAAACAGAAGAGGAACAACCTGCCGCACCTATGAAACAGAAAATAAATGAAGTGCAACAAGCTCCTGTTAAAAAAAGCAGTACAGATGATAATCTGATTATTGAATTGCAAAATCGAATTACCGCTCTTGAAAACGAAATCCGAACAATGAAAAGAAAGCAAATGATTAAAACTATTATTGAATTAGGTGTACCTGTTGCCCTTCTTATACTTTTAATTATAGTGTTTCTTTCTTCAGGTATTATAGATAATTTCAAGGCGATATTGGATATGGCAGGCGTTACATTGTAGAATCAGACAAATTAACGGAGGTTTAATATATGAAGGTTTTATATGCTGCAAGTGAAGCCCTTCCTTTTATAGCAAGTGGCGGATTGGCAGATGTAGCAGGTTCTCTTCCTCAGGCACTAAGAAAACGCCTTGTAGGATGCAGAGTTGTTATGCCTCTTTATGACGGCATAAAGCAAGAACTTAAAGATTCAATGAAATTTATAACAAGTATTTCCGTTCCTGTTGCCTGGCGCAGACAGTATTGCGGAATATTTGAGGCAAAAGCAGGAGGAGTAATTTATTATCTTCTTGATAATCAGTATTATTTCAAGAGAGATTCTCTTTATGGCTTCTATGATGATGCGGAGAGATTTGCATTCTTTGCAAGAGCAATCCTTGAAATAATCCCCCATATTGATTTCAAGCCGGATATTATTCATTGCAATGACTGGCAGACAGCTCTTACTCCTCTTTATTACAGCACAATGTATGCAAATCAACCGGGTTACGAGAATATCAAAACGGTTCTTACAATTCACAACATTCAGTATCAGGGCGTTTATGGTGAGGAGCTTATTGATAATGTTGTCGGTCTTGACCATGCACACAAAAATCTTATAGAATATGATGGTGCGGTTAACCTTATGAAAGCAGGTATTGAATGCGCTAATGCGGTTACAACTGTCAGCCCATCTTATGCTAAGGAAATTCTTGATCCCTGGTATTCTCACGGTCTTGATACTATTCTTCGTGAAAGAAGCTATAAATTACGCGGTATACTTAATGGTATCGATGTTGAAAACTATAATCCTGAAACAGATAAGGATGTTTTCAAAAACTATTCTGTTGATAATATGCGCGGAAAAGCAGTAAATAAAAGAGAACTCCAGAAGCTTTTAGGGCTTCCGGAGAAAAAAGATACTCCTGTTATGGGTATGGTAACAAGACTTGTTTCTCACAAAGGTCTTGACCTTTGCAAAGCAGTTCTTGATGAATTACTTGCAACAACAGATATTCAGCTTGTTGTTCTCGGTTCGGGAGATTATCAGTATGAAGAATTTTTCAGAGGACTTGCACAGCGTTATCCCGATAAAGTAGGTCTTTGCCTTGGATTTATTCCCGATTTGGCCAGAAAAATCTACGCAGGTAGCGATTTGTTCCTTATGCCTTCAAAGAGTGAGCCTTGCGGTCTTTCTCAGATGGTTGCTCTTCGTTACGGTTCAATCCCGATTGTCCGTGAAACAGGCGGTCTTCGTGACTCTGTTACAGACAGTGGCGATAATATTGGTAACGGCTTTGTTTTTTCATCTTACAATGCTCACGATATGCTTCATGCTATCAAACGCGCTGTTGAAGGTTATCAGGACCAGAAGGGTTGGGCAATCCTTGTTAAACGTGCAATGGAAAGCGACAATTCCTGGGGTAAATCCGCTAATGAATACATTAAAATGTATAAAGAAGTTCTGAAAGGTTAATGATAACTTAATCAGGCAGTTTTATAGAGCTTGCCATTTTGCTTAACAGACTTTCAACTCCTTTTATGACGGCCTCGATACTTTTGGGTTCGGGGCCGCCGTAGCGTCTGGCATTAACGGTTTTTTCAGGGAAATCGTCAAGATATGCTTCTACTAATGAAAGGCAGACCGCTTGTGCATATTTAGGCGGAAGAGAAAACCATCTTTTTGGAATATAGCCTTTCTGGGCGGCTGCGAAAAGGGTCCTGTAAATTGTTGTAGCATAGAGAATGTCAGCATATTCACCTGCCTGGAAAGAGCCTGCGTTCATTCTTTCGTGGGTCATAACAGCTGCTTTATAAATAGATTTAGTGTTGAAAACTGTATCCTCGTTGCTGTCCTGAAGCTCTGCAGCATCAAATCCCGCACGGCTGTCAGCAACACCTAAAATATAGTCTGTTGTAACATTATAATAATCTGCAGCTTTACATAAAAAGGATAAGCTATATTCTCGGATGCCTTTTTCATAATGAGATAAAAGCGCCTGAGAAACCCCTAAATCTGCGGCAGCATCCTTTTGGCTTAAGCCTTTTTCTGTTCGCAGTTCAACTAATCTTTTATTAAAATTTGTATTCATATTACCACTTCCAGATTATACTAATTGTATAATATTGTACACTATCTTACAGGAGAAATCAATGAAAACTTATACAATACATTTAATTCGCCACGCTCTTACACAAGGAAACATTGAGGGCAGGTACATAGGTCAGACTGATGAGGAGCTTTGTCAGGAAGGTCTCCAGCAACTTGAAGTAATGAAAAGAGATTATAATTATCCCCCGACTGATGTTGTGTTTTCAAGCGGTTTAAAGCGTTGCGTTCAGACTGCAAAAATACTTTATCCCGATAAAACTCCTATTGAAATGAGAGGCTTTGAAGAGTGCGATTTTGGTGAGTTTGAGGGTCATACTGCTGATGAACTGGAACGTTACGAGGAGTTTTCACAATGGCTTTCAGGCGGGGAAGATGCACGTCCTCTTAACGGAGAAAGCAACTCTGAATTTGCAACAAGAGTTTGCGATTGCTTCGCAAAAACAGTTGATGGTATGATTAAAACAGGAACAAGAACTGCAACCATCATTACCCATGGCGGTGTTATGATGAGTATACTTGCAGCTTTCGGTGTGCCCGAGCTTCCTATGACTGAATGGCTTTGTCCGTCTTGTTGCGGTTATACAGTTCGTATAACTCCATCTCTTTGGAGCGCAACAAGAAAATTTGAGGTTATAAGTGAAATTCCTGCTGAACCATTGACTGCGGAGCAGGAAGAACAATTATGGGATTATTATGCAGACATTCCCGAGGATGAAAATATTGATTGGGACAGTATGTCTGATGATGATTTTAAATTAGTTTAAGGTGAGTTGTATGTCAAACTATAAAATTTTTGCAAACCATGCACATCTTTTTCCTGATAACACAAAACCAAACGGAGATATAAATACTTTAAAATCCATTATGGATGAATGTGAAATTGAAGGAGCGGTCTGCTTTTCGCCTTTTTGGCACCAAATGGATATGTATGCTCATACAACAGGTCAGAATCCTTGCGAATGGGTGGCAAAAGCTCTTAAAAATGAGTCTAATCTTGTAGGCTTCGGTACAATTGATTTTGACAGAAAAGATTTAAAAGACCAGGTTAAAAAGATTAAGGATTTGGGTCTTTACGGAATAAAAATTCACCCTGCCGCACAAGAGGTCAATGTGGCAGGAAAAGAGCTTTTTGAAGTTTATGAAGAAGCTGAAAAGCAAGGTCTTTTCTTGTCTTTCCATACAGGTCTTCATTGGCACAGAATAGCAGATTATCAGATGCTTTTGTTTGATGAGGTGGCATATAATTTTCCGAAGCTCCGTTTCAGTATGGAGCATATGGGTGGTTACAGCTTTTTCAAAGAAGCATTACTTGTTATGAACAATAATTCCAGAGGCGAGTTCGACAGAGTTTTTGCAGGCTGGACAAGTATTGCAATGGAAAAAGATGAATTCGGCAATACCCGAAGAGGTGCATGGTCTATTACCGATGAAGAGCTATGCGATTTGATTTATCAGACAGGTCCCAAGCGCAGTGTTTTCGGTCTTGATACCCCTTATAAAGATGCAAAAATGATAAAAGAATCCATTGAAAGAATAAAAAACCTCCCCATAAGTGAGGAGGCAAAGAAGGGTATATTAGGGGAGAATTTAAAAGAAATTCTTTTTAGTTAGGCGTGAGGAGTTAGTAGTTAGGAGTGTCGGGACCTGCGGTCGGCATTATAAAAAAACAAACAAGATTTTATCACTCTGAATTTTTATGATTTGGGATTTATGGTAAATGAGAGATAAATGTGCAAGTTGAGCAAATTAATATTATGTTTGGAAGCGGAGCTTCCCCAACATTCCTCACTCCTCATTCCGCATTCCGCACTAAAAAACGGCGTTTCCGCCGTTTTTAATAAATCATATCAGCAGTTGTCCAGTTTTTGAGTATTTCAAACTGGTCGGCTGCTTCTTTTTTTGCACCCTCTAAATCGTGGTCGCGATAATTACCGCATTCAATTGCGCTGACTCCGGGAACATCACCTTCGAATTTTGAGATAAAATCAAGTGCATCCTGAGTGAGTTTAAGAGCATCAGCGTGTGTAATTCCTGTTGTAAGGAAATAAAAACCTGTTCTGCAACCCATAGGTCCAAAGTAAATGATGTTGTTTTTAAGAGCGGAATTGCGAACATAAGTTGCAAAAAGATGCTCAACTGTGTGAATAGCGGCATTTTCCATAACCGTTTCTACATTAGGACGTCTTGTTCTTATGTCGTATGTAACAACATCTCCGTCGATTCGGGAAATATACATACCTCTTAAGAGCTTTGTATGGTCAACATTAAAACTGTCAATTCTTTCCATTTGGCTGTTCTCCTTAGTATCTTTAGAAATTTTATTTTCTTTATTTCTTAAATTTTTAAAAAAATCAGTCAGAATATCGGCACATTCTTTTTCCATAAATCCACCGATATATTGAGGCTTGAAGCTGAAATCTGCATTAAAAAGATTAACAACAGAACCACAAGCACCATTCTTTTTGTCATAAGCTCCGAAAACAACTTTTTTAATCCGGGAATTAATGATTGCTCCTGCGCACATAGGGCAGGGTTCAAGGGTAACATAAAGCTCGCATTCCCAGAGACGCCAACCGCCTAAACGCTTGCAGGCTTCGTTTATAGCTTCAATTTCTGCGTGGCAAAGAGCATTTTTCCCTTTTTCACGGCGGTTTCGCCCTCTGCCGATGATTTTGTTACCGATTGTGACTACTGCGCCAACAGGAACTTCTCCCTCTTCGGAGGCGATTTTTGCAAGGCGCAAAGCCTCATTCATAAATTCAATATTTTCCATATCAATAGGTAGGGGGAGTTGTAGATAATTGCGTTACCGCTTGAATTACATAGAGTATAATAGCAATTATCATCACGGGCGAAGAGTTGAATTTGACAAATTTTTCCCCAAGAGAAATATCGTTATGAGCATCATTTGCTTTAAATGGTGCATCAAATTTATATCTGGTAAGATAAATAATCAAAGCTAAAATTCCGAATATAATTCCTGCTGCTGAACCTATATAGAAGAAGGTGTTTGAAACATATTCATCAAAAAAATAAATCAAGGCAGAGGAAACACCGGACATAGCATTCATAAGTGCGTGAATAATAATACCTGTCCATAAGCTTTCTGTAGCTATAACAGCATAACCGATAACAAGACCGCAAAGGAAGGCAAAAGGTATCTGAACTGCATTTCCGTGAAAAATTCCGAAAACAAAAGCTGATACTACAATAGCAAAAGCATTTCCGTATTTGCGAAGGCTTTGCATAAGCACACCGCGCAATGCAAACTCCTCAATAAGAGGGGGAATTATGGCAGAACCGATAAAAATCATAAGAATATCAATTGTGCTTGTAGGGTCCTGAAGTGCGGAATAGTCTGAATAAATACCCAAACCTTCTCCAAAAGCTCTTATGAAAACTGTTACATAGTTCGCTACAAGACAACCACCGAAACCAATTAAAATAAGTAATAAAGTTTTTTGTTTGTCCTTTGGCAGACTATAAGGTATGTTACTTGAAAGCTTTTGTTTTTTCAGTATTTTTGAGCCTATAAAAAATGCTCCGCCAACACTTGCAACAGAATAGAAAATTCCGAATGCAGATGCAAAAGTCAGGTTTGTGTTGTAAAGCTTGCTGAATGCAGGTACTATCAATAAATAGGAAAATATGAAAGAAATTCCCAAAACCATTAATAAAATCAAACCTGTATTATTACCTAAAGTTTTGATTTTCTTTTCGTGGCGTCTGCGTTCAAGCATTTTTGCACGCTGTTCTTCTAAATATTGAGGATTGAAAAAATTCTGAGGTGCACCATAATGATATTGCGGTGCATTAGTAGAGGTGGCATTATATATATCAGCAGGAGATGAGGCTTGTTGTGCAGCGGGATAACCGTTGACTTGTGGTGAATTGCTCATAGTTTGACCTGTTGTGTTTGTAGTGTTGTTTTCAGGTGTGTAATCCATAACTTTTCCTTTCATAAACTGTTTATTGAAATAGATTATACCAACTATTACTATAAATATCAACTGATAAATTGTGTATATACAATGAATTTTTACAATATGTAGTGTTGCGAAAAAAGTCAAAACAATGTATAATTTTATAGAATGTGATTTAAATCAAAATTAAGGATGATTATAATGAATAAAACAACTCACAGACTTAAAATTGCAGGGGAAGAATACAGAATTGTTTCTGAGGAATCTGCAGAATATATGAGTGAACTTGCTCACGAGATTGATTTGAAAATGGCAGATATTCTCCGCGGTGCCCGTGTTTCAACAACTCAGGCGGCAGTTCTTGTTGCTTTGCAATATGCTGATGAAGCAAAGAAAAATAGCGGAACAACAGATAATCTTCGTTTACAGCTTAAAGAATATCTTAAGGATGCGGCTGATGCAAAAAGCGAAAGAGATTTCTATAAAAGAGAGCTTGAAAGAATTAAAGCCATAAGCAATACAGAAGATAAAACAGGCGGACTCTGGAGATAATTATGGAAGTTTTAAAGATTAAAAAAGTAAGAGAAAATGCAAAAATACCAACAAGAGCAACCGCAGGTAGCGCAGGACTTGATTTATATGCTTGCATTGATGAACCCATTACTTTGAATAAAGGTGACAAGGCAGTAATCCCCACCGGAATTGCTCTCGGTCTTGATGACCCTCATTATGCTGCGTTTATTCATTCAAGAAGTGGTCTTGCAATTAAGCACGGTATAGCTCTTCTTAATTCTGTTGGTGTTATTGATAGTGATTATCGCGGAGAGGTTTGCGTTGGCATAATTAAGCTTACAGAAGAACCATATACAATTCAGCCATTTGAAAGGGTTGCACAAATGGTTATTAAGCCTGTTGAATTGCCTGACATTGTTGAGGTTGAAGAACTTGATGATACAGACCGAGGCGCAGGTGGCTTCGGTTCAACGGGGAAAAAATAATGAGTACAACAATTGCAGCAATTGCTACCGCTCAGGCGGCGGCAGGATTAGGAACAGTAAGATTATCAGGTGAAAATGCTCTGTCGATTGCAGACAGAGTTTTTTCTGCTGTTTCAGGAAAAAAGTTAACAGATGCAAAAGGCTATACTGCATATTACGGAAAGGTTCACGATGGTGAAACCGAGCTTGATGATGCGATTGCTCTTGTTTTCCGTGCACCGAAAAGCTATACAGGTGAAGATGTTGTTGAATTAAGCTGTCACGGAGGGCTTTTTATTCTTCAGAGAGTGCTCCGTGCAGTTTTTAATGCAGGTGCAGTTGCCGCGGAAGGCGGAGAATTCACCAAAAGAGCATTCCTTAACGGCAAAATGGATTTATCTGAAGCGGAAGCAGTTATGTCACTTATCTCTGCATCAGGAGAAGAGGCGAGAGCGGCAACTCTGAATGCTCTTGATGGTGCTTTGAGCAGAGAAATCGGTGAATGCAGGGATGAACTTGCAAGAAATGCCGCGTTTCTGGCTGCTTGGGTGGATTATCCAGATGATGAAATTCCCGAGCTTTCTGATTCTCAGATGACTGAAACACTTTCAACAGTTAAATACCGCCTTGAAAAGCTTCTTGATGGCTTTGATGCCGGTCAGGCTATTCTTGAAGGTATTGATACTGCAATTGTAGGCAGACCAAACGTTGGTAAATCAACTCTTATGAATGCCCTTTCAGGAAGAGAAAGAGCAATTGTTACCTCTGTTGCGGGAACTACACGTGATGTGCTTGAAGAAACAGTGAGATTGGGTAATATTACTTTACGTCTTGCAGATACTGCAGGCATCAGAACAGATACAGATGATGAGATTGAAAAAATCGGTGTTGTAAGAGCAAAAGAACGCTTTGACAGGGCAAGTCTTGTGCTTATGGTTCTTGATGCAGAGCAAGGTTTATCAGAGGACGATAAAGAGCTTCTTGAGCTTTGCAAAAACAAAAATTCAATTATCGTTATTAACAAAACCGATAAAGAAAAAACGCTGTCACGAGAGAGCGTGAAAGCGTTTGTAAAAGATGAAAATATAGTTGAGATTTCTGCCAAAAACCGTAAGGGTATGGATGAACTTACGGCTATGGTGGAAAAGGTTGTTGGAACTGCAGGATTTGACCCGTCTGCACCTCTTATTACCACAGAAAGACAGCGCGGTTGCGTGGTAAAAGCGGTTGAGCATTTAACTGAAGCTCTTGAAGGTCTTTCTATGGGAATAACCCCCGATGCTACTAATGTTTGCATCGATTGTGCAGTAGAAAATCTTTGTGTTTTAACAGGTGAAAAAGCAACAGAGACCATAGTTAACGAAGTATTCAAAAATTTCTGTGTCGGAAAATGATTTGGCGCATAAGCCACTTTTCGCCACTCGAAGTATCTCATACATCATCGTGTCGAGAAAGATGTCTTCTGCACCCAAATCAAGATTTTGCGCATAATCGTTTTTTAAAATTAGAATTTATAATATTATTTATAAACTTTTCGGTTGGGTAATCTAAGATTATCCAACCATATTTTTTTGCCTTTTCGAGTGTTACATCTGAAAGCTTTTTGTTGATATATTTTGCGCTTCTTTTAGGGTTATATAACAAGCTTGCGCAAGAGAAAAAAGTGATTAAAATATCGTTTGTTTCCGGTGGATTTTTGATAAAAGGAAGCACTGCCAAATCCCATTTTTTTTGAGGTGTTAAGCCGTATAAATCCTGAACTGTAAAGGTTTTTCCGGTTAATGCTCCGTCACGACCCAAAAGCTCAGCAACCTCATAAATTCTCTGGGTATTCTCTTTTTGATAAACCCAGGTTGAAAGGTTAATTCCGGTGTTGAAATCTGTATATTTTTCGTTGTTTTTATTAATGTTATCGCGGTTTAAAAGAACTATTTTTCCTCGGACCTCTTTAAGAAGCGGGATGCGGTTTTCGGTGTACCAGATAGGGTCATTGTTAAGATAATTTTTAAAAAAAATGTCAAAAGTTTTTTCCTGATTTGCACCATCATCGCGTTTATAGCTCAATAAAATTGTTTCCGTAGGATTTTCTCTAAGAAAGAATTTACAGTCGTTTATAACATCTTCAAGATATAACTTTTTTCTTAAGTTTACGGGACTCCGACAGTCAGCAATATCGTGAACCAATTTTAACTTATCGCACTCTTTCTCAACACGAATGTCAAGGAAACGGATACCTGAATTTAACTGCTCTTTAACAGTTTTGCTTTGACATTTAGAAAAAAGAGAGAATTGCACCCGAAAGGTACAACTGTCATGCGTTCCGGGTATATTTATTTCGGAAATATAAAGTTTATCGGAAAGGAGTTTTAGCCAATCTTTCAAAAAATCACCTCCTGGTTTGTTGTTGATTTTAACATATTTAGAAATTTAATGCAACATTGTTATTTATTACATTAAAAATATAAAAATATATTCACTATAATTGTTGAAAAAAATATGTATTTGTGTTAAACTGTATTAGTTAAATTGGGTAATACTGCAACTTGATATATTAACTTCCATTAAATGAAAGAAGGATTGCTTTGAGTACGTTGATAAAAAAATCAGTGACATTTATAAAAAAACATACAAAAAGTGTTTTTGTTGCTTTGGATTTGCTGTGTGTGTGCATAGCGTTTTCGTTGGCTACATACCTTAAATTTGATGCACCGGTATTTTTCCCGAAATGGTTCAACAGCAATGTTTTGTTTATTGTTTTTGCCGATATAATCATAACCGGTATATGTTTTGCAGTTTTCAAGATTTACAGCAGAATGTGGCAATATTTTGTAGCAAAGGATTATACCACCTTGGTTGGTGCTTTTGCACTGTCAAAGGTAATTGTGATGATTCCCTTTGTATATATCTGGGTTACATATACACGCTCTTTCCTCACTTTTATGACACTTTATTCGGTTATTCTTTTAGTGCTGTTTATGACAAGTAGAGCATTGGTGTTTGTATCATATAATTTATGGCGTACTAAAATTCTTGCTCCGAAAAATTCAGAAAACAACAAAAGAAAACGAGTTATGATAATAGGTGCAGGCAGTGCGGCAATTCGTCTTATTAACGAGCTCAGAGGCGTAAGCAATGTTAATCGTTATCAGGTTGTTGCGCTTATTGATGATAATAAGAGGAAGCAGGGCGAATATCTTAATGGTGTTAGGGTTTACGGAGGCAGAAACGAAATTATAAAAACTGCCAACGAGCTTGATATTGACGAAATATTTATCGCAGTTCCTTCTATAAGTGAAAAGAATAAAAAAGAAATTCTCGAGCTTTGTAATAAAACAGGTTGCAAGCTTAAAACTCTTCCGAATATTACAGCAGTAAAGGAAGGTTCAAGTATCAAAGCGCAACTTCGAAAAGTTGATTATACAGACCTTTTGGGAAGAGAACAGATTAAACCCGATCTTTCAAAAGTATTTGAACTTCTTAAAGGTCACACCGTTCTTGTTACCGGTGGTGGCGGTTCAATTGGTAGCGAGCTTGTTCGTCAGGTTGCAAATAGTGGCGTTGCAAAAAGAATAATAATTCTCGATATTGCGGAAAACGGTGCTTATGAAATTCAGCAGGAAATCAGAAGAAAATATCCAAATGTAGATTTGAGAGTTCTTATCGGATCTATACGTGATGAAAAAAGACTTTGTGAGATTTTCGAGGAATATAAACCCAGCTTTGTTTATCATGCAGCAGCGCATAAACACGTTCCTCTTATGGAGGATAGCCCCAAAGAAGCGGTTAAAAACAATGTTTTCGGTACTTATAATCTTGCAAAAACTGCAGATAAATACGGCGTTAAACGTTTTGTTATGATTTCTACTGATAAAGCAGTTAATCCAACAAACGTAATGGGTGCAACAAAACGTATTTGCGAAATGATTGTGCAATCTTTCAATAAAATTTCAGAAACAGATTTTGTTGCAGTTCGTTTCGGTAATGTACTGGGTTCAAACGGTAGTGTTATCCCTCTTTTCAAAGAGCAGATTGAAAACGGCGGTCCCGTTACCGTTACTCATCCTGACATTATCAGATACTTTATGCTTATTCCTGAAGCAGTTTCTCTTGTTCTTCAGGCAGGTGCTTATGCAAACGGTGGAGAAATCTTTATTCTTGATATGGGTTCACCTGTTAAAATCCGTGAGCTTGCAGAAAATCTTATCAGACTTTCAGGTCATATTCCCGGAGAGGATATTGAAATCAAATATACGGGACTTCGTGATGGCGAAAAGCTTTATGAGGAGCTTCTTATAAGTGAAGAGGGTATTCAGAAAACACAGAATGACCTTATTTATGTTGCAAGACCTATGGAGTTTGATTCAGAAAACCTGTTTAACAAAATCAGCTATATGAGAGAAATAATGGAGGGTGCAACACACCGTCAGATTGTTGATGTTGTAAAAGAGCTTGTTCCTACCTTTAAGCCTCAGAATGAAGCGTATAAGGACGAAGAAAAAGAAGAAGTTAATGTTTAGGATGTGACTCGGTGAAAATTTTAGTAATATGCCAATATTATTCTCCTGAGCCTTTCAGAATAGCCGATATATGCGAGGCATTGGTTGAAAAGGGGAATGAGGTTGATGTTATTACATCATTTCCGAATTACCCCATGGGCGAAATATATGAAGGTTATAAGAACGGTGAACACAAGGATGAAACAATAAACGGTGTAAATGTTCACAGAGTTTTTACCATAGGCAGAAAAAACGGAGCAATTTACAGATTTATAAATTACTTCACATATTCAGTTGCATCAACTCTGTATGTATCACGACTAAAAAAGGAATATGATGTTGTGTTTGTTTATCAGCTTTCTCCTGTTATGATGGCAAATGCAGCATTGAAATATAAGAAGAAACACGGCAAAAAAGTTGTTTTGTATTGTCTTGACTTATGGCCCGAAAGTTTATGTATAGGTGGAATAAAAAGAAATGGTTTAATCTATAGGATTTTTGAAAAGATATCATTAAACATTTATAAGTCTTCAGATAAAATTGTTGTTTCTTCGCGAACCTTTAAAAAATATTTTGGAGAAAAATATGGATTCGACGAAACTGAAATTTTATATCTACCCCAACATGCCGAGAGTTTTTTTGAAGATGTTTCTACGATAGACAGCAAAACCATAAATTTAACATTTGCAGGAAACATTGGCTTTGCACAAGATATAGGAACTATTATTAAAACCGCAGAAATATTAAAAGATGAAGACATTTGTTTTAATATTGTGGGTGACGGAACTGAACTTAAAAATGCACAAAGTACAGCAAAAAAGTTGAGCTTGAACAATGTATTTTTTCATGGTAGGTTACCAGTAGAGAAAATGCCCGAACTCTATGCTTCAAGCGATGCAATGCTTGTTACGCTTTCTGCCGATTCTGTAATTTCCATGACGTTGCCGGGAAAGGTGCAGTCATATATGGCGGCAGGTAAGCCCATTATAGGGGCTATAAATGGTGAAACGGCAGAAATAATAAAAGAAGCCGAGTGTGGCTTTTGTGCTCAAGCAGAAAAGCCAGAAATGCTCGCAGAAAAAATTAGAGATTTTATGAAGTGCGATAGAGTTAAATTAGGTCGCAATGCATATAGTTACTACGAAAAGAATTTTAGAAAAGAACAGTTTGTGGAAGTTATTGCCAAAGAATTTGAAAAACAGGTTTAGGAGATGTTATGAAAAGGTATTGCTTGGTAAGTTTTTGCAATATTTATGTTTTGCCATATGCAAAAAAATATATCGATGCAATACTTGCATCAGGCGCAGAGTGCGATTTAATATATTGGGATAGAGATGCAGCAAATGGCGAAAATGACATTTTTAATGGTTGTAACAAGTTTTGTTACCAAAGAAAAATTACGCCTGAGTCTTCGCCAAAAGATAAACTTTTAGGATATATTGTGGCAAGACAATTTATAATAAAAAAACTGAGAAAAACAGATTACGATGGAATATTCTTTTTGCACACCCATGCGACTGTTGCTTGCGAGAGACTTATTAGAAGAAATTATGTAAACAAGTATATAGTGGATGTTCGGGATTACTCGTTAGAAAATTTTGGGTTGTATAGAAAAATCGAAAAAAAAGTAATACATAACTCTTATGCAACAGTTATATCCTCACCGGCATATAAAAAGTTTTTGCCTGAGTATGACTATGTAATAAGCCATAATTATACTTGTTTTTCTGAAGATGATATAAAACATATTCGTGAAGTGAATCGAGAAAAAGATAAACCTATAGAAATATCATTTGTTGGAACGATAAGATTTGTTGATATGAATAAGAAAATGCTTAAGCTGTTTGCTAATGACAACAGATTTAAGTTGAATTTTTTTGGTACAGGGTCAGAAATATTAGAGGATTTTTGCAATAAAGAAAAAATTTCAAATGTGAATTTTCATGGAAGATTTGAGTCGAAAAAGACTTTATTATTCTATCGTAACACAGATATAATTAACAATTTATACGGTAATAATAATCGTTTTTTAGATTATGCACTGTCAAATAAATTATATCATGCCGGTCAGTTGCATATGCCGATTTTGGTTTGTCCAGGTACATATATGGAGGAAATAGCTTCGAAATATAATATTGGCTTTGTTTTTGATATAAATAACCCCAATGAACCGGACAGGCTTTATTCGTGGTATAGCAACTTAGATAGAAAAAAATTGGCTGAGGGTTGCGAAGAGTTTATTTCTTTAGTACAAGAAGAAAACAGAGATTTTGAAAAAGTTATAGAACAATTTTTGTATTGAAAGAAATAGAATGATATATACAGAATAATGCGATCTCAGACCATAAGTTGAACTTTCAAAGTCAGTATGGTTTAAAAAGATGATAGGTGATTAAAAGTGTCAAAAGTTAGTATAATTGTTGCAACTTACAGACGAGAGTATGAGCTTGAAAAGGCGTTGGACTCTCTAAAGGACCAACAATATAAAAATATCGAAATAATCGTAGTTGATGATAATGCAGATGAATATTTTAATAAAAAGGTAATCGGAATTGTTGATAGTTTTAAAAAAACAAATCCTGATTTAGATGTAAAGCTTATTACAAATCCGGTTAACAAAGGGTCTGCTGAAACCAGAAATATCGGTATAAATGCCTCTTTTGGTGAATATATTACCTTCCTTGATGATGATGATGTGTATATGCCCGAAAAAATTAAAAAGCAAGTTGAGTTTATGGAAAATGGAAACTACGATTATTCTATAACTGACCTTGAATTGTTTAATAAGAACGGAAAGCTTATCAGAAAAAGAACTAGAAGTTATATTAAGGACACGTCCGAAGAAAGTTTATTTAAATATCACCTCATGTATCATCTTACAGGAACAGATTCAATGATGTTTAAAAAAGAATATCTGAATGCGATTGAAGGGTTTGCTCCTATAGATGTTGGTGATGAGTTTTATCTTATGGTGCGCGCTATAAATGGTAAAGGTAAATTCGGGTATCTTCCTTGTTGTGATATTAAAGCTTTCGTCCACACAGGAGAGTGTGGTTTATCGAGCGGTGATAGTAAAATTATTGGTGAAAACAATCTTTATGAATATAAAAAATTATTTTTTGATAAATTAGATAAAAAAACAATTCGTTATATAAAAATGCGTCATTATGCAGTTTTAGCATTTGCTGAAATTCGTAGAAGAAATATATGGCTTTTTCTGAGGCATTCATTGAGAGCTTTTTCTTTCTCGCCTGTTTCATGCATAAGGATGTTTCTTCTTGAAAGGTAAAATAAACAGTAATAGCTTCATATATGGTTATTTAAATTTTGGCTTATTGAAGATAACTTAACTTTATAAGTTTTTTGATTGAGAGTGATAACAATTTATATGGAGGAAAGGGAAATAGTGTGTATGGAAAAAGAACTTAAAAGTATGCTTGTAGATATGTTGGCATGGTTTCATGAATTTTGTGAAGAGAATAACCTACGCTACTATGTTGTTGGTGGAACTATGCTTGGCGCAGTAAGACATCAAGGTTTTATTCCTTGGGATGATGATATTGATGTTGCAATGCCTGACACAGATTATAAAAGACTGACTGAACTTTTAAAAACAAAAGAACGCTATATCCTTGAAACACCGGAAACCGATGCGAAAGATTACTTTTACACTTTTTCTAAAATATATGACACCCATACAACTTTGGTGGAAAACAATAAGTATAAAACAAAAAGAGGAATATACATAGATATTTTTCCATTAGTTGGTATGGGAAACACGCAGGACGAAAGTCTAAAAAACTTCAAAAAAGTTGAAAAAATAAATAATCTTCTTATCAGTAAGGTAACAGGTATAAGAAAAGGAAGAAGTTTTTTCAAAAATGTAATAGTTGCATTTTTTAGAGTAATTCCTTTAAACGAAAAAAAGCTTTTAAATGAAATTATAAAATGTTATTCGAGATATTCTTGGGATAAGTGCTTATGGGGAGGAAATCCTGTAGGAGCATGGCGATTTAAAGAGATAATGCCCAAAGAAATAATGGGAAAACCGACACTGTATGATTTTGAGGAATTAAAGGTTTACGGACCCGAAAAATATGACGAATATTTAACACATCTGTACGGCGATTGGAGAAAATTGCCACCTGAAGATAAAAGAGTTTCTCACCACGACTATTCATATTGTGATTTATACAAAGGGTATCTCCAAAATTACACGGAGGGAAAATAATGAGAATTCAAGTTGTTTGTCCAATGATGCATCAAAAAGATTTTTCCAATGTTTTGAAAATGAATTTGCAAACTGATGTAGTTATTGCAAATCAGGCGGATGCTAACGAAAAAAATGAGATAATGCACAACGGACACAGATTTTTAATGATAACTACCGATACTCGTGGTGCAAGCTTGAATAGAAATATAGGTATTTCTAATTCAACTGCGGATATAATTGTGTTTTCGGATGATGATCAAACATTTGTTGATGGATATGAAACAATAATTTTAGATGGATTTGAAAGATATCCGGATGCGGATGTAATAAAATTTTATTGTGAAAGTACTAATCCTCAAAAACCACTATCATATAAGAATCCCGGATGTTGGAAAAAAGCGGTATGTAAGGATATGACTTCTTCAGGTGCTCCGGGTATTGCAGTTAAACGAGAGTTTTTAGAGAAAAATAATATTCGTTTTAACGAATCTATAGGACCCGGAAACGAAATTTGTTGCGGCGAAGATTCTGAATTTATTGTAGAATTATTCAAGCATAAAGCAAGTGTATATTTGTCTCCTGAACTTATTAGTTATGTGGGTCAAACAGAGAGTACATGGTTTAAAGGGTTCAATGAGCAGTACTTTATTTCTGTAGGATATGTTTATGCTACAATATACGGTGCTTTAGCTTGTTTAGTGGCTTTAAGACGTTGTATAGTGATGCGAAAAAAAACAAAAGATTTTTCTAGTTTTCAAATGTATAAATTGATGTTTAAAGGAATAATTAAGCAAAGGAAAATTTCAAAATAAAATATGAAGGGGAGGTAAATATGAGTCTAGATGTTTTGTTTTTAGGTAAACTTTTTCCGCGAGAAAAAGAATACGAAATTAAAGGCAAAATGAAAACCGGAATGCAGGATGCGGCAAATGCTCTTCAGTGGAATATCATTGACGGATTTGAAGCGAATGATATCGGACAAGTTAAAATTATAAATTACCTTCCTGTGGATGCTTATCCTAAAGGTTATACAGATAAATTTATTGAAGGATTTACATTTCAGCATACTGAAAAATATAAAGCAGATGATATTAATGTCAAATGTTGCAATGTTTTTGGAATAAAAAGATTCATAAATAGTCTGTATTTTAGAAAATATATAAAAAACTGGGCGAAAGAAGATAACGGGAAAAAGAAAGTAATTTTGTCCTACACAGCAAACTCAATGTTTTTGGGGCTCGTTAAGCTTGCAAAAAAATATAATAAAAACATTATTGCAGGTTGCATTATAGCGGATATACCTGAGTTTGCAACCGCACGTAAGGTGACCGGTTTAAAAAAACTTTATCATACATATCAGGTTAAAAAATGTGCAAGTCTTTATGGAGTGGTTGACAGATTTGTGCTTTTGACAGAGCAAATGGCACAGAAATTAGGAATAAAATCTCCGCATATAGTTATTGAAGGCATTGCTACAACGGAAGAATTTATTGACGACTCAACAGAAGAACTTCTTAAAAACGACCGCTATGTACTATATACCGGAACTTTGAATTATAAATTTGGTATAGGTACGCTTATTGATGCGTTTGAAAAAATAGAAGATAAAAATTTAAAATTAGTTATTTGCGGATTTGGTGAAGCAGAAGAAATAATAAAAGAAAAGCAGAAACAAGACGATAGAATTGTTTTTTTAGGTAAAGTAGATAGGTCAGAGGCACTAAAGCTACAAAAGGAAGCAACAGTACTTGTTAATCCTCGTCAGAATAATGAGGATTTCACCAAATATAGTTTCCCATCAAAAAATCTTGAGTATTTGTCATCGGGTGTTCCTCTTGTGGCATATAAGCTGGATGGTATTCCTGATGAATATGATGAGTTTATCAGTTACCCGAAAGATAATACTCCAATTTCGTTAGCAAACGAGATAATTAAAATATGTAATTTGTCTGATGAAAATAGATTAGCAATGGGTTTAAAAGCCCAAAATTTTGTTTTTGAAAATAAAAACAAATATATTCAAGCTCGAAAAATAATTGAGTTTATAAAGTAAATTTACAACTGTAGGAGAGAAGTAAATGGCTGTGAAACAGACATTATACAAAAAGCAACCATATTATTTAATAGCCTACCGTATATTGTTAGCATTATTGTGGACACAATACACAGTGTTGAACTTTGCAAGAGTAATAATCAGCAGAATGCCATTTATTGGTTTTTTGTCGGAATTGTTTATTCCTATGTGTATTATTCTGGCTTTGATAGTTTCAATACCATATTTTGTTAAAAATATCAGGGGCGTAGATATTCTATTCTATGTGGGCATAGTTTTGTTGTATCTTGTAACAACGATTTATTTTCCCAATAATAGAGAGTTTATGGTCGAAAATTGGTGGCAAATATTAATTGCAACAGTATCGTTTTATTTTGTGGGTGTGTCATATTCCCACAGCAATTGTTCCCGAGATTTGTTCTGGTGTTCAGTAGCGAGTGTATTTTTTGTTTTTCTTCATCAAATTTATAAACTCGGAAACGGTGCCGTTCTTGAAGATGATAACATGTATGTTGCTTATAATTTATTGCCAAGCGTTATGTATCTTCTTTATTATGCTGCGTATAAAGGCAATAAAATTTATTGGTTTACAGCGTTGATTTCCCTTGGAATTATGTTTATTTTTGGTACACGTGGTCCAATTTTATGTGCTGTAGTATTTTTGACGGCATATTTCTTGCACAAGACAATAACTTCACATAAAAAGAGAAATTATCTTCTTCTTGTTTTTGTGACGGCTATTTTGGTTGTTTTCTATGTGTATGATGATTTACTTATAAATGTTGTAAATTACGTTGCAAATGTTTTTGGAAAATTTGGTTTTAGCACACGAATTTTTGATTTCTTCCTTTCGGGTGAAGTTGCTGAGAGCTTGGGAAGAGAGTATTTGCAGCAGGAAACAATCAGAGCTATTTTAGAGAATCCTATAAAAGGTTATGGAATGACCGGCGATCAATATCTTTTAGGCGTTTATTGTCATAATATTTTTCTTGAATTGTGGTGCCATTTTGGCGTTGTTGGCGGTACGCTTATTATTCTTATATTATTCGTTTTGTCGATTACTTCGTTAATCCGTTCCTCAGGATCTTTAAAAATATTTTATTTTGTTATTATGTTGATGGCTATGGTATATGTAAAACTTATGTTATCAAACTCATATACATTGGAGCCTTATTTTTTCTTTATGATAGGTGCTTTTGTAGGAGTAAAGAGAAAATGCATCAAATCAGTAAGAAAAGGGGAACTGTAAGACCGAATAAATCTTAGAAGATTTAAAATCAATTTTTAATAACGATATTTCCGGTACAAAGGAGAAGGTGCTTTTTTGAAAATATGTGATGTAGTATCAAATTCCGTGTGGTATGACCCTAGGGTAAGAAAACAAATTGTGGAATATATGAATAATGACATTGATGTTGTTTGTGTTGGTCTTAAAGACGCTCGTTACGAAGAAGACAAAATGCAAAATGTTCCTTGTAGGGTTGTTCTTGTAGATATAGACTCAAAGTATAAAAAACCACTTTCGAAGATTGAAGTGTTATTTAAAGAATTTAATCGTGTGAAAAAATTAAGAGAAGCAATAATCGCACAAAAACCAGATGTTATCCATACAAATGACCTTGATACCCTTACTGCTTCTTGTCAGGCAGCAAAAAAATTGGGTTGTAAAGTTGTTTATGACTCTCATGAAATTTGTGTTGAAAATCATAATATGAAGGGGATTTACAAAAAACTTAATGCTCTTTGTGAAAAGGTTTTTATTAAAAGAATAAATAAAATGGTTTGTGTTAGTCATGCAGCGGCAAAGTATTTTCAAAATAAGTATTCCATTGAAAAACCAATGGTTATTACCAATTGTTCACTTAAAGCAGAAAAAGTAATTTCGATAGAAAAAAATAATGGCTTTGAAATATTAAACCATGGTGTATATTATGGTGGTAGAGGCTACGATATAATCGTTGAGGCCTCTAAGTTTTTAAAGGATTATCCGGAAATTAAAATCGCTCTTCGCGGTTTTGGTTCAATGGAGGAGAAATTAAGGGAAAAAGCTAAGGAATTAGGGGGAGAAAATGTTGTTTTTTATCCTCCGGTGCTTGTAAATGAGCTTATTCCCTTTGCTTCAAGGTCAAAGGTTGGGGTTGCTATTACTGAAAATACTTGCCTCAATTTTGAGCTTTCCGTATCAAATAAAATATTTGAATATGCTTCAGCCGGACTTCCTGTTATTATGTCAGATATTCCTGAGCATAGATATCTAAATGAAAAATATAATTTCGGTATTATCCTTAAGGAGAATACTCCGGAGTGTTTTGCAGAAGCAGCAATTAAATTTTATACAGATAAAATGTTTTATGATTTGTGCGCTGAAAATGCCAATAAATTAAGTGAAGAAGTTAATTGGGAAGCAGAGTTTTCCCGTCTTATAGAAATTGAAAGGTCTTGGGTAAATGGCTAAAAATGAAGTGAAATGGGGCGCGTTGTTGTCCTATTTGCTTGTTATCATAAACTCTTTATATGGTTTTTTGATAATCCCATACATACTATCTTCCTTAGGGGATGCAGAAT
This sequence comes from Acutalibacteraceae bacterium, assembly GCA_045543035.1. Classification (GTDB taxonomy): domain Bacteria; phylum Bacillota; class Clostridia; order Oscillospirales; family Acutalibacteraceae; genus DTU089. The sequence goes on along the minus strand of JAZQMA010000057.1, from coordinate 103,710 downwards.
ACGGCGTGTATAAAACCATATCATCTCTTTCATCGGCGCTTATGGTGCTTGATTTGGGTTTAGGCGGTACGGCTATGCGCTATATAGCTAAGTTTATAAGTGAGAAGAAAGAGGAGAAAATAGAATCGTTTGTATCTATGGCATTAGGCGAGGGTTCAATAATCTGTATAGGTCTTATTGCAGTAAGCACAGTTATTTATACCCTTATTCCATCTATATATGCTGAAGGTCTTAATCAAAGTGAAATAGGACTAGCTCAAAGGCTTTTTATAATTCTTGCATTGAATATGGTGTTTCATATTATAGAAAATGTATTTAATGGTGTTATATCAGGCTTTAATAAATTCACCATTTCAAATGGAATAAAGTTAGGACGAATTTTGTTAAGAGTAGGTCTGATTTTTGTTGTATTCGTTTTTGTGAAAAGTGCTGTTTCACTTGTTTTAATAGACCTTGCACTTACGATAATACAAATTGTAATTGAATTTATTTACATCAATATAAAATTAAAAACTAAGATAAAACTTTCCTTTAAAAATTGGGATAAAGCAATATTTAAAGAATCTTTTAAATACACAATGTTGCTTTTCGTTACAACAATAGCTGCTCAGATAAACAATAATCTTGATAATGTTGTAATTGGAGCTATAAAAGGTTCGGAATTGGTTGCAGTGTATTCAATGGGGTTGTTGATTTTTGGGATGTTCGAGCAACTTTCTACATCGCTATCGGGTGTTATGCTTCCCACTGTCACAAATGTTTTACAAAATGATAGTAAAGGGATTGAAATTCAAAAAACTATTATTGATATAGGCAGAATACAGTTTATGCTTTTGGGGGCGGCTCTTGTAGGTTTTGTTGTTCTCGGTAAAAGTGCAATTTCCTTATGGTTGGGTGAAGGGTATGAGGATGTTTACACGATTACTCTTATACTTATGATTCCTGCACTTTTAGAGCTTTGTGTAAATGTATGTCTTGCAGTGTTACGAGCCAAAAACATATTAGGTTTTAGAACTACGGTTTTATTTGGAACAACGGTACTTAACAGTATAATTACAATTGTTGGAGTAAAACATTTTGGCTATTTAGCCGCCGCTGTGGGTACCGCAACGAGTTTTGTAATTGGTAGTGTAATTATAATGAATATATACTATCAAAAAAAGCTATCCTTCAATATGTTTAAAATATACAAAGAAATATTCAGAGGCACATGGTTGTGTTTGTTGGTTTCCGGGTGTGCTATTGCGGTATCATCTCAATTTTTAGGAGAAGGATTGTTAGCATTCATATTAAATATAGCGGTATTCTGTGTAGTATACCTACTAACGATGCTTTTGTTTGGCTTTAATAATAATGAAAAAAATAATATTCCCATTTTAAACAAATGGATAAAATAACATAGGAGAAATGATTATGGTTAATGTTATTGGTCTTGGTTATATAGGTCTTCCGACAGCTTTGATGCTTGCATCACATGGGGTAGAAGTTGTGGGAACAGACTATAACGCAGAGCTTGTTGCAACGCTGAATGCGGGAAAAACAACATTTGAAGAAAAAGGTCTTGATGAGCTTTTTGATAAGGCTGTAAAATCAGGTATAAAATTTACAACGGAGTATCAGAAGACTGATATCTATATTGTTTCAGTTCCTACACCTTATGACAGCTTTTCGAAAAAAATTGATGCGTGTTATGTAAATGCTGCAGTTAAAGAGGTTATGAAGGTTTGCGACAAGGGTGCAACTGTTGTTATTGAATCAACTGTTTCTCCGGGTACCATTGATAAATTCGTAAGGCCAATTATTGAAGAAAATGATTTTGTTATCGGTGAAGATATACATCTTGTACATGCACCTGAAAGAATTATTCCCGGCAATATGGTATATGAACTTCTTCATAATTCTCGTACAATTGGTGCCGATGATCCTGCAATAGGAAAAAAAATCAAAGAAGTTTACGCTTCCTTCTGTCTTGGTGATATTGTTGTTACAGATATAAAAACAGCAGAAATGACAAAGGTTATTGAAAATACATATCGTGCCGTAAATATTGCATTTGCAAACGAGTTAGCCAAAATTTGCCGTCACGATAATATGGATGTTTATGAAATTATTCGTATTTGTAATATGCATCCAAGGGTAAATATTCTTTCTCCCGGTCCGGGTGTTGGCGGACATTGTATTTCCGTTGATCCGTGGTTCCTTGTGGGTGATTATCCCTCGCTGACAAAAGTAATATGGGAATCTATGAAAATAAATGATTCTATGCCTGAATTTGTGCTTGAGCGAATCTATAATATTATGAAAGAAAATGGTATAACCGATTTCTCAAAAGTTGGTCTGTATGGTCTTACCTATAAAGAAAATGTAGATGATTACAGAGAGTCGCCTACACTTCAACTTTTGGAATGTCAAGACAGACATCTTGCTCCTCAGCTGAAGGTGTATGATCCTTACATTACAAAAGATATTGTTGATAATCAGTATCATGATTTTGATAAATTCCTTGAAGATACCGAGCTTGTTGTTATACTTGTAGGACACGATGAAATTAAAAACAATATGAGTAAATTAGAAGGAAAAATCGTTTTAGATACAAGAAAAGTTTGCGATTTAGACGAAGTTTATACTCTTTAAAATTTTGGAGAAAAGCAATGAAAACAATAATGCTGGTTTTCGGGACCCGTCCCGAAGCAATTAAAATGTGTCCTCTTGTTAATGAATTGAAAACAAGGGAAAATATTAAAACAGTTGTGTGCGTAACCGGTCAACATCGTCAGATGCTTGACCAGGTATTGAATGCTTTCAATGTTGTTCCTGATTATGATTTGTCAATTATGAAAGACAAGCAGACGTTATTTGACATTACTACCAACATTTTAAACGGCATCAGTCAGGTGCTTGATGAGGTAAACCCTGATATTGTTCTTGTTCATGGTGATACTTCCACCACATTTGTGACCGCGTTGGCATGCTTTTATAAACAAATTCCTGTGGGGCATGTGGAAGCAGGTCTTCGAACATATAACATTCTCAGTCCGTATCCGGAAGAATTTAACAGACAAGCTGTTGGAATTATTGCCAAGTATAATTTTGCTCCAACAGAGCTTTCAAAACAAAATCTTCTGAACGAAGGAAAAGACCCTTCAACTATATATGTTACGGGAAATACAGCTATTGATGCTTTGAAAACAACAGTTCGCAAAGAATATACCCATCCTGAGCTGGAATGGGCGAAAGACAGCAAGCTTATAATGATTACAGCACATCGACGTGAAAATCTTGGTGAGCCCATGCACAATATGTTCCGTGCAATCCGCAGAGTTATGGATGAACACCCTGATGTTAAGGCTATTTATCCGATTCATATGAATCCTGTTGTTCGTATGGCTGCTGAAGAAGAGTTGGGCGATTGTGATCGTGTTCATATTATTGAACCTTTAGAGGTTTTAGATTTCCATAATTTTCTTGCTCGTAGTTTCCTTATATTGACTGATAGTGGTGGTATTCAAGAAGAGGCTCCGTCTCTCGGAAAACCTGTTCTTGTTATGAGAGATACAACCGAGCGTCCTGAAGGCATTAAGGCAGGCACATTGAAACTCGTAGGTAGTGAAGAGCAATCAATTTATGATAACTTTAAATTGTTGTTAGAAAATATTGATGCGTATAATGCAATGTCAAAGGCAAGCAATCCCTATGGTGATGGCTTAGCTTGTAAGAGAATTGCAGATATATTAGAAGAATAATCAATCGGGTAATTCTATATTTACTCAAAATAGGAGTTTAATATAAAATGACAATATACGAAGCCCTGTTTTTTTGTATAAGAAGTGAAATGGGCAGTTTAAATGAAAAACTTGATGTGCAGTTATCGCATGATGATTTTGAAAAGTTATATGAATTGGCGGAGCATCACGATTTATCGCATATAGTAGGTAATGCCCTGATAAAGAGCGATAGCTTGTCACATGACACTGATTTATATAAAAAATTACAAAAGAAAATTATGTTGGCTCACTATAGGTTTGAAAAGCTTAATTATGATTTTCAGCAGGTAACAAAGCTTTTAGAAAAAGAGCAGATAAAGTTCATTCCTTTAAAGGGTTCGGTTTTAAGAGACTTATATCCTGAAAAGTGGTTAAGAACCAGTTGTGACGTTGATATTTTAATAGAAAAGCATAACTTGGAAAAAGCAACGGAAGCTCTTATTAAGTCAGGTTTAAAAAAAGGTGAAGAAAGTCCACACGATATAACTTTTTGGACCCAGTCAGGAAGTAATATAGAAATTCACTACAGTCTTATTGAAGATGAAAAAGTAAATAATATAGATTTTGTTCTGAATCAGGTATGGGAAAGAACAACTCTTCATAGTGGGTATTCTTATTGGTATGATATGAGCGATGAAATGTTTTATTTTTATCATATTGCTCATATGGCAAAGCACTTGTTGTTTGGCGGTTGCGGAATAAAGTCGTTTATAGACCTTTGGTTGCTGGATAATATGGAAAGCGCAGATTCAACCAAACGCAACGAACTTCTCAAACAGGGAAATCTTTTAAAGTTCACTCAGACAGCTCAGAAATTGAGCAGTGTTTGGTTGGAGAAATCAGAAACCGATTCTACAACGAAACATTTGGAAGAATATATTTTGCGCGGTGGTGTTTACGGAACTGATAAAAATCGTATCAGTATTCAACAACAAAAGAACGGCGGGCGTATCAAATACATTGTTTCGAAGCTCTTTCTTCCTTATGAACAACTTAAATTTCAATATCCGATTTTGAAAAAATATTGTTGGTTAACACCAATAATTGAAATTGTTAGATGGGTAGAGCTGATTTTTGGTGGAAAAGCAAAACAAAATATGAAAGATTTAAAATCTGCCCGGAATGTTTCGGTAAAAGAAAATGGCAATCCGGAAGATTTTTTGAAAAATATTGGATTATAAAACGGAGGAATATATATGTCATTATTTACAGGAAAAACCCTTATGATTACCGGCGGTACAGGTTCTTTTGGTAATGCGGTTTTAAATAGGTTTTTGCAGACCGATATTGGTGAAATCCGTGTTCTTTCCCGTGATGAGAAGAAACAGGATGATATGCGCCATGAATTTCAGGCAAAAATGCCCGAGGTTGCTGAAAAAATTAAATTCTTTATTGGTGATGTTCGCGATTTGGCATCAGTTAAAAATGCGATGCACGGAGTAGACTATATTTTCCATGCAGCAGCATTAAAGCAGGTTCCCTCTTGCGAATTCTTCCCTATTGAAGCAGTTAAAACCAATGTAATCGGAACAGAAAATGTGCTTACTGCAGCTATTGATGCAGGTGTTAAAACTTGTATCTGCCTTTCAACAGATAAGGCGGCATATCCTGTTAACGCTATGGGTACATCAAAAGCTATGATGGAAAAGGTTATTGTTGCAAAGAGCAGAACAGTAAGCGAAGATAAAACAAAAATCTGCTGCACTCGTTATGGTAATGTTATGTGCTCAAGAGGTTCAGTTATTCCTCTCTGGATTGAACAGATTAAACAGGGTAAACCCATTACAATTACAGAACCTTCAATGACAAGATTTATTATGTCACTTGATGAAGCTGTTGACCTTGTTCTTTTCGCTTTCGAAAATGGTGTTACAGGTGATATTCTCGTTCAGAAAGCACCTGCTTGCACAATCGAAACTCTTGCTAAAGCGGTAACAGAACTTTTCAATACTGAAACAGAGATTAAAGTCATCGGTATTCGTCATGGTGAAAAAATGTACGAAACTCTTCTTACAAACGAGGAGTGCGCTAATGCTATTGATATGGGCGATTTCTATCGTGTTCCCAGTGATAAACGTGGTCTTAACTATGATAAATATTTCAAAGAAGGCGACACAGAACGCGCAAAACTCAGCGAATTCAATTCAAATAACACAGAACTTCTTAATGTGGAAGAGGTGAAAGAGAAGCTTCTTTCGCTTCAATACATCAGAGATGAACTTGCTTCTTGGGAGAATAAATAAATGAAAATTCTTGTTACGGGTGCAAAGGGGTTTGTTGGTAAAAATCTTTGTGCCGCACTTAAAAATGTTCAAGAGGGTAAAGATAAAACAAGAGGAATTGACAGTAATCTCGAAATTTTCGAATATGATATTGATACTGACAAAACTCTTCTTGATATATACTGCAAAGAAGCTGATTTTGTTTTTAACCTTGCAGGTGTGAACCGTCCTCAGAATCAGGAAGAGTTTATGGAAGGCAATTTCGGTTTTGCTTCAACTCTTCTTGATACTTTGAAAAAATATAATAATACTTGCCCCGTAATGCTTTCAAGCTCACTTCAGGCAACCCTCATCGGTAGATATGCTGAAGGGGATTACGGTAAAAGTAAAAAGGCTGGAGAGGATTTATTCTTCAAATATTCAGAAGATACGGGCGCAAAGGTATATGTTTACCGTTTTCCAAATCTTTTCGGCAAATGGTGCAGACCAAACTATAACAGTGCCGTTGCAACCTTCTGCAATAATATTGCAAACGATTTACCTATTCAGGTTAATGACAGAGCGATTGAGCTTACTCTTCTTTATATTGATGACCTTGTAGACGAAATGTTTGCAATTTTAAGAGGTATGCCTCATCGTTGTGAATTTGAAGGTCTTAATGAAGTTGCAAGCGCAGAGGGAAAGTTCTGTTATTGTCCTATAACACACAAGGTAACTTTAGGTGAAATTGTTGATTTGCTGAATGCTTTTAAAAATCAGCCTTCAACACTTCTTATGCCGGAAATACCATATAATTCATTCGCAAAGAAGCTTTATTCAACATATCTTTCATATCTCCCTAAAGAAAAAGTTTCTTTTCCTTTAAAAATGAATGTTGACCCCAGAGGCAGTTTTACAGAACTTATCAAATCCGAAAAATGCGGACAAGTCAGCGTTAATATTTCAAAACCCGGTATAACAAAAGGTCAGCATTGGCATAACACAAAATGGGAGTTCTTTATTGTTGTTTCCGGTAAAGGACTTATTCAGCAGAGAAAAGTTGGTACTGATGAAGTTCTTAACTTTGAAGTCAGCGGTGAAAAAATTGAAGCAATTCATATGCTCCCCGGCTACACTCATAACATAATCAATCTTTCTGATACTGAGGATTTGGTTACTGTTATGTGGGCAAATGAACAGTTTGATGCAGACAAGCCTGATACATTTTTTGAGATAGTAGAATAAAAGAGGTAAGAAAATGGATATAAAATTAGATTATTCAGATGTTTCTTTTAAGAATAATGGTAAATTGAAGCTTCTTATAATTGTAGGAACTCGTCCTGAGATTATAAGACTTGCGGCAGTTATTAACAAATGTCGCAAATATTTTGATTGTGTTCTTGCTCATACAGGTCAGAACTATGACTACAACCTTAACGGCGTTTTCTTTAGGGATTTAAAGCTGGAAAATCCCGAAGTATATATGGATGCAGTAGGCGATGACCTTGGTGCAACAGTTGGTAATATTATCAATTGTTCATATAAGCTTATGAATCAGATTAAACCTGATGCACTTCTTATTCTTGGTGATACAAACTCTTGCCTTTCTGCCATTGCTGCAAAAAGACTTCATATTCCGATTTTCCATATGGAAGCAGGTAATCGTTGCAAAGATGAGTGCCTTCCTGAAGAAACCAACAGAAGAATTGTTGATATTATTTCTGATGTTAACCTCGCTTATAGCGAACATGCAAGACGCTATCTTCACGAATGTGGACTTCCAAAAGAGAGAACTTATGTAACAGGTTCACCAATGGCAGAGGTGCTGCATGAAAATCTCAAAGATATTGAAGCATCAGATATTCTTAACAAATTAGGTCTTCAGAAGAAAAATTACATCCTTCTTTCAGCTCACAGAGAAGAGAATATTGATACAGAAAAGAATTTCTTATCACTTTTTAATGCAATTAACAAAATTGCAGAAAAATATGATATGCCAATTCTTTATTCCTGCCATCCTCGTTCAAAGAAAAGACTTGAGGAAAGTGGTTTCCAGCTTGATAAACGTGTTATCCGCCATGAACCCCTTGGCTTCCACGATTACAACAATCTTCAGATGAATGCTTTTGCAGTTGTTTCCGATAGCGGTACTCTTCCTGAAGAATCAAGCTTCTTTACATCAGTCGGAAAGCCCTTCCCCGCAGTTTGCATAAGAACAAGTACAGAACGCCCAGAGGCACTTGATAAAGCTTGTTTCGTTCTTGCAGGTATTGATGAAAAATCACTTGTTCAGGCAGTAGAAACTGCAGTTGATATGAACAAAAACGGCGATTTCGGTATCCCTGTTCCTACCTATGTAGAGGAAAATGTTTCAACAAAGGTTGTTAAGCTTATTCAAAGCTATACCGGAGTTGTAAACAAAATGGTCTGGAGAAAATTTTAAGTTAATATAAACTTTAAATTGGTCTCTGCGGAGTTTTTGAAAGAACTCTCGTAGGATGCATTAGCCTTTCAAAGAGGGTTTGGTTTCAAACCTGCAACACATTACGCATTGATTTAAGAAAGTTTGCGGAATGGTATAAAATTTTTATATATAAAAAAACGAGTTGTTGCTTACATTAGCAACAGCTCGTTTTTTGTATGGTAAAACCACGCGTTAGACGCGTGGTTCAGTTAAATTACATAGCTCAAACAATACTAAAAAGAAAACACGCCTTCATGATATAATGAGGTTGCGGTCTGCCAACTGCAACGAAAAAGCACGAAGGCGTGCGCATTCAAAATGGGATTGAATGACATAAATAGTTTATCACATACAAAATAAATTCATATAGTGTTTGCACCAAAGTATGGGCGAAAAGTGTTTTACAGTCGAAAGAAAAGAGAGATAGGTAAAATATTGAGACAACTTTGCGAGTGGAAAGGTGTCAAAATATTAGAGGCAGAAGTATGTCCCGACCATATGCATATGTTGGTAACAAATCACGTCAAACATCTGTTTAGTTATAGTTTCTCCTTTTACAAAAAATCAAATTTGTTCATCTGCTTCTTTTGTGTTAAAACTTATTCTTACAGGGTTGTGAGTTACTCTCTTTTCAATGGGGGGTAATTGCATATAATCACCATAAATCCCTGTCAAAATCTCATCATATTTATTTGGCACCTTGTAGCTTTTTCCTTCAAAACTTAGTGTTTTTGCCGGTTCAAAAGCCTCTTTTGAAGTTATACCTAAATACTCGACATAATAATTGGAGCCCCTACCCTTTTTCAGTAGTTCTCTTAACTTAATCAATATATCGATAGGGAGTATACCAAAAAATTTTTTGTTCATTGGTACTGTCATATTGCTTCTTTTCAAAACAATATAACTATCAATTATCTTATAAATTTTCCGTTTGATTGCAAAAAAACCAGTTTCAGTTGAGCCGCAATCTTCCATAACAAAAATATCTATGAATATTCCGTGGTGTCTTCCCTCAACATTCGAATCATCATCTTCAAGAAAAATGGTGTTATTTATTCTGATTTTTGAGAAGGACCTGCCATAATGCTTATCTGTATACGATGATTGGAAAAAATATTTTTCACCCATAGTTTCGGAAATATGTTCTTCCAAATATTCATAATCCTTTCTGGGCATTATAATATCAACATCGTCGTCCCAAGGTATAAAACCATTGTGTCTTACAGCACCCAATAATGTGCCATATGCCAAATAATAGGAAAGATTATTTTTTTCACAAAAACCATCAATCAAATCCAGCATATCTAATTGTACAGCGTGAAGCTTATCCAATGTTTCTTGTTTCATATATTTCACCTTTGAATTATATTTTTTTTATTCTTTTTTTTACATAGGATGCAAGTATTTTTGCCTCTTGGGGGTTAATCACTAATTGTACCAACATAAATACAATTAAAATACTTACAGATAAAATTGCACCAATTATAAAAAACTGTATGTAATTGTCGGCTTGTATATTGGAAAATTTATTGAAAATTATTACTCCAACAAAAAGAAGTGAATTCACCAACATTATTTTAAACGTTTTGGTGCTTTTTCTTTTAAGAATTTTTCTGTTTGCATAAAGATTTATATCCACACTTCTGTAAATCATTGAAAATATCGTACCTATAAGAGCACCGTAAAGACCACCTATTTCACCAAAATAATTCTTGCAAATAATTATGGCTATAATTGATGATACAAGATTTATAGCTGCTTCGGCAACCGCTTTCCACTGTGTTTTTCTAAAATGGCCTGCTACCTCAATCGTTCGCAACATAGCCTCTCTTCCTACGGTTAAGAATTCAATTACAAGGTAAAAATATGGCAATGCCGGTATTATATAATTTATGTCCATTCCTGCAGTATACAATCTCATAAATGGTAAAATCAGCAAAAACAAAACACTGAACAGTGCAAAAGCAACCCCGGAATAAAACACATTAAAGGTGTCAATTATTTTGCAATAATTAGGTTTGTCCTCTGCTTTTTCAGTATTAAATGTTTGGCCTAAAACGAAATTAAAGCTTTCGCCAAAGGTAGCAATAACTGTAGTAATCATATTTACAACAAGTTTATACATCGTGTAGATGCTGACGATTTTTAAATCGCAAAGGAAAGTAAGCAACAGAATATCGACGTTTTGGAAGATTAGTCCTGATATTTTATGAACCATCACAGAATTTTTCTGTTCAACACATGAAAAATCCGGTGTTGCTTTAAAATTAAGCCAAGAATATTTTTTCTTGGCGATAATATAATAAATCACAGTAAACAGAATGTTTATGGTTAAAAACATACCTTGGACAATAACAATGTTAGCATTCATCATGATAAGCACTATTTTGCAAATCGATGAAGAGATATATATAAGCAAAGTTAAAACAGATACTACATAGACATCGCCCACGGCACTAATCAATAACTTTAACTTTGCCAAATAGAAGAAGTTGATTCCGCTTAACGCACCTGACATTACAATAAAACCGAAAACCGTCCAATAAGAAACCCCTTCAACTTCAACAACTAGAGGATAAACTGTTGCCATTAAGAAGAGGATTGCAAAATATATGCAACCTATTTTATTGTAATATTTTGTTGTTGCAGACAAATACTCGTTTGCTTTATTATAATCCTTTTCTGCAATAGGTTTAAACAAGGATTGAAGCGTAGCAGTACCAACCCCGGCTTCAAGAAGCGCAATATATGTAAATATTTGGGTTACTGATGATTGAAGTCCGTTGATTTCTGAGCCGTATGTTGTTATAAATAACTTTGGCAAAATTATACCTATTGCCATAGTAGCAACTTTATAAAGAATGGATGTTGAGAAATTCAACAAACTTTTTTTATCTCGTCTCATTATCTATTGCTCCCATAAACTGATTGTACGCTATGTCATTTGTGTGGTTATATAACCGGCTGCTTCCTTTTATTTCTTCATACAATTCTTTGTTTTTGATTAATAAACCTATTTTTTCTGCAAGGCTTTCTACACTTTGTTGAGCAACTAAACCATGAACCCCGTCATCAAAAATTTCTTTTAACGCAGGATATTCACAAACTACTACCGGCACATTAAGTATCATCGCTTCCACAACGACTAATCCGTATGACTCCGTCTTTGTAGGTAAAACGAAAATATCGCTGTTTTTTAATAAGCTATATGGGTTCGTTTTTTTTCCTAAAAATACAATGTTGTCTGATACATTTAATTCTTTTGCGAGCGCCTTTACTTCGTCGGTGTCTCTGCCATCTCCAATAATATACCACTTAATATTATCTATGCCTTGCTCCATTAGCTTACCGATAACCGGTGGTATTCTGTCGATTCTTTTTTGACTGTTATCAATACGGGAAATTGTTACAATGTTTATGTTATCTTTGTTAAAGGTTACATCTGCCGGTTCGTTTGACTTGTCTATAATGTTTTGTGCATCCAAAACATTATATATGGTGCAACTATTATTTTTTAACTCCGGATATTTTTCTTCAAAGCCTATTCTTACCGCGTCGGAAACATAGGCAATTCTGTCGAAATCCTTCATCATGTATTGCCAGGAAGAAATATCCCCCATATAATTCAAATCTCCGTGAACAAAACCGATTTTTGTTTTTGCTTTTACTTTATCAAGCACATAAATATAGCAAGGAGCACATTGGCGAAAAGCCACAGCAACATCGTACTCTTCTTTTAGTTTCCTGAATATTATTTTTTGCCACAAGCCATTTTTGTTAGTGAATTTCTTTACAAGTCCCAAAAGCATCAAAAATGGTTTCTTTACCAACGGTGCAGATGATATGTCTTTAGAACTTAAAAGATAATACTTTGATATACCTTTCAAGAAAATCTGCTTCACATCGGGATGAAGATTTTTGTTTTTTTCTGTTGCGGTAAAATCAAGAAAACTTACGTTATGACCATGTTTACACAATTCACTTGTAAAATTCATTACTGCAGTAGTAATACCGCCACCTATATTGGTGTTTAAAACAACTACTAAAATATCTTTCATAATTTATACTAAAAACTCTTTAATCCTATCAATTTTTTTGTTAGCCAAATATTTAAGATACACATATTTAAAAATATTTTATCTTTGTTTGAAAAAAAAGCGGTTTTTATATAATGCTTGTTTTCCTTTAACAAATTATATACAAATATGTAATCTTTATTTTTATCGGTTATATATTCCTTCGGCATAAGAATCAGAAAAGTTCTGATTTGGTATAATAAAAGTTCTCTTATTACATTTGAAAACTCTGGTCTTTCTTTATTGGATAATTCTTGTAATTCCAAGCAATTGTATACAGTGTCTGTAATTGTTTTTCCGAATTTTGTAGTAGTAATGCTATCGCTTCTGATAAGGTAATTATAGCCCTTAAAATCCACTTCATAAATATCATACTTTTCTCGCAAAAGCATTGTCATGAGCAAAAGTAAATCTTCGTTGTTTTTGCCTCGTGTAAACTTGTAATTATCAAAAGCTTCTTTCTTGAATACTTTATCGCAAAAAGAACAAGAAGCCTTATATGTACATATTCCTCTTATGTATTCTTCGTTGCTTATTCTTCTTACTGTGCAATCAAAATTAGCATGTTCTGAACTTGAGCTTTCATTCTCATTAACTCTGTTAAACGCCATTTTAATTATGGCCGCTTGAGATTCTGTTATTTTTCTCATCAGCAGTTCGTATGTTTCCGGGTGTACAAAATCATCCCCATCAACGAATGTAATATAATCACCATCTGCGACACAAATTCCTGCATTCCTGGCACTTGATAAACCGCCGTTCTCTTTATGAATAACCTTTATTCTGTTATCTTTTTCGGCATACATGTCACAAATTTTCCCGGAGCTATCCGTGCTGCCATCATCAATTAAAATTATTTGAATGCTTTTATAAGTTTGATTTAATAAACTCTGCATACATTTTTCAATGTACTTTTCCACATTATAAACCGGAACAATAATACTCAATTTATCCAAGGGCATTTTGGTTTCTCTCCTGTATTTGTTATGACATATTCTATAATATTAATGAAATAATCTGCTAACCTCTCATTAGTAATATTTGATGAATATGTAAAAGCGTTTTCTTTCCATTCATTTACAATATCCGGGTTTTCGAGAGCAAAATTCACTGCATTAAGAAGTTCGTTTTTGTTAAATGCGTTAACCACTTTTCCGCATTTTGCTTGAACAACCAACTCGTCACTTATTGCTTCTTCTGTTGTAATAGTTGCTATACCCGCCATAATAGCTTGATTTATTTGTACCCGCCAACCATCAACCTTAGTAGGATTTACAGATACATCATAATTTTGTAGATTTTTAATTACCTCATTTGATTTCCATGCACCAACATAGCTTACAGATGCTGTTTTTTCAGCCCATTGAATTATTTCTGCGGAATCTTCCCCGTAGCCTCCCACTAAATCAAGAGACCAATTAATAGCATTAACATTATCAAAGGCATACATCAAGTTATCAAGTCCACGGTTTTGGTAATTAAATCTTCCAACATAAACAAATTTTATTATATCGCCACATTTATTTGTTTTTTGAGTAACATCCTCATCCAAATGCGAATACATAAAATCAAACAATTTACTTTCGGTAACACCGTAAGATTTAAGTTGTGCAACGCCTTTCATTCCGGTAACCAAAACGGCGCAAATCGCTGATGCGTTCTTTTTATATGCGTTTGAATATAACTGTCTCATACGCAACTTTTTCAATATAGTTAAGAAAAAATTGACAAATTTATTACGGTGTGGTAATATGCTGGGCTTTTCAGTTAAAATCACAGCATTCCTGCCCTTGTATTTTTCCCTATATATCTTTAAGCATTCTCCTACCTTGCCCAAAAAACCACCGAAAACATGAATCGCATTTTGATACAATTCCATATTTCTCGTGAAAAATTCCTCCAAAGGTATTTCTTCGTTCCAACTCTCGATACAGCACATTTGAGAAATTTTGGTGTCCGAATACATTTTCTCTCGTTCTTTTGGCATGGGAGAAAGAGAAAATATTTTAACATTGTATTTGTCTTTCTGAATTAATGCAACTAAAAAACTATCCATTATTTCGGGAAAGTTGGGTAACCAAAAAACAACATCGTTTTTATCTTTTCCTGACATTGTATTTCACCTCCGCTTTTGGCCCTGTTAAAACATATCGTACGGAACATAATGTCTAAATGTATTTGTGAATTTGTACAAATACAATAACATACATGCGCCACATACGAGCAAAATCCAAATAGTTTTATTTTTGTTTTTTGGAATGTCGCAAAGAGTATAAGATAATAACGCACATAAAAAGAAAGAAAAATAGAATGAGGGTCTTTCTGCCGTTCTTGTAAATAATCTTAATAGCCACAAACCTACACATAAAACTGATGTGTTTATTAATATCTTTGTATCCTTGTCGTTGGCTCTTTTTCTCCTTGATACAAACATAAGCGAGAAGATGAAAATTATTAGCATAACTAGGAAAGAGATATAACCGTTATTTGAATCTTCAAGGGCATATTCATAACCCAAGGTATCATTTACAAATGCATTGATTTCTTCAAGTGCATTAACCGCAACAAAAGATCCCGCAATATAAAAAATGAAGTTGTATATCTTGATTTTTCTGTTAAGTATAAGGGGGATAAAAGCAAATATAACTGCACTTTTATGGAATGTACACGCGAGGAGAACAAGTAGAGCAAACATTATCCACTTCTTATTTTTTGCAGCATAATATGCAAACAAGCAAATACTCATAGCAAGGCACTGACGAACACCTGTGAAATAGAACATATATGTTCCCAAGGTAGCAAAGAAGAATAGCGTTAAGAATGGGTCAGCTTTTTCGTGATAAACAAAAAATAAAATAGAAACAAAATATACCAATGTGTAAATTATTTGATATACCAGACCGCTATCTGTTAAATAACCTGTTAATTTTGTAAAAACAAGATAACCTATTTCTAAACGCTCCAAGCCAAATCGCAAATTCTTATTGAAAATGTTCTCAAAATCAACATTTTTAAGTTCGTAAAAGAACTTCATATAAGCAGCTGTGTCATTGCCCATCATATTACTTCTTAAGGCTATAAGTAAAAACATCGGAATTGCGGAAATAATAATATATCTTAAAATTTTAGGTCTGTCTTCCGACTGCATTGCGTTGCTTCCGTGAGTTGTTATATAAATATATCTCACTATCAATGGAAACAGTGCCACAAACCCATATAACAGCATTACATTCTTCTCCTTCTGCTTATTTTTCTAAATATCATTTTGCTATTTCACCAAATACTTTCAAGTAGGCTTTGTAGCACTCGTTTTTATCAAATTTTGCTTTTCCAATTTTTTTACATTGTGAATAGTCTGTTTTTTTTATATTTTCAATTGCAGAAATTAATCCGATTATGTCATTTTCCTGAATGCTGATTCCGCATCCTTCGGGAACAAGCTCGGGACTGCCGCAACTATCATAAGTTATAACAGGTGTTCCGCAGCAAATGCTTTCCATGTTTACGGTGGGTAAAGTGTCGGCATGGGTTACATTAACAAAAACATCTGCCAATGAATAGTGTTCCGCAAGTTCTTGGCGATTTTGGATAAATCCTATACCTAACACATTTTTAAACTGTTGCAAAAAATTTTTTTGATTATCGGTGCAACCTATGAGCATTAATACTGTGTTGTCATCCAAAGTCTTTTGAGTTTTTTCAAACAGTTCTTTGTTCGCATCCAAAAGCCATTTGTTTGCCATTCCTAAAACGACCCGTTTATGCTCCAAATTGTATTTTTTTATAAGCTTTTCGGTATCATAAGGCTTGAAAATTTCTGTATCAACACCGTTGTATATTCTTGTAACATCAAAATCTTTTAAAATTCCTTTTTTGGCTTCGTTGCAAACCCAATCACTGCACCCAACCAATTTAAGTCTTGGAATTTTTGAAAGATATTTAAATCTATCTTCAAGAACCTTATGGGCACAGTCGAAAATATAACTTTTGGGCGGTGCATTTTTTTTAGGACAATTTTTGCAATCGCTCATAAATTTTTTGCAACCGACATCAACATAATGAAAGCATTTTCCTGTGAAATACCAGCAATCATGCAATGTAATTACTGTTGGAATATCTTTTTTACCTAGATATTTAAGTAGCATATTAAGGTTAATGAAATTTGAATGTAGGTTGTGAAGGTGAACAACATCTGGCTGTAATTTGTCAAGGTAATTCAAAAATTGTCGGGTGGAGTTTTTTGAATAATAACCTTGTTTTCCTAAAAGACGACAAAGAACAGCATGAAGCTTCCAATCAAGTGGATTGCCGACAATATAACCATTCCCCTGGTGAGCAATACCTTTCTGATATGCAAAATATGCTTCATTTCCGGATTCAATGATTGCATCGCCTATATCTTTAATTATTAATCCGGTACTGCTGTAACCGTATGTAGCATTAATTTGCAATATCTTCATATTTCACCATGTTTTCTTTTAATTTTTTTAATCTGTCATCACCGGGTAGGGTTATTGTACATCCTTCGGCAGTTTCAGATTTGCGCAGAGCATCAACATACTCTGTTATTATTTTTTCGTATTCATCCCCAAAAACGATTTTAGGGTCAATTGCTATAAATGTAAATCCAACATCCATACAGGTGTTGTTTTCACTATAAAACCTACCAACTCTATTAAGGTAAGAAGCTCCTGAAATCACACCGGATAAAATGTCAATCATTATAGCGATTCCGTAACCCTTAAATCCTGCCATAGGTAACACAAGACCTGCCATAGCTTCATCCGGGTCAGTAGTGGGTTTGCCGTTTATATCTAATGCCCAACCCTCAGGTAATGGTTTGTTTTGAGCTTTATATTCTTTGAATTTTGATTTTGCAACTACACTTGTTGCCATATCTATAATTATTGGGTCTTTATCTCCGCAAGAGATAACCATTGAAAACGGATTTGTGCCCAGCATTTTTTCTTTTCCGCCAATAGGTGCCATCTGGGCGGGGCTATTGCTGAAGGCAATGCCGATGCAACCCTTTTGCGCCGCCATAAGCGGGTAGTAAAAAGCGGGGCCGAAAGTGTTATTGTTTCTGCTTAGAACAGTAAAAATTCCACTTTCGTGTGATTTCGCAACGGCATAATCCATACAATGCAAAGCACATACCGGTCCCATTGAATTATCACCATCAATAATAGCAAAAGCCGCAGTTTCTCTGATTATATTAAATTTCGGGTCAAGGTTATAACCGCCACGCTCAATTCTTTGAATATGAGCAGGTAAAACTGCAGTACCGTGACTTGTAACACCATATATATCCGCAGTTACAAAACAATCCGCAATAATATCGGCATGTTTTTCCTTAACACCTTTTTCTACAAGTTGCAATTTTACCTGTTCTTTTTCTTTTAAAAAGTCAGTTTTTGACATATTGTTTCCCTTTTTCAGATGCTTTAACAAAAGTGTTTACAAAGATTCTTTTAATATCATTTTCGTTGTGGTTCTTTTTACCGCAATCAAAGGATTTACGGCTTAAATCTTTAATAATTTCAGGATTTTCAATGATTCGGTTTAACTGTGGTGCAATTTCGTTATATTCATTTGCGATAATCGCACAATCATTTTCGCGAAGATATTCAATAGGAGCAATGGTTTTATCACCTATTGCAAAAATACATTTTCCGTTTTTGAAATAATCTGTAAGTTTTGTTGAGAATGAAAGACGGGCATCAAATCTATGGTCTTTTTCAAGAGATTCAACAAAGACAACAATATCTGCAGATTGCTGAATTGCATCCACTTCGCTTTTGGGAACGCTGCCGTTAAAATGGCAACCATTTGAATTAAGGTATTCCATTGTTTTGCTGTCCATAACAGTAGGGGAATATATATCAAGCGTTATTTTTTCGCCATCCTTGTTGATTTCTGCAAGTGCCTTTGAAATTTCAACAAGGGATGCTGCTCTGCCGATGAAAAGGTTTCCTGTGTAAACCATTCTTATGGGTGAAGAGAGTTCTTTTCCTTTAAACTCGAGGTTGTCATAATTTATGCCTTTGGTTAACAAGATACTATTTATGTTGAATTCTGAATCTATTTCTTTCTTTTGTATGGATGTCATAGTGAACATCTCGGTACAATTAACTGCAAGTTTTTTTACAGTTTTTCTAAGGAAATACCTATGTATGTATGATAAAAGGTTGCCTCTGCATGGTTTGTAAGAGAAATTGTCATCCCATAAATAGCAAACATAGGGCTTGGGATGTTTTTTTAAAATATAGAGTTGTAATTTACCCATATAGATTACGGGATATATGGGGATAAAATAAATATCAGGATTTTCTTCATCAATGAAAGCTTGTAGCGCTTTTGTTTTCCATTTTCCAAGCGACCAAACTAATTCTCGTGCTAATGTTAAAGTCCAAGATTTCTTTTTGTGCGCCTTGGTATATAATGCGGCTTCTTCTTTTATAGCCTTTTGTGTAGCTTCATCGACCTTTTGTCCGTTGTATACTCTTTTGCCCACAGCATTTCGTTTGATAACACTTTTTATAATCTCATTTTCAGAGATTCTAAAAAAACTGTTGCATACAGGTGTGTTGGGTAAATCAGATTTTGTGTAGATTTGAGCGATTTTATCTTTATCATAAAATTTAAATAAATCTGTTTGTGTATGTATCCCACTATCCTTATGCCATGTGCTAAGAGAAATAGATAAAATTTTGGGGGTGTTTTTTTGCATTTTGAAACCTCTAAATTTTTTTAATGGTGCCACTTTTGACAATTTCATTCATGTCAAGCAAAATATTATTGAGCATTATGGGTCTGTCAAAATATTTTTCTGCTCTTTCTTTTCCGGCAGATTTTAATCTGTTGCGAAGTTCCGGATCGTTATAGAGGAGAAGCATTTTTTCAGCCAGATCATCAGGATTTTTAACTTCGCAAAGAATGCCGGAAACATTGTTTTCAACAACCTCGGATGGACCGGGAACATCTGTGGTTACAATTGGTATTCCAACCCCCATAGCTTCTTGAAGCACCTTACCGAAGCCTTCTCTGTATGTAGGATGAACTAAAACATCAAACATAGCCATATGTTTATACACATCTTCTTTTGGTACATTACCTGTCATAATAATGTTATTGTGTTTTTCAGCTATGTCCATATTTTCGGATGTAATAGGGTTGGTATCATCTATCATTCCCACAAGAACAAGGTATGTATCTGGTGTGTTTTGAGAAATTTCAGAAAAGGCGGTTATAAGTTCATTTAAACCTTTATCTGCATTTATTCTGCCCACATATCCATAAACGAAAGCATCTTCAGAAATATTATAGCGAGAGCGCAACTCTTTTTTTGCCTGTGAATGATCAAATCTTCTGCATTCTGCAAGGTCAACACCTATTGTGCCGCCGATACCAACAACCGAAACTTTGTGTTGCGGATACAATTTTTCCTCAATAGCAAAACTCATATTTTTAGGGCTTTGTGCTTTTATGTGTGATGATAGAATACATGTTATCTTTTCTACTGATTTAAATATTAAACGGGATATTCCGCTGAAAGAAACATATCTTAAACCGCATTGATTATAGACACGTATTTTTGTTCTCGAAAGGATACCGGCTATTGCTGAATAAAATGATGCATTAGGAGTTGTATAATAAATCATATCAAATTTTTCTTTTTTGAAAAATCTGGTAAGCCAGAATATGCTTTTTATCAGATCGGAAATGCTTGTTCCACGGCTCATCTGCAAAGGAACGCATTTCGCATAATCTGAATTTTTCGAAATGAAATCCTCATCCATATTACAAACAAGAGTTATATCATAGCCGTTTTCGGCAAGATTGCGCATTGAGTCGACTATAAACCAATCCATTGTTTTTGAAATTGTAGTTAGGGCACAAATTTTGTGTTTCTTATCCATATAACCAACCTTTAAATTTTTGATGTTATAGCATTAACAAGCTTTTTTGTTTCTTCCTGATTATGCTTAAAAAATTCATCGTCTTTTTTGGTGAGTTCTCTTTCAAAATTGCGAATTTTATCTATCTCTTCTGAAAATAAAGCGGAAACATCCTTGATGTTAGCAGTTTTGTGAATATCGCAAAAACTTCTTGATAGTATTGCCATTGACGAACCTACTCTGTAGTGTTCTGTGATTACATATTCAGCCGGTAACATACCATATCCCAATCGTGCAATCCCACCGAAGCCATAGGGGATATTGTAGGCTTTAATCTTGTTGCAGAGTTTATCCACAGTACCATCAGCAAGAAGCTCAAACATAAAAGATTTTCCGTAAGACAGGTGGAGGTCGTTTAATCCGATATGAACTTCATTGACTCTGCAGGTGTCTAAAATATTAGAGGTATTTTCTGCCGCTTCAGCGGTTTCAAGTAAAAATAAAGTTTTTGTTCTTCCGTTGACCAAGTCAGTAAAGGTTTTAAGTTCTTCGGCTGTTTTGGCCATAGGGAGCATAATAATATCTGCACCGGCTTCAATTACCGCATTGATTTCGTCTTCAGAGCTGCAATAATTTTCTGTTGCTTGGTGAATGGGGTTTATTCTAACTAACAGCTCTGATTTGTTCAATATTTTACGAAGGGCTTTTACATCTTCTACAGTATGAAAACTTTTTACGGTATTCAGGCCATTCTGCCGAGCGTCTTTTCCTATATATTCCATGTCGACAAAAATTCTGTCTACTCCGCATTCCTGGGCAACAAAAGCAACATCAGGTCTGTTAGTGATATACATAAGTTTTAATGACATATCTTACCTCTTTATTGTTTCTGTGTTTTTTTTGTGTTTTGGGTTCCGCCTTCAACAACACCCTCGCTTTTAAGAACGCTTGTGATAGTGCCTAAAAAGCATTTGATGTCAAAGCCAAGGCTTATCTTTTGTACATATTCACCATCGAAAGCTGCTTTTACATCGATTTCAAGTTCGTCACGGCCACTGATTTGAGCCCAACCTGTAAGACCCGGGCGGACATCGTTTGCGCCATATTTGTCACGCTCTTCGATCAAATCAAATTGATTCCAAAGAGCGGGACGGGGACCGATTATGCTCATTTCACCGCGCAGAATATTGAACAACTGTGGTAATTCATCAAGACTGGTTTTTCTTAAAATTCTGCCGGTTTTTGTAATCCATTTTTCAGGGTCTGATAATTCATGGGTAGGTGCATCAGGGGGGGTATCTGTTCGCATTGTTCGGAATTTTAAAATGCTGAAGTGCTCTTTGTTTTTTCCCACTCTTTTCTGTTTAAAGAAAACAGGTCCCGGAGAGTCCAGTTTAATTGCTAAAGCGATTAATGCCATAGGGAGAGCTAAAACAATTATTCCGCCTAGAGAAAGTGTAATATCAAGAAAACGTTTGATATGATTTTTATACATTGTTAAATTACTCCGTTCTGATTATTAGAAAAAACACAACCGCATGGAAGTTTTGTGTTTTTAGATACTGTTTGGGAAGAGGTGACCACTGCGTTGCAATTTATCTGACAACCGTCTTCAACAATAGCATCATGGTTAATTACTGCTCCAGCGCAAATAAGACAACCTCTTCCTACTTTAACATTACTATTCACAACAGCCATAGGTTCAATGATTGAACCAGGTGAAACATAAGATGATGGTGCGATGTATGCTTTAGGACTACATAATACCGGGATTTCAAATCCGATTTTTTCTAAAGTATTTAAAAATTCCAAGCGTTTGATTGGGGTTCCTATTGCAACTATTGCATATTTATATATTTCAATGAACTTTTCTGCTTCGTTTGTTTTACCAATAGCTTTACTTGATAAATCGTCTAAAAAATCGATTTTATCAAACTTTTGAGAATCTTTTGCAATGTCGTAAGCAATACCACCGTATTGTCCGGCACCTAATATCAATAAATTGTTCAAAAAAGCCACCTCGTATACAATAACTATAAATATACATTATAATTGTATCATATAGCATATACAAAATCAATAAAATAAAAAGAAAAAATCTCTCCCGAAGGAGAGATTTTTATATTACTTTGAACATTGAAAGCATTATTTCAATTGTTTCCATATATTTTGTGGCATTTACCGGTGTTCTGCACTCAATTACAATGCAACCACCTTTTTTATCGTCAACACAATATACGGTTGTAATAATGTCACTATCGCTGTCACCTGTCTGGGAGCGGTAGGCTGTATTTGTGTTTTCGATTTTAAGATTTGCGGAATTATTCAACTTCTTGTGGTTCTTTTCTGTAGCTCTGCAGCATTGTTTATAACTCATATCTCTTACAGGAGTTATGGTCATTTTAACACTACCGTTATCCTTTGCAGTAAGAGTCATTACGCCGTCATCATTTTCCTTGTACTCAAAAACAGTTTTGTCAATAAAAAGCGTGTAATTTTTATTGGGGTTAACTACAGGGTCCGTTGATGGTGGAATTACTATTGTAGTATCTGTTGAAGAACTTTCAGTAGTTTCCTGCATTGAAGTGGTTTCAGTTTCTGAAGCCTTTTCAGAGCTACTTTCTGCAACTGACTGTGTTATTTCTGAGTTATCTGTGATGTTGGGGGAATCTGAATTCCCTGTTGCTTTTCTGCCGAACGGGGCAAAGGCTATTGCAACAATTGCAATAACTATTGCAAGAACACAAAGAACTATTATTAAAATCCGCTTTTTTTTATCGCTCATAATTAAGCTTTATCCTTTGAACCGAAGAGTTCGATTTTTTCACGAACAGTTTCTTTAATTGCTTCGCAACCGGGAGCAAGAAGTTTTCTGGGGTCGAAGCCTTTACCCTGAAGGTCTTTACCTGCTTCGATGTATTTTCTTGTAGCATCCTGGAATGCAAGCTGACATTCTGTGTTAACATTGATTTTGGAAACACCGAGAGAAATAGCTTTCTTAATCATATCAGCGGGGATACCTGTACCACCGTGAAGAACGAGAGGCATTGTGCCTGTTTTTTCCTGAATTGCTGCAAGTGTATCAAAAGAAAGACCTGCCCAGTTTTCAGGATATTTACCGTGAATGTTACCGATACCTGCTGCGAGCATTGTAACACCGAGGTCTGCAACCATTTTGCATTCTTCGGGATCTGCACATTCGCCTGCGCCGATAACGCCATCTTCTTCACCGCCGATAGAACCAACTTCAGCTTCAAGAGAAAGACCTAATTCTTCACAAGTTGCAACAAGTTCTTTTGTTTTTGCGATGTTTTCATCAATGGGGTAGTGAGAACCATCAAACATAATTGAAGAGAAGCCTGCTTCGATACAAGCTTTTGCACCTTCGTATGAACCGTGGTCAAGGTGAAGAGCAACAGGAACAGTGATGTTAAGGTCTTCAATCATTGCTTTAACCATATCAGCAACTGTTTTGAAGCCGCACATATACTTACCTGCACCTTCGGAAACACCGAGAATAACAGGTGAATTCATTTCCTGAGCGGTAAGAAGAATGGATTTTGTCCATTCAAGGTTGTTGATGTTGAACTGACCAACTGCATATTGGCCTGCTTTTGCTTTTGTGAGCATGTCTTTTGCATTTACTAAAGGCATTTTTAACACTCCTATATATAAAAATTTTTATAAACTATTTTTACCGATTAATGCAAAATGCAGAATGCAAAATGCAAAATTATCGGGGCGCGAAAATGCGCCAAAATCATTGGGTGAAGATTCAGCGAAGCTATAAAATGTTCGGAAGCGAAACTCTCCCGACACTCCTAACTCCTCACTCCTAATTCCTAACTGATTAAATATCTTCTTCTCTTAAGTTGAGAACAAGTTCTTTTTTTGAGGGAACAAGCTTTGTGTATTTAACACCTGCCGCATCAAACATTCTTTTTGATGCTCTTGTGGAAGAGGTTTCGGCATATTTATCAGAAAGATAAATTACTTCCTTGATACCACTCTGTATTATTGCTTTGGCACATTCGTTGCAGGGGAAAAGAGCAACATAAATTCTGCTTCCTGCAAGACTTCTGCCTCGGCAGTTGAGAATTGCATTAAGCTCTGCATGGCAAACATAGAGATATTTAGTGTCATATGGGTCATCACCGTTTCTGTCCCAAGGAAAAACATTGTCATCGCAACCTGCAGGGAAACCATTGTAACCAACAGACAAAATTCTGTTTTCATCGTTTACGATACAAGCACCAACCTGAGTATTAGGGTCTTTACTTCTTTCGGCACAAAGCATTGCCGCACCCATAAAAAACTCATCCCAGGAAATATAACCATCGCGTTTAGCCACAACAATCTCTCCTTATCTCCATTCAAATCCAATTTACATTATACATTCTATTTGTGAAATTTTCAACATAAATCAGTAATTTTGATAGAGGGAAGTGAAATTTTTGCATATTTATGACATTCTTAACCTTTATTTTCTAAAAAGGAAAAATATATTGTTGTTGTTTTGGTATTATCTGTTAGATAATATTTTTAGGAGAATTTATATGGGTAAAGGTTATTTTAAAAGAGTTCTCAGTATGTGCAAGCCCTGGGAGCTTGTATATTGGTGGGTTTTAAGAATTTTAATGATTGGCGGAATAATTCTTCGTCTTGTTGATGCAGATGAATTAGGAATGTATCAGCCTATGCAGATGGCAGCAAACCTTTTAGGTATGTTTGCTTTTGAAATTTGTCAGGCGTTTCCGAAGAATACATTCCCACGTTATTTTTCCGCGTATTTCCAGAATATTACTATTCTCGGATTTTTCCTCGCATCATTCGGCGGAGCGTTCCTTAACTTCTATTACATAATTCCCGCTTATGACAAAGCTCTTCATTTATTTGGTTGTATGGAAGCGGTGTTCATCAGCTATGAACTCATTTGCGCTATGCAGTTAAGAGACAAGCTTGTAGTTCCTGCAAAATATGTTACTCTTGGTGCTTTTGGTGTTGCATTTGTTTTTGCTGCAGGTTGGGAATTGTTTGAATTTACATTTGATCAGTGGTTTGGCGGAGATGCTCAGCACTGGAGCCTTGAACTTGCAATTGAAGAAGCAGGCGGATTAGACAAACTCTTTATGCTCATTCCGCTTGATGCAGAACGCCTTGAAGCAAGATTTGCTATTATGGATACTATGGAAGATGCGATTTGTAATGCAATAGGTGCGGTTATTATGTATCTGATATTGAGAAAGAAACCCTACAGACATATGGGTAAGAACAATATCAACAAAATAATCGAAGAAGAATTGGCTAAAAATGCCAAAGAAAACACAACCATGTAAATATATATTGATTATTTGAAAGAAAAGTTTTATAATCTTAATGTATATAATATAAGGAGGAGTACCTATGTCAAAAAAGGTATTGGCAGTTGTTCTGTCACTTATTCTTGCTTTTTCGGTAGTTGCAGTTCCTGTTGGTGCAGCAGATGTATCACTTGATAACTTCAATATCGAAAACATTTTTAACCAAATTATTGATAAACTTATTTCTTTTGTTCTTACATATCTGAACCGTTTCTGGCCCGGATATGATGACCAATGGGTAGGTCAGGATGAATATGTTCCTGAGCATTTCTACACGGGCGAAGAAACATTCGACACAGAAGTTGCAGACGGTGCAAAATGGGAAATGGGTTATGCAGGCGCATCTCTTCTTGACGGCATCGATGCAACAAGTGGCGATTATTTCCTTGCAGGTACACTTGAACCCATTGCAGGCCGTGTTCCCGTAAGAGTTATTGATGACCAGAGAGTTCGTGTTTATGCAGTAACAGACGGCACAAGTGGTGTTGTTATTCAGGCTGTTATTGATGGTTTCGGCTTCTCTCGCGGTGACGTTCAGATTATCCGTGAAAGAATGGAAGAGTTTGCAGCAGAAAACAATGTTGTTGCTATCAACGTTTCTGTTCTTCACCAGCACTCATGTATCGATACTCTCGGTATGAACGTTCCTCTTGCTCAGGCACTTCTTTTCAACACAGGTAATGCTGCTTCAGGCGGTTTCCTTGGCGACCTTAAGGTTGAGAAAAATCAGGAGTTTATGGAAAATCTTTTCGCTAAAACTGTTCTTGCTATGAAGAGAGCGGTTAAAGCTATGAAGCCCGGTGAACTCTCATACGGCTATGCAAATATTGAAGAACTTATCCACGATAAACGTGAACCTATCTCTTACGACCCCAACATCAACAGACTTCGTTTCGTTCCTCAAGATGGCGGTCAGGAAATCTGGGTTCTTGAAGCAGGTATCCACTGCACAATGCTTGGTGCAGGTCCTGATGAGCTTACTGCAGACTTCCCCTACTACATCGAAAGAAAAATTAAGATGGAAACAGGCGCTAATGTAGTTTATGTTCAGGGTGCTGAGCTTGCTATAACTACTGATTGTGATACACTTAATCTTCCTGAAGATATAGACGGAGTAGACAGAATGGTTGCATACGGTGAAGCTGTTGCAGAACGCGTTATTGCAATTGATAACGATGTTGCTCTTGACCCTGTTCTCAACATCAAAATGATGGAAGTTCGTCTTAATGTTACAAACGAAATTCTTACTCTTGCAGCTCGCGAAGATGTTCTTAATCCTGTTATTGTTAAAACAGAGGACGATTATCAGATGATCACTGAAATCGGTTATATGGAGCTTGGTAATGAGGTTGCTATATTCATTTGCCCCGGTGAATTTGAGCCCGCTCTCATTTATGGCGGTCCTGCATCAGGTGATGCTTCCTGGTCCGGTGAAGAATGGGGTTATGAACCTCTTAAAAACTTCACAGAATGTGAAAATGTAATGGTATTTGGTCTTTGTAATGACCAGGCAGGCTATGTTCTCAGAGACAATGAATATCACTCAATGTTTACAGAAAACGAAGAAATCAATGTTATCTGTGATACTGCAGGTTCAGCATTTGTAAATGCGTTTATGGATCTTGTTGAGTCAACAAAAGCAGCTGCTTAATTAAATCTTATGCAAAACTCTCCGATTTCGGTCGGAGAGTTTTATTTTGTTTACATTCTTTTAATGCTTTGTCTATTTACAAGAAATGATATAATGTGTTATACTATAATATATATAATTTTGTCTTGTCAGTGGTGGTTTTGATGGAAAGAAAAAGCGGTGTGCTTTTACATATTTCTTCCCTTTGGGGAGATTATTCTTGTGGCAGTTTTGGAGATGCTGCAAAGGATTTTATAGACTTTCTATCCGATAGTGGTTTTTCATATTGGCAGGTGCTTCCTTTCGGACTTGTTGATGAATGTAATTCTCCTTATAAATCTTATTCTACCTTTGCAGGCAATCCTTATTTCGTTGATTTGGAGAAGCTTTATAAAAAAGGTCTTTTGACAGAGGCAGAGTTAAACGCTGCTCGTCAGGAAACACCATATTCCTGTGAGTTTGACAGGTTGAGCGAAGAAAGGGTTAATCTTCTTATAAACGCTTCTAAAAGAATAAGCGAAAAGCAAAAAGATGAAACAAACCACTTTATTAATAAAAACAGACATCTTAAAGATTTTTGTGCCTTTATGGCTCTGAAATTTGCCAATGAAAATAAAGGGTGGACTGTTTGGGAAAATAATATTTACAGTGAAGAAATTGAATTTGGTTGGCGCTTTATTCAGTATGAATTTTTTACCCAGTGGGCAGAGATTAAGGAATATGCTAATGACAAGGGTGTAAAAATCATAGGTGACGTGCCTATTTATGTTTCGTTTGATTCTTCGGATGTATATTTTAACAAGGAACTATTCCTTATTGATGATAACAACAGAATGACTGATGTTGCAGGCGTGCCACCGGATTATTTTGCAGAAGATGGTCAGCTTTGGGGCAATCCTCTGTATGATTGGTCAGCTATGGAAAAAGAAAACTTCAAATGGTGGAAGGATAGAGTTTCTTCTTACCTTGAACTTTTTGATGGTATAAGAATTGACCATTTCAGAGCTTTTGAAAGCTTTTGGGCAGTGAAAGGCGATGCTGAAACTGCTAAAGACGGCAAATGGGTAAAAGGACCCGGAATGAAGCTCATAAAGGCAATAAAGAGCGTTGCAGATGATAAACTCATAATTGCAGAAGATTTGGGGGATATAACCAAAGAGGTTATAGAGCTTGTTGAAGAAAGCGGTTTCCCCGGAATGAGAGTTTTCCAGTTTGGTTTCTTTGGTGGGGAAACTCCCCATAAACCTCATAATTACATAAATAATTGTGTGGCATATTCAGGCACACACGATAACAATACTCTTTTAGGTTATTTATGGGAAACACCTGTTGACCAAAAGAATGAAATTATGCGCTATTGCGTATGCGACGAAAATCAATGGAATGAAAAAGGTTGCAGAGCAATAATCAGAACAATAATGGCAAGTAACGCGGGTCTTGCGATTTTTCCTGTTCAGGATTTACTTGGCTACGGTAATGATACCCGACTTAATGTTCCCGGCAGGGCAGAGGGTAACTGGCTTTACAGAATTACAAAAGACCAGCTTAATCTGATAAATAAACAAGAGTTAAGAGAGTTAAACAAATTATACGGTAGGTAAGATTATGGCGGATTTAAAAGATATAACATTATATTTACTTGATATGGATGGCACCGTTAATTTAGGTTATGACCCAATTGATGGTGCAAAGGAGTTCCTTGAAACTCTTAAAGAGCAAGGGAAGAATTTTATTTTCCTTACAAACAACTCCTCAAAAAATGCAATGGATTATGTAGAGAAAATGCGTTCATTGAATTTTCCTTGCGAAAAGGAAAATGTTTTCACTTCGGGTATGGCTGCAGGAATGTTTTTGCAGGAAAATAAAAAGGATTCTTTGGTTTATGTTTGTGGCACGGAGTCACTTAAAGCAGAACTAAAAAAATACGGTGTGAATATCAGTGAAGATGGTATTGGTGCAGATACAGTTCTTTTGGGCTATGATACTGAACTTGATTATAAAAAAATCCGTATAGTTTGCGACCTTCTTGACGGCGGAGCAGATTATTATGCAACTAATATTGATATGGTTTGTCCCATTGAAGGTGGCAGATATCTTCCCGATTGCGGAAGCTTTGCAGATATGTTTGAGAATGCTGTAAAAAGAAGACCTGTTTTCTTGGGAAAACCCGACAGAACAATGATTGATATTCTTGCAAAAAGGGAAAATGTACCATATGAACAAATCGCTATGGTTGGAGACAGAATTTATACCGATGTTAAGACAGGTATAAATGCAGGAGTAACCTCTGTGCTTGTGCTTTCGGGTGAAACAACTATGGAAGATTATGAAAACAGCGATGTAAGGCCCGAATATGTTCTTGGGTCTGTTAAAGATATTTTAGATGCTATTAAGTAAAGGAGATAAGCAGATGTTCAAAAGATTTATTACTATTCTCACAGTTGTTGCACTTTTATGCTCTGTTGTGTTACTTGGGTTTACTGCAACTGCTTATTATCAGGAAGAAATACTCTATGGTGATGTTGATGGGCAAGAAAATGAAGAGGGAAAATATGATGTTGATACAGAAGATGCACTTCTGGCACTTCGTATAGCATCCGGTGTTGAAGTTTTAAAGGATGAAGAGCAGTTAAAACGTGCTGATGTAAACTTCGATGGTGTTATAACAATTTTTGATGCCCGTCAGATTCTTCGTGGTGCAGCAGGTCTGGCATCACTTCAGCCTTCAGGTGCTTTTGGTGGTTTTGATGGCGGTGATGTTTTCGGTAATGAAGAGGCACTTGTTGCATATTTTAATGTCTATCTGAACAGAATTAAGGTTACCGAAAGCGAAGAAAGACAATATATTGCCGCAACAATTACCAAAACAGAGTCTGATAATCTTACCCACTTTAATATAAAAGAGGTTGAACTTCCGGTTTTAGGAAATGCAAGTGCAGAAGGTATTGCCTCTATGGTAGAAGAAAGCCTTACAGAAGATGATAAAGAAAATGAAAGCATAATTATACCTTTCGGTAGTGATGATTTCTCATTGGTATCAGCAGAGGGGGAAAGTTATGTATCTAATCTTTCTGGGTCAGATGTTTTCGGTTCAAGAGCATCTTATGATGCTCAATTGGGACAGTTAACAATAGAAATTGCACTTCCTGATACAGAAGTTGAAATGGCAACGCAATCAGCTTATGCAAAAGTTCTTAATACTTCATTGATGATTGCAGAGCAGGATACAACCTTAATGAAGCTTATGAAAGCAAGTTCAGGTGGAGAAACCGCAATGCTCCGCGAATTTAAAAACTGTGTGCTTAAAATCGTTGTGGATGTTGCAACAAATAATGTTTTGTCTTACACAGTTTCATATAAATCAAAGGTTTATGTGGCACAAACCAATTTCGGTATAGGCTCATTAAGTGCTGCAAAGCTCAAAGGAATAGAATTTGAAAAAGACCATTTAGTTAAATACGAAGATTTCCAATGGCCGAATAAATAAAAGTAGATTTTGTGGAATTGAGGGGGATTTTTAATATGAAAAAATATGTTCTCGCTCTTGATCAGGGCACAACCAGCTCAAGAACAATCGTCTTTGATAAAAAGGGCAGAATTGTTTCAAAAGCACAGTATGAATTTGAACAGATATACCCTAATACAGGCTGGGTTGAGCATAATCCTTATGAAATTCTTGATTCACAGCTCCGCTCACTTTCTGCGGCTATTGAATACGGAAAAATTGAGCCTAAAGAAATCGCGGCAATCGGCATAACAAACCAACGAGAAACAACAATTCTCTGGGATAAAGATACAGGCAAGCCCGTTTATAATGCAATTGTATGGCAGTGCAGAAGAACTGCGGCAATTTGTGAAAAGCTCAAAGAGAACGGTCTTGAAGACTACGTAAAAGAAAAAACAGGACTTCTTATTGATGCTTATTTCAGCGCAACAAAAATTAAGTGGATTCTTGATAATGTTCCTGAAGCAAGAACTCTTGCTATGGATGGTAAACTCCTTTTTGGTACTGTTGAAACCTGGCTTATCTGGAACTTAACTAATAAACAGGTTCATATTACTGATTATAGTAATGCCGCAAGAACGATGCTTTTTGATATTGAAAAGCTTTGTTGGGATGAAAAGCTCTGTAACGAGCTCGGTATTCCTATGAGCATTCTTCCTGAGGTAAGGGAAAGCAGTTCTCTTTATGGCTATGTTTCTGAGGATGTTCCGGGACTTAAATCCTTGGCAGGTATTCCAATTTCAGGTGCAATCGGTGACCAGCAAGCAGCTCTTTTCGGTCAGGCTTGTTTTAAAGCAGGACAGACTAAAAATACATACGGCACAGGTTGCTTCCTTCTTATGAATACAGGCGAGAAACGTATTCACTCCAAAAACAACCTTATTGAAGGTATTGCCTGGGGTATTAATGGTAAAGTTACTTATGACCTTGAAGGTAGTGCCTTCAATGCAGGTTCCGTTATAAAATGGCTTCGCGATGAACTCAGACTTATTTCCGAACCCAGCGAATGTGATTTTCTTGCAGAAAGTGTTAAGGATTCTAATGGTGTTTACCTTGTTCCCGCTTTCACAGGTCTTGGAGCACCTTATTGGGATATGTATGCAAGAGGTTGCATTATGGGTCTTACACGTGGTGCAAACAGAGCTCATTTTGCTAGAGCAGTTCTTGAAAGCATTGCTTTCCAGGTAACTGACCTTGTCGATGCTATGTCTAAAGATAGTGGTATTTTAATGAGCGAAATGAGAGTTGATGGTGGCGCATCTGTAAGTAATATTCTTCTTCAGATTCAGGCAAATCTTACTTCTTCAAAGGTTAACCGTCCAAAGCTTGTTGAAACAACTGCTTTAGGTGCTGCGTATATGGCAGGTCTTGCAGTTGGCTTCTGGCAAGATTTTGATGAAATCGAGCGTGTTCGTGAGGTTGACAGAATCTTTGTTCCTACTATTGATGGAGAAACCAAAGACCAAATGCTTAAAGGTTGGCATAAGGCTGTAGAACGCTCAAAAGAATGGGAAGACAAATAATTTCCTCATATCGAAGCATCTTAATAAAAAGTGAGGAGTTAGGAATGAGGAGTGAGGAGTATCGGGACCTGCGGTCGGCATTATATATAATGTTTGGAAGCGGAGCTTCCCCGAAATTTGCCACTTGCCACTTCCAATTTGCAACTTTTACAGGAGTATTATGAATACAGAAATCTTGATTATATTATTCGGTGCATTAACTGTTGCACTTTCAATTGTTTGCATTGTTCTTGTTCTTTCATTAAAAAAGAATAAAAATAATGATGCTATTTATGAAGAGTTTCGCCGTAACCGAGAGGAAATGGCGAGAGCGGGGAAGGAATCCCGTGAAGAAACTAACGCCTCTCTCGGTAAAATTGAAGATAAGTTAAGCCAAATGCTCAAAGAGAATTATCAGAGCAGAATTGACTTAACCGAAAAAATTTCTGCATCCTTAAGGTCTATTCAGGAGCAGAATATTCAAAGCTCCGAAAGGCAGTCAAAGGTAATCGGGGAAGCTATTTCCAAGATGCAGGAAAGCAACGAAAAGAAGCTTGAGGAAATGAGAGTAACTGTTGACGAAAAACTTACTGCTACTCTTTCAACACGACTTAATTCTTCCTTTAAAACTGTTTCAGAACAGCTCGAGAATGTTTATAAATCTCTCGGTGAAATGAAAGAGCTTTCACAAGGAGTTACAACAAATGTAACGTCTCTTAACAGAATTCTTACCAATGTTAAGGCGAGAGGTACTTGGGCAGAGGTTCAGCTTGAAGCAATTCTCGACCAGACAATTCCCGGTCTTTATGTTAAAAACTATTCACCGAAAAACAACAGCGAGCATGTTGAGTTTGCTATTCGTTTCCCAAATAGTGATAAAAACGGAGAAGATATTTTCTTGCCTATAGACTCTAAATTCCCCTTGGAAGATTATGTTCGTGTTTGCGATGCGGCGGATAGGGCAGACCCTGAGGGCTTGCAGATAGCAAGAAAAGCTCTTGAAGACAGAGTTCTTGCAGAGGCTAAAGACATTAAAAAATATATTGTTGTTCCCCAGACAACTCCTTTTGCAGTGCTTTATCTTGCAACAGAGGGTCTCTATGCAGAGATTGCATCATCAAAAAGCGGTATTGCAGAAAAGCTTCAGGCACAGAATGTTATGATTGCAGGACCTTCAACAATTACTGCACTTCTCAATTCATTTGCAATGGGCTTTAAAGCTATGGCAATTAACGAGAAAGCTGATGAAGTTAGAAAGCTTCTCGGTGCGGCAAAAACCCAATACGAAACCTTCGGTAATGTGCTTGAAAAAGCAAGAAAGAAAATTGACGAGGCAGGAAAATCTCTTGATGAAGCCCGTCACAGAAACGAAATTATTCAAAAGAAGCTTAAAGGCGTTGAAGCCCTTGAAACGGGGATTGCAGGCGAAGTGTTAGAGATAACCGAATAAATAAAAAGATGTTGGATTTTTATGAGGAAAATCCAACATCTTTTTTAATATTTAAAGAACATCGGTGAAGAATCTTTTTTCGGAGCAAAGAATAAAATCGAAGGTCTTTTCCTTTTTGTAATCTGTTCTTTTACCGTCTTTTTTGATTATATAACCTTCATATCGCAAGGTTGTTTTACCGTTTTCTATTTCACCTGAAACCTCAATATTATAAGCCAATCCGCCATCCTTGCGTAATTCTGCAAGCTCAAGGGAAATGGGATTATTCCATTCCCATACCTCGTCCAGCTTTTTATTTTGTAAGGGTGAGTCTGGCAAGAAGCCGATAACAGATGAGCTTATGCTTATTGTTTCACTATGGAATTCGTTTTCAAAGCTATCGCTTTGTGTACCGACCATTTTACCGACGCTTATAATCGGATAGGACGTGTAATACCGGACACCTGCGATTGAAGCTATAAGAACCACAGCAATAATAACTGCTAACAATTTTTTTGCCATATTAATCCCTCCTTATTGCTCGTATGGGATAACAAATGATGAATAGGATTCATCTGTGTACTTAACCAAAACGATTTTACCATTGTTCAGAATGTTGTATGCGATATAACCTTTTTCTGTTAAAGCTTTAATTTGCATCTTATCGGTTACCTCCGTTACAGGCGGTTCTGAATAGCCTAATTCTTCCGCGTGGAAGGCAAAAACCGCCCTGTTTCCGGGGAACTGAGAGAAAATCGGCTGATGAATTGAAGGGCCTGTTTGGTTTTCATATAAGCCTTGATTTTCCCAGATGCAATATTCCTTTATATTGCTGACTAAAACTGTTTCTACCTCTTTTTTGTTTTCAAAATGCTTATAGAGTTTAAGTTCTTTGAGAGCTTTTATGGTGTTTTTCATATTTGAATTAATATAAAAGTTCATATAATTGGTGTTTTCAGGAGAGGTATAATTCTGATAAGAGGCATAACCAAAGGAAAGTGTACCAATTTGTGTTTCTTCGGGGGTAAACCATTCTGAAGAGGTCATTTCGCAGATGTCCTTGTAAAGTGCTTTTTTCAAATTTATAAACTCAGCCTCTGTGATTTCATTCAACACAGATTTTGTTTCTCCATCTCTTGTTTTTATCAACAAGATGGCATCTTCATCAAAGTAATCCATAATATAGGGATTTTCATAACGCATTGATGCATATCCGGAGGGTGGTGAGTTATCGAGATTTTCTGCACCCGCTGATTTTGGGAATAAACAATTGTAATAAAGCTCTTTGGCGGCTTTTGTATCCCATAGCTTAAGCATTTCTTCAGTTGCAGCTTCGCTGAGATTTTTATATCTTCGTGTGATTATTGAACCGTTTTTAAGTGTATATACAAAATGGAATTTTGAAGCTGTTGCAGCTTCATTCTTTTCAGATGCTTTTTTATGAAGCTCAAGAACGGTTTCTATTTCTTCCTGAACTGTTACAATCAAAGCAGTTTCTGAATTAAAAATATGTGATTCAGTAAAATAGGGAGTTCTGTATATATCCGGGAAAATCTCGCTATAGGGTGCCATTATTTCTATTTTCGCTATTTCTTCTGCCTTTGGCGGTGTGTGATAAGTTCCTAATATACCGGATAAACCTAAAACCAATGCTATTATTATAACTACTGTTAATGCTGAACCGCCCATTATAGCCGGTTTCAGCTTTTTGTAGGTGAAATTGATAACGAGACCAATTATGATTGCTGCTACAAAACCAACTATCAGGCTTATGCCGAGAACTAAAAAGGTTACATTATCAGAAACAATCGGATAGAATTCGTTGTCTAAAAATGATATGGCTACAATAGAAATTAAAAGCGGAACTGAAAAAGAGGTAAGCGTTGCAACTACTTTATTTATTCCCTTGAAGCCTATATTTTCGGGCTTGAATTTTTGGCTGAAATATTTCTTTACTAATGCCAAAGCTATAATGCCAAGTAAAATCCAGATAATTGAAAGAACCATTATAATAATATTTTCTTTGTTCAGGGGTGTGTTTACAGGGGCTTTTCCGTTAAGGTACGGACCGCACAGTAATTGTGAAATGTAAGTAGGATCTGAATGGACAAAAATCGTTGCTGTTTGTGAATCGTATGTTCCATTGTATCCGAAAAGCGATAAAGCAAATATTGTGTCAAATAAAGTAAAGACAGCATAAGGAAGAATTGCTATGGAGATTGTTCCGACCACGGCTTCAATTGTTCTTCCTGTAAGCATACAAGCAACAATTGAAATCACATAAGAAACAAAGAATACTCTGAAGGTAGTTATTATCTGGAGAAAAAACCAAGGAAGTATATCCGCTTTAAATCCAAAGGCTTCGATATTGAATTTAAAGGAAATGAGATAGGGGATTAATATGCAGATAAATGCTGCTGCTAACGGAAGAAGCAGACGGTTCAAAAATAACCTGCTTCTTTTAATGCTGAAGCTTAAAAGTGTTGAGAAATACTTTTTTCTGTGCAGAAATTCAAATTGAGAAACGCCTAAAGCTAATCCGCCTGCAACGCATAAAAGTAAAACTGATCCGCTCTCTTCGCAGAAGATGTACTTTTCAATTGATGAGTACGAAAGCTCTGTTTTAATTGCATATAGGATTTCACCTGTGGGGACTTGTTCGGGGCTTAATACTAAAAGAAACATCAGAATTCCGAACATAAGTATCAGAATTAACGATAAAGGGGTAAAGCTGTTTATTAAATCTTTTTTTGCAATTGTTTTATTTAAAGATAGATTTGATTTTTTCATTATCAGTCACAACCTCCGTTTCTTCAGAGAATACTTCTTCTAATGTAAGAAGGTCAGGTTCTATGCTTTCTGCACCTAATTTGTTCAGCTTTTGAATTTCGCTCTGAACGTCACCGCAAACTATCATAGAAACAGCTCTGCCTGCGAGCTTGATTTTGCGATAGTTGATATTTTTGAATGTGCTTTCTGTCACGGGTTGAGAGAACATCATTTTAACTCTTCTGAAATGCTCACTTACATCTTCAATGGGGCAATTTAAAATAACATTCTTACCATTAATAATAGCGATATGGTCGCAAACTCCTGAAATTTCACCTAAATCGTGAGAGCTGATAATAACAGATGCACCGGTGTCGTTAATGTATTCAAGTAAAAGCTTTCTTAAAAGCTCTTTTTTATGAGGGTCAAGTCCGTCAAAGGTTTCGTCAATAAGAAGATATTTAGGCTTGGCGCCAAAAGCAATTGCAAGGGCGGCTTGTTTCGTCATACCCTTTGAAAGGCTTCTTACATTTTTCTTAATATCAAGTCCGAAGATTTCTAAAATGGAATTTAAAATTTTAAAATCAAAATCGGGGAAATAGTTTGCATAAAAATTTGCAGCAGACTTTATGGTTGAGCCAACAGGAAAATAGAAGTTATCAGAAAGATAAAAAAGTTGAGTTCTTTCAATATCGTTATTAAAAGCATCTTTTCCATCCAGTAATACAGCGCCTTTATCAGCCTTGAATATACCTGCACATACATTTAATAATGTGGTTTTACCGCTTCCGTTAAAGCCTGCCAAACCTAAAACAGAGGAGTCTTCAACCGTAATATTTATATTGTCAATTGCTACATAATTCCCATAGCTTTTGGTTACGGATTTAATTTCAATCATTATTCTCACCCTTTTCATAAATAGTTTTTGCCAGAGTAATAACTCTGTCAAGAGATACGCCCTTTGCTTTTGATGAAGCTAAAATGCGCGTTAATTCCGCTTCTGCATTTTCTAAAACAATCTGGTTAGCAACGGCATTTTCGCTTACGAAAACACCTTTACCGGGAAGAGAATAAGTAACTCGCTCGCTCTCTAATTCCTGAAAAGCTCGTTTCACTGTATTAACATTCAGCTCCAAATCCGATGCCAATTGGCGTATTGAGGGTAACTTATCGTGGGGCTTAAGCTCACCGATATTGATTAAATTAATGATTTGTTCCTTAATTTGTTCAAAAATCGGTGTTCGACTTCGTGGGTCAATAATAATCACTTCATCACCTCCTGAATTACGTGCAACTGTGATATCACAACTATCACAGTTATAAAATAGCATACTCGATTGGATTTGTCAACACTTTTTTAAGGTAAAAAATAAACCCACTACTTATAACAAGTAGTGGGTTTTTCTATAATTTGGAAAATTATCAGTTAACTGCTGCACCTATAAATCTAAGAAGAACATTTATATATTCGAAGATAACTTTGAAAAAGTGCATATCTGCAAATACAGTGTTGAAATCCGCTGTGCCGAATGTGTCACGGGTAAGAATAGTTCCGCAATCAGCGCAAACATTGGATTCTGTACCATTAGCAACGAATGTCTGGTCGTTGTTGTATGTCCATTCATCGTATTTGGGAGTGTGGGGCTGAGCGTCATGAGTTTCGCCACAACCTTCGCAAACGATTGCATGATAACCGGGATTTTCTTCTGTGTATTTATATGTAGTTATGTTAACAGGTCCTTTAGACAACTGATGTTCAACCGTAATCGGAGAATATCCAATAAGAACACCGTTCAGAAACATTGCTACTTCAGTATCGTAAGGTGTAAGGTTTTCTTTTTCAGAAGGAATGAAAGAAAATGCGTGTGCGATACTGTCACCATAAACGAGCTTGCCACTTTTACCATTGTTGAGAGAAAGTGTTATTTCCAATCCGGATGGGTCATATTTTTCAGCGTCGGTATAATTGTTTTTTTGAGGAATGCTAGTAACAACGATTGATGAAACAATCATTTTAGGGAATTCAGTGACATAGTCTGTATGTGTAATGGTTGTGGGAAGTTTAACATCAATATCTGAGGTAGCTCCACCCAAAAGTCCACCTAAATCACCACCAAGATCGGTTGGTCCTGAAAATCCATCAATGTTTACAGTGTACTCAAGTTCGCCAAAAATAAGGTCAGAAACAAAATCCACTGTAAAATCGACCTTAATGTATGAGCCGGAAAAGTCTTCCACTGTATATGTCTCGAAAAATTTCTCTGGATCTGTTAAATAATCGGTTCCATCAGGAGTTTTTATTGAATTGATTGTACACGTGTAATCGTCTGATGCATTGTCTAAAGCAAAAATCTTTTGGTTG
The DNA here is from genome assembly GCA_045543035.1 of Acutalibacteraceae bacterium. Taxonomy (GTDB): domain Bacteria; phylum Bacillota; class Clostridia; order Oscillospirales; family Acutalibacteraceae; genus DTU089. Next base: position 64,750 of record JAZQMA010000057.1, on the reverse strand, counting down.
TTAAGGCGTACTGATACGTTAAAACCATCTATATCAGTAAGAGTATAATCTGCCTCAACTGCTACTTCAGCAGAACAAGTGTATGACAGAGGAGCTTCAGCATTTGCACATATACTCATTACAGATAATAACAAAACAACTGCAACGAGCATTGAAAGAACTTTTTTCATTTTATTAATACCTCCTGATTAAGAAATTCCAACAAGCATTTGGATTAAAGATACAAAGATTTCCTTAACAAAACCAACAATACCAAGTTCGGTGTCGGTTAGGTTTGATATATCAAATAAAGAAAGAAATTTTTCTGAATCTGGTATTGTTCTTGTAACCTCTGCATTACAAACTTCACATACACCTGTTGTGGTTTGTAATGTGAAAATTCCACCATCATCATTGGGAATCCAATCCTTAATGTGATCATAATCACCCAATTCGGGTTCACATACATTAGGATCGTTCATGCTTGTATCGCCGCCGGCACAGTATTCATAATGCTTTTCAAAGTTGTGAAGAGTACCGCAACCTAAACAGTAATAACCGTGACCATTGCCTACAGCAGTAAGATCGCCAAGGATATGTTCAACAGTAACAGGGATTGAACCTACTATAATGTTGTTATAGTAAACAAGAACCTCTGTTGTTTCAACTGAAAGAAGTTCGCCAAGAGCGGGCATAAAGCGAAAATTTTCATTTGCCGGTGAGTATGATATTTCTTCACCATCAACGGAAATTGTTAAGCCTTGGGGATTGAAAACTTCAGAATCGTTGTAGTTAGTTTTTATGGGGTTTGTTACGATTGCGTTTTCTGTTGCAGCGAAAGAAGAAACTGCAAGAGGTAATACAAGCATAACAACTGCCAAAAAGACAGCTAAAGCTTTTTTTGTTTTCATGATAATTTCCTCCAAAATATCTTTATATGTACCGATATTATAACACAGTTATTTCCAAATGTAAATACACAAAATACAGTCAATTTATTATATAAATTGTATAAATATTGGGGTTTGGAAAATGTTAGGTAAAAAATGGCTGTTTTTGATCGTTAAAATGAGGTTGACGAAACATATACTAATAGGTATAATTTTATCGGTGATAAAAATGCTGATTAAAGGTTTTCAGAAGTTAACATTATTGGATTTTCCCGGCAGAACGGCGTGTACGGTTTTTACAGGCGGATGTAATTTGCGCTGTCCGTTTTGTCATAACGCTTTATTGGTTACGGAAATGGACGATGATTATTTTACAGAAGAAGAAATTTTTGCTCATCTAGAAAAAAGAAAAAACGTTCTCGATGGTATAGCAATCACAGGCGGGGAACCTCTTCTTCAGAAGGATATTGAGCGGTTTTTATATGAGCTCAAAGAAACAGGGATTGCAGTGAAGCTGGATACTAACGGCTGTTATCCCGAAAAGCTTGAGGGTATTCTTCAGTTGGGACTTGTAGATTATGTTGCCATGGATATAAAAAACTGTCCTGAGAAGTATGGTGAAACGGTGGGTATAGAAAATTTTGATATTACTCCTGTTGAAAAAAGCATGGAACTTCTTAAAAACAGAGGTATTGAATATGAATTCAGAACCACAATTACGGAGAATTTTCACACAGTTGAGGATATTGAGAAGCTTGCAGAATGGATTAAGGGCACTGAACGCTATTTCTTGCAGAATTTTGTGGATTCAGGTCAGCTTATTGATAGTACTTGCAAGGGCGTAAGCAAGGCTGTTATGTATGAAATGCTTGAAAAGGCGAAAAAATATATACCCAATGCGCAGATAAGAGGAATATAATTACAATATCTACCACAATATGTTGTTACTTGATACAATATATTGTGGTGTTATTTTTCTTTTTAGGAATATCGACAAAATATTACACAAAAAGACAGCGTAATAACTGTGAATATTTACTATATTTTCACAAAAGAACGACAATATCTTGTGTCTTCTCGGAAAGTTCCCGAAAATAAAACACAAGATATTGTGTTTTATGTGTTGACAAAATGCAATATATCTGCTATTATCTTTTACGGTCGCTTCGGAGAAGAGGTTGTGTTCCGAAGCAAGCTTTAAAACAATTAATTTTAAGAAAGAGGGAGAATTATGTATCAGGTAATTAAACGTGACGGCAAAATTGCTGATTTTAATATTGAAAAAATCGCAATTGCTATCAAACAGGCTTTTGAAGCATGCAACAAACAGTATAATGACAATATCATTGATTTCCTTGCGCTCAAGGTTACAGCAAACTTTGAACCCAAAATCAGCAACAATCTTGTTGCTGTTGAGGATGTTCAGGACAGCGTTGAATCTGTTCTTGTTCAGGCAGGTTATGCAGATGTTGCAAAAGCCTACATTCTTTACAGAAAAAATCGTGAAAAAATCCGTAATATGAAATCAACAATCCTTGACTATAAGGATCTTGTTGATAGCTATGTTAAGGTTACTGACTGGCGTGTTAAAGAAAACTCCACAGTTACTTATTCAGTAGGTGGTCTTATTCTTTCAAACTCAGGTGCTATTACTGCTAACTACTGGCTTTCTGAAGTTTATGATGAAGAGGTTGCTAATGCTCATCGTAGCGGTGACCTTCACATTCATGACCTTTCAATGCTCACAGGTTACTGTGCAGGTTGGTCTCTTAAACAGCTTATTCAGGAAGGTCTTGGCGGTGTTCCCGGTAAGATTACATCTGCTCCTGCAAGTCACCTTGCAACACTTTGTAATCAGATGGTAAACTTCCTTGGTATTATGCAGAACGAGTGGGCAGGCGCGCAGGCTTTCTCCTCATTTGATACTTACCTTGCTCCCTTTGTTAAGGTTGATAATCTTGACTATAAACAGGTTAAAAAATGTCTTGAATCCTTCATTTTCGGTGTAAACACTCCTTCTCGTTGGGGTACTCAGGCACCTTTCTCAAATATCACTCTTGACTGGACAGTTCCTGCTGACCTTAAAGATATGCCCGCTATTGTTGGCGGTAAGGAAATGGATTTCACTTACGGCGATTGTAAGAAAGAAATGGATATGGTTAACAAGGCTTTCATCGAAATTATGATTGAAGGCGATGCTCACGGTCGTGGCTTCCAGTATCCCATTCCCACATATTCAATTACAAGTGATTTTGATTGGTCTGAAACAGAGAACAACAAGCTTCTCTTTGAAATGACAGCAAAATACGGTACTCCTTATTTCTCAAACTATGTTAACTCTGATATGGAACCCAGCGACGTTCGTTCAATGTGCTGCAGACTTCGTCTTGACCTTCGTGAACTTCGTAAAAAGAGCGGTGGCTTCTTCGGTAGTGGTGAAAGCACAGGTTCTATCGGTGTTGTAACAATCAACCTTCCCAGAATCGCATATCTTTCAGAGAATGTTGAAGAATTCTACAGAAGACTTGACAAGCTTATGGATATTGCTGCTCGTTCACTTAAGGTTAAGAGAGATATTATCACAAAGCTTCTTGACGAGGGTCTTTATCCTTACACAAAGAGATACCTTGGCACATTTAATAACCACTTCTCAACAATCGGTCTTATCGGTATGAACGAAGTTGGTCTTAATGCAAAATGGCTCCGTAAGGATATGACTCATAAAGAAACTCAGGAATTTGCAAAAGACGTTCTCAATCATATGAGAGAAAGACTTTCAGACTATCAGGAGCTTTACGGTGACCTTTATAACCTTGAAGCAACTCCTGCTGAATCTACAACATATCGTTTTGCAAAGCACGATAAGAAGCATTATCCTGCAATTATCACAGCTAACGAAAACGGCACACCCTATTACACCAACTCTTCACATCTTCCCGTTGGTTATACAGCAGATATTTTCGAAGCTCTTGATGCACAGGATGAACTTCATACTCTTTACACATCAGGTACTGTTTTCCACGCATTCCTTGGTGAAAAACTTCCCGATTGGAAAGCTGCAGCAGACATTGTAAGAAAAATTGCTTCTAATTACAGACTTCCTTATTATTCAATTTCTCCCACATATTCCGTATGTTGCAACCACGGTTATATTGCAGGTGAAGAATATACTTGCCCCGATTGCGGTAATGATACAGAGGTTTATAGCCGTATTACAGGTTACTATCGTCCTGTTCAGAACTTCAATGATGGTAAAGCACAGGAATTCAAGGACAGAAAAGTTTACGATATTTTCAATTCAAGTCTTAAAAAAGAAGAAAGAACAGTTGATCATGCTCATTGTGCTTGTGGTTGCGAAGAAAAATCAGTTGCAACTGATAAGGATGCAAAATTTGTTCTTTTCGCAACAAAGACTTGTCCCAAATGTAAAATAGCTGCTCAGCTTCTTGAAAAAGCAGGTATTGCATACGAAAAGCTTTTCGTTGAAGATAATGTAGCTCTTGCAACAGAATTAGCTCTCAAACAGGCTCCCACACTTGTTATCTACAAGGGCGATGTTGCAGAAAAAATCGCAGACCTTCCTGCAATAAAAACATTTATCGAATCACTTTAATTAAAATAAAAAATTACCGTCCTGATGGGCGGTAATTTTTGAATGCGGGGTTCGGAATGCGGAATGCGGAATTTTGGGTGCTACGCACAGCAATTATAATGTTTGGAAGCAGAGCTTCCCCGAAACTTGCCACTTTCCACTTCCAACTCGCTACTTTATTGGCGCATTTCTGCGCCCCTATAATTCTGCATTTTGCATTTTGCATTTTGCATTAAAACGGAGTTTTATATTATGTACGATATCATAGTTATCGGTGCCGGTCCTGCGGGGCTTACTGCGGCACTTTATGCTCTCAGAGCATCAAAATCTGTTCTTGTTATTGAGCAGTCAACTTTTGGCGGTCAGGTAACATTCTCACCAAAAATTGAAAACTACCCCGGTATTCCTGAAATGAGCGGTAATGAATTTGCAGATAAGCTTCTCGACCAGGTTCTTTCTATGGGCGCAGAGGTTGAAATGGAAAAGGCAACCGGAATTGCAGACCAGGGTGCTCATAAAACTGTTTTTGCAGGGAATAAGGCTTTTGAAGCAAAAGCGGTTATTATTGCAGTTGGCGTTCGTCACAGACAGTTAGGTCTTCCCAACGAAAATCAGCTTGTAGGTAATGGCGTTTCCTATTGTGCGGTTTGCGATGGCGCATTTTTCAAAGGGCAGACTGTCGGTGTTGTTGGTGGAGGCAACTCTGCTTTGCAGGAGGCGGTTCTTCTTTCTGACCTTTGCGAAAAAGTATATGTTCTTCAGAACCTTCCTTATCTTACAGGTGAAAAGAAGCTCGTTGATATTCTTGAAGGTAAAGACAATGTCGAATTTATTCTGGAAGCAACTGTTGGTGAGCTTAAAGGTGAAAGTGAGCTTTCAGGTGTTGTTCTTAACACAAATGATGGTGAAAAAGAGCTTTCTCTTGACGGACTTTTTGTTGCAATCGGTCTTGAACCCAAAAACTCTGCATTCTCTGATTGTGCTGCTCTTGACGGAAATGGTTATTTTGATTCTGATGAATCCTGTGTAACAAAAACAAACGGTATTTTTGTTGCAGGTGACTGCCGTCATAAGAGTATTCGCCAGATTACAACTGCATCTGCAGATGGTGCGGTTGCAGCTCTTGCGGCTTGTCGTTACATAGATAACAGATAAATTTTAATAATTTGTAAAAAGACGGTGAATAATGGTATTCGCCGTCTTTTTGTGGTATAATGCAGTAGAAAATGTATTTATCGGAGGTGGCTTTTTGGTAGGAAAGGGAGAAGAAGAGGTTGTAAGCCTCGATAATATTGCGGATGGCATGAGTGAAGTACGTCCTGATAAGAAAAAACATAATAAAAACACAAATGAAAACGGCGAAGAACCAAAGCAGAAACTGAAAAAAAGTGTTTTAGCACTTCTGATTTTTTCAATCGTGCTTGTTTTAGGTGTTGTCAGCTATGTAACAGTTGTTTTCGGTAACATACCCTTTATTGTTAAATGGAGAAATATATGGATTGAAACTGCTATGACAACCGATCAGCATAAATGGTTAGCAACTTGGTTCTTTCCTGATAGCCTTATAGACCAGGTTATGTCAGGTCAAGTTGATATTAAAGATATAAGTGTAACTGATATTTACGGAAATCAGAGTTCCGATGTTCTTGGTCAGGAAAATCTTGTGGTTGGTGAAAAAGATAAATTCGGTAATACTGTTTTTGCCAATGACCTTGAAGAAAATATTGTAATTTTAGAAATAAAAAAATCTAATTTTACAGGTAAGCTCGTTCTTGTTGATGAACCGTCAAGAGTTTTTCTCGGTGCAACAGATTATAAAGGTTCACGAGGTGAATTTATCTGCGATTATCTTGAAAAAGAGAATGCAGTTGTTGGTGTGAATGCTTCCGGATTTGTTGATAAGGGTGGAGTCAGTCTTGGTGGAGAAATTACAGGACAGTGTGTTTCTAAAGGTGAATATTGGGGCACATACAGTTCTCTGTATACTCTCGTTGGCTTTGATAAAAATGACCGTCTTGTCGTAGGCGGAATTGAAGATTGGAAAGAATATAATATACGTGATGGCTTTCAATACAGACCAACTCTTATTCTTGAGGGTAAAAAGGTTGTTGAGGATTCTGCAGGTTGGGGACTTCAGCCAAGAACAGTAATAGGCCAATGCAAAAATGGTGTTGTTTTAATGCTTGTTATTGATGGCCGTCAGGTTGGTTATTCAATCGGAGCAACTATGGAAGATTGTGCAGACATTCTTTTGCAATATGGTGCAGTTACTGCAGGCGCTTGTGACGGCGGTTCATCTTCAGTTATAGGCTATAACGGAGAGGTTATAAATAAACCTTCTGCAAGAAATATGCCAACAGGTCGCTATCTTCCTAACGCCTGGCTTGTTGCAAGAAAAAACACAACAGAAAATGAAAAATAAGGTGATAATAATGAAAAGACAAGAGGCTTTCGTAAATCAGAGAAAAATGCTTAAAGGTGGACTTCATTGCCATACAACCCGTTCTGACGGTAAAGGTACTCCCGAAGAGGTTATAAGACTTCATAAGGAAAATGACTATGATTTCCTTGCATTGACAGACCATAAAATTTATAATTATAAAAACTTTGCCGAGGATGTTGATATAACAATAATTCCCGGTACGGAATATGACAACACTTTTGTAAGAGAAAATGGTTTCAGAACTTTTCATACAGTTTTTATAGGTCCTGATGATGAAACAAATGGCTACAAGCAGGACGAAAGACTTCCCAGAGGTGAAGCAGTAAATCAGGAAGAATTTCAGAAATATCTTGATGAAGCTCACGAGAAAAACAATCTTACAATTTATTGCCACCCTCAGTGGAGTTCAACTCCCCCAAGATATTTTGATAAATTAAAAGGCAATTTTGCTTTTGAGGTATGGAACAGCGGTTGCGTTATTGAAGATGATATGGATACCGACAATGGTATGTATTGGGATGAGCTTTTGGGTATGGGTATTAAAATTTTCGGAGTAGCAACTGATGACGGCCATGAGATGTATCAACACTGTAAAGGTTGGGTAATGGTTAACGCTGAAAATAATGTTAAAGATATTCTCAAATCTTTAGAAAAAGGCGCGTTTTATTCCTCTTGCGGTCCTGTTATCAAGGATTTTTATGTAGATGATGAAAATGTTGTTCACATTGAAACAAGTGAATGTGAAAGAATTATTTTCCAGTGTGATAAGCACCCCGGAAGAATGATTGTTGCAGATGGTGAACCTCTTACAAGAGTAAAAAGAGAATTAAAGGATGAATATGAATATATCCGAGCAACAGTTGTTGATAAAGAGGGCAGGAAAGCCTGGACAAATCCAATATTTATAAAATAATAAACGACCCTGTTGAACAAAAATTTTGTTCAACAGGGTCGTAACTTTTGTTACATTGATTCAGGAGCTTCTATTTTAAGCATTGAAAGAACGTTTTTCATTGTGTTTCTTACACACATACAAAGGAAAATTCTTGCCTGCATAAGAGCTTCATCATCCACCATAACGCGCTGTGCATTGTAGAAACGGTGGAATTTTGTTGCAAGCTCTGTTGCATAGTGGGTAATTCTTGCGGGGTCATAAGAATTAGCTGCAAAAATAATAACATTTGTAAGGGAAGCAAGGTGAGCGATAAGGTTAGTTTCCTCGTCAGAGTTAAGAAGCGTAAGCTCTGCTTTTTCGGGCTTTCTGATTTTAACACCCTCGGTTTCAAGCTTTCTTAAAATACTGCAAATTCTTGCATGAGCATACTGGCAGTAGTAAACGGGGTTCTGGTTAGACTGTTCAACTGCAAGGTCAAGGTCGAAATCCATTGCAGAACCTGCTTCTCTCATATTGAAAAGGAAACGAACTGCATCAATGGGAACTTCATCAAGAAGGTCAACAAGTGTGATTGCCTTACCTGTTCTCTTTGACATTTTAACAGGCTTGCCGTCTTTCATAAGGTTAACAAGCTGCATAAGAACAACATCAAGCTTATTGCCGTCAATGCCAACTGCTTCCATTGCACCTTTCATACGTGCAACGTGACCGTGGTGGTCTGCGCCCCATACATCAATACCTGTATCAAAGCCACGTTTTTCAAATTTATTTCTGTGGTATGCAATATCTGCGGCAAAGTATGTTGGGTTACCATTCTGACGAACGAGAACATCGTCTTTAAGTTCAAGATTATCAATATATTCCTGTGATTTGCCTTCTCTTTTGAGAATTGCAGTCTGAACTTCAATGTTTTTATACCACAAAGCACCGTCTTTTTCGTAGGTATAGCCGTTCTTTTTAAGAATATCAATAGTTTCTTCTAATTCACCGCCATTGTGAAGAGAAAGCTCGGAGAACCAGGTATCATAATCAATGCGGTATTTTGCCATTGCAGCTTTCATTGTTGCAAGGTTTTTGGGAAGAGCGAATTCAACAAGAGCTTTTCTTCTTTCTTCTTCGGAAACTTCAAGAAGGTTGTCGCCATTTTCATCGATATAGCTCTGTGCAAGAACTCTTATATCATCACCGTGGTAGCTGTCTTCGGGAAGTTCAATAAAATCTTCCCCTTTGAGAATTTGCTGATAACGAACAGAAAGCGAGAGACCGAATTTGTCAATCTGATTACCTGCATCGTTAACATAGAATTCTCTTTCAACATAGTAGCCTGCCCAGTCAAGAACGGAAGCTAAACAGTCACCTAAAGCACCGCCACGTGCATTACCCATATGCATAGGTCCTGTGGGGTTTGCGGAAACGAATTCAACGTTTATTTTCTTGCCTTTACCGAAATCACTTCTGCCGTAGTTATCACCGCAAGCATCAATATCAAGAAGAATATCTGCATAGAATTCAGGTTTTAAGAAGAAGTTAATGAAACCGGGACCTGCAACCTCGCATTTCTGGAAAAATGTATTTTCAAGGTCGATTTTTTCGAGAATATGTTCTGCAATTTTTCTTGGGGGCATACGAAGAGCTTTTGAAAGCATAAATGCACCGTTTGCAGAATAGTCACCATTTTTTCTGTCTGCTGGAATTTCTGTTTTGAAATTAGGGATTTCTGCTTCAATAAAAGTGCCGTCTGCAATATTATTATTAATTGCCACCGTAACAGAAGAAATGATTTGCTCTTCTGCAATTTTAACTAATTTTGACATTTTTAAACCTCATTTATTTTCATTAAAAGATTATTTTCACCAATGATTTCTCCGTTGCTCTCAAGTCGATAACAAAGAAGAATTTTACCTGAACAATCGGGTATGTGAGCATTAACTCGCTCTGCTACAATGTCCATATTCATTTCACCGAAGGGCGTTCTGTAAATGCAGGAATGAGTTTTGCCTTCTTCAATAAGAAAAGTTGTTTCATAAACACCGCTTCTTCTCATTTCGATGAAATTGTTGTTTATAACTTTAACAACTGTTTTGCATTTGCCCATTTCGTCATCAGGCTCGGTATAGGAAATAACTTTAATTTCGTCAATATCCTGCATAGTACCTTTAGCCTTGAGCTTACTGCTTTCTCGGTCATCTTGGTATTGCTGTTCGCTGATGAACTCTATTTCCACATTTCTCATTTCATTCTTTCCTCAGCATATTCAATGAGTTTATCAATAAGGTCAGAATACTCAACGCCAACCTGACCGAAAAGCTTGGGGAACATTGAAATTGATGTGAAACCGGGGAGGGTGTTGATTTCGTTAAGGTATATTGTTCCGTCCTCTGCTAAGAAGAAATCAACTCGGGAAAGTCCTGTGCAACCCATTGTTCGATAGGCATTAACAGCTGCCTGACGAACCTTTTCACTTACTTCAACAGGTAAATCTGCAGGAATTGCAAGACCTGTTGAGTTATCTATATATTTTGCTTCGTAGTCATAGAACTCTGCAGTGGGAAGAATTTCACCTATGCAGGAAGCAACGGGTTGGTCATTACCCATAACTGCACATTCGATTTCTCTGCCAATAAGTGTTTCTTCAAGAACAACCTTATAGTCGTTAGCAAAGGCAATATCAAGTGCTTTTAAAAGCTCCATATGGTTGTGTGCTTTGGAAATACCAACGGAAGAACCTGCATTTGCGGGTTTAACGAAAATAGGATAACCTAATTTCTGTTCAATTACCGGGAAATTAACTCTGCCGTCTTTATAATCAGTTTCAGTGAATGCAACCCATTTTGCACCATTTATTCCTGCCGCATCTGCAAGAGTGTTTGTAACGGCTTTATCCATACACATACCGCTTGCAAGAGGTGTGCAACCAACATAAGGGATGCCTGCAAGCTCAAAAATGCCCTGGATTGTACCATCCTCACCATTTTTGCCGTGAAGAACAGGGAAAATAACATCAATTTTGATTTTTTCGTATGCACCCATATCGTTGAGAATGATAAGTGCTTTATCTTTTTTATCGGGGGAAAGAACTGCAGGGGTGGTATCATCGTCATTGAACCAGGTGTTGTTTTCAATAGAGTTGATGTCACCTGTATAGAAATACCATTCTCCGTCTTTTGTGATACCGAGGGTAAGAATATTGTATTTCTCTCTGTCAATATTTCTTAAAACTGAAGCTGATGAACGAAGAGAAACCTCGTATTCGCTGGAGCAACCGCCGAAAATAACAAGTAAGTTTTTCAAAAAATCACCTTATTTATTAAATTACATAAATATACATTCTAAATAATACCACAATAATTTTTCTAAATCAATTATTAAATACTATGATATTTTAATAATACTGTTTACCTTTTTAGATAAAAATGCTACAATTACCATATAAAACTAAGTTAAGGCGGTTAAATTATGGAACTTAAAAATATTCTTACCCACGTTGACCATACACTTTTAAAGCAGGAATCAACCCGGGAGCAGATAAAAGCAATTTGTGATGACGGAATTAAATTCAATACTGCAAGTGTTTGCATTCCCCCAAGCTATGTTAAGGAATGTGCAGATTATTGCGGAGATAAGCTTTCAATCTGCACTGTTATCGGTTTCCCCAATGGTTATAACACTACTGCGTGCAAGGTTTTTGAAACTGCAGATGCAGTAAAAAATGGTGCAGAAGAAATTGATATGGTTATAAATATCGGTTGGCTCAAAGATAAAAGATATGATGATATTTTAAATGAAATCAAAGAAATCAAAGAGGCTTGTAACGGTAAAGTTTTAAAGGTTATTATAGAAACCTGTCTTTTAACCGATGAAGAGAAAATCAAAATGTGCCAGCTTGTAACTCAAGCAGGTGCAGATTTTATAAAAACCTCAACAGGTTTTTCAACAGGTGGTGCAACCTTTGACGATATTGAGCTTTTCTCAAAAAATATCGGTGAAAATGTTAAAATGAAAGCCGCAGGCGGAATTGCATCACTTGATGATGCAGAAAAATTCCTTTCTCTCGGTGCAGAGCGTCTCGGCACAAGCAGAATTGTGTCAATTGCTAAAAACGAAGAAGGAAGAGGATATTAATAGATGTAGGGTACGGTCTTGACCGTACCGCTCTGAAATGCAACGAAGGGCGGTGGAGAAATGAAATTCAATATGGAAACGGCTTATATTCCCCATTCAACTGTTTTTGAAAAAAGAGATATGATGTTCGACTGGAAAGAAACAAGCAACAGGTCGGCAAAGCTTGGTTGGATTTTTGCATTTTTAATTGTAGCCGTTGCTTCAATAAACTCCGATATAGGCGATTTATTTGAATTCTCTTTGGATTTATCAGCCATAGCTATAATTGTAGGCGGAATTTTTTGCAAAAAGTGGAAAATATGGGCTTATTACCTGAATATAATTGCATTTATTTATTGTAATGCAATCTTTTTGTACCATATACCTGAGCTGAAATTAAAGTATTGCATATTAATGGCGGTTTCTGATATTTTAGGACTTGTAATGGTTTATTTCTGCCTTCGCTGTATTTACAGTTATAATTCTGTTTATAAAGCTCTCGAAAAAGAAAAGGGTTTTCCGAATTTTATGGTCAATGGGCAGGATTTATTTGCAGATAAGCTATATCTTAAGGATGAAAAATCAGCAGAAAAACAAAGGTCTGCAAATAAAAATAATGAACCCATAATAATGAATATTGACGTTAAGCAAACTCAAGAGGAAATTGAAGAAAACCAAAATAAAAAGCATAAGCACGGTAAATCCATTTTAGGAATAAATATTATTTTCCCTCACGATGACCCTCAGGATATGAGCTTTGATGATAAAAAGGGGTATATGTATTATTGGAATTGTAACGTTGAGCTTCTGACAAAGGGCATATTTTTTCCTATAATGTTTATGATAGCAGGGGCGTTGTTCTGTGTTATTGCTGAGCTACAGGGCGGTAGTATTATTTCATATATAGTTGGTAATTTATCCGTTGTTTTGCTGATTTTCGGGACTAATTCAATGAAAATGGGTAAGCTTTACGGAGCAATTGTAACTCTGTTGGCATTGTTTATGTATTTAGGTCTTGGATTTTATATCGGTGCAGGCGGAAACGGAATACCCTGTACCTGGATTATGGTAACAAGTCTTTTGAATATAAAGATTTTTTTAGCTACAGTAAGATATATCATAAATTATCCGATGTATAAAGAACTTTCGCACCACGAGGGATTTCCTTCATTTGTGCGGAATTTTGCAGACCTTTACGGAAGCAAAATGTATATAGTTGAAAAGCAGGAGTCTATAAAAAGAAGGGTTTTAAACGACAACGAAAAAATCGAAATGAATATAGGCTACAACGAGGAAACAAAAAAAGAAGATAAGGGCTGGAATGCCTTTGATTATATGGATGAAGAAAGGGAACGAAGAAAATGAAAATTGAAGCTAAAAGAACAGTAAACGAATTTATTTATCCACCTAAAACAGTTACCGACAGTTGCCACGCTTCAACTGTTTTACCCTTACCTGACGGCACGGTTGTTGCCGCTTGGTTCGGTGGAACAAGAGAAGGCAATAACGATGTTAAAATCTGGGTAAGTGTCCGTGAAAATGAAAAATGGGCAGAGCCTTACAGCATTGCAGTAAAAGGTGAGGAGCTACCTCATTGGAACCCCGTTCTTTTCCTTAGAGAAAACGGAGAAATTATTTTGTATTTTAAATATGGTAAACCCATTCCAAAATGGGTAACATATTACTGCATTTCAAAGGACGGAGGCAGAAGCTTTTCAGAGCCTGAAATCCTCGTAGCCGGTGATAATGACGGGGGCAGAGGACCTGTTAAGAACAAGTCAATCCGCCTTTCTGACGGAACAGTTATTGCGCCTGCATCAAAAGAAGATTTTAAAATAAAAAGAAACTGGAAATGCTTTGTAGATATTTCAAAAGATGATGGCCTTACCTTCGAACACTCTAATTTTGTTATAAGACCGAAGAAAAATCTTAAACCGGTCAGTATGATTCAACCTACCTTATGGGAGGATGAAAAAGGTCTTCATATGCTTGTGAGAACAGGTAGCGGTTATATTTACAGAAGCGACAGTAAGGATGGCGGAAAAACCTGGTGCAAGGCTTATGATACAGGTATGCCAAACCCCAACAGCGGTATTGATGTTGTGAAACTCGATAACGGAATTTTAGTTCTTATAATGAACCCTATTTCAGAAAACTGGGGCGACAGAGCACCTCTTGTGCTTATGTATTCCGATGATAACGGAGGCAGCTTTACAGAGTTCTTCAAGTGTGAGGCTACAACAGGTGACCATGAATTCAGCTACCCTGCAATTACCGCAGTTGAAAACACTCTTCATATTACATATACTCACGAACGAGAGGGAATAGTTTATCAAAAAATTGAACTCTCTTTCTAATAAGATTTTTCTTGAGGTAATTTATGAAGAAGAATGAATTGAAAAATTTGGTTATTGCTGCAATGCTTCTGGCAGTTGGACTTGTTCTTCCGTTTTTAACAGGCCAGATTCAGCAAATCGGCAATATGCTTTTGCCAATGCATTTCCCCGTTATTCTCTGCGGTCTTATCTGCGGTTGGAAATATGGTTTGGGTGTAGGTTTTATATTGCCGCTTTTGCGTTCGGTGATATTTGGTATGCCTGTTATGTACCCCAATGCTTTTGCTATGGCATTCGAGCTTGCGGCATACGGGTTTTTTGCAGGATTTTTATTCTCCCATGCAAAATGGCAATGTATAAAATCTCTTTATCGTTGCCTTATAATGTCAATGCTTTTAGGAAGGGCAGTATGGGGTATTGTGATGACCGTTATTTTAGGTTTAGGCGCAGATGGATTTACTCTTACTGCATTTTTAACAAGCGCGTTTATAAATGCCATTCCCGGAATAATTGCACAGCTGATTTTAATTCCAGGTATTATGTTAGCACTTGATAAAACTCACTTTGTTCGTTTTAAAAGTGCGGAATGCGGAGTGCGGAATGCGGAATGATTGTTTTTGCGATGCAATTATAAATATAAAGTACCACACCGAAACGATTTTGGTCGTTTCGGTGTGGTGATTTATTATCAGAGTTTTATTCTACTCCAAAATATTTAATTGCATTGTTATAGGAAACATCCTGAACAACTTTTGAAAGGAATTCTATATCTTCGGGGTATTTGCCTTCTTCAACAAGGTCACCTAAAAGCTCGCAGAGAATTCTGCGGAAATATTCGTGACGAGGATAGGAGAGGAAGCTTCTTGAATCGGTAATCATACCAACAAATTTGGAAATAATACCTAAATTCATAAGTGTTTGCATTTGAGTTCTCATACCGTCGTAGTTATCATTGAACCACCAGGCAGAACCGAACTGAATTTTGCTTTCTGCTTCATCGCTCTGGAAGTTGCCGAGCATTGTGCCGAGAACATAGTTGTCCTTGGGATTAAGGGTAAAGAGAACAGTTTTGGGGAGCTTATATTCAGTATTCATTGCATCAAGAAGTTTTGAAAGATTAACCGCAATTTCATAGTCTGCAACAGAATCATAGCCGGTATCGGGACCAAGCTTTTTGAACATAACTCCGTTATTATTTCTCATAGCACCGATATGAATTTCCATACCCCAACCAAGACGTGCATATTCATTTGCAAGGAAGAGCATAAGCTCGGTTTTATATTTATCAATCTCTTCAGTTGAAAGGGTATCTCCGGCAAGGCGTTTTTTGAATATAACATTCAATTCTTCTTCACTTGCTCTTTTATAGGGAACATAGGTGAAAGCGTGGTCGGAAGCTCTGCAACCCATTTCTGCAAAAAATTCAATTCTTGAAAGAAGAGCGGATTTGAGCTCTGTAAATGAGGGAACTGCTTTGCCCATAACGTTTTCAAGAGCCTTTACCCAATCATTATAACCATCAAGCTCAATGCCGAGAGCCTTGTCGGGACGGAATGCAGGAAGAACTTTACATTTGAATGATTTATCTTCTGCGAGAAGCTTGTGATATTCAAGAGTATCTGCAGCATCATCAGTTGTGCAAACATATTTTACATTACTTTTTTCAATAAGCTCTCGAGGAGTGAAGCCACCGGCTTTGATTTTTGCATTTGCCTTTTCCCAGATTTCGTCACAGGTTGCAGGTGAAAGAGGCTCGTGAATATCAAAATATCTCTGCAATTCAAGGTGTGTCCAATGATAAAGCGGATTACCGATAAGATTTGGCATAGCGCTTGCCCAAGCCTTGAATTTTTCATAAGGTGTTTTATCACCGGTGATATATTCTTCACTTATACCGCAGGAACGCATACCGCGCCATTTATAATGGTCACCGGAGAGCCATAAATATGCAATATCTTCAGGAGTTTTGTTTTCATAAATTTCTTTAGGTTGTAAATGACAATGCCAGTCGAAAATAGGGGTATTTTCACAAGCAGCATAAAGTTTTTTAGCAGTTTCGGTGGAAAGAAGAAAATCCTTGTCCATAAATTTTTTCATAAAATCGCCTCCGAAAAATTTCTTTTTATATATTAACACAGAAAAGTAATATTTTCAACGAAAAAGCCTAAAAATAATGGTGCTTACAGTATTTAGCAGTACTTACATTATTTTAAAGAGGTGATATTTTGTTTGTTGAAAGTGAGGGCATAATTGATGATGAAAGGCTTTTTGAAATTATAAAAAAATCCGTTGAGGGCAAAAAATTAAAAAAAGTTCTGATTTTACCACCGGATTATACAAGAATGTATTCAGGTGCAGGGAAAATTACAAATATGTATTATAACCTTTTAAAAGAAACCTGCATTGTTGATGTTATGCCTGCTTTGGGAACTCACCGCCCTGTTACAAAAGAAGAAAGCGAAGTTTTTTTCGGAAAAGACATTCCTTATGAAAAGCTTATTGTTCACAATTGGCGCAAGGATGTTGTGAAAATAGGTGAAGTACCAAGTGAATTTGTAAAAAGCGTTTCAGAGGGTCTCGTTGAAACAAAAATTGATGTTGAAATAAACAAAAGACTTTTAGATAAATCCTATGACCTGATTATTTCTATCGGTCAGGTTGTGCCCCATGAGGTTGTGGGGATGGCAAACTACTCGAAAAATATCTTCGTAGGCTGTGGCGGAAGCAGTATGATAAATTCTTCTCATATGCTTGGTGCTTTTTATGGTCTTGAAAGGATTATGGGCAGGGATTTTTCTCCTGTAAGAAAAGTTTTTGACTATGCGGAAGAAAATTTTATAAAAGATATTCCTTTAATGTATGTTTTAACAGTTACAACCACCAACGAAAACGACGAAACCCTCATTCACGGCATATATATCGGCAGGAAAAGAGAGCTTTTTCAGATGTCGGTCCTTAAAAGTCAGAAAATGAATATGACAAAGTTAAGGCGACCCATAAAAAAAGCAGTAGTATATCTTGACCCAAGAGAATTCCGAAGTACATGGCTTGGCAATAAGGCGGTTTACAGGACCCGGATGGCAATGGCAGAGGGTGGAGAGCTGATTGTTCTTGCACCAAATGTGAAAAAATTCGGGGAAGATGATGAAAATGACAGACTTATAAGAAGATACGGTTATGTTGGAAGAAAAAAGGTTT
This sequence comes from Acutalibacteraceae bacterium, assembly GCA_045543035.1. GTDB lineage: Bacteria > Bacillota > Clostridia > Oscillospirales > Acutalibacteraceae > DTU089. Next base: position 47,316 of record JAZQMA010000057.1, on the reverse strand, counting down.
TAGAGCTTGTAAAAACAGAGGAAGAATTGAAAAATAATTTGTCTGTGGCGGCGCATCTTATTCACGGCTCTTCCGATGGGAAATTCAAAGTCACATATTGCACAAAATATCTTTCAAAAGAAGAGGTTGAGGGCGTTGGATTTGGATTTATGCCTTACGATGAAGCAGTGAAAAAATATAATCCCGAAAACCTTAAAGACGGCTATAACACAGTTGATGGTGAAGAGATTTATTATATAAGTAATCCGGCACTTGGACTTTGGACAGTATAAGTGGCAAGTTGAAAGTGGGAAGTGGCAAATTTCGGGATCTGCGGTCAGCAATTATAAAAGTAGGGAACGGATTTATCCGTTCCGCTTTAAGAAAGGAAAAAACTATGAAAAAAGCAGATATAGGACTTATCGGTCTTGCAGTTATGGGAGAAAACCTTGCAATGAATATGGAAAGCAAGGGCTTTACTGTAGCGGTTTACAACAGGGAAACTGAAACTGTTGATAAATTTTTAAACGGAAGAGGAAAAAACAAGAGTTTTATTGGTACTAAAACCTTGAAAGAATTGGTTGAGGCAACGGAAAAGCCAAGAAAACTAATGATGATGATAAGAGCAGGAGCACCTGTTGACGAAGTGATAGAAAAGCTTATTCCCTTGCTCGATAAAGGTGATATTATCATTGATGGCGGTAACTCACATTTCAAAGATACTGAAAGAAGAACAGCTTATGTTGAAAGCAAGGGTCTTCTTTATATCGGTACAGGAGTATCGGGTGGTGAAGAGGGAGCTCTGAACGGACCCTCTATGATGCCCGGTGGTTCAAAGCTTGCCTGGGGTAGCGTTAAGCCGATTTTTCAATCAATCTGCGCAAAAACCGAGGACGGCACACCTTGTTGCGATTGGGTCGGTTCAGGTGGTGCAGGGCACTTTGTGAAAATGGTTCATAACGGAATAGAGTATGGCGATATGCAGTTAATAAGTGAAATTTATCACTTTATGAAAGTGATTTTAGAATTTTCTGCAGAAGATATGCACAGAATTTTTTCTGAATGGAATAAAGGTAGGCTTGATAGTTTTCTCATTGATATTACAAGTAAGATTTTTACAGTAAAGGATGAAGACGGTTCACCTCTTGTTGATAAAATTCTGGATTCTGCAGGTCAGAAGGGTACGGGCAAATGGACAGGTATTACAGCCCTTGATGAGGGAGTTCCTCTTACTCTTATAACCGAAGCGGTATATGCCCGATATTTGAGTTCAATGAAAGATGAAAGAATTGAAGCTTCAAAAGAGCTTACAGGACCATTTGTTGATTTCAAGGGTGAAAAGGGCGAATATATCGGACGAATGGAAGAAGCGCTTTATTGTGCAAAAATCATTTCCTATGCCCAAGGATATTCACTTATGAAAGCTGCATCGGAAAAATATAATTGGAACTTGAATTTTGGTGCAATTGCTCAGCTCTGGTGCGGTGGTTGTATTATAAGAAGCATATTTTTAAATAAAATTAAAGAAGCATTTGATAAAAAGCCAGATTTGAAAAATATTCTTTTGGACGGTTATTTTAAAAATGAAGTTCTTGAAGGTATGGAAAGTCTCAGAAAAATCTGCGCTATTTGTATGCTTAATGGTGTTTATGCTCCGTCATTAACGGCAGCACTCAATTATTTTGACGGTTATCGTTCCGAAAAGCTTCCTGCAAATCTTATTCAGGCACAAAGAGATTTCTTTGGCGCTCATACCTATGAAAGAACAGATTTCCCTAGAGGAAAGTTCTTTCATACAAATTGGAGCGGTACGGGTGGAAATACGGCATCAACGACTTATAATGCGTAGAAATTATAAGTGTAGGGGACGGATTTATCCGTCCCGCCAAAAACATCAATAGGTTTTCGGTACGCATAAATGCGTACCCTACATTATATAATTGCGTCGCAGACCCGAAATTTGCCACTTGCCATTTTCAACTTGCCACTTAATAAATGAGGTTTTAAAATGTTAACAATAAAATCTAACTATAAATATGCTTTGGTAGTTCCAACAAGTATGGGTGTTCGGCTTTTACCACCGGACAGGCAGACTGTTTTTTCTTCCGATGTTTTTTATATGCAGGCAACCTCTGCGGAAACCAACGTTGCATCAATCTGCTCTTATTTAGGTTTGCCTGTAAAGGTTCTCACAACCTTTGTTAAAGACAGCCCTATTGCCCATTTTATAAAAGCAAATCTTCGCTCTCGCAATATGGAATTTGAGGGTAGGGATATTGAGCAGGGCGGACCTTGGGGCTATCGCCATCAATTCAATATTGCCGATAGCGGTTTTGGTCTTCGTGGTCCTCGCGTACACAATGACCGAGCAGGCGAGGTAGGAAAAACTCTTAATATAAAGGATTTTGATTTGGAAAAGCTTTTCAAAGAAGATGGTGTCGGAATACTTCACCTGACAGGTCTTATCTGCGCTCTTTCAAAGGAAACAGGCGAATTCTGCCTTGAGCTTGCAAAAATTGCAAAGAAATACGGAACTGTGATTTCCTTTGATTTCAATTATCGTGCATCCTTCTGGAAGAACCGAGAGAAAGAATTAAAAGAGACTTTTCAGAAGATTGCAGGAATTTCCGATATAATTATCGCTAATCAATCGGATTTCAGTTTGTGCTTGGGAACAGAATTTGATTTAAGTAAATACAAAACTGATATGACACCTGTTGAGCAGTTTAAAGAAACTGTAAATCAGGTGAAATGCAAATTTCCTGGTACAAGCGTTTTTGCAACAAATCTCCGTGAGGTAATGCACGCAAACCGTCATTTATGGGGCGCTGTTATGCTGAGTGGTGGTGTGTGGGAATCTATAGAACCTAAACAAATTGCTGTAATGGACCGCATCGGCGGTGGAGATGCTTTCGTTGGCGGTCTTCTTTACGGCATTTTAAAAGGCTACACCCCCGAAAAGCAACTTCAATTCGGTTGGGCGTGCGGTGCTCTTGCTTGCACATATATTACCGACTACCTCCAACCCGATAACGAGGAACAGATATGGGATGTATGGAATGGTAATATGAGAGTGAAGAGATAGAACGATATCTTTTAGCGCATAAGTCATTTTTTGCCACTCGGAGTATCTGTATACACCTTCGGACAAAGAAAATGCCTTCTGCATCTAAAATTTACCATTCTATACTCTGCATTTTAATGCTTTTTATAAAATTAAGTCCAAAAATTACAAAAAACTGCCCGAAAGTTACATTTTGGGCAATTTTTTTATTGTTTTTGTTATGATACAGACAAAGAAAGGAGATGTTAATTATGACAAAGAAAAGAACATCTGAAAAATTAAAAAAATTATACAAAATATTCGGTGGAGTGTTTGGTGCATCACTTTTGGTAGGAGTTGCAAATATTATTTTAAGCAATTACTGGAATAACAGTTCAGCTTTATATGAGCTTGCAGAATTAATATTCGGTGGAGCAGGACTTTTCTTCGGCTTCATTAGTGGTTTCGGAATTGTACCCTTGTTCATAATGGCTGCTCTTGTTATTGTGAGCATAGTTTTCGCAGTTAAAGAAAACAACCACAAAAACGTTTTAAACTTCGGCTTATTTGCAACTCTCGGCTTAATTACAGTAAGCGCATTTTTGCAGAATATGATGTTAACTGAAATGGTTTGATAATAGATATTAAATAATTAAAGGGGGTGCGTTTATGAAGAAGGAAAATGATATTGCTGAAAACTTAAAAACTTTTTTAGCTTTGCCGTATGCTTATTTTGCAGCTCTTTCAGTTTTGGGTCTTTTTAGTTTGATTTTTGAATTCTTGATGGACACACCTTTTTATAATATGTTCGAAGGCATCAGAGAGATTGTGTTGTTTTTATTCAGCATAGTACAAATGATAGGGATTATTAATGTAGTCTGGTTGGCAGTTGCAATCATATGGTGCATAGTTATATGCCACAAAGAGAAAAGCAAAGAAATCTTTTTTAAACCTTATGTAGCTATAGCTATGATCTTATGACAGTTTTTATAATTGCTACTTTTGCGATGCCTTGGTAAAGATGGGGAGGGATTTATATGAAAAAGCTTAATCCGTATATTCAGTTTGTTATAGGCTTTTTCAGTATTACGCTGTTATGGGGTATTGGAGCTTTATTTAATACATATTCTGTGGATATTTGGTGCTCAGAAAATATAGATACAGAAGAACTGATTTTTTCTTGTATCGTGCCTATGATAACTGCAATACTTATTCCTATAGTTTTACTTATTTTTACTATCATCTGTAAAAGAAAATTATTAAAAGTAATGTATATATCAGCTTTATCAGCTACGGTTATTCCGATATTTGCAAGTATTATATCAGCAATATGCAGTAACGATGGAAGTATTTTAACCTGGATTGTTGGTTTAACTATCGGTTTGGTTTTATATCCTTTCGGAAGAATGGCTTATGAGCTTTTTGATGGAGTAAATTCATTTTACTTTGTCTATTTAGACAGTTGGATTGATAATAGTACTATAATCGTTTTCTTGGTTGTGGCAATAATAATATCGCTTATATTATATAAATCAATAAAACCTAAGAAAGAAATATGAACAGAATGAAATTTTCAAAAAACATCAAGGGGATGAGGGTATGATTAAAAAATTCAGAGAAAACGAAATCCGACAAATTTTATGGGGCTTTGGTATATTTAGTGTATTATGGATTTTAGCTGTGATTTTTGCAGGTGAAATTCATTTTATAGACACTATAGAGCTGAATTGTGGCAGTCCGGTTTTAAGAGAAATATTTCCGTTTGCTTTTTCAACAATTTTGGTAGGGATTGCTTGTTTTAGTAAGCGATGTGGAACTAAAGTGTTTTTTAAAACTTCATATATTCTTGCAACCATACCAATTGTAAGCAATATACTTTTGATGCTTTTGGCGTATATTGCTGAATGGAATGACGTTTTTTCATTGGTTTTGGGCTTACCTATGTTTCTTTTTATGTTGATTGGTATTCCTGCCATGTCTGCCATAAACGCTTTTGCATATGATTTTTCATTCTATGTTGCTATTGGGATTTTTGTATTGTCCTTGATTATATCAATGGTATGCTATTTAACAATAAAAGAAAAGATTTCAGAAAGACCGGGAATATGGTGCTGAAGATAAAAGTCTGAAAATCAGTAGCAATATATAAAAAGATATGTTATATTAAAACTAACACAATTTCCGAGGTGGGAATATGCTTAAAATTGCAATATGCGATGATGAGAAAAATGTTTGCGATTACATAGAAAAGCGAACAAGGGATTACCTTGCAAAAGTTGATGAAGAAGCTGAATTAGAGGTGTTTTATGACGGAACACCTCTGATAGAGCATTGCAAGGTAATCCCCAATGATTTTGATATAATCTTTCTTGATATAAAAATGAAAACGGTTAACGGAGTTGACTGTGCAAAGCAGCTTCGTGATTGGGGCGTTGAGGCTCTTATTGTTTTTGTTACCTCTTCGGCGGAATATGTTTTCTCAGGCTATGAGGTAAAGGCTTTCAGGTATATTCTTAAATCTGACCTTGTTAATGCCTTTGACAGAATTTTTGGTGAATGCTTAAAGGAGCTTTCAAAATCCGATGACAGCTTTTATACAGTGAAAACTGCATCAGCAGTTAAAAATATTCCTTTAAACGATATTCTTTATTTTGAAAGTAATCGCAGGGTTCTTATTGTTCACACCAAAAATGATGAATATTCTTTTTACGGCAAGCTTGACCGGGTGGAAAAAGACCTCGAGGGCAAGGATTTCATAAGAACTCACCAGAGTTATTTTGTTAATGCAAAAAAAATCAAAAGTGTTTCCAAGGATAGTGCAGAGCTTTTAAATGGTGAAATTCTTCCTGTCAGCAAAAGTAAGGCGACAGCCGTTAAAAACGCATATCTTTGGGCTAAAAGGTGATAAAAAATGCTTGAATTTATTGAAACAACCTTGTTCTATCTCATAAGGCTTTTTTCATCAACTCTTGAAATGCTTTTTGCATTTCTCTTGATGAATGCCTTTTTTGATGAGAAATATAAAAGTAAATTGCCAAAATGGATTGCTTTTGCCGTAAGCTCGGGTGTGCTTTTAGCACTTCAGGAAACAGGGCAAAGCGGTAATATTAAAACAGGTGTGCAGATGCTTCTGATATTCATTGTGGCACTTGTGATTTTTGACGGTAAAAAGCGATTGAAAGGTCTTTTCTGCGTTGTTTATTCGCTTTTTGTTGCTCTCTCAAAGCTTCTTTCCTATTTTGCATTTTCTCTGTTTATAGATAAGATTTTTGATAGAATACCCTATCTTGAAACTGATAGCTTTTTTTACAGAATTCTTTCAATTGAACTGCCTAACATTTTTATGCTTGTTATAATCATTCTTGTTGGTATGTTCACAAAGTCAAAAAACAAAGCTGTTCCAATCCGATATTGGCTTCTTCTTCTGACAGTTCCGGTTACAACATTGGGTACTCTTACTGTTTATCAGTATTACATAGATTTATTAGCGCCCGGTGAAGATATAAATATTTATATTATTATTTCAACTGTTGGTCTTGTGTTTATTAATGTTCTCGTTTTCACTCTTTTCTCGAAATTACAAAATCAGCTTGAAATAAGACGAAATGCAGACCTTCTCAATACTCAGATGCGACTTGAAAAAGAATCATTCAAAAGAATTGAAGAAAGCTATAACCGAACAAGAGAGCTTCGTCACGATTTAAAAAATCACATTTTTGTTCTTAAAGGAATTGCAGAAAATGGGACAAAGGAAGAAATGCTTTCCTACCTTGAAAAAATGACAGATGCAGTTGAGGAAGCAACCTATGTTTCAATGAGCAAAAATTCTGCAGTTGATGCTATTCTTAATGAAAAACTTTTATATGCACAGAAAAACGGCATTTCAACTCAGTTTGATGTTACACCATTAGAGAATACAAAAATTTCCGCTATGGATATTTGCACAATTCTCAGTAATGCACTTGATAATGCGGTTGAGGCTTGCATTAAATTTGAGAATTTCAGCGACAGATATATTGATGTTAAAATTGAAGATTCGGAAAATGAAATGATTATTTCCGTAAAAAACCCCTCAACCCAAGCACCCAAGCACAGAGCAGGAGTATATATTTCAAGAAAAAAAGATAGTGAGAATCACGGTCTTGGTCTTAAGAGCATTAAACGAACAGTTGATAAGCATAAAGGCGATATGCTTGTGAAATATGAAAGCGGAATATTTAATCTGGTAATAAGTTTACCGCATAAATAAAGCAAAACCACTTTAGAATTTTTCAAATTCTAAAGTGGTTTTATCTTTTAAAGTTTAATCTTGAAAACTAATTTGTGTGCAAAGTCGGAATTTTCGCTTTTTCTGCAGGGTGCATGAGCATCCTGAGGGAAGAACACCATAAAATAGCCTTTTCTCAAAGCAAGAAACTGACCATTAGGTGCGTCCATAAATGCAATATCAGAGCCTTCTTTGAAATCCTCGGTTATGTTGCATTCATCGAAGCTTGCCCAACCGATATTTTCTTCGCCTTCAAACATAAGCTGAACATCCGCATATTCCTTATGGGATTCATATTTCAAAGGATTATCGGGGTTTACATCATATTTGCAAACATTGCACCAGGCATTGTCACCGTCTATTTCGATTTTACCGTTTTCAAAAGGCGCTTTGCAGAATTCTTTATAAGCCTCTTCAACTTTTTCAAAGCCGTTAAGCTTGTCAAAATACAAGCTCATATTCTCAACTTTATCGTAAATCATTCTTCGTCTAACTCTCCCAACATAATTTTTCTAGCTCTTTTTTCATCTTTAGGAAGAGTGTAGTTATAAAGCACGGTCCAGAGAATGATTACACCGAAAACAACAGGAATGAACCAGAAGTTAGTTGTCAATGTTAGGGTTTCTACAGTACCAATTAAATCTCCCCAAACACTTCCTGTTAATGAAGATATACTTATAGTTCCCTCTAAAATTGGAGCCACAAAGCATTCAAAAGCTTCTCTAAACATTAAAGATAAACCAATACCAGTGATTGATGAATAGAGAACCTTTCGATTGTCTTTTACGACTAAGGCAAAAAAAGCGGTAACTATAGCGCAAATAATTATGAGAATTCCAGCAACTAAAAAAACAATGGCTGGAGTTATAAGTGCATTAAGTTTATCAGTTTCACCTTCAAGCTGAGATAAAACATTTTTAAAAGAAGAAACAGTATCGAAAACATCATAAAATGAAAGATGGTCTCCAATAGCTTCCGGTATTTTACCACCTGTTTGTGCAGTTATTTCATCCAATGCACTGCTATTAGTAAGTTGAAGGATTATCATAAGTGCATCCAATGCAGTAGATGTGATTTTATAATAAAAGATTTTAGTGAAGAACATAAGAGGTGCTACAGCTAAAGCGCCTAAGGCAGCAACAATTTTATATAAATATTTCATTTTTAAATCGTCCTTTCAGATTATTATTTCCAGGAAGAGTTAAGCTGAACAGTTCTGTTGAAAATGGGATTTTCTTCGGTTGAATCTTTATCAACACAGAAATAGCCGTTTCTCATAAACTGGAAGGCATCTGCAGTTTTTGCATCTTTGATGCCTTCTTCAATAAGGCAGTCCTTAACAATAACGAGAGATTCAGGGTTGATTGCATTAACAAACTCATCATCAGGAACACCTGCAGGGTCTTCAACATTGAAAAGTCTGTCATAAAGGCGAACCTCTGCTTTGAATGCTTTGGGGCCTGCCCAATGAATTGTGCCTTTAACTTTTCTGCCGTCGGGAGCGTTACCGCCCTTCGTTTCAGGGTCATAGGTACAATGAAGAACTGTTACATTGCCGTTTTCATCGGTTTCATAAGACTGACAGGTGATAAAATATGCACCTTTAAGTCTTACCTCATTACCGGGGAAAAGACGGAAATATTTTTTTACCGGCTCTGCCATAAAGTCGGTTCTTTCAACAAAGATTTCTTTGCCGAAGGTAACCTTTCTTTTACCAAGCGCAGGCTTGTTGGGATGGATTTCAACCTCTAATTCTTCTGTCTGACCCTCGGGGTAGTTGTCAATAACAACCTTGAGAGGATCAAGAACTGCCATAGCGCGAGGTGCGTTTTCGTTAAGTTCATCTCTTACACAAGCTTCAAGAAGACCGTAATCAACAACGCTGTATGCTTTGGAAACGCCAACTTTTTCAATAAATGTACGGATTGCCTTTGCAGGATAACCGCGTCTTCTCATACCGCAGATTGTAGCCATTCTGGGGTCATCCCAACCGCTTACAAGGTTATCTGTAACAAGGCGGATGTTTCTTCTCTTACTTGTGATGCAGTAGTTAAGGTTAAGACGAGCGAATTCAATCTGTCTTGGGGGTTCTTCGAAACCAATCTGCTCAATAAACCAGTTGTAAAGAGGTCTGTGGTTCTCAAATTCAAGAGAGCAGAGAGAATAGGTTACACCTTCGCGAGCATCAGAAAGGGGATGAGCAAAGTCATAAATGGGATAAACGCACCATTTATTACCTGTCTGATGATGGTCAACGTGCATGATTCTGTAAATCGCAGGGTCACGCATATTCATATTGGGTGATGCCATATCGATTTTTGCACGGAGAACCTTTGCACCATCGGGGAATTCACCATCAGTCATTCTCTTGAAAAGGTCAAGGTTTTCTTCAACGCTTCTGTCACGATAGGGGCTGTTTTTACCGGGTTCTGTAAGAGTTCCGCGGTATTCTCTCATTTCTTCTGCGGAAAGGTCATCAACATAAGCCTTGCCATCTTTAATAAGCTTGATAGCGCATTCATAAAGAAAATCAAAATAGCTTGAAGCATAAAGGCATTTCTCCCATTTGAAGCCAAGCCATTCAATATCTTCCTTTATGGATTCAACATATTCAATATCTTCTTTTGAGGGGTTTGTATCGTCAAGACGAAGGTTACAAACGCCACCGTATTTCATAGCAGTTGTAAAGTCAATGCAAATAGCTTTAGCATGACCTATATGAAGATAACCGTTGGGTTCGGGAGGGAAACGGGTCTGAACCTTGGTATTGACACCGGTTGCTAATTCTTCGTCAATAATATCGTGGATAAAATTACCCGCGGTTTCGTTAATAATTTCTTCCATTGTGTATATCTCCTTAAAGTGTATCAATTACACTGTTTATTCTTTCATTTACCTTGTCCTGACCAAGAAGGCTCATAATCGAGCAAAGGTCGGGAGTATTTTTTCTTGAGGTTACTGCAAGGCGGATAACTGTTGAAACATCGCCAACGTGACCTTTGAAAAGCTCGGGGTTTTTCTTGAACTCTTTGACGTTGGGTGTGAAGCCCAAAGGCTCGCAAAGGTCTTTGATTTTAGAAAACCAGATGTCTTTATCGTCTTCTGAACTGTAAACCTTGAGATAATTTTCAAGAATTGCTTTTGCATCTTCTTTTTCGATGTTTTCAGGGAGCTCGAAAGATGCTACATAATATTCATCAAACATATATGAGAAATATTCCTTAACCTCGCTCCACTTTGCAATATCTTTACGGGGTTTGGGACTTTCTCTGTCAATATTCACTATCGCTTTTGAACGTTCGGGATTTGCTGTGAATACCTTGAAGAAATCCTCGTCATATTTTTCTGCCCAAGCTGAAATATAATCATAAACAGTTTGTGCATTCATAACGGAAATAACATTTTTACTTACGTCATTGAGCTTCACAAGGTCGAAAAGGCAACCGCTGGGGCTCATTTTCTTAAGGTTAAACGGAAAACTGAAAGCATCTTCTTTCGGGTTTGCTCTTCGCCAGTCTTCAAAGTTTGAGTTGAGAAGAGTGAGAAGATATTCAATAAGGCTTTCTTTTGGGAAACCTTCTTCAACAAAGTAGCTTACTGCTGCTTCAGGGTCTTTACGTTTTGAAAGCTTGCGTTTTGTGCCGTCCTCTTCGTCAATTTTCATAACCTGAGGAGTATGGGCATATTTGGGAACTTTAAAACCGCAAGCTTTGAAAAGTGCAATATGCTTGGGAACAGAGGAAATCCATTCTTCACCACGGATAACGTGAGTTGTTCTCATATAATGGTCGTCACAAGCGTGAGCAAAGTGATATGTTGGAATACCATCGGATTTCAGAAGGACCTCATCAATGATGTTTTCAGGCATTTCGATTTTGCCACGGATTATATCGTCAAAGAAAATTCTTTTATCTTCTTGTCCGTCGGAACGGAAACGAAGAACATAGGGTTTGCCATTCTTTATGTTTTCTTCAATTTCTTCAAAAGTAAGGTCACGGCATTTTGCCCATTTACCAAAGTAGCCCCAGATAAGAGCATCGCCCTTTTCCTGCTCCTGACGTATTTCGGAAAGCTCCTCTGCAGTGCAGAAGCAAGGATAAGCAAGACCTTTGAGAACTAATTCTTTTGCAACAATGTGGTATATCTCAGCACGTTGGCTTTGGGTATAAGGACCGTAAGCACCTTTTTCTGTATTGAAGCCGGTAACGCCTTCATCAAAATCAATACCGAAAGAATCAAAACCATTGATTATTGCAGAAACGCCATCTTCAATTTCACGCTTTTTGTCAGTATCCTCAACACGAAGGTAGGCAACACCGCCTGTTGCTTTTGCAGTAAGAACATCAACAAGGGCACCGAAAAGACCACCGATATGAAGATAGCCCGTGGGAGAGGGGGCGAAACGTGTAACACGTGCACCTTCCTTTAAAGCTCTTTCGGGGTATTTTTTTTCAAGGTCTTCAACAGTTCCCGAAACATTCGGGAAAAGAAGTTCTGCTAATTTGTTGCAGTCGTAATTCATACTAAAAAACTCCAATAAAATAAGATTGCATAATTTGACACTTTATTATCGCAGAAAAATGAAAAAGTATCAATAGTTTTTAATGATTTTTTTGTTAATTACCTTGTAATTATACATATTATTTGATAGAATTTTTCTAAAGAAAGCGAAAAGAGGTGCTTTTAATGAATAATAATTTAACCACTTTAGGAAAAAGAGAGAATGCTGTGTTTATACTTACACCCTTGTATTTAGTTTTGTTTTATTTTTTTAGAGATTTTTATATGGAGTTTGGCGGTTCTCTTATTTTAATGGTACTGTATATGATTTGCTGGGTGGTTGCGGTTGTTTCTGTTTTAAGGTTTTTCCGCAGAATGATTTTACCGAGCAAAATTATCGAATATGATGCAGCACATTTATATATTAACCGCGGACTTAAAGGTACTCAGATGATTCCTTGGACTGATATCAGAAGTATTGATAATCTGCAGAATAAGGGTGGTATTGATTCTTTTATCGATGCAATAAGAAAACCGTTCAGATATCAAAAACGATTCGGATTGATTGAGGCAGCCTGGGAATTATCAACAACAGGAATTATAGTAATTAACTGCAAAGATGAATTGGTAAGAATTCACAGCATAAAAAACGCAAGAGAAGTGAGAAACGAACTTCATAAAATTATTGCTTCAAAAAGAAGACAGACTGAAAACACTTTAAGGTTGAGATGAAATGGATGTTTCAGAGGTTAAGGTATTAGCCCGAAGAGCGAATGGTTTGTTGATAGTTGTGCCTATATTGATGCTCATATGTGGCTTTGCTGTTGTTTATTCACTTCTGGTTTTAATAGGTGAAATAGAACCGAACAAGGATTTAATGTATGCTTTGTATATGCTATCGTTGTTTGATGGCAGACATAGGCACAGGCATTTTCACAGTTATTATCGGGATATGCCTGAAAGGTTAGCATTCAGGTGTGCGCTTTCTTTCGGTATGGAATTTATGTTTCTTTTATGGATTCTGATAAGACGCTTATCTATACCCAGAGTTATAATTGAATATGATGATTTCGGACTGTATATTTACAGAAAAGGTATGCCTGTTACACTTTTAAGGTATGAGTCCTTATGGAGTATGTATGTTCACGAAGAGGTGATCGATTCTTATGAAGATTTTGACAGTTCAGGGAGTGTCAGAATGCAACAATCTCTTTTTGGCTTTTCAGCAACAGGTGCTATAAGGTTTGAAACACCGAATGGTTTTATTGTTGTAAGTGGTATTTCTCAGGTGAAAACGGTTGAAAAAGAAATAAGAAGAATGGTTGAAAAGAACCGCAGAGAGTTTTTGGACGAAATGTATGAGGGAATAGAAAAAAGCCAAAGAGAAAGAGAACTTGAAGAATTAGCAAAACATAATCCGAATACCTGAAAATGCAAAGTTCAAAGTGCAAAACGCAAAGTGAGGAGGGAAGTTTTTTGAAATTATATATCATCCGTCATGGAGAAACTTTTGGAAATTTAAATGGTGACGGCTTTTCAGAAACTGACCTTACTCCAAAGGGTGAAAGGCAGATTGCTCTTTTAGGGGAAAGATTTAAAGATGAAAATATTGATAAATTCTATGTGAGCCCTTTAGTAAGAGCGGTTAAAACCGCAAATGCAGTAAGGAAATATCATAAAAACACACCAATTATTATTGATACACTTCTGCTTGAAAAAGGAACTGAACCCGATTACACAGGTCTTCCCGATGAAGAAATAAAAAAGCTTTGCCCCGATGCAGAAATTAACCATCGCATTCCTTTAGGTGAGGAAAATGATGAAAAAGCATATTGCAGAGCAAAGGAAATAATAGAAAAAATCAAAGCCGAAAATGACTTTGAAAGCACGGTTGTTATAATTGCCCACGGCACATTTAACAGCTACCTTGTTCTTGCCGCATTGGATTTTCCTTTTAAAGAAAATTTCAATTTTTCTCACGTTAATACAGGGGTAAGTTTAGTGCAGACTATAAAAGAAAATGATGTTATTAAAACAAAGCTGAAATTTCTTAATGATTATTCACATCTTGATGAATTACCGCAATTATAACCAACGAAAAAAGAGATGGCAAAAACCATCTCTTTTTTGTTATTTTGGTTGAGATTTTAATATAGAACGCAGATTTGATGAATGAAGGCGTATGAAGATACGCCGAATGAAGCAAATCAAGTTATATATAAAATAACACCAAAAAGGGTAAAACTATAAGCCGGGTTCTGTCGTCTAAGGCAATCATCTATCTACGCCATTTGTTGCCAAATGGCTCTAGCCACCCTTCGGGGTTGCGAATAAAATTCGCTGCACGGCGCACCCCAGTTGGTGTTGCATCGGGTAGGGTTTACATGGCAGTAATGTCTCCATTACCCCGGTGAGCTCTTACCTCGCCTTTCCACCCTTACCGAAAAAATCGGCGGTATATCTCTGTTGCACTTTCCCTAAGGTTTCCCTCGGCTGCCGTTAGCAGTTACCCTGCCGTGAGATGCCCGGACTTTCCTCGTCTGTGAAAAACACATCCGCGACTGCCCATTTTACCGAGGTAGATTTTACAATAATTTTTTGCTTTAGTCAAGAGCAAATGCATATGTAAAGCAGAATTAAAAATTAGAAATTATAAATGAGAAATTGAGGGGCAAGCCGATTATAATAGCGTCGCAGACCCAAAATTTCTAATTCCTGATTTGTAATTTCTAATTTAACTTGGATAAATTTCGGTTGAAAGTGATAAAAAGTTATAGTATAATGTATTTGTATAACTATGTAAAAACTTGTTAAGAGGTAGTAATTATGAAGCTTGAAGAAAAGAAGCTTTCTTCTGAAGAAATTTTTGACGGAGTTGCAATTCATCTTTTTAAAGATGAAATTCTTCTTCCAAATGGTAACAAAGGTATTCGTGAGGTTATCCGCCATCCCGGTGCAGTATGCGTTTTACCTTTTACTGATGACGGACAGGTCGTTTTTGTTAATCAGTTCAGATATGCTTTGAACAAAGTTACTCTGGAGGTTCCTGCGGGTAAGCTTGAAAAAGGAGAAGACCCAACGGAAGCTGCTCTTCGTGAGCTTTCTGAGGAAACAGGTCTTACTGCAAAAAACATCTTTCCAATCGGCGATTTATATACCACTCCTGCTCTTATTGATGAAGTAATTCATATGTATATTGCAACTGATTTAACAGAGGGTGAACAGCATCTTGATGAGGATGAGTTTGTTAATACTCTTAAAATGCCTTTAAGCGAAGCTGTAGAAATGGTTATGAATGGTGAAATCAGGGATTCAAAAACCCAGACAATAATTCTTAAAGCAGATAAATATTTTGAAAAACAAAAGGAGAATAACAAATGAAAATAATGAAAAAGTCCTTGTCAGTTTTTCTTGCAGTTTTGTGTATGATGTCTGCCTTGTCCGTAACAACCTTTGCTGCAACAAAATATAAATCCTATGACGGCAAATATGGTTTGATGGTTCCTGTTAAATCGAACTATAAAACACAATGCGAAACATATAAAATCAATTCTGATAAAGGCGCATTGTATTTCTCTTTTAAAAGCAAGGGTCATAAAAAGAATGTTTACTATGGTCTTACTATTTATTCTGATGAGAAAAGACAAGATATTCTTATAAATAAAAGCGGAGCTTTTCCCACGGTAAACAGTAAAGGAAGTATGACCATTGATTTTTCCCCTCTTGAAAGCGGAACATATTACGGACTTACCTTTACTTATGTAAAAAAAGGCGATGACCTTATTGTTGATAAAGATAGTATTTATCAGTTCGATATAAAGCTTAATAAATTGGGAGAGGTAACACCCAAAATAACAGAAGCAGAAGCACTTTATTCAGGAAATTTCTTGAAATGGAAAAGTGTTAAATATGCAGATTTCTATCGTGTTTACAGAAAACAGAACGGCACAGATTATGAAAAACTTGCCGATGTAACAACACTAAAATATACCGATAAAACTGCTGTAAGAGGCGAAGAGTATATTTACACAGTCAGAGCTTTTGATGAAGACTGTTACAGTAAATATAATAAAAACGGTGCTGCGTTGATTTATCTTGCTCCACCAAAATTTTCAAACACTCCCGAAACCCTTGAAGACAATAAAATAAAAATTTCTTGGGAATCGGTTAAGGGTGCAGAAAAATACAGGGTTTACAGAAAAGCTGAAAATGACAAGAAATACACCCGTATTGCAACGGTTGGGGAAGATGTTCTTAGTTACACTGATAAATCTTCCAAAAAAGATGGTGAAACCTATATTTATGCAGTTAAAGCAGTAAACGGAACAAATGCAGGTGTTCTCTCAAACAAGAGTATTATTACTCTTTTTGGTGTAAAAAAACCGATTGCGTCCTGTGTAGGTGAAACTGTTACAATTAAATGGAATGCTGTTGAAAATGCAACAGATTACAAGCTTTTTAAGAAAAATTCCGATGGTAAATGGGATTTGGTTTATTCGGGAACAGATGTGTTCGAATACGTTGATACAACTGCTTCAAAGGGTAATAAATACATATATTCTCTTGTTGTTGAGAAAAATGGTCAATATAGTAGCTTTGATACAAAAGGTGTTACGGTTTATTGCCTTGCAGAGCCGAAAATCTCTTCTGTTAAATCAAATGTTGATAACAGTGTTCTTATTAAGTGGAACAAAATTGAGGGCGCAACAAAGTATAATATTTACAGAGAATCACCTTTTGAGGATTATAAGCTTATGGGCACTACTACAAAAACAAGCTTTTATGATACTGCGGAAAAAAGTAACAATTACTTTTATACATATTATGTGGAAGCTGCAAATGAGTATGGTGCAGGTGTTTCGGGCGATAATATGCACTCTCATTTGTATATGAAAGCACCTGAATTGGTTTCTCTTAAATGGGATAGCGGAAATGTTCTCAAATGGAAGCGTGTTGCGGGTGCAACCTCATATGTTATTATGAGAAGAATACCATCGGGAGATTATAAAAAAATCGCCGAGGTAAAGGATGTTCTTTCTTATAAAGATAAAACTGCTAAAAAGAGCTCCAAATATTATTACACGGTTGCCGCAATGAACGGCAAGTATCAGGGTTCTTATGAAAATGGTTTAGGTGTTAACTGCCTTAATGCACCTGAAATCACAAGTGTTAAACGTAACAGCAAAAAGCAACCTGTTATTAAATGGAATGAAGTGAACGGTGCATCCGGCTATTATGTTTACAGAAAAGCAACTATTGATGGTAGCTGGGAAAATCTCGGGAAAACAACCAAACTTACATATACAGATAAATCCTCAAGAGAAAAAGGCATTGATTATTACTATACAGTAAGAGCATATAACTCAAAAGGTAAAGGTATCTACAGTAGTTTTGGTGTTAAGTTATAAATATGAAAAAGTGGCTGAAGAAAACGATGAGTTTTTTTCAGCCACTTTGTTGGGAATAGGGGAAAAAAGATGCAGAACGAACAAACTGAACAAAAACAAGGCTTCAGACTTGTTTTTGCTTGCCCGAAGGCGTACAAAGGTACGTCGAGTGGTGAAGTTTGTTTGTAGCATAAAACATTGTTTTTTCGAATATTTGTAGTTTTTGGATAAAATTATGGGGTTCAACAGGCGTATTTTCCTGTAGAACCCCTTGTTTTATGTTGTTTTATGCGGTCTGCGCTTTTTTCTTATTTTACTCTGTCAAGCATACCTTTTTTATACATAAATAATGCGCCGCCTACGGAAGCAATAATACCTACGAAAAGGAGTGTGCTTGCGCCCATTGTGGGAGCAAAAACAAGAACGATTATCATAATGATAATGGGGAAGAATGAAATTCTCCAATGCTTTATAAAGTAGCCTGCACCGAGAGCACCGAAAAGTGCGGGAAGAACCTGTGCAAATGCAGGTTTAAGAAGCGCATTGTCAGAGAATTGCTGAAGAACGGGTGCGAAAGCAATAACGCCTATTGCAAGAATAAATGTTGTAACAATAGATGATGTTGCGATGGCGATTGTTGAAACAACCTCACCCTCTTCAGAGTTTGCTTTAACATCTGCGCCTTCCATTGCATTGATTGCGCAGGGAAGCTTAAGGTTTGCGATGTTACCTGTTACGAATGAAAGGTATGTACCACCTGCACCAAGCATGGGAGTATAAACGATAACTTCAACAACTGCAACTGTCCAGTAAGTGGGGATGAGTTTGAGAAGTCCTGCAAGAATACCGTTTATAGGTGGGAAAACATTAAGATAAAGGCAGATGCCTATAGGGAACATAAGAAGCGCACAGAGTGCGGTAACAGTTGAAATTCTGCCCCAGGAATGAACTCGGTCAAAATATGATTTGTTTGTCTTTTTAGCCATTTTTAACCCCTCCATTCAAACATTGCGATTTCTTCGGGAAGAACATTGAAGAAAACGATTGCGGCAACCATTGCGATTATCATACCGATAGGCATAACAAAAGGCTCTAACCAGGTGAGCTTGAGTTTCTTTGCAAGAATTTCAAGAGCAATTGATACAACAACAGCAACAACAAGAGTGATTATTGAAAGCACACCTGCACCGTCACCAAAGGTTTCGGGTTTACCTGCACCGATAATTGCACGAGCGATAAATGCACCGATAAGACCAATGAAAATGGCGGGAGTTGCAAAGTCGTTGATAAAGCCGTTAAGACCTCTCTTTTTCTTGCCCTCTGCGGGAGCATTTTCAGATGTTTCTGTTTTAGGTGCTTCCTCTTTCTTACCTGCCTGAAGAAGCTTCTTGTGAAGAGGCTTTGCAACAAAGGGAAGGATTACGAGAGAGAAACAAATACCAAGGGTCATAACCCATGCAACACCTGCATAAACTTCAGGGTCTGTAACAGGAACAGCCATACCACCTTCGTGACCGAATGCTTCCATTGCAGCTTCTGCAGCAGTTGTTTCATACATAAGGTTACCGATAACAGAAAGGCGAACCCAGGGGATAACCGGACCTAACGCAGGAACAAGCGCAATAATTGTTGCGAGAATTGAAAGTGCGGAAGGAATAGTAAAGAGTGCGCTTGATGTAATAGCGTTGCGCAGTTTGGATTTATCCAAGCCAAGTGCTCGACCTTGTTTATACGCTTTAACAAGGAAGAAAACAGACTGGGCAAGGACAAAAAGGATAACTGCACCTGCTATAAGATATAGCGCGGTTGAATACTTGAAATCCATATTTATCACTACCTTTTAAAAATATGTTAATAGTTTAACAGTATAGAGCGAAATTGTCAATAATTATCGAATGCCCTACAACTTTTTATTTATACAAATAACACCGCTTGGCGTTATATCAACAACTCCGTAGCAACCATCTCTTAAACTACCGGGATTGAAATAATAGATGCCGTCTTTATAGATGCTTTCGGGTTTATGGGTATGACCGAAAAGAACAATGTCACATTTTTCGCTGACTGCTTCAAGCTGTAAATCAGTTAAACCGAACTTGACATTTTCAAGATAACCATGGGTTGCCATAATTCTTTTACCGCAGATTACGCGAAGGTCTTTTTCGGGAAGGAAAGAAGATAAATCACAATTCCCCCTTACTCCGATAAAGGCTTGTTCTCTGCCGTAAATGAGCTTTGCCTCTTCAAATTCATTTGCACCGTCGCCTAAAAAATAAACAACCTCTGCGGTTGGTTCTTCTGTAATGGCAGAAAAAAGGTTAAAATTATGGCGGTGGGAATCGGAAAGTACAAGTATTCTCATACATAATCAACCCCTTAGTTCAATATATTGTACTAATTATAATACTATGGGTTGGTGATTTCAATGAGCAATTTGAATAATGAGAAAATTGATGTAAATGAGCTTATGAAAAAGGCGAAAAGCAGTAAAAATCTTGATACCAACGAGGGATTGAACGATTTTATAAATAATAATTTAAGTGAAGAACAGGCAAGTGCAGTAAAAAATCTTCTTCAGGATGAAGAGAAAACGAAAGCACTTCTTAATAGCGATGCAGCAAAGGCTATTTTCAATAAATTTTTCGGAGGAAAAAACAATGGCTGAATTTGATTTGAATGCCATTTTGAATTCCTTAACTCCTGATGATATTGAAAATTTAAAGCAGACCGCCGCCTCGGTTTTAGGTGGGGGAAATATTGAACCGCCTAAAAAAGAGCCTGAAATAAAAAATAATAAGCAAGACCCAAATAAGTTTGATATTGAAGATTTGTTGAAGAATATAGGCGGTTCAAATTCTTTTGGTATGCCTGATTTATCGCAACTTTCTGCAATAGTTCCTATTTTACAAGCCTTTAATTCCCATGATGAGCGATTGGATTTTATAAATGCGTTAAAACCGCTTTTATCGGAGGAAAGACAGAAAAAAGCGGACGAAGCAACAAAGCTTGTTAAGCTGATGTCTGTTTTACCGCTTTTAAGGGAAAGGGGAATAATGTAAATGGCTGATTATTCATACCAGGACCTTATGAAAATGCAAAATGATGCAATTAGAAGAGCAGAAGATATGCAAAGACGAGCAAGGCAGAGCGCAGGACTTGAAAGAGGAAAGCAGGAAAACCAGCATAACACAACTGCAAAAAAAGAAGAACCCCGAAGAGTTCATATGCCAAGTGATTATTTGAATAATTTAAAGAACTACGGCTCTAATTCTTCAAAGACTGAAAATGAGCCGAGAGAAAAAGAAGAAACCAAAAAAGAAAATAAAAAAGAATACAAAAATGAACAAAGCAACAATCAACCAAAATTTCAGAACAGCTTTGAGGATAAAATGAAAAGTGTTTTCGGAGATTTGAATATTGATAGTGATAAAGCGTTACTTTTATCTCTGATTTTACTTTTATCAGAAGAAAAAGCGGATGAGCTTTTGATAATGGCACTCATTTATATGCTTACATAAAAAGAACCCACGGAAAAACCGTGGGTTTAATCTATTAAATGTCTAAAAACTCTTTCTTGCACTGGTCTTCAAGAGCGAATCTTTCAACAATTGCCCAGAGGTTTTCGTCTGTAATTGTGTTGATTCTCTTGCCACTTGCAGTTGCGAGCATATAAAGCTGAGCAGCTTTTTCAACAGTTTCAATGAGGCCGAAGGTTTCGTCCATATCCTTACCTGCACCGTAGATACCGTGAAGTCCCCAGATAACAAGTCTGTATTCTTCCATTTTCTTTGCAGTTGCAATACCGATTTCATTGTTACCGCAAACCATCCAGGGAAGAACGCCGATACCATCGGGGAAAACAACAATACATTCAGTGCACATTTCCCAGAGTGTGTGAGTGAATTTCTTTTCATCAAGCTCGTGAATGTGGTTCATTGCAAGAGTGTATGTAGGATGAGAGTGCATAACAACTCTGTTTTCGGGATTTGCTTTAAGTCTTGAAATATGGCTCATAAGGTGAGCGGGAAGCTCACTTGTGAATTTACCGCCATCTTTATAACCCCAGAGAAGCTCTGCGGTTGTGCCGTCCTTTGCAATACGGATAATACCGAGGTTTGTTTCAGGGTCAACTTCAACATTCTTGAAATATTTGCCTGTACCTGTAACGATAAAGATTTTACCTGTAAGGTAAGTTGCGTCAAAGCCTGTGGGGATTTCGCGGATAACATTGTTAAGGTCAAGGTACTCTGCAACCTGTTCCTCTTCAAGCATATAGCTGATGTTACCACCATTTCTTTCGTCCCAACCAAGACGATACATATTAGCAGTTGCGCGTTTCATTTCTTCTACAAAGGGAGCTGTTAAAATATCTTTCATATTCTTTTCACCAATACCTTTTCTTCATATTCTTTGATTTCTTTAAAGTAATCATTATTAACATTTTCTCTTGCGAGATATTCTGCCCATACATCACCGAAAGGAGCAGTTTTCATTTCTTCCTGAAGATACATAAGCTCTGTGAATGAGCTTTCTTCCTGAAGAGCTTTCATTTTATCTGTAGGTAAAAGAAGTGCATTGAGAAGTGCCTTCTGAACATTTCTAACACCTGTTACCCAAGCGGAAATTCTGTTTATTGAAGCATCGAAATAGTCTGTTGCGATGAACACTCTGTCAAGTGCGTCGTGGAAAACGATTTCTTTTGCAATTTCCTTTGTTTCGTCGTCAAAAATAACAACGTGGTCAGAGTCCCAACGAACACCTCTTGTTACGTGAAGAGCAATTTTCTCGTTGAAGAGAAGAAGAGAGGAGATTTTATCGGAAACTAATTCTGTCGGGTGATAGTGACCATTGTCCATAAGGGGAGTAATGCCCTTGTTTGCAGAATAGGAAAGGCAGAATTCTGCAGAACCTACTGTATAGCTTTCAAGACCGATACCGAAAACCTTTGATTCAAGAGTTACATAAACCTTTGATTTATCATAGGGAGTGTCAAGAATTTCATCAAGAGATTTTTTAAATCTTGCTCTTGGTGAAAGTCTGTCTGCAGGAATGTCTTTATAACCGTCGGGAATCCAGATGTTCATAACACAGGGAACGCCTGTTTCATTTGCAAAATATTCGGAGATTTTAAGACAAGCCTTGCCGTGCTCAACCCAGAATTTTCTTACTTCTTCATCAGGGGAAGAAAGGGTAAGGCCATCTTTAACCATTGCGTGAGAGAAATATGTGGGGTTGAAGTCGATACCCATATTTCTTTCTTTTGCAAAATCAACCCATTTCTTGAAATGCTCAGGTTTAAGAGAGTTTCTGTCGGCAAATTCACCGTCTTCAAAAATAGCATAGCTTGCGTGGAGATTAAGCTTTTTCTTACCGGGAATAAGGGAGAAAGCTTTGTCCAAATCTGCCATAAGCTCTTCGGGAGTTGTTGCTTTGCCGGGGTAGTTACCCGTTGTCTGAATACCGCCGGAAAGACTTTCCTTACTGTCAAAGCCAACAACATCGTCACCCTGCCAGCAATGAACAGAAATTGTTACATCTTTGAGAGTGTTGAGGGCTTTTTCCGTATCAACGCCAAAAGAAGAATAAATCTTCTTTGCTTCTTCATATCTTGACATTAGAAAACCTCTTTTCAGTAAAAGTTTACATACACAAATAGTATATATTTACCAATAAGAAAAGTCAATGAAGAGAGTAACAAAAAATGAAAAAAATCATAGTATGTGATATAAGTTTCAGGAGAAATGAGTTGATATTTTGAAAAAAACAGTTCTTCCCGTATCATTCTTTTTTGGTGCGAATAATAAAGCAGGGTATTGTTCACTTTATAACGGTCTTTATGACCCATACATAGAAGGAAAGCATTTTATACTTAAAGGTGGTCCCGGTACAGGAAAATCCACCCTTATGAGAAAGGTTGCAGAGAAGGCGGAAAGAAAAGGTTATTATGTTGAAAGGGGCTTTTGCAGTGCAGACCCCAGCTCTCTTGATGTGGTATTAGTTCCCGAAATTAATTTTTCGATATGCGATGGTACTGCGCCCCATACCTTTGACCCTAAAATGCCCGGAGTAAGCGAACATATTGTTGATTTGGGTGTGGCCTGGGACAGAAAATATCTTAATTCTCATATTGAAGAAATCGGAAGACTTATGAAAGAGAATTCTCTTCAACATAAAAAGACTGTTGAATTTTTGCGAGTGGCATCTGCAATTGAGGTGGAAAGTACGGCAATTTGCGCTAATTCCATTGATGAAGAAAAGCTTATGCGCTATGTTAAACGCCTTGCAAACAGAATAATTCCCGAAAAGAAGAGCGACGAAAGAGGCAAGGTACATAAAAGATTTCTGAGTGCAGTTTCACCTGATGGGATTGATGTGAAATATGAAACTGTTGTTGCTTTATCGGAGAAAATTATCACAATTGAAGATGAGTTTTCTGTTATTTCACCCTTTATTGCCGAATATATAAGCAATTGTGCAGTGGAAAAGGGTTATGATGTTTATGAATGTTATTGTCCTTTGTTCCCCAATATGAAAATAGAGCATATTATCATTCCGCAACTAAAAACTGCAATTTTCTCTCAGAACAGCTATCATTATTCCATTGATGATGGTGAACGCCTTGTTCATGCCACCCGATTTTATGATAAAGATACGTTTTATGCCAATAAAGAAAAACTCGCTCTTCAGAAAAGAGCGAAGAGAGAATTGATTGATGAAGCGGTGAAAAAGCTTTCGATTGCAAAAGATATTCACGACCAGCTTGAAGATTATTATATCAAAGCAACGGATTTTGATATGATAAATGAGATTGGGGAAAAAATATTGAGAACGATATAAGTGTTCAAGTGCAAAATGTAAAGCGCAAAGTGCAAAGTGGTGGGTGCAAAAATGCGCCAAAATAATTATTTTGGTTTGTAAAAGAAAGGATTCGGAACGATTTTTGTTCCGAATCCTTGTTATAATCGGCTTTGCCCCGACATTTTGCACTCTGCATTTATAAGTTTCTTCTCCAATGGAAAAGATATTGCTGAGCTATGCCTTCTGTGCCTTTAATACATTCAGGTAATCCGTTTGGGTAAAGCTCGGCAACTATTCTTTTCACCCATACATCAACGGGGAAGGCTTCTATTCTGCCGAAACCGTAAAGAAGAGAGCATTGAGCAACCTTTTCCCCAACGCCTTTGATTTTTAAAAGCTCGTTTTTAGCATCATCAAAATTCATTGTTCTGATTTTTTCCAAATCTACTTCGCCACTTGAAATTTTTCTTGCGGCATCAATGATGTATTTAGCTCTGAAACCGGAACGAATTACGGCTAAATCCTCTACCTCAAGATCAGCGAGCTTTTCAGGAGTTGGAAAAGCATAGCCACCATTGATTTCTTCACCGAAATTTTCGCAAAGCCTTTCAATTATACCTTTAATTCGGGGAATGTTATTATTGGCAGAAATAATGAAGGAGCAGATTGCTTCCCATTCATCCTGCTTTAATATTCTTATTCCGGGATAGGCTTTACAAGCGGTTATAAGGTTTTCTTCATCATAGGAAGAGAGTATTTTTTCATAATCTCTTTCTAAATCAAAATATTTAATCCATAGATTATCGAAATCTTCTTTTGTTGTGTTGAAGAATGTGATTTTGTTTTCTTCCTGTTTTATGGAGAGAAATTTACCGCAGGCAATTCCCTGCCAAACTCCGGTTTCTGTTTCTTTCCACCTGAAAGCCTGACCGCAGTCAAGGCAAAGGGATATATTAAGATGTTCCGTATCATTTAAAATGATGTTTCTATCAACGTATTCGATGTTCATACTATCACCAAATAAACCTTAACATATTTCGTAAAAACAGTAAAGTTTTTTGTCAACCTGTTTTCAGAAAATTAAATTTTTTCTACGTTTTTAACAGTATTTTTAAGATGGTTTTGTGCCCTTTTGTAATTGTGTATTTTTAACAACGAACATTTATTTTTGTGCTGTGAAATTAGTTTCCGTTCTGTATAATCAGTAAAGTCATTACAACAAATCGTATATTTTAGAGGTTGCCAAAAAATGTCAAAAATCGTGTTAAAAATGTCGAAAACCTATTGTTATATAGGGTTTAAGGGGTGGGTTGTAAACATTTTGAACACAGTTTTGAACAATTTTTATAGAAAAGTCGAATATACAAAATGTATAATTTTCAATTTGTCATTTTTGCCAAACCCCAAAAATGTTTACTGAAATCGTAAAAAATTATATTTCTTTTTTGCAATAAATTGTTACAGATTGTGAAAAAATACCCAAACTTTTGGTGGTGAAAAAATTTTAATTTTTGGTATAAAAGTCAAAAGAAAATCACACCATAAAAAAGAATAGTTATGTTTTTTAAAAGGAGAAAGAAAAATGATAAAAGGCGTTAATAAACAGGTTCTGGAAATCAGTGAAACACAGAATGGTTTTTTTGAAAAGGCTATATTTTTTGTTAAGCCTGAATATAGCGGAATGGGTGAGGGCAGGCTCAAAGAAAGTGCAAGAAAGGAAATAGAAAATGCTGGGAAACCGCCTGTGAGAAGTTATAGATATAAAAATGAAAGAATGAAAAATGTGGTTAAGATAACCGCCGTTTTTATATTTGGTGTTATAATTGGTATTGCCTCGGCAACTCTTTTTTGAGTTGCCATTTGTTTTGCGTTGTGATAGAATATAAAAACGGCGGTGATATAATGAGATATAAGCATATTTTTTGGGATTTTAACGGCACAATTATTGATGATGTTCATAATGCTCTTTCTTGTGTTAATGATATGCTTGAGAGAAAAGGTATGAAATCCATTAACCTCACAGAATATTATGATTACGTTGAAACTCCTATTATAAATTTTTATTACAGAATATTGCCACCTGAAGATGTGGATTTCAGTGAAATTTCAAAGCAATACCATTCTGATTATGCCCGTCATTTAGAAGAAACTACTCTGGCTAGTGGGGTAGCGGATTTATTGAAAGAGTTAAAGGAAAATGGTGCGCAGCAATACATAATTACATCTAATTTTATTGGTGAAACTCTTGAGTTAACTAAAAAATTTGATGTTTTTCAGTATTTTGATGAAGTTCTTGGAGCGAATAACACTCTTGCGGAAAGTAAAATCCAACGAGCAAAGGAATTTTTTGATTTAAAGGGTATTGAAAGAAATGATGCGATACTTATCGGTGACACACTTCACGACCTTGAAACTGCTAATGCTTTGGGAATAGATTGCGTCCTTGTTGCCTACGGACATCAGGGCAGAAAACTACTTGAAGAGCATAATGCTTTTACTGTTACAGATTTAAAAGAGGTTCGTGAGATTATTTTTGATAAAAGAACAGTTGATTTTCATACCCATTCAACCTGTTCAGATGGTACAATGACTCCAACAGAGCTTGTTGACCACGCAAAAAAATGCGGTCTTTCTGCTTTCGCTCTTACGGACCATGATAGCGTTGACGGAATTAAAGAAGCGCAGAAGAGAGCGGAAGAAGTTGGCATGGAGTTTATACCGGGTATTGAGTTTTCTGCTGCAGAAAATACCGAAACCCATATTATAGGTCTTTTTATTGATCCTGAAAACGAAACATTATTAAAGACTATCGAAAAGCTTAAAGGAAGCCGAAAAAGACGTATGGAAGAGGTTTGCAGTAAGCTGAGGTCTTTAGGCTTTGATATCACCCATAATGAAGCTTTAACCCTTGCAGGAGGTAAATTTGTCGGCAGGGCTCATATTGCAAAGCTTATGGTTGAAAAAGGCTATTGCGAAACTGTTAAAGAGTGTTTTGATAAATATATCGGTCTTGGTAAACCTGCGTATGCAGAGAAAAATGAGCTTTCTGCAGTTGAGGCAGTGAAATCAATTCGTGCAGCAGGTGGACTTGCTTACCTTGCTCACCTTAATCAGACAGGTTATGATACGGAGCAACTGGAAAAGCTTTTAATTCAGCTGAAAGGTGCAGGATTAAATGGTATTGAAGGTTATTATCCTGAATATACCCCTGAGCATATTGCAGAGTACAGAGCTTTGGCAGAAAGATTATCTCTTTCTCTATCAGGCGGTTCGGATTTTCATGGCGGAATGAAGCCTCATATTTCTATGGGAACAGGTAAAGGAGATTTGATTATACCTTACTATGTTTTAGAAAATATGAAAGGAATTATTCGCCGTTTGTGATTAAAAACAATAATTACACCAAAAATATATCTGTGTATCAATTGATGCACAGATTTTTTTGTTTTTGGTGAAGTTTATGAATTCAGATGTTAAAATAAAAAGCAAAACAATAATAAGAGGTGACACCTGGCGATTATTTTTTATTTCGCTTTTTAGTTTTGTTGCAAGGAGAGGCTCTTTTGCAATATGGCTTTATTGTGTTGTAAATCTGATTAAAAGCGGTATATTGAATTCTTATCTTGGTAACTATAACGATGCGCTGGTTTATTCTGTAGTTATTTTTGATATAGCATTTGTTACATCTATTTTATTTTTATTTATCTGTGCATTGAAATTAGGTGAACAGTTTTTGTATTTTATAAAAGCTTCAGGCGGAAAAGGGCGAACAGGACTTCTTTTCAGTTTTTTTACTTTTGAAAAAAGCTTGAGAGCATTTTCCTTATATTTGAGATTAACTCTTTTAAAATCAGCCTGGCTTTTATATTTTCTTTTGCCTTGTGTTGTGTGCTACGGTCTGGCGTTCTATTTATATTCCCGTGGCAATCTTTTGCCCATTGTTTTTTATATTATGTTGGCAGGAGCATCGCTCCTTTTGTCTTTCTGCATTTTTATGTGGCGTATAGCGTTTTTCAGATATAATGCCGCACCTTATTATGTCTGTCTTAACAGAGATATAAGTTCTGAAGATGCAATAAAAAAGAGCATTATTTATACCGATGGGTTTCTTAGGGAAAGTGTGCTTTTGGAGAGCTCATTTTTCGGTTGGTTTTTAAGCTGTGGTTTTGTTTTACCTGTTGTTTATGTGCTTCCGTTTTTCAGGATTTCAAAAGCATTATTTGTTGTTGAAAGCTTGAGTATGAAAGCATATCCTGAAAGAAAAACAAACTATGCAATAAATTTTTTGAGGATGAAATAAGTGAAACCCTTGTTACAAATTTTTGTAACAAGGGTTTCATAATGAATATTTTATTATTTATTTTTTCTTGCTTCAACCTCAGCAACCATTTCTGCCTGACGTTTTTCTGTGATTGTATAGAAGAACATAGGAACTGCGCAAGCAAACATACTGATAACACCTGAAAGAACAAGCATATTCCAAAGCGTTTGTTTACCTTCTGCAGAGATGAAACCTGTTTCAGCATTGATACCTGCTGCAGCGAATGAAATAACACCAATGAAAGCACCAACAGCCATACCGATTTTGTTGATGAGGGTCTGCATAGCGAAGCAGATACCTTCACCGCGTTCGCCTGTTTTCCATTCGAGGTAGTCAACAGTATCACCAATCATAGCATAAGTGATGATGTTGTTAACACCCTGAGGAATACCGAGAAGAACAAGAGCGATTGCGGCAACGATAAGCTTCCAGGGAGCATCGTAACCAACAAAATACATAACTGCCATTACAACACCACCGAAAAGGTGAACTGCAATATAAGCCCATTTTTTTGTGAATTTCTTACTCATCCAGGGAACGAGAACAGAAGCTACAAGACCACCGGGAACAACAAGAAGGGTTATAAGGCTATACATACCTTCGTTCTGAAGAACATATTTTGCGAAGTAAAGACCACCGGTGTATGTATAAACCATTCTTGCACCGCCGAGGATACCGGAAAGAACAATGAGAAGAAGCTCTTTATTTTTGAAAAGAAGCTTAAGGTTATGGCCAAGGCTTGGGGGATTATCATTTGCTGTGAAACGTTCTTTAGTGTGTTTGAAACCATAGAAGAACATAGGAACTGCGGCAACAACAAGAATAACTGCAGCAATGAAATATGTCCATTTAAGAGTGTCAGCGTTTGCAATTTCCTGACCTGCAATAACAGTACCAACAAAGGTTTTAGCTGCTTCTGCATCTACACCCTTATCAGCCATAATCTGCTTGATGCCCTCTGCTGTGTCGGGGTATTTATATTTAGCTGTAATAGCACCTGTGATGATAGGAAGGAAAACGGTAACGATACCTGCACCTAATGTGCAAAGAAGACGGGTAACAGTAAGAAGATTACCACGAACAACTGTATCGTTTGTCATACAGGTTGAAAGACCCCAGTAAGGAACGTCTGCAACTGTGTAAGCAACTGACCATAAAACATAGATAATTGCAACAACAACAAATGACCAATGTGCTTTAGCCTGGAAAACAGGTAAGAAGCAAGCGATTGTCATAATTGCAATGGGGAAAGCCATCCATTTGAGATAGGGACGACATTTACCCCATTTTGTACGTGTTCTGTCAACGATTGAGCCCATAATAGGGTCGTTGAAAGCATCAAAGATACGTGTGCCGAGCATAAGGTATGCAACAGCCATTGAACCTGCAACTGAACCGATTGTAACGCCCTCTGCACCAAAAAGAAGTGCGTCTGTGAGGAATATGGTCAAGTAGGAACCGATAATGGTACAGATAAAGTTCTGACCGAAGCCTGCAATACCGTAAGCAAGAGCTTCTTTGGGTTGGAGATTGCCGTCATTTGGAGTAGTGCCGTAAAGCTTATGAAGCAATCCGTTGATTTTTGAATTCATTCCTTTTTCTCCTTTATGTAAATTAATTCTTAAACCTGATTTGTAACTTTGCACTTTGCGTTTTGCATTATGCACTTTTATATTACTTCAACAGTTTTCATAACAATGGGTTCAACAGGTGTGGAACGTTCGCCACCAAAGCTCATTCTGCGGTCGATTTTAAGGAAATTGTCGACTGTTTCCATACCTTCAATAACTTTACCGAATGCAGCATACTGACCATCAAGGAAGGTGCAGTCGCCATAGCAGATGAAGAACTGACTGCTTGCTGAGTTGGGGTTCTGAGAACGAGCCATTGAAATAACACCGCGGGTGTGAGAAAGAGTGTTGTTTACACCATTCATTGCAAATTCGCCCTTGATATTTTCATCGCTTCCGCCCATACCGTTGCCGTTGGGGTCGCCACCCTGGGCCATAAAACCGTCAATAACGCGGTGGAATGTAAGGCCGTTATAAAATCCGCTTTTTACAAGCTTTAAAAAGTTTTCACAAGTGATAGGTGCTTGCTCGGGGCAGAGCTCAATAACAAAGCTTTCGCCGTTTTCCATAGTTACCTTAACGTTTTCCATATATAATTTATTCTCCTTAATATGTTGTTACGGGATTAATAACAAAGCTTTCTGTGTTTGTTGCAGATGTAACTGAATCCATTTCCAGATCGCCTTCCTTTGCGGGAAGCTGAGAAACATCTGCGATATATGAATAAGAATATTCAACGCTTACGGGAACACCAGAAAGCTTATCAACCTTTGAAATAATAACGCCATCTTTAAAAGTTACTTTGTTAAGTACAGAGGTTTCTTTTGTACCTTCGGTTTCGTCAAAATCAGGAATGTTGAAAACCTTGCCGTAAGAAATTGTTTTCCAACGCTGAGAGAAGCCTTCGTTACCTGTGGGAAATTCGTCACCGATATAGGTATCTTCATTCATTGTAACTTTTCTTATGATATAGCCATCTTCCTCATAGCATTCAATGCTCTTTATATCGCTGATTTCAAGGAAAGAAGAGTTGCCGAGGTTATTAACAGGGAAGTGGTAATAATGGCTACCGTAACGATTAACGGTTTTTGTGGTCGATTTTAATTTATATGCTTCCTTTGCCTGGGTTCTTAATGATGAAATCTGAGTTTTCAATTCATTGTACTGTTCCGGGTTGGAAAGCTTTAATGCTAATCCGACTGTACCATTCAGATATGAATCCATATAGTCGCACATTTTGTTTGTGTATTTATCAAATTCCATATTTGTAACATTAAGTGATGTGTCAGGTGCATTCCTTGTTGTAACAAGCATAGAGTGGCACTGAGTTGTTGCTGTTTTTGTGAAACCGGGACGAAGGCTCTTTACGCTGTTAAGCTCAGCGTTGAAAAGTGAAAGGAGATATTCGTCATCGGAAATAGTTACATCAATACCCAAAATAATTCCGATAACCGTTTTAACGTCTGATACTGTAACAAAGCCGTCGCCATCAACATCATAATCATCGTAAGTAAGTCCGGTGCGCGGAGCTTCAATACCTGCAGAAACTCTTAAAACTGCCCTTGCATCATCAAGTGTTACTTTGCCGTCGCTTGTGTAACCGATTATATTATTGTTTTCATCTTTTTGTGCAACGTTTGCAGCGAAATCATATTCAATTACAATTTCATTACCTGTAAGAGCAAAGGCACTTACGGAAAATGCAGAAAAAAGAAGGGTTACCATAAGTAAAATACTGATTGTTTTTTTCATAAAATCACCTTTTTATTTAAAGTTAAATGCCGCTTTTAAGAACTTGAGAGTTTGTTCGACGATTAAATCGTCAGCTTCATTTGCTTGCTTGCCTGTATAGATAAAGAAACGTTCTTTATAGTAATCACAAGCGGTTGCAAATTGCAACATCATAAAAATGTTGTCCAGTAAAAATGCAAAAAATGCGGGGTTGACGTCATTTCTGACATCTCCGGTTTCCTGCGCTTTGCTGATGGTAACGGTATAAATTGAAGCAGATACGGCTTCAATCCGCTGAGAAATGCCGTTTAAAAATTCGGAATTATCGCTGGTGGTGAGTTGGCAATAAAGCTTTATCAAAGCGGGATGCTTCCTTGAATATTTCAAAAGCTCGCGAATGATTGTTTCTGCTTTTACGATTATATCGTCAGAAGAATCCGCAAGACCCATAAGAAGCTCTTCAAGAGAGGACATTCCCTCATGAACCACCATTGAAAAAAGAGTTTCCTTATTTTCAAAGTATTTGTAAACAGAGCCGACGCTGATACCTGATTTTTTTGCAATTTGTTGGATAGATGTGTTCTGAAATCCGTTGTTTGCAAACTCTTCAATTGCGACATTTAAAATTCTGTCGCGCTTTTCTTTAGGTATTTTATCGAATGCGGCTTTGCATAACTGAACATTTCCGTTCTGTGTGCTGTCCGTAGCCATCATACACCTCATAGTTAACCTAATTATACTCATACATAATAACATTTTTTTGTATAAAAATCAATGAAAAAACAAAGATTTATACCGCCAAAAATGAAGCGTTTTTTTTGGTTAGTGTTTCTAAAATATTTTAACAAAAAATTAAGAGTATGAACGGTGTTTTAATAAAATGCAAAAAATGAAAAATGTCGATAAATTGGTAACATTTATTTCACAAATTATTATTGAAATGAACAAAGTTATATATTATAATGTATGAGAAATTAAACCATTGGAGGTTATTCCATGAAAAAAACAGGTAGAAAAACAAAAGTGCTTCTCACACTTCTTGTTACATTGCTTGTTATAGGTGCAGTAGCGGTAGTTTCATTTGCTGCTGATAAAAGCGCATCCTATGACAACAAATACGGGCAGATTGTTCCCACTGATTCAAAGCTTGAAGCCCGCAAAACAAGCTTTACTTTCTATGGGGATAAAGCAAACCTTTACTTTATGCGAATAAGCGAGGGTAAAAGCAACGCTAATTATGCTGTTGAGATTTATGCCGATAAAGGTTATAAGAATCTCATCAGAAGTATGTCCGGTGAATTCAGTTCATCAAAGGGGAACACACCTCTTGCAATTGCATGGAACTTTAAAAGCACATCCAGCGGAACATATTACGGAAAATGCTATACATATGTTTCAAGAGATGACGGCGATGTTATTGATACCGATTCTATTGAAACATTTAAAATTAAAATCGACCGTTTGAGCAAAAAAACAGTCAGTCTCAGTTCAGTGAAAAATACATCTAAGGGTGTTAAAATCACCTGGTCACCTATTACAACTGCAACTAAATATAAGGTTATGAGAAAAGCGGAGGGTGAAAAGAAATGGACAACCATTCAGACTCTCGGCAAAGGTGCATATACATTTACTGATTCATCCGTAAAAAGCGGTAAGAAATATACTTACACTGTAAGATGTTATGACGGAGATTACAAAAGCCTTTATAATAAGAAAGGTCTTTCAATAACATATCTTGCAACTCCAAAGCTTGTTGATGTGAAAGGCACAACCTCTTCGGGTTATGCAAAGTTTACCTGGAAAGCTGTTTCCGGTGCGAAAAGTTACGAGATTTACCGTAAGGGTGGTTCTTTAAGCAGTTCAGAATGGAAAAAAATTGCTACCGTAAAGGGTAAAAATACAGTTACTTATGTTGATAAAAAAGCAACAAGAACAGATTGGTATTATTCCTATTCAGTCAGAGCAGTTAACGGTTCAAACAAAAGCACCTATAATTCAGATGGTATTGATTTCAACTATATGAGAGCACCCATTCTGAAAAAAGCATATTCATACACAGATGGTGTGAAAATCACATGGAAGGATGCTAATGAAGAGGCGGAAAAGTATTACGTATACAGAAAAACCTCATCAGGATGGAAAAAAATAGGTTCAACAACTAAAAAATATTATACAGATAAAACCGCTACCAGTGGAAAAACATATACTTACACAGTTAAACCCGTAAGTAAAAATAATATCGGTTCATATAATTCCAAAGGTATAACAGAAAAATATATTGCAATGCCTAAGCTGGGAACAGTTACCTTTGATTCAAGCAACAGAGCAAAGGTAACCTGGAAAAAGGTTTCAGGTGCAGATAGCTATAAAATTTACAGAAAAATCAACTCTGCTGATGAATGGACCGAAATTGCAACTGTTAAAGGCGGTTCTAAGGTTTCTTATCTTGATAAAGTAACTAAAAAATCAGGATATACCTATCAATATTCAGTTAAAGCATTGAAAGGTAAGGATACAAGTTACTATAACAGAACAGGTATCAAAAATATGTTCCTTTCAAATCCTGTTGCAAAGCTTGGAAATGTTACTGCAGAGAACGGTAATGTAAATGTTAAAATAAGCTGGAGCTCTATAAAAGGTGCAACAAGCTATAATATTTACAGACGTGCTCCCGGTGAAAGTGACTTCAAGTGCATTGCAAGTAAAGTTACATCAACAACTTATTACGATACTTCAGTAAAAAATAGTGTTCAGTATCGTTATGCGGTAAGAGCAATTAACGGTTCTGCGAGAAGCAGATATAATTCTGTTTACATTGTTGCTCTCAACAGACCTCTTATGGAAAATATCGAGGTTACAGATAGCGGAGCGGTTCTTAATTGGAGCGCAGTTGAGGGTGCAGATGCTTACTATATCCACAGAAAAGCTGTTGGCGGAAAATGGGAAACAATCGGTTCTTATTCTCTCAATTCTTATGTTGATACCTCTGAAGAAGCAAAAACAACACCATTCAGCTATACAGTTTCTGCAGAAGCAGATGGCTATAAGAGTGATTACGATACAGTGGGAATGAAGAACTTTGTTGAGGTTACAGATATTACCGCTCAGTTTAATCCTGCAACAGAAACAGAGCTTCCCAATATTATTGTTAATTGGAGCTTTGATGAAACTGTAGAAAGCATAGAGCTTTTCAAGAGCATTGGCGATGATAAGGTTTCACTTGGCGTGTTTGATGCTGTAATGGGTATCACAGAGTATAAAGATGAAGATATAGCTATTGGAACAGAATACACCTATACAGCAAAAGCAATTAAAGCAGGTAAGGTTTCTACCGAAAAAACTGCTAGTGCAAAATTCCCCCATGCACCTCTTGTGGCAGTTGAATTCGATGCTATCGGAACATTTAGTGAAGATGGTTCTTATATTACAGTAAACTTTGCTCCGGTTGAATTTGCAGAAGGCTATGAGGTTTACAGAAAAGCTTCAGGTGAAGAAGCATGGAAGAAAATAGGAACTGTTGGGGCAACAGAAATTACAGAAGAAACATTTACCTTTACCGACGATGATGTTGATACAGAAATCACCTATTATTACACTGTTAAAGCGGTAGCATCCGACAGAGACAGTATTCATAATGAAGAAGGTAAAACAGCAACAGTACGTGTCCCTGTTGAGCCTGTTGCAGGAATTATTGCAAAAGAAGAACTTGTTGATGACAGAACTGTTGCAGTAATTACCTGGGATGAGGTTGCTAATGGTCAGTATTATAAAGTTTTAAGAAAAACTGCAGATACAGAATGGGAATTTCTCGGATTTGTTTTTGTAGGTGATGAATTAAAGTATGTGGATGACACAATTGTTCAAGGTGTTCAATATACTTAT
This sequence comes from Acutalibacteraceae bacterium, assembly GCA_045543035.1. Taxonomy (GTDB): domain Bacteria; phylum Bacillota; class Clostridia; order Oscillospirales; family Acutalibacteraceae; genus DTU089. Next base: position 11,837 of record JAZQMA010000057.1, on the reverse strand, counting down.
ACAATTTCAGTTTCCGCACCTTTAAGAGGCGAGGCTACAAACGAAATTGGTGTTGATTTCTTATGGGCACTTCCTGAGGAACCTGAAACACCTGTAGAGCCTGAAGATCCTATTGACCCCGAGGAACCTACAGAACCCGATGTTCCCACAATTCCCGATGTTCCCACAGAACCCGATATTCCCACAATTCCTGATTTTCCGGAAATCGAGGGTGTTCCTGATGAACCTGTAATTCCTGAAGAAATTCCTGATGGTCCTACAGCAAATCCTGATATTCCCACGGTGCCCGACGTTCCCGTAGAGCCTGACGTTCCTGCAGAGCCTGATGTTCCTACAATTCCTGATTTTCCCGAAATTTAAGATGTTCCCGATGAACCTTCAGAAGGCGGAGAAATTATTGATGGCCCTGAAGCAATAGGCTAAAAATTAACAGTACAGTAAATCGTAATCCGTTTTACTGTACTGTTTTTATGTCTTTATATGTTAAATAATTCTTTTGTATTTTTAGTTGCAATATCAAGCACCGATTGTGCATCGGTGCTTTTTATTTCTGCTATTTTTTCTGCAACGTATGGAATAAGGCTTGAATCATTTCTTTTTCCTCTCATTGGTACAGGCGCCATATAGGGACAGTCTGTTTCAAGAAGAAGTCTGTCAAGGGGGAGCATTTCTGCAACTTCAACAGCTTTCCTTGCATTTTTAAAGGTTAATGCACCGCCAAAGCCTATATACATTCCAAGCTTTAAAACCTCTTTTGCAGTTTCAACGCTACCTGAAAAACAATGCAAAACTCCTTTTGGCTTATGCTTTTTGAGAATTTCAAGAGCATCTCCGTGAGCTTCTCTATCATGAACGATTATGGGTAATCGGAGTTCTTTTGCAAGAAGAATCTGATTTTCGAAAACTTCTTTCTGCTTTTCTTTTGTATCTTGTCGCCAATAATAATCAAGTCCGATTTCACCGATTGCAACGCATTTAGGGTGTTTGGCAATATCTTTTAATATTTCGATATAGTTTTGGGGAAGATTTTCAACCTCTTCGGGATGAATACCGCAAGCGAAATAAATGTAATCATATCTATCTGAAAGCTCTAAAGCTGCTTTTGAACTTTCTAAATCTGCACCGCAATTTATAACACCGCAAATGCCCGACTCTTTGAGAGAGCCGAGCATATTTTCACGGTCGTCATTAAACGCCTTATCTGTGTAATGTGCGTGTGAATCAAAAATGTTATTATACATAATTAATACTTAAAAATATTCAGAACATTAAAACTGATGTTATAATACCGGCAACTGGCGATTGGCATCTAATCAGCTCAACTGTGTTCCTGCGGGAAGACCGTCAACGAATGCAACTTTAATATCGTCTTCGGTGATTTCACCTGCAAGAATCATACCGTGGCTTTCAACACCGCAGAGAGTTCTGGGAGCAAGGTTTGCAACAACGATAACCTTTTTGCCGATAAGCTCTTCGGGCTTGTACCATTTTGCAATACCTGATGCAACTGTTCGGGGTTCTTTGGTGCCGTCATTAAGGGTGAGTTCGAGAAGCTTTTTAGCTTTTTTAATGGGTTTGCAGTCAATTACTTCGCAAACTCGAAGCTCTACTTTAGCAAAATCATCATACTGAATTTCAGCAAGACCAACGATTTCATTTTCTTCCTCTTCTTCTGCTTCAGGCTGGGGAAGAGAAGCTTCAATTTCTACAAGAGTTTTTTCAACATCAAGACGTGAGAAGAGGGGAGTTGCAACTCCTACCTTATCACCTGCTTTAACTGCGCCAAATTCTGCGAGAGAATCAAGAGTGTTAACATCTGTGCCGATTTGCTCAAGGATTTTAACGCTTGTTTCGGGCATAAAGGGCTGGAGAAGAACTGCAATAAAGCGGATACCTTCAATAAGGTTATAAAGAACTGTGCCCAGTCTGTCTTTCTTTTCTTCATCCTTAGCAAGTGCCCAGGGCATTGTTTCGTCAATATACTTGTTGCAACGTTTTGCAAGGTCAAATATTTTTGAAAGTGCATCGCTTACCTTGTAGGTATCAAGTAATTTTGTAACTTGAGGAAGAGTATCAAGAGCCATTGTAACAAGCTCGTTGTCAATTTCTTCTTTAGCATCGGGTGACTGAATAACACCGTCAAAATACTTGTTGTTCATAGCAACTGTACGGTTAACAAGGTTTCCGAGAGTGTTTGCAAGGTCGGAATTGAAACGCTCGATAATTGTTTCATAGGTGATTGTTCCGTCCTGTGCATGAGGCATTTCGGAAAGAAGATAGTAACGCACAGCGTCAACACCGAAGCGGTTGCAAAGGTCGTCAGCATAAATAACATTGCCACGGGATTTGCTCATTTTATCATTACCTGAAAGAAGCCAGGGGTGACCGAATACCTGTTTGGGAAGAGGCTCACCGAGTGCCATAAGCATAATGGGCCAGTAAATAGTGTGGAAACGAAGAATATCTTTACCGATAATGTGAACATTAGCGGGCCAGTATTTCTTATACATTTCTGAATTGTTTTCGGGGTCATAACCAAGACCTGTAATATAGTTGAGAAGAGCATCTACCCAAACATAGATAACATGCTTTTCATCACCGGGGAAGGGAATGCCCCATTTGAATGTAGAACGTGAAATGCACAAATCCTGAAGACCGGGCTTGATAAAGTTATTTATCATTTCTTTCTTACGGCTTTCAGGATAAATGAAGTTGGGATTTGCTTCAATATATTCTTCAAGCTGTTTTTGATATTTGCTCATTTTGAAGAAGTATGCTTCTTCCTTTTCTTTGCGAACTTCTCTTCCGCAGTCGGGGCATTTACCGTCAACGAGCTGAGAATCAGTGAAGAAGCTTTCGCAGGGCACACAGTACCAACCTTCATATTCGCTCTTATATACATCGCCTTTATCAATAAGCTTTTTGAAGATTTTCTGTACGGATTCTTCGTGTTCTTTGTCAGTTGTGCGAATGAATTTATCATAGGTTGTGTTGAGGCAATCGCAAATGTCTTTGATTTCGCCTGCAACCTTGTCAACATATTCTTTGGGTGAAACACCTGCCGCAGCAGCATATTCCTCGATTTTCTGACCGTGCTCGTCAGTACCTGTCTGGAAGAAAACGTCATAGCCCTGCATTCGTTTGAACCTTGCTAAAGCATCGGAAAGAACAATTTCATAAGAGTTTCCGATATGGGGTTTTCTTGAGGTATATGCAATTGCAGTGGTAATGTAATAGGGCTGTTTGCTCATTTTCTTATCTCCTTTTATGTTTTAGCCCCTTGATTTAAAAGGGGCTACTATTATAGTATTATTCGCTCTTTAAGTCAAGTTTAACCTTTTCGATGCCTTTAGCATCAATGGTAACTGTAATATCGCCTTTTTTACCGTTGGTTCTTATCCAGAATGCCCTGTCGCCACCGATAAGGGGGAATTCGGAAGGTCCGATAATTTCTGCCGCACCTTTAACTGTTACCTTAACAGAACTGTCCGCAAAGGGAACTCTGTTACCGTTCTGGTCCTTTGCAACGATTTCAATTCTTGTTGCATCGTAAGTATCCTCTTCTTTAAGAACAGTAGCATCTGCTTTAACATCGAGGTGAAGCTCTGTAACAGCAGTTCTTACAACTGTTGCAACGCATTCACCGTCCTTATAACCCTCGAAAGCATAGGTTATCTGCTCGTTACCCCAACCGCCAACATATTTTGTAACAATGTCAAACATTCTGCCGAAGGGGATTTTGCCAACAACCATTGCAGCACCTGCTTTAAGGAATTTTGAGGGTGGCAATTTCCATTGCTTTGTCTGAGCTGCAATAAGAGTATCTGTAAGAAGAGCTGCTGCTTTGGGTTCAAGTCCGTCATCTGTTACCAATGAATCACCTATAAAGTCAGATGCAATCATCGGGGGATGAGGAAGATTTTTGAATTTAGAGCTGTCGGGGTAAATTGTACTTGTATATTTGCCGTTTTTATAAAGCTTAACATAATCGCAGTTTGTGAATACCCAGACATCACCGATTGTTCCACCGGGATGCTCACCAATATCCATAGCAGATGTTACCTCAAGGAAGGGCTTGTCATCCTGCTGAGAGCGGTAAATTGCCGCACCCATTTTGGGAACGCGGAACATATCTGTAACACCGTGGTAGCAGATTCTGTCACCGCTGCCAAAGTCTTTATGTGTGTTGTAGTCTGCCATACACCAACCGATAGCACCGCTGGTTCTTGGGTTGCCGTAGGCGGAGTTGAGAACTCTTGTGTGTCGCAGAGCGTGTTCAGCTCGGACACCTTCTTTATCAAAGCTCTTTGTTGGGAACATATGACCGTTATGCTCTGTAACAAGATAAGGTGCAGTAAGGCTCTTTGTAACAAAAGCAGGGGGTAAGAGATTTATAAAGCTACCGGAATGAATAAAGTCATTCATAGTATAAACATCTTCAAGAAGATGGCTGAAAGGCATATTTCTTACGCCACCTGTCTGACGGGTGTTATCAAGCTCTCTTGCAAGAGCATTAGTCTGCTCATAGAATTCGTCACAGTCAAGGCCTTCGTTAACACGAACTCCCCAGAGAATAACGCAGGGGTGGTTTCTGTCACGGAGAACCATTCTGCGAACATTATCAAGGCAAATATCTCTCCATTCACCCTCGCCTAAATGTTGCCATGAAGGCATTTCGGTAAATACCAAAAGACCGATTTCATCACAGCGATCAAGGAAATGAACACTATCGGGATAATGAGAGGTTCTTACCAGGTTAACACCTAATTCATATTTAAGTAAATCTGCATCAGCCTTCTGAACATTTTTGGGCATAGCATAGCCAACATAAGGATAACTCTGATGGCGGTTAAGACCTCGGATTTTAATTTTTTTACCGTTGAGATAGAAGCCATCTGTTAAAAATCTGCATTCTCTGAAACCGAAGCGAACAGAAATTTCATCTTTGTCATCAAGCTTTACTTTGAGTGTATAAAGCTTGGGGTTTTCAGTGTCCCAGAGCTCAACACCCGATACTGCCCATTTAGCATTGATAACTCGTCCGCTGAAATCTGTTTTCTTTTCATCGATAACTTTATCGCCATCAAAAAGGGTAAAGGTCAATTCACCCTTAGCGCTTTCAGAAAGAGTTACATCAATATCGAGAACCTTTTTAGGTTGAAGAACATTGAGAGTTCTGACAAAGGCATTGTCAATATATGTTTCGCTTACCTCTTCAAGCCATACTTCACGATAAATACCGCCATAAACAAGGTAGTCAACAACATTACCAAAGGGAGGAATTTCTTTTCTTTCAGTTGAGTCAAGCTCAACAACAAGTAAATTGCCTTTTGCTTTTATTTTATCTGTAATATCAAATGAAAAAGCATTGTATGCACCCTTATATTCACCGATGAATTCATCGTTAAGATAAACCTTTGAATAAAGAGAAGCACCTTCAAAATGAAGAATATATCTTTTGCCCTTTGCTTTTTTACCGATGTCAAAATTCTTACGATAACAGCTGACAAACTGATAGCTTTTTTCGTCAAAATAGTTCAAGGGTAATTCTTTGTTTGTATGGGGAATATCAACAGTCTGGAATTTACTGTCATCAAAAGAAGCTTTTATCATATCCTCCGAAAATTCGGGAGAATATTTCCAACCAAAGTTGAGAGAATGTGCAGTACGCATTTTACCACCCTTTCTTTTAAGTCCATATATATTTTATTCTATACTATTATAATATATATGTCAACAAATCTGTTTTAGTGTTTTTCACTTTGTTTTCGATAACTGCATCTAAAAGAGAGTTAAGAGTGTTTCCTATTTCTTCACCTTTAAGACCTTTCTTTTCCAAATCCTTGCCGTTTACTGCAAGTTGAGGAATTGTGCAGCATTCGTTATTGTTTTCGATTTCTTCAAGCCATTTTAAAGTTTGTGTCGTACCTTTACTTATATCGCGATAGCTTTCGCTTAAAGCACCCCTGTCACTTTTCTTGATAACAAGAAGAGTTTTTATATCTTCGGGGGTTTTGGTTTTTAAGTGCTTTTTAAGTTCAATTTTTGTTTCAGGTGGCTCAAAATCGTGGCAACCAACAAGGAATGAAACTCTGTTAATAGTCTTTTTATCAAATTTAAGGCGTGTCAGTATTTCTTTTGCCATTTCACCGCCAACTGTAGCGTGATTTTTAAATGTGCTGTCGCCTTTGTCGTTTAATTTATGGGTGGGCACCTTACCTAAATCGTGCAAGAGCATAGTCAGTCTTAGTATTCTGTCAGGAGGAATTGTGTCAACTGTGTGGCAGATGTGCTCCCAAACATCATAAGCGTGTTTCTTTCCGTATTGAGTGAAATTCACTGCAGGAGCAATTTCAGGAATGAATACTGAAAGTACATCGGGATATTCCATAAGAATATTAAAAGCATTTTTACCGCAGATAAGCTTTGTTAATTCAACAGTAAGCCTTTCGGCAGAAATGTTTCTAAGTAAGTCTTTGTTTTTATGAATGGATTTTCTTGTTTTCTCTTCAATTTCAAATCCGAGAGTGGCAGAAAAACGTAAAGCTCTCATAATCCGAAGACCGTCTTCCTGAAAACGAGTGTCTGCATCTCCGACTGTTCTTATTATACTATTATATATATCATCCTGTCCGCCGTATAAATCCACAAGACCGTTTTCTTCGTTATATGCGAGAGCGTTTACCGTAAAATCTCTTCTTGCAAGGTCATCACCGATTTTACTTGTGAATGTAACATTTTCGGGATGGCGGTTGTCGCCATATTCACCATCAATACGGAATGTTGTAACCTCATAAGGTGTTCTGTCAATTATAACAGTGAGCGTTCCGTGCTTAAGACCTGTATCAACAGTTCTGAAATCCTTGAAAAGCTCTTTTGTTTCATCAGGGCGGGCAGAGGTTGTAATGTCCCAGTCGCCGGGGGTAACACCCATAATACTGTCGCGCACAGCTCCGCCAACACAGAAAGCCTCAAATCCTGCGTTTTTTAATCTTTGGAGTATTATTTTTACATTGTCAGGAATAGATATAGTCATAGAGAACCTCTTTGAAATGCAAAGTGCAAAATGCAAAATGCAAAATGTCGGGTGCTACGCACGGTAATTATATATATAGTATATATATTATGGTTAAAAATGGGTTTTCTGTCAACAAATAATTACAATTTGAGAAGAATTTGGCAAAAAATGGGTCAAAAACAGGGGTAAAAGTTACAGATTGTAATTTCTGCACTTTTGCCAAAAGAATTGAGTAAATAATTGTGGTTCTCCCAGAATTCGCCACAAAATGTAGGGGGTAGCTTGAATTTGTGTTCAAAACCTTTGTGAAAAGTCAACAAAAAGCACATTTTTAATTATTTGACTTTTAAGAAAACTTGGTTATAATACCAAATGCCATCGGATAACTACGGCATTTTTACTGGTAATATCAAGTTGAAACGGTGACAATTCAACTTTTTATTGCTGATAAAAACGCCTACAACGGCAGCTTTTCACGGCAGGAATGCCAAAAACATAATTATAAAAACAGAGAAGTTGCTTGTCTAAGGAGATATTTATACCATGACAGTCAGAAAAATAGGCGAAACGTCTGTTCATTCGCCGCTCAAAAGAATTGCTCTTTTGATTTTAGCGGTTGTATTCTTCGTTTCAGCTACAGCGTTCGCCGTACCGCCCGTAATGTACAACGTTACAATTTACGACGGTAGCTCGGTTACAGAGGTTTTGACATCAAAAAACACCGCTGATGAAATTCTCAAAGATGAAGGAATTGAAATCAACGAAGAAAAGGCTGATGAAGTTAACCTTTCAAATTTTGATGGAAAAGACGGAAGTGCCATTATTATCAGAAGAGGCGTTGAAGTTACAATTGAAGGCTTTGACGGCACAAAAAATACCGTTTATGCTTTAGGCACAGTTAAGGATGCTCTCGAAAAAGCAGAAATCACTCTCAAAAAAGGTACTGCACTTAACTATTCTGCAGATACACTTTTAGAAGACGGTATGACAATCGAAATCTATGATATTTATAAAATCACTCTTACAGTTGACGGAAAAACTATTACTAAAAAGGTTTCCGGTAAAACAGTTGAGGATGCTTTAAATGTTCTCGGTGTTGAATTAAAGGGTGAAGATTTCACATTACCTGCTCTCGAAGAAGAACTCAAAAACAAAATGGAAATTGTGGTTTACAGAGTTGAAACCAAAGAGAGAACAGAGGAAGAAGCAATTCCTTACCAAACAGAATATACCTATTCCGATTCTCTTTACAGAAATCGCACAAGAACTCTTGAAAGCGGTAAAGAGGGTACAAAAGCAATTGTTTATGAAGATACCTATATAAATGGTGAGCTTCTCAGCAGTGAAAAGAAATCTGAAAAAGTTATTGAAAATCCTCAGAGAGAGCTTGTTCAGGTTGGTACAAAGGTAAATGCTGTAACAACAGGTCTTCCTGTTGGAACACCTATCAGTGAAATGGCAGAGCCTTCATACCTTAAAATCGGTGCGAATGGTTTGCCCACTAACTACAAATCAGTTATCAATGCTCAGGCAACTGCATATTGCATTCCCGGTGGTATTACTTCAACAGGTAAAAGGGCGCAAACAGGCTATATTGCAGTTGACCCCAAAGAAATTCCCTATGGTACAGAAATGTATATCGTTTCTGCAGACGGACGTTATGTTTACGGTTATTGTATCGCTGCTGATACAGGTAGCTACATCTACGATGTTGACTGGACAGTTGACTTGTATATGAATTCCGAGGCGCAGTGCAGAACCTGGGGCAGAAGAGATATTATTATATATGTTCTTTAATCAAAAACGCTCGACTTTGTCGGGCGTTTTTTAGTTGCAAGTTGAAAGTTGAAAGTGGAAAGTTTCGGGTCTGCGATGCAAGTATAATGTAGGGAACGGATTTATCCGTTCCGCTATTGTTTCCTGGATTTATGCCAACGCATAATAAAAAATGTACGAACGTATACCCAAAAATACGACCGTATAAAAAATATACCGATAAGGATAAGGACAAGGATAAGGACAAGGATAAGGACAAGGACAAGGATAAGGATAAGGATAAGGATAATATATATAATATTGCACATTTTTATGTGCGTTAGTGAGTTGTATGCATAAAAAATGAATAATATGCAAAAATATGCAGGGTGTTGTATATGGTTATGTGTATTACATTATAAATATAAAAAACAACTGCATAAAAATGTACTGAAAAATACACAAAAAACATAAACAAAACAAGGGTTTTTGTTGCAAATGGTCAAAAATAAATAAAAACGAAATTATTTATTCAAAAAGGTTGACTTTTTTATACTAAAGGTGTATAACTATGCATATCGAATGAATATTTTTGCAAAACTTGCAATTTGGAGGAAATAAAAATGGATAAGAAAAACATTAAGAAGGTAGTTCTCGCTTACTCAGGCGGTCTTGATACATCAATCATAATCCCCTGGCTTAAAGAAAATTATAACAACTGCGAGGTTATTGCAGTTTCAGGTAACGTTGGTCAGGCAAGTGAGCTTGAAGGCCTCGAAGAAAAAGCAATTGCAACAGGTGCTTCTAAAATTTATATTGAAGACCTTACAAAAGAATTTCTTGAAGATTATGTGTTCCCCGGTGTTAAAGCGGGTGCAATTTATGAAGAATATCTTCTCGGTACTGCTTTTGCTCGTCCTCCCATTGCAAAAAGAATTGCTGAAATCGCTATTGCAGAAGGCGCAGATGCTATCTGCCACGGTTGTACAGGTAAAGGTAATGACCAGGTAAGATTTGAGCTTGCAATCAAAGCAATTGCTCCCAATATGCCTATCATCGCTCCCTGGAGAGAATGGGACATCAAATCCAGAGAAGAAGAAATTGCTTATGCAGAGGCACACAATGTTCCTCTTAAAATCAACAGAGAAACAAACTATTCAAAAGATAAAAATATCTGGCACCTTTCTCACGAAGGTCTTGACCTTGAAGACCCAATGAATGAACCTCTTTACAATAAAGAAGGTTTCTTGGAAATGGGCGTTTCTCCCGAGATGGCTCCCGATAAACCCACTTATGTTACAATTCACTTTGAAAAAGGTGTACCCACCGCAGTTGACGGTGTTGAAATGGGTGCAGTTGAGCTTGTTACTAAGCTTAATGAGCTTGGTGGTGCAAACGGTATTGGTCTTCTTGACATCGTTGAAAACAGACTTGTTGGTATGAAATGCCGTGGCGTATATGAAACTCCCGGTGGAGCAATCCTTTATAAAGCGCACTCAGTTCTTGAAACAATCTGCCTTGATAAAGAAACAGCTCATTATAAAGCACTTGTTGCTCAGAAGCTTGCAGAACTCACTTACAATGCACAGTGGTACACACCTCTCACAAAAGCAATTCTTGCTTTCGTTGATTCAACTCAGGAAACAGTTACAGGTGATGTTAAGCTTAAGCTTTACAAGGGTAATATGATTAACGCAGGTGTTTGCTCTCCTTACTCACTTTATGATGCTGATATGGCAACATTTGATGAGGATGAAGTATATGACCAGAAGGACAGCGCAGGCTTCATTAACCTTTATGGTCTTCCCATCAAGGTTATGGCAAATATGAGAGAAAAAGCAGGTCTTGATTCTCTCGATAAATAATTATTTAGCTACCAGTCGCCAGATGCCAGAGTTAAGGGTCTGCGACGCAATTATAAATTAAATTGTTCAATCAATAATTATGTACTTTGCACATTCGGTGCTTTTTCCGAATGTGCAAAAATGGTTTTTGAAAGGGTATAAATTATTATGGATAAAATGTGGGCAGGCAGGTTTACAAAAGCTCTTGATAAGGAAGCAGATGATTTTAACTCGTCACTTCACTTTGACTGCAAAATGTTCCGTCAGGATATAGGCGGTTCAATAGCACATGCGGGAATGCTTGCAAAACAAGGCATCATTACCGAAAAGGACTGCGAGGAAATTGTTGATGGTCTTTCAGGCATTTTAGAAGATATTGAAAGCGGAAAGCTTACTTTTGACAGCGATGCAGAAGATATACATATGTTTATCGAAAGTGAGTTGACCCAGAGAAAAGGTGATGTTGGTAAGCGTCTTCACACTGCAAGAAGCCGTAATGACCAGGTTGCAGTTGATATAAGACTTTACCTTCGCGACGAGGCTGAAAAAGTAAACGATTTGCTTTACAGTCTTATTGAGGTTATCCGCGATAAAGCAGCTGAAAATCAGGATGCAATTCTTCCCGGTTACACTCATCTTCAAAGAGCACAGCCTATCACATTTGCTCACCATTTACTCGCTTATGCCCAGATGTTTATGCGTGACTGCGGAAGACTTCAGGATGCAGTAAGAAGAATGAACTATTCACCTCTTGGCTCCTGTGCCCTTTCAGGTACAACCTACGACACAGATAGAGAATTTGAGGCAAAAAAATTAGGCTTCTACGGAATTATGCAGATCAGCATTGACGGAGTTTCTGACAGGGATTTCTGTGTTGAGCTTATGAGTGCATTTTCTGTTATTATGATGCACCTTTCAAGATTTTCAGAGGAGGTTATTCTCTGGTCCTCCTGGGAGTTTAAGTTTGTAGAGCTTGACGATGCTTACACCACAGGCTCAAGCATTATGCCCCAGAAGAAAAACCCCGATATGGCAGAGCTTGTAAGAGGTAAAACAGGCAGAGTTTACGGTGATCTTTTTGCACTTCTTACTTCTCTCAAGGGCTTACCACTTGCATATAACAAGGATATGCAGGAGGATAAGGAAGCAATTTTTGACAGTATTGAAACAGTTGAAAAATGCTTGAGCATTTTTGCTAAGTCGGATCGTAGCCATGTCGT
>JAZQMA010000056.1:0-10699 GCA_045543035.1 Acutalibacteraceae bacterium | reverse complement strand
GCAAGGTCAGCAGTAAGAGCAACAACCTCAGGATGTGCTTCTGCCAATTCAACAAGAGCCTGACCGTAAATTTCGGCTGTGGAGAGAGATGTTGATTGTTCAGCTGTGTAACTTAATCCGCCTGCCATAATTATTCAGCCTCCTTTTCTGCACGTGCAACACGTTTCTGATAAGTTTCTTCAAGAGATTTTTTACCCTTTTCGTATTTTTCATCATCAAATGCACCGTAGTGCCATCTGAAATCGCCTTCAATAAAGTCGATACCGCAACCCTTAACTGTATCGCAAAGGATAAGAACGGGTTTATCGGTTTCGTTTTCATAAGCAAAGTCAATAGCTTCGCAAAGCTCCTTGATGTTGTTACCGTCAATTTTCTTAACGATAAAGCCGAATGCTTCCCATTTGTCTGCAAGGGGTTCAAGAGCCATAACATCTTCTGTGTTACCGTCAATCATATTGTGGTTACGGTCAACAAAAGTGATAAGGTTTGTAAGCTTGAAATGAGCCGCACTCATTGCTGCTTCCCAGTTAGAGCCTTCGTCAAGCTCACCGTCACCGAGAACAACGAATGTTTTATAGTCTTTTTTGAGAAGTCTTGCTGCAAGAGCAGTACCAACACCGATTGAAAGACCGTGACCGAGAGAGCCTGTTGAAGCGTCAACGCCTACAACCTTGTTTGAGTCAAGGTGCATACCCATTTTTGAACCTGAAAGGTTAAATGTTTTAAGCATTTCTTTGTCGTTGAAGCCAAGGTCGCAAAGAACAGGTGCATAAGCAATACCTGCATGACCTTTACTGAGAATGAATCTGTCGCGGTCTTCCCAGTTGGGATCTTCAACCTTAATGTGCATATATTTGTGATAGCACACTGTCATAATGTCCATAACACTCATACCGCCACCGATATGACCTGAACCTGCCCAGTAAGTTGTATCAAGGCAGAGGTTACGGAGCTCATTTGCTTTCTTTTCAAGAGCAAGCCACTCCTGTTTTGAAAGAGCCATAATAAAAGCCTCCTAAAGTTTATTTGATTAACCGAAAACTCGGTTTAATTCCAAAATATTAGCCTAATTCGGGATGATTTTTCTTAACTGCTTTGAATGCATCTTCTGCAATTTCAATAGAGCGGTTAATATCTTCGTGGGTAAGGGAAGCGTTAATGAAATGGTTGTGGTGAGATGTGATGAACAAACCACGGTTTACACATTCAGCAACCCAATCCTGATGAAGAAGAAGAGAATCATCGTTTGCAATTCTTAAATAGAAGAGTGCGGGAGCACCTGAAACAACAAGGTCAAAGCCGTGTTCTGCACCTGCTTTTTTGAAGCCTGTTGTAAGCTCTCTGCCGAGTGTATCGAAAAGCTTGGGAGCATCCAGCTTTTTGAGCTTGTTGATTGTTGCTATACAAGCAGCAAAAGGAACGGCACTCATCCAATAAGAACCTGTGTATGAAAGGCTTGATGCGGCATTTTTAAGGAATTCCTTACCGCAGAAAGCAGACATATTGTAGCCGTTTGCAAGAGCTTTACAGAAGCAGATAATATCAGCTTCAAAGCCAAAGAAATGGTCACTACCTGCAAGGTCAAGACGGAAACCGCAACGAACGTCGTCAACAATAAGAACAATTCCGTTCTTTGTGCAAAGCTCGCGAACTTCTTTCCAGAAACCATCAATGGGGAAAGAGTTGTCGTTAAAGTTGCCGTGGTTGTAAGGCTGAGCAATTACAGCGGCAATTTCGCCTTCGTTTTCTGCAAGAAGTCTCTTGAAATTTTCAATGTCGTCCCAAGGAGTGTAGAGATTGTTTGCAACATCTTCGGGAGTAACACCGGGATAGTCGATTTTCTGAACCATGGGAGAAACACCATGATAGAAACCGTTGAAGAAAATAAGTTTCTTTCTGTGAGTATGAGCACGAGCGGTAAGAATAGCACCCTGAGTAGCATCGTTACCATTTTTTGCAAAGAATGCCCAGTCAGCACAGTTTACTGTATCAACGAGAAGCTCTGCACATTCAACCATAATTTTATCGGGAGATGTTACACAGTTTCCTTTCTTTATCTGCTCAATAGCGGCAGCATCAACATCTTCATCGCCATAGCCAAGCACATTGGGACCATAAGCACACATATAGTCAATATATTTATTTCCGTCAACATCCCAAAAATATGAGCCTTTTGCCTTTTCTGAAAAACGAGGCCATCTGTTAACAGGAATGAACTGGCCTTCAGCAGGACCGAGATGTCCGTAAACACCTGAGGGGATTACCTGGGCAGCACGAGCATACCATTCATCTGATTTTGTTGTTTTGTATAAAGGGAATTTTTCACTCATTTTGCTACCTCCTTATGCAAGATATAATGCAACTCTGTCAAGTATGCGGTTAACATTGTCAAGCATACTAACAAGACCGTGCATTTCAATTTTACCTGTACCGATGCAGGTAAGAGCATTAACATTACCATCAAAAAGAGCACGAGCTGTTTCGATTGATTCGAAAATCATAGCCGCACGATATTTCTCGGGAGCTTTTTTGAGAGTTACAAGACGATGGTCTTTGCAGACAAGCTCAACTGCGGGACCGTTTTTGATACCCATCATAACACTGCCATCTGCAATATATTTTGCGCTGAATTTACCGATTTCATCATTGTTACCGATCTGAGCGATGGCAACACCGATGGTGTAAAGCATAAGCATTGTGCTTCTCTCAAAGAAAACAGGGTCCTTAAGGTCTTCTTCACTTGCTCTCATATATTTTGAAAGTAAATCAGTAAGAGCGGTAAATTCTTTGAGAAGGAATTTGATGTGTGTAAATCCCTTTGAAGGTATGGGAGTTACAGTACCATCAATAAGACCATTAAATTTTTCACAGCTAGAGAAGGGGAGTTTAACATCACAGTTACTGCAACCCTGTTCCATACGGCATTTGCCGTTTTTGAAGTAAAGAGTAGCCGCGGGACCGTCCTTAACCTCTAATCCGATTGAAATGGGCTTTTTGCCCTGCAGAAGTTCTGATGCTTCGGGAACGATTTCGCAAAGGTTTTCCAAAGTACCGAGAACCGCATACATATTTATGTACGCAAGTGTTTTTGAATCCATTAAATTTTGCAAAGCGATTGCCTCCTTTTTAAAAATAGAATTCAGTCCATTATATTTTAGCAGAGGTTTCGGGCAAAGTCAACAAATACTAAAAAATAATTAAACGGGAATATGTTGAAAAATTACACAAAACCCTTGTTTAATTTCTGTTTAAGAAAAAACAAGCTGTTTTCACAAAAATCTTATAGAAAGTTCATAAAAACCGCGTGTTTATTTTGTATACTTTAAATGTAAGGCGTTCTTGACATTTTTATTTAATAATGTATAATAAAAGTGAATACAAATTCACTTTTGTTATCAAACTCTATTTTAGGAGGTGTCTTTATGGACACAAGATTCGCAATCAATGAGTATCATGATGCTGCAGCGGTAACAAAACAGCTTGACGAACTCATCAAAAAACCTATTTACACAATTAAACCCGATGTGCTCAAACAGTATGAAGAAGAGTACTATGACAAAAAATGCGCAAAAAGTAAGGAAATGATTGAAGAAGCAAAGCAGGTTATTCCCGGCGGCGTTCAGCATAACCTTGCATTTAACTATCCCTTCCCCCTTGTTTTCACAAAGGCAGACGGTATGATGCTCTATGACATTGACGGCAATGAGTATTTCGATTTCCTTCAGGCAGGTGGCCCTACAGTTCTCGGTTCCAACCCCAAGGTAGTAAGAGATCAGGTTATCGACCTTCTTAATACTTGCGGTCCTTCAACAGGTCTTTTCCACGAGTTTGAATATAAGCTTGCAAAGAAAATCTGCGACAGCGTTGAAACCTGCGATATGTTCCGTATGCTCGGTTCAGGTACAGAAGCTTGTATGGCAGCTATCCGTGTTGCAAGACTTGCAACTAAAAATAAAAACATCGTAAAAATGGGTGGTGCTTACCACGGTTGGTCTGACCAGCTCGGTTACAGTATTCGTGTTCCCGGTTCAAAATTTACTCAGGCACACGGCGTTCCGCTCTACCTTTTCAAACATACTCAGGAATTCTTCCCCAATGACCTTGATTCTCTTGAAAGAGTTCTTCGTCTTAACCAATTCCGTGGCGGTACAGCTGCTGTATTTATGGAACCCATCGGTCCCGAAAGCGGTACAAGACCTCTCGATAAAGACTTCAATAAGGGCGTTGAAAGACTTTGCCGTAAATACGGCGCACTCCTTATCTTTGATGAGGTTGTTACAGGCTTCCGTATCGGTATGGCAGGTGCTCAGGGTTACTTTGGCGTTTCTCCTGACCTTACTATCTTCGGTAAAGTTATCGCAGGTGGTTATCCCGGTGCAGGCGGTATCGGTGGTAAGAAAGAATATATGAAATACCTCGGTGCAGGTCTTGATGCAAGCGGTGAAAAAGTTAAGAAAGCATTTATGGGCGGTACAATGGCTGCAACTCCTCTTTCTTGCGTTGCAGGTTACTACACACTTGAAGAAATTGACAAACAGAATGCTTGTCAGAAAGCAGGCGAAATGGGTGACAGACTTACAAAGGGTCTTCAGGAGCTCATTAAGAAATATAACCTTCCCTTCGTTGCTTTCAACCAGGGTTCAGTTTGCCACATTGATACAGTAGGTACAATGCACTACTCAATCAACTGGTCCAAACCCTGGGAAATTCCCGGTGTTCTTTCCGCAACAAGCGAAAGAAAGAAAGAAATGCAGCATATGGGTGCAGCATACATGGCAGAAGGTCTTGTTACTCTTGCAGGTAGCCGTCTTTACACTAACGCTCAGTACACACCTGAGCTTATCGACGAAGCTCTCAGAAGATTTGACAGAGTATTTGCAAACGTTGCAGTTAAAGAATAATTTTAAAAAAGAAGAGCCACGGTTTTTCCCGTGGCTTTTTTAGGAATGAAGAATTGAGATTGGAGATATATGAGATGCCAGTCGCCAGATGCCAGATGCCAGTGTAGGGTCTGCGACGCAATTATAAATGTTTGGAAGCGAAGCTTCCCCGACACTCCTCACTCCTCACTCCTCACTCCTCACTTGTAAAGGTTTCTTTTTTAAGAAAGGAGTTAATCAATTTATGGATATTTTAGAAGCAAAAGAATTAGTCATTAAAGCCGGTCACGAGCTTTTAGCAGCAGGTCTTATTGTAAGAACCTGGGGTAATATCAGCTGCAGAGTTAACGATAAGCAGTTTGTTATCACTCCCAGCGGTATGGCTTATGATGTTCTTACTCCCGATGATATTGTTCTCGTTAATATTGCAGACCTTTCTTATGAGGGTGATGTTAAACCCTCATCCGAAAAAGGTATTCACGCATCCTGTTATGAGCTTCGCCCCAACATCAATTTTGTTATTCATACTCATCAGAAGAATGCTTCCGTTGTAAGCACTCTCGGTCTTGATATTAACAATATTGACGGCGAAGATGCAGAAATTCTCGGAACAGATGTACCTTGCGCATCCTATGGTCTTCCCGGTCAGCCCAAGCTTCGTCAGGGCGTTATCGGTGCTTTGGAGCGTTCAACATCAAAAGCAGCTATTATGAAGCATCATGGTGCAGTTTGCCTCGGTGAAAGCTATGAAGATGCTTTCGCAGTTGCAAATGCTCTTGAAAGAGTTTGCGAGAAATTTATTGCTGCTCGTTGCGCAGAGGTTTCAGGCAAAGCAGTTGATACATTCAGCGGTGTTGTTGATTATGTTACTGATGTTTTCAAATCCGGTAACAAATATAAACCTGCAAAGGAATTTGCTCCTTGCGACAGTGAAAGAAAAGGCAATTGCTTCTTCGTTGGTGAAGAAGGAAAGACCGCAGCTATCATCGATACAAAGAGCGGTGCATGGGTAGGCGGTGGAGAAATCCCCGACAGCGCAGACATGCACTGGGCAATTTATAAAAAGAGAGAGGATGTTAAATTCATCCGTCATACAAAGAATGACTTTGTTGTTGCAATGTCAAGAAAAGGCAAAACAATGAAACCCCTTCTTGATGACTTTGCTCAGCTTTGCGGACCTGTTGTTAAATGCGCAACATTTAACCCCGGGAACACTCTCAAAACAAGCAAAAAGGTTGCAAGAGCTCTTGGAAATAAAAATGCAGTTCTTGTTAAGGATAACGGCGCAGTTTGCGTTGCAGGTAACCAGTATGATGCAGAGGCAGTTGAATTGGTTATGGAAAAAGCTGCTAAAACTGCAGTTGGCGCAGAGCTTTATGCAGATGTTAAGCCTTTAAGCGCACTTGATTCCAACCTTATGAGAATTATATACAAATTAAAATATTCTAAAAAAGCCGGTAAGTAATAACACAACACTTCAAAACTTTTTCAAAAGTTTTGAAGTGTTGATTTTTTTATGACACATCTTCCGATACATATATTTCTTCTGTTTCTTGTTGTGCTACAATAAGCAAATCTTTTGCAACAGGGTCTTTGCATATTTCTATGATGTGAGTAATAGAGTTAAAAAGGTGTTTATATATTTTTTTATATAATTTTAATTCTTTTACCACCGTTAAATTTGTAATCATAAATCCACCCACAACAAATAATTATGCAAAAATAATAGCATAAAAGAAAATAAATATCAAGTACCCGAAGTATGTTTGTGGTGCAGTATTCTATACTTTTATCGTGCAGATGAAGTATAGAGGGGTGGAGAAAGTGTATTTAAATGAAGCTGTTGCAACAAGAATAAAAGAATTATGTGAAGAAAATAATCTCACTCAATATCAGTTATACCTAAAGAGCGGTGTGCCACAATCTACATTAAGCACCATAATGAAATGTTCATACCCAAGTATGAAATTAAGAATTATTTATGAAATATGTGATGGGCTTGGAATTTCACTTAACGACTTTTTCAATTCACCGCTTTTTGACAGAGGTAATATAGAAGATTAACAGAAAAACTGCTTTACCCTTTAATAAAAAAGAGTAAAGCAGTTTATTTTTATGCTTCAGTTATTTCATAGAACACAACTGCATGTGGGTTGAGAGTTTTGTTAAGAACAATTTTTCCGTTTTCAACCTTTACAGTTTCTTCTGTTGGAACAAGCTTTGAGCATTCGGTATATTTACTGTAAAGCTCGTTGAAATAAATATCTCTTGCCTCTTGGTTTTCAAGAGTGACTGTACTGTCAATTTCAGGGTCATCGGGTGACCAGTTGAAGCAGTCGTTACCAATATTATAAGTTTTTCTGTCTTCAACCCATTCGTCAAAGTAATTGCAATCATCATCTATTGTATAGGTGGTGATTTTTACATTTTTTCCGTTGAATTGAGGGGCGTTAATATTAAAGGTAAGCTGTACATCGTGCTTATAATCCAAATCGTTTTTAAAGTTATAAGCCATAATGTGAAGTGTGTTTGTTTCCTCGTTAAATGCGGAAACTGAATCAATTTCGCCACCGATTATAATACCTTTTTCTGTGGTTTCGGTACGTGCTAGCTTCGCACCCGCCATTTTAGCGGCATTTTTTGCAACATGGTAGCTTACTGTGGGGTTACCATCTAAAAGACCGTTTGAAAGGTATGACCAGGCTGAGAAATAATCGATGTCATTGTTGAACATCTGTGCAATAAGGCGAGCATCATAGGCTGCCTGATAAGTGTAACCACAGGTACGGCTTAAAAGCTCGTCATTATTTGCACCGCTGTTTACACCGCAGAGAATTCTACCCTCGTCGATACCGTAAATAAGGTCGGTTAAGCCATTGCTTTCTGCAACGTTTCTTATGTAAGCAATTGTTTCGGGGAGAGTGTAGCCATCGGTATATTCACCGGGAGTTGAATCATAGAAAGAAGCTGAAAGATATTTAATGGGTGAACCTGTTTTGCCGGTTTTATAGTTTTTACCCTTTGCACAATGCTCAATAAATATTGCTTCGTCCCAGACACCTTCTGTTACGGTCATTGAATGGGCACCAACAAAAACATCCTCGCCTAAAACATCAACAAGTGCCTGTGCGGTATAGTCATAAAGCTTGCAATATGCCTCAGCGCTTTCTTTTGCAAGAATTTCATCATCCTCGCTGTCTGTACCAACGAACCAATCGTAATTCTCATATTCGGTCATAACACCGAAGCGCCAGGTAAGAACCTCTTTCTTACCGAATTCCTCAACGAGTGCTTTTGCAATTGCCTTTATGTAATCATAATAAACATCATAGTCATCAGGGGGGTAGCGATTCATACCGAAGCCCTCGTCTGTAGATGACTTTTCGGAATATTTAAGTGGAACGCTGCCTAATTTCAGCATAGGCTTACCGCCTAATTCCAGAACACCTCTGCAGTTTTCAATGAGAACTGTGAAGTCATAGTCATCTAAAACTGTTCTGTCAAGAGGGTCCTTAAACAAATCTCTGGCTTCTGTACCGCCTGTGCATTGCATAAACTGAACATATTCTACGAAATCAAAAATATTGTTTTCTTCATTTGGGGTTGCATTTACAAAAGGATTTCCCTCAATAGACCATATATTTACATTGTTTACAACGTTGTGAAGAGTGTTGTGGGTTTTGGTGGTATCAACAGTAAAGGTGAATTTATTAAAAACACCTGCGGAAATAACACCAAAAACTGAAAGACCAACAATAATTATGGGAATAACAATGCAAAGAATTTTTTTAAAAATCTTCATTAAATCACCTTATTTTTCAATAGCGGCTTTCTTAGTATTGATTTTATAGAGAATTTCAGAATCAAATTTCTTTGTTCTGTCATATCTGAAAATACCGTTTAATTCCTGCTCAACATCAGTAAGCTGAGTATAGCAGAAGCCAATCATTTTTGGGCAGTCAATCAATGCTGTTGTAAGTCCGTCATAACGAGCGTAGAATTCGTCAAGGCTTGTTGCGGCATTGCCGTAGCCCCAGGCTTTTTCACGATCATTATCTTCAAACTCTTTAAGCTCAACTCTGATACCGCCATATTCGCTCATAAATACAGGTTCGCCTTTCCAGGTCTGGCGATGGCTTTGGTGGTCGAAAAGAATGTTTTTATTTGTAAGGTCTTCATAATGACCTTTGAAAAGCTCGCAATCCTGGTCATAATCGTGAACGTCAAAAATATCTGTTTCAACGTGGAAATTACCGCTTGTATCAATGCAGGGGCGGGTTTTATCAAGGTTTTTAACAGTTCTGTAAACTATTCTTAAAATGTCATCATCCTGCTTTTTGCCGTTAATATCCCAGGTTTCGTTATAAGGACACCAACCAATAAGAGCAGGGTGGTTGAAATCTCTTTCAATTTCTTCTTCAATTTCAAGAAGGAAATATCTTAATGATTCAAAGTTAGTGTGGTCTGCACCCCAGTTGCCGTGCTCACCCCAAACGATATAGCCTAATTCATCGCAATAATGGAGGAAAAGAGGCTCGAAAATCTTCTGATGAAGTCTTGCACCATTAAAACCAACTTCCATTGAAAGAAGAATATCGTTTTTTAAAGCTTCTGCAGAGGGAGCAGTGTAAATTCCGTCAGGATAGAAGCCCTGGTCAAGAACAAGTCTCTGGAAAACGGGTTTGCCGTTGATATTGACAGCTTTATCTGTAAGCTTAACCTCACGAAGACCGAAATAGCTTGAAATCTCGTCACCACCGAAAGAAAGGTTAAGGGAATAAAGTCCGCCTTTACCAACTTCCCAAAGGTGCTTTTCGGAAAGGTTAAGAGTGAGCGTTACAGTCTGACCGAGAGTATCGGTTGAAGCAGAGCCAACCTCTTTCCCGTCCCAGAAAGCAGTTGCAGAGAATGTGCCGTTGCCAACAAGCTCTGCGTGAATTGTGAGGGTGCCGTCTGTAATATTGGGGTAGTATTTTACTGATTTAATATAGTTTTCAGGGCAGAATTCCATATAAACTGTCTGCCAGATACCTGTTGTTCTTGTGTAGTCGCAGTCGTGGGAATAAACAATCTCGCTCTGCTTACCGCGTGCCTGAAGAGGTGAGCGGGTGTCGTCCTCAGCACAAACTGTAATGGTATTTTCGCCAACCTTTAAGAATTTTGTTGCATCAATTCTGAAAGATGTGTAACCGCCGAAATGCTCGCCTGCAAATTCACCGTTTACATAAACACTTGCGTGAAAATCAACTGCACCGAACACGATAAATGCTTTACCCTGTAACTGCTCTTCTGTAATTTCAACGGTTCTTTTGTACCATACTGCAGCCATAAAATCTTTATAACCAATGCCTGAAAGCTCACTTTCGGGGCAGAAAGGTACATTAATTTTTTTTGAAAACTCTGCATTTATATCAAAAAGCTTTCTGTCTTTACCGCTGTTGCCGAAGTCAAATTCAAAATCCCATTGACCGTTGAGAATTATAAAATCATTTCTTTTAAAATTCGGATTCGGATGTTCGTTTCTGGGTATCATAGAAAACTCCTCATTTCTTTAAGTATATTAAAAGTACCGCAATATCAGCAGGGGAAACACCGCTTATACGGGATGCCTGACCTATAGTTTCGGGTTTTATTTTCTTTAATTTTTCTCTTGCTTCAAGGCGAAGATTCTGAACATCATCATAATTGATGTCCTCGGGAATCTTTTTAACCTCCAGCCTTTTTTGCTCTTCAACCTGAGCTAGCTGGCGTTTAATATAGCCGGCATATTTAAGATTAATTTCAACCTGCTCGAATACCTCACGGGGAAGGTCAGGTCG
>JAZQMA010000055.1:0-200374 GCA_045543035.1 Acutalibacteraceae bacterium | reverse complement strand
GGGAAATATATCGCCTTAGAAGATGTTTCAAATCCTGCCAATTTCGGTGCAGTTGTAAGAACTGCCGAAGCGGTAGGACTTGATGGCGTTATAGTAAGTGGCGGTTGCGATATATATAACCCGAAATCACAAAGAGCTGCCATGGGCTCCTTATTCAGACTTAATATAGTTGAAACGGACCAGCTTCCCGAAACATTAAGGGACCTTTCAAAGAACGGTATGAGTGTGCTTGCAGGAGTTCCGGACCCGAAAGCTGAAAAATTGACCGAGGTTGATATGAGTGGTGGGGTTATTGCTATCATCGGAAATGAAGGTAATGGAATCACAGCTGAAACCTTGGCTGCTGCAACAAAGCTTGTTACAATACCTATGAAGGGAAGGGCAGAATCACTTAATGCTGCTGCAGCTGCTTCAATAATTATTTGGGAAATGATGAGATGAGTGTTTGTCCTGTTGAATATTGGATATGGATGCAAAACGCATTGGGCGCAGGTGCGCGTACCGATGAAATTCTCTCGTATTTTGAAACTCCTGAAAATCTATATAATGCAGGTTCAACGGAGTGGCGTTTGTCAGGATTTTTCACCCAGAAGAAAATTGAAGCATTAAAGAGCTCAACTCCGTCACAGACAGGGGCAATATTAAAGGAATGCAGCCAAAAGGGTTATTCAATTATAACTCCCGATAATGACCTTTTTCCTGACAGATTAAAAAATCTTTCAAATATGCCATTGGTTATTTACGGAATTGGCGATTGCTCGGTGTTAAAAGATGTAATAAGCATCGGAATAGTAGGTACCCGTAATGCCAGTAGCTACGGAATAGAAGTAGCACAGAAGCTTTCATATACGCTGGCTGCTTCCGGAGCCACAATTGTTAGTGGTGGAGCCTTGGGGATAGATAGTGAAGCTCACGCAGGTGCTATGCTTGCAAAGGGCAGAACATTAGCTTTTCTGGGGTGTGGTCTTTCCTTCGGGTATCTTAAAGAAAATGCGGCATTGCGCAGAGCTATAACCAGATATGGAGCAGTTGTTTCCGAATATCAACCCTTTGCACCTGCCAACAAAGCTACATTTCCTATTCGTAACAGACTTATTTCAGGCGTTTCTTTAGGTGTTGCAGTAATTGAGGCAGGCGTAAAAAGTGGCTCGCTTATCACTGCAAATTGTGCTCTTGAACAGGGACGGGATGTTTTTGCTGTTCCCGGTGATATAGTTCGTTCCTCTTTTGATGGAACCAATCACCTTATAAGAAGTGGTGCGAAGCCTGTTTTTTCGGCAGAGGATATTCTTTGCGAATATGAATATCTTTACGGGCATTTGTTCGATATGGAAAAAGCTAAAGTGCCGCTTTCAGATGTAGCTTATGTTGATTACAGAAAACCAAAGACAAAACCTCAATCCAATTCTAAAACTGAGCAGAATAGTAAAGAATATAAAAACACAGAAAAAGAAACTGTGAAAAAAGAGCTTCCTGACGATATCAGTAACGATTCAAAAATTGTATTTGGTGTACTGAATGAGAATGGTACGCATATTGATGATATTGTAAGGGAAACAAAACTAAAAATGAATGTTGTACTGGCTTCTCTGACTGAGCTTGAGCTTTCAGGGCTTGTTGAGTTAGAAAGTGGTAAGAAATATAAGATTATTTAATCAAACGATAAAGAGAAAACGAAAGGATGAAACCAATGTCTAAACTTGTTATTGTTGAGTCCCCTGCAAAAGCAAAGACTATAAAGAAGTATCTTGGGGCTGATTACGATGTTGTTGCTTCTATGGGTCATATAAGAGATTTGCCCGCAGCGAAGCTTAATGTAGATGTAAAAAATGATTTCGCACCTAAATATGCAATTATAAAGGGCAAGGAAAAGCTTGTTAAAGAGCTTAAAGAAAAGGTAAGTGGTTGCGACAAGGTTTACCTTGCAACTGACCCTGATAGAGAAGGAGAAGCAATTTCCTGGCACCTTGCAAGTGTGCTTGGTCTTGATCTTAGTGAAAAAAACAGAGTTAAATTTAATGAAATAAATGAAAAAAGTGTAAAAAAAGGTATCAGTAATCCCGAAATTGTAGATATGGGTCTTGTTGATGCACAGCAGGCTCGTCGTATTCTTGACAGACTTGTTGGATACAGGCTTAGTCCGTTCATTTCTCAAAAAATCAGAAGAGGACTTTCAGCAGGTCGTGTACAGAGCGTTGCAGTAAGACTTATAGTTGATCGTCAGGAGGAGATTGAAAAGTTTAATCCTGAGGAGTATTGGTCAATTGATGCAAAGTTCCTTTCGAACAGAAAGACTCTCAGCGCATCCCTTACAGCCGATGAAAACGGTAAGGTTAAAATTGAGAATAAAGAACAAGCAGATTATTATCTTAATCGTCTTGATGGTGCAAACTACACAGCTACCAGTGTAAAAAAAGGTACAAGAAAGAAACAACCGGCACCACCCTTTATCACATCTTCAATGCAGCAGGAAGCATCCAGAAAGCTTAATTTCCAGGCTCAGAAGACAATGAAAATTGCACAGGAGCTTTATGAAGGTATTGAGCTTTCAGGTATCGGTATGACAGGTCTTATTACTTATATGAGAACCGACTCACTTCGTATCTCTGAAGAAGCTCGTGCTGCTGCAAATGCATTTATCACAAGTGAATATGGTGAAAAATATCTTCCCGAAAAGCCTCGCTATTTTAAAACAAGAGCAGGCGCACAGGATGGCCACGAAGCGATAAGACCCGCTAATGTTGCTATTACACCTGCAATTGCTAAGGCTAGTCTTTCAAGTGATCAGTATAAGCTTTATAACCTTATCTGGTGCAGATATGTAGCATCTCTTATGGCTCCTTGCGTTCAGGATACTGTTAAGGTTGAAATTACTGCTGAAAAAGAGGGAACAGAGGGTTACTGTGTTTTCTCTGCAAGCGGATATTCAATTAAATTTGATGGCTTCACAAAGCTTTATGAGGATGTAACTGCTGATGAAGACAGTGATACAAACATCCCTGATGTAAAAGCAGGTGATGTTCTCAAACTTAAAGATGTTAAAGGTAATCAGCATTTTACTCAGCCCCCTTCATATTTCACAGAAGCATCTCTTATTAAAACACTTGAAGAAACAGGTGTTGGTCGTCCCAGTACTTATG
This sequence comes from Acutalibacteraceae bacterium, assembly GCA_045543035.1. Taxonomy (GTDB): domain Bacteria; phylum Bacillota; class Clostridia; order Oscillospirales; family Acutalibacteraceae; genus DTU089. Next base: position 197,234 of record JAZQMA010000055.1, on the reverse strand, counting down.
CTTCAATTGTTACGACTATTATCAAAAGAGAATATGTAAAACGTGATGGTAAGCTTCTTAAAGCAACAGAGCTTGGTATTGCAACAACAAATCTTCTTAAAGAAAAATTCCAGAAGATTGTTAACGCAAAATTTACCGCTTCAATGGAAACAAAGCTTGATGAAATTGATGAGGGTAAAACAAACTATGTTGCAATGCTTCATGAATTTTATGACGATTTAGAGAACACACTCTCTAAGGCAAAAACTGAAATGCAGGGTCAGAAAATTCAGCTTCAGGAAGACATCACAGATATTAAATGCGATAAATGTGGCAGAAATATGGTAGTTAAAGTGGGTAGATTCGGTAAATTCCTTGCTTGTCCAGGTTACCCTGAATGCAAAACCACTAAACCTCTTATTGAAGAAACAAATGCAACCTGCCCCGTTTGTGGCGGTAATGTTATCGGCAAAAAATCAAAACGTGGCTATCAGTTTTATGGTTGCAGTAATTACCCTGAATGCAATTTTATGACATGGGATAAGCCTACAGGAGAAAATTGCCCCAAATGCGGTAAATCTCTCTTTAAAGGAAAGGGCGGAATGATTTCCTGCTCAAACGAAGCTTGCGACTACACATGTAAAGCAACTCGCAAAAATGCAAAGAAAACACAGGAAGAAAATGATGACTGATAAAAAAGCTGTTGTTATCGGCGGAGGTCTTGCCGGTGTTGAAGCGGCAAATCAATTAAGTAAAAGGGGTATAAAAGTAACCCTTTACGAAATGAAACCCCAAAAATTTTCACCTGCCCATAAAAGTGGTAATTTGGGTGAGCTTGTTTGTTCAAACTCACTCAAAGCCGCTCGTTTAGGCTCGGCAGCAGGACTTTTAAAGGCTGAAATGCGTCTTTTCGGTTCTGTTTGCCTTGATGCTGCAGATGTGGCAAAGGTTCCTGCAGGTGGAGCTCTCGCTGTTGACAGAGATATATTTTCCGCTCTTATTACAGAGCGAATTGAAAATGACCCTAATATAACTCTTGTAAGAGAGGAAATAATTGAGATACCCGAAAGTGATATTGTTATTGTTGCCGCAGGTCCTTTGATGAGCGATGCTCTTGCAGAAAAGGTTTCAAAGCTTTGCGGAAAAGAGTTTCTTTCATTCTATGATGCGGCGGCACCTATTGTTACTGCAGACAGTATTGATATGGAATATGCTTTCACCCAGTCAAGATATGACAGAGGTGGTGAGGATGACTATATAAACTGTCCTCTTAACAAAGAAGAGTATGAAGCGTTTTATGATGCTCTTATAAATGCCGAAAGTGCCGAGCTTCATTCTTTTGATAAGAAAAAGGATGTTTATGAAGGCTGTATGCCGATTGAGGTTCTGGCTTCAAGAGGCAAGGATGCAATGCGCTATGGTCCTTTGAAGCCTGTTGGTTTAACTAACCCTAAAACAGGTCACAGACCTTGGGCAAATCTTCAGCTTCGCAAAGAGAATAAAGACGGAACAATGTATAACCTTGTTGGTTTTCAGACTAATCTGAAATTCCCTGAGCAGAAAAGAGTTTTCTCGATGTTCCCTGCTCTTAAAAATGCAGAGTTTGTAAGATATGGGGTTATGCACAGGAACACATTCCTGAATTCTCCCGGCCTTTTAAATGAAGATTTCAGTATGAAAAAAATGCCCAATATATATTTTGCAGGGCAGATTTCAGGTGTTGAAGGTTATATGGAAAGTGCCGCATCAGGTATTCTCGCAGGCTACAATGCCGCAAGAAGAATTTTCGGTGAAAATCCTATAAGTCTTCCCAAAATCACAATGTTAGGTGCGCTTTCAAAATATATCAGTGATGAAACTGTTAAAAACTTTCAACCCATGGGTGCGGCAATTGGTATAATTGACCCATTGGATGAAAGAATTAAAGATAAAGCAGAACGCTATCTTAAGGTAGCAGAACGCAGTATGGAATACTATAAATCAATAGAAATATAAGGAGGCAATTATGGATTTATCAGTTTTTGAAGAATTAATCGGTTATGAATTTAAAAATAAAGAACTGCTTACAAGAGCATTGACTCACTCTTCTTATGCAAATGAAAACAAATTGCCTCACGATAATGAAAGACTTGAATTTTTAGGGGATTCCGTTTTAGGCTTTGTTACTGCGGAATATCTTTTTGAAGAATTTAAGAATCGTCCCGAGGGAGCTCTCACAAAGCTTCGCGCGGCAGTTGTTTGCGAAAAATCTCTTTTCAAATTTGCTGAAAAAATCAGATTAGGTGAGTTTATTCTTATGGGAAGAGGCGAGGAGCATACAGGCGGAAGAAACAGACCATCAATTGTTTCAGATGCTTTTGAAGCGGTTATTGCGGCAATGTACCTTGATGGTGGCATTGATGTTGTAAAACCTTATATTCTCGGCTTTATCAAAGAGGCAGTAAAAAGAGAGGCAAGCTTTAAAGATAATAAATCACTGCTTCAGGAAGAAATTCAGAAAGAAAAAGGTAACACCATTTCTTATGAAGCTATCGGAGAGTACGGTCCTGACCACGATAAAATCTTTAAGTTTGTTGTTAAGCTTAATGGTGAGGTTGTTGGTACCGGTGAGGGAAGAAGCAAAAAAGAAGCAGAGCAGGCAGCGGCAGGAGATGCCCTTTCTAAAATAATCAAATGAAGCACGCCAATATTTCACTTTTTGTTCCTCATCAGGGATGTCCGCATCAATGCTCATTCTGTAATCAGAAGACAATTTCGGGTTCTGTTAAGGAGCTGACACCCCAAGAGGTAAGAGAAACTCTCCGAAAAGCTGTGAATGATGGTGTTGACCCTCATAATACGGAAATTGCCTTTTTTGGTGGTAGCTTTACGGCAATTGAAAGAGATTATATGATTTCTCTTCTTGAAGTGACTAAGCCTTTTATTGATGATGGTAATTTTTGCGGAATTAGAGTTTCCACTCGTCCAGATGCTATTGATGATGAAATTTTCAGAATACTTAAAGAATATAAAGTTACATCAATAGAGCTTGGGGCGCAAAGCACTGATGAACAGGTTCTTTTATTAAATCACCGAGGTCATACCCGCGATGATATAATAAAAGCATCAAAGTTAATAAAAGAAAATGATTTTTCGTTAGGTTTGCAGATGATGACAGGTCTTTTTGGTGATACCCCTGAAAAATCCTTGCAAACTGCGGAAGATATTATTTCGTTAAAACCTGATACAGTCCGCATTTACCCCACAATTGTTTTAGAGGGTACATATTTAGGTGAACTTTATAAAAAAGGCAGTTATAAGCCTCAAACAGTTGAAGAAGCTGTGGAACTTTGCGCAGTACTTCTTAAAAGGTTTTACGAAGAAAATATTACTGTTATCCGTTTAGGTCTTCATTCTGGTGGAAATGTTGAAGATGGCTATCTTGCAGGGCCTTATCATCCCGCTTTCGGAGAATTGTGCGAATCAAAAATATATTTAGAAAAAGCAAAAGAAATTCTCTCGGAAAAATACCCCGTTGAGAATAAAAATATATGCTCTCTTTCACAGAAAAATATAATTAATCTTTATGTAAACGACCGTGAGATTTCTAAAATGACAGGTCAGAAGAGTATAAATAAAATTGCTCTTAAAAGAGCAGGGTGGGAAGTTTCCGTCAAGGGAATGAAAAACCTCAAAAAGTATGAATTACTTGTAGATTAACGAAAGGTAGAAAACCAAATGTATCTTAAAGCGATAGAAATGCAGGGCTTTAAATCCTTTCCGGACAAGACTGTATTGAATTTCGGAAAAGGTATAACGGCTGTTGTCGGCCCCAATGGTAGCGGAAAGAGTAACCTTTCCGATGCTATGCGTTGGGTTTTGGGTGAACAATCAACAAAGAACTTGCGTGGTTCAAAAATGGAAGATGTTATCTTCAGCGGTACAGATTCCCGCCGTGCAGTTGGCTTTGCAGAGGTTACCCTTAAGCTTGATAACTCCGATATGGCTCTCAATAACCCGAAAAAAGAGGTAACTGTTACAAGACGTTACTACCGCTCGGGTGAAAGCGAATATAAAATAAATGGCGAGCAGGCAAGACTAAAAGACATTCACGAATTATTTATGGATACCGGTCTTGGTCGTGACGGCTATTCTATGATTAGTCAGGGTAAGGTTGAAACCCTTATTTCAGGTAAATCAGAAGACAGACGCGATATGCTTGAAGAGGCGGCAGGTATTTCTCATTACAGATACCGCCGTGCAGATGCTATGCGCCGACTTAATCAGGCAGAAGAAAATCTTTTAAGATTAAGAGATATTCTCACAGAGCTTGAAACACGAGTTGGACCTCTTAAAACTCAAAGTGAAAAAGCACAGAAATTCCTTGAATATGCAGGGGAGAAGAAGAACCTTGAAATTGGTCTCTGGCTTTACACAATCGAGAAAACAAAAAATGATTTAAGAGAGCATGAAAAGAAGATTACAATTGTTAGCGCTCAGTATGATGAGGTTTGCAAATCTCTTGAAGAAATCACAGAGAAAATTGACTCATCCTTTGCAGAAACTCAGAGAATTACTGTTGCAGTTGATGAAATAAGAAGAGCTTGTGCTCAGCTTGAAGAACAGGCATCTCTTCTTGAAAGTCAGATTGCAGTTCAGGAAAACACAATTCTTCACAATAACGAAACAATTGAACGTATTGAAAGAGAAAAAACAGAAGAAAATGATACTGATACAGAAATCGGAACTCAGATAGAGAATGCAGAAAAATCTATCGTTGAACTTGAAGCTTCTATTGAAGAAAAGAAAGCAGAACTTAATTCATTTACAGGTGAGCTTGATGTTTTAAGTGATGAAAACAGCAAATCTGCTCAGAGAAGTGTTGAATTAAGCGAAAAAATGTCTGCTCTTTCTCTTGAAATTGCAGATAACAGAGTTGTAAGCTCAACTGCTGCTTCTTCTGTTGAAGAAATAGAAAATAGAATTTCTGTTATTGATGAGCTTACAGAATCAAGAAAACCCGTTCTTGAAATTCTTAAAGAACAGTGTAAAGAATCAGAAGAAGAGTTAGAAAGAATTGTTGAAAGAAACACAGAGCTTAACAACTCTCTTTCAGGAATTGAGCTTCTTGCAACAAAAAGAAAAGAAAAGCTTGATAAATTAAAGGATCAGGAAAACATTCTTCGTAATGATATACAATTCAAAAATTCTCGTATTACTATGCTTTCTGACCTGGAAAAGAATATGGAAGGATATCAGGGCAGTGTAAAGGCAGTTATGCGCGAAGTAAGAAGAGGCGTGCTTAAGGGTATTCACGCTCCTGTTTCTCAGATTATTACAGTTAAGGATAAATATTCCTCGGCGATTGAAACTGCTCTTGGTGCACAAATACAGAATATTGTTACCGATACTGAAAACGATGCTAAAAAGGCAATTGGTTTCCTGAAGGAAAGCCACGCAGGTCGAGCAACCTTCTTGCCCCTTACTGCTATTAAGGGTAAGGTTCTTGATGAGAAGGACCTTGATGATTGCTTCGGTTACATAAACCTTGCATCTGAGCTTGTTGATTATGACAAAAAATATACAGAGATCATCAAATCCCTTTTAGGAAGAACTGTTGTTGCAGAGGATTTGGATGCGGCAATTGCAATTGCTAAAAAGTATAATTATAAATTTAAAATTGTTACTCTTGATGGTCAGGTTGTTAATGCAGGCGGTTCAATGACCGGTGGTGCAAAGCTCCAGAATGCAGGTATTCTCAGCCGCGGTAACGAGCTTGAAAAGCTTAAAGCTTCTTTAAGCGAGTCAGAAGAAAACCTTGTTATATTGCTTAAAGATTTAGAAGCACAGCAGGAAAGCTTTTCATCAGTTAATGCAGAGCTTGAGGGTTGCAAGGGCGAAATTATTTCTCTCGGTGAAGAAAAAATCAGAGTTGAAGGTGTTCTTGCACTTCGCAAGGGTAATTACGAAAATACTCTTCAGACGCAAACTCTTGCCGATGAAGAAAAAGCACAACTTGCTGACCGTATAAAATCAATAAACGAAGGTGCATCATCTGCCAATGAAAAGCTTGTTGTTCTTCAGGCAGAACTTGAAGAGGTTGAAGCAGAGCTTTCCACCCTTACAGGTGACAGAGAAAGTCTTCGCGAAAAGAGAGAAAAGCTTACTGCAGATGCGGCGCAGATTAATCTTTCTATTGCTACTGCCGAAAAGGAAATTGAGGCAAAGAGAGAAGAGATTGAAAGACTTCAGAACAGAAGCACAAGCCATAAAGATAAACTTTCTCAGCTTGACAGCGAAATTGAAGAAATCAATAAGCGCAACGAGGAAATCAGAGAAAGAATTGAAATTCTTAATGGTGAAGCAGAGGGCTTGAGAACACAGAGCTCCGCATCAAAAGAGCAGATTGCTTCACTTATTTCCAAGCGGGAACAGTATGAACAGGAAAGCGGAAAACTCCGTATTCTTGAAAGAGAAAAAACTGAAGAACGCGAAAAATTAGGCGGAGAAAAAGCAAGACTTTCCGAAAGAAAAGAAACAATGGAAAAAGAGTTTGAGGATATTCAAAACAAACTCTATGACGAATATGAGCTTACAAAGCGCGAAGCAGAAGAGCTTGATATTGTTATCGAGGACATTCCCGAAGCAAAGAAAAGACTTAATGAGCTTAAGAGCAAAATCCGTGGTCTTGGTAATGTAAATGTAAGCGCAATTGAGGAATATAAAGAGGTTTCCGAAAGATACACCTTTATGCACACTCAGGTAAGCGATGTTGAAAAATCAAAGGCAGAGCTTACCAAACTTATCAATGAACTTACCGGCAAAATGGGTGTTCAGTTCAAAGAACAGTTTGATAAAATCAATTTCAGCTTCGGTCAGACCTTCTCAGAGCTTTTTGGTGGCGGTAAAGCATCACTTGTTCTTACTGATGAAAGCGATGTTCTCGAATGCGATATTGATATTAAGGTTCAGCCTCCGGGCAAAAATGTTCAGAATATTTCTCTTCTTTCCGGTGGTGAAAAGGGTCTTTCTGCAATAGCACTCCTTTTCTCAATCCTCAAGGTTAATCCTTGTCCTTTCTGTATTTTTGACGAGGTTGAGGCAGCACTTGACGATGTTAACGTTGCAAGATATGCTTCCTATGTACGCAGAATGACTGACAATACACAGTTCATTCTCATTACACACCGTCGTGGTACAATGGAAGAAGCAGATATGCTTTATGGTGTAACAATGCAGGAAAAAGGTGTTTCAAAATTGTTGGAATTAAAAACTGCAGAAATGGCTAATAAATTCGATTTAACGTGATATCGCACGAATAACTTGTTTTAGCTCAGTCGCAGTACCTTTGTACAGCTTCCTTCACTAAAACGGCGTTCTTCGCACAATCTGACGTTAAATCTACAAATTGTATATTCTGTTTATGAACGAAAATATTTTAGTTATATAATGGAGTTTTTCTAATGGGTATTTTTAAGAAAATAAATTTCGGTTTAAGAAAAACAAGAAACAATGTTTCAGGTGCTATTGACAATGTTCTTGATAGCTACACATCAATTGACCAGGAGCTTTTTGATGAGCTCGAAGAGGCACTTGTTATGGGTGATGTTGGTGTTTCGACCGCTTCCGAAATTACCTTGCGCCTTAATGATGTTGTTCGCAAAAAAGGTATAAAAGACCCTGCTGATGTTAAGGCGGAGATTAAAGACATCGTTGCAGAAATGCTTGAAGGCGGCGAGGATATGGGTCTTATTACCATTCCTTCCGTAATTCTTGTTATCGGTGTTAACGGTGTTGGTAAAACCACAACAATCGGTAAGCTTGCGGCAAGATATAAAGCAGAGGGCAAGAGTGTTATTCTTGCCGCTGCAGATACCTTCCGTGCCGCTGCTATTGACCAGCTTGATGTATGGGCAGAGCGTGCAGGAGTTGATATTGTTAAGCATAAAGAGGGTGCAGATCCTGCTGCAGTAATTTTTGATACTATTTCTGCCGCAAAGGCGAGAGGTACGGAAATTATCATCTGCGATACTGCAGGTCGACTTCACAACAAGAAAAATCTTATGGAAGAGTTAGGCAAGATTTACAGAGTTATCGACCGTGAGCTTCCTTATTCTGACCGCGAGGTGCTTCTTGTTCTTGATGCAACAACAGGTCAGAATGCAGTTAACCAGGCTCGTGAATTTGCAAAAATTGCAGAAATCACAGGTATTATTCTTACTAAGCTTGACGGTACTGCTCGTGGCGGTGTTGTTCTCTCAATTAAGAATGACCTTAAAGTTCCTGTTAAATTCATTGGTGTTGGTGAGGGGATTGACGATTTACAGCCCTTTAACCCCCATGCTTTTGCAGACGGTCTTTTCAACGACCTTCCTGAAGATTTTGAAGAAGATGAAATTGACCTTTCAAAAATCCGTGAGGAATATGTTCCCACAGAAGAAACTGATGAAAGAGAAGAGCTTGCAAAGGCAGTAGGCGAAATCTTCAACGCTATGGCTGAAATTCAAGAAGATTCTGCTGAAGAAGTAGAAGATACTCAATCAGTTACAGAAGAGTTTTCTGAAGCTGTTGAGGAAATAGTTAAAGAGTCGGCAGAAATTGAAGAGGTTGAAGAAAATATTGAAGAAACAACAGAGGAAAACTCTTCTGTAACTGAGGAAAAAGAGGAAGAAGCTTCTTCAGCAGAAGAACCTAAAAAGAAAAAAGGCTTCTTCGGGAGGTTGTTCGGTTAATGGAAAACAATATTTTTTTAATTGCCACTCATAATATGAAAAAACGCGATGAACTTTATCGAATCCTCTCTCCTTTGGGTATTGATGTTAAAACTGCTGAGCAGGCAGGTGTCGAAATTTCCGATGTTGATGAAACAGGTGAAACCTTCTATGAAAATGCTTTCTTAAAAGCTCAGAGCGGTTGTCTTGAAAGCGGTATGCCCTGCGTTGCTGATGATTCAGGTCTTTCTGTTGATTACCTTGTAGGTGCTCCCGGTGTTTATTCTGCTCGGTTTGCAGGTGAACACGGAAATGACGAAAAAAACAACCAAAAACTTCTTAAAATTTTAAGAGATGTTCCCGTTGAGGAACGAACAGCAAAATTCGTTTCTGTTGTTTGTTGCGTTTTCCCAAATGGTGATGTTATTTCCGCAAGAGGAGAATGCAAGGGTTACATCGGTTTTGAGCCTAAAGGAAACGGTGGCTTTGGTTACGACCCATTGTTTATGGTTGGTGATAAAAGCTTCGCAGAGCTTTCAGGTGAAGAAAAAGATGCTTTAAGCCACAGAGGTAACGCTCTTCGTCAGATTGCAGAAAAATTAAAAGACTATATGTCTTTGTAAACACTAATAACTGTGCCGAGATTGGTAGTATCAATTTCAATTTTGATATTATCTGCCTCGGCACTTATTGTTTTCATATTTATTTTCTTGATTGCATTTTCAAAGTCTGTTGTGTTCAGTATTTCTTTTTCAACTTTTTCATTCTGAACAAAACACTTTATGCAGCTTTCGATAAAAGTGAGTGCTTCGGGTGTTTCGTCTAATATAACAGGTTCAAAAACGATATTCATTTCATTAAGGCGATGTTTTTTATCATATTTGAAATTAAGCATAATTTCATTTTCAGAAAATCTGAAAAATTTTGTTAATTGGGATTTTTCTGTGTCAATAATATAACCCTCGGAAGTCATATTATAGCTTTCGTTTATTTCATTCATTCTTCTTGAAAATGCTTCAAGACTATCACCCGTTGTACTGAAAACGCAACCATTGAGAGTTATGATTGAAAATAAGAGAATAAGTAGGCTGAATATATGTTTTTTCATGGTTTTCTCCTTGGTTTGTTCATATTTTCTTAACAAATAATACAATAGATGTTGTATAATTTACTATGGAGATAAAGTATAATAATATATATGTTTAAATTTATTTTAATATAAATCAGAGTGATGATAATGAAAAAAACATTTAAGAAATTTGTTTCTTTAATACTTTGTGTGGTTGTGACATTTTCTTGCTTTTCGCAGGTTGCTGTTGCAGGCTACACAACAGATTACCCCCAAGGTGTTACTGCCGAGGAGGCGCTTGTTGCTGTTAAAGGAACAGATAAGCTTTTAAATAATCTTCTTCCTGTTTTTACAGGTGGAACTCTCGAAGATATGGTTAAACCAATGATTTTCAGCGATGAAAGTCTTTCAAGCTTTATTGTTTCTCTTTATATCGGACTTTCAGAAACTGCAAGTGAACTGGAAATGATAGGCCTGGATGCTTCGGTTTCTGCGGTTGCAAGTGGTCTGGGCGATTACCCTGATGTTCAGAATGCACTTATGAAAGCTTCTTCCTGGGAAGAGGTGAACCTTAAGGGTGTTAAGTGGGGAATCAGAGATAAAAACAGCTTTGCAACTGCATTTGCAAAAGCTTTATCACCCTTTAACGAGATATTTAATATGCTTCTTTGCTCGGGTACTTACACAATTTCAGGCTTCATTAAAGTTGAAGGTTCAAATGGTTATGAAAATGCAATTGTGCCAATACTTAATGCCTTGAAATGCACCGATTTAATAAGTCAGGAAGAGTTTACAAATCAGGCAGAGGCAGACAGGACCAATATCATAAAAAATATTCTTCTTCCTATTCTCACAATGCTTGAAAATGTCTTTTCTGCTCCTATGGATACCTTAACAGATGTTTTGCCGGGCTTTGCATATTTCATCAAGAGTGGCGAAATGGATGCTTGTATGGACGCATTACTTTCTCCCATATTCTCAAACCCTCTTGTGGAAATTGCAGTGTTTTTAAAGATACTTGATTTGGAAACAATGAAATTTGATATGGAAGAAATGCTCACAACAGGAATTGCTGATATGGCAGGGGAGGGCGGTTTGCAGCTTGCTCCCATTGATTTGGAAAGGCTTTCAAAATGCGGTTCTCATAATGGTATGGAATTTCAGTCTGATAAAGGCAGAGCTCTTGTTGAAATATTAAGATGGCTGATTGATACGCTTAAACTTAATAAAAATTCCTTGCCCCAGCTTATGAAAGAGATGGGCGGTAATGATAGCAATATTTCAACAGAAATGCTCGGAGGTTTCCTTGATAATGATACCGATGAAATAGTTGGCACTATCATTCTCTTGTTTACTCCTGCAAAGCTTAATGCTCCCGAAATGATGCTTTACCCCGAAATAGTACAGACTGTTGTTCAGTTTACCCCCAATTTAACGGAGGAGAATTATAAAAAGGTTCTCAATGAAATTGACGATTTGCTTGATGAGTTCGTTAAAGAGGGCGGAAGCTACAGAAGTATTGAAGCGCTTCTTTCCACAGGCATTTATACTAATGACAATATAAATGCAGTGTTGACAGGAATTTATGGTGCAATGGAAAAAGAAGGTCTTCTTGATGCGCTTGTTCTTCTCGGTATTGATGCAAGTCCTAAAGGTGTTGCAAAATTTATTGAGAAGGATTACCCCAATGCTTACAGTGCTTTAATTAAAGCAGAATCCTGGTCAAAAGTTCCCCAAAATATTTCATGGGGATTTTATAACGGCTCAAGAAGAGGCTTCCAGAATGCATTTCTTGCAGTTCTTCGTCCATTGAACCCATTATTAAAGGTTGTTCTTGCAGGTGAAGATTTAGTTATTGCAGATGCTATTACTTTAAAGGGTGCAGACGGATATAACACAGGTGTTATTCCTATTCTTGAAGCATTAGGTTGTAAAGATAGCTCCATTAAAACATATAGTCAATACGTAAGCGATAACAGACAGGATGCACTTTTAAATAATATTGCAGAGCCTGTTTTCAATTTGCTTGATGAGATTTTTGATAATCCGGTTAAAACACTTACAAGAATTTTACCCAATGTGGTTTATTTCCTTAACAGTGGTTCTTTGGAAAAATGTATTTCAAATCTTCTTATTCCCGTGACTGCACTTACTTCACGTGTGTCAGGTATTGTTGATATGGAATTAGATGCTTCTGCATTAACAAAGGAATTGGATTTAAACAAGCTTTTAGGCGGTATGCTTGAAGGCTCAGGAATGAAAATTGCAGAGTTTGATATAAATTCTCTAGCAGGTATCGGAACAAAAACTCAAAAGCAGAGCAAATCCACATTTAACGGCAATGCTGTTAGTTATTCATATATTGAAGCCGACCAGACAGGCGTTTTGTTAACTCTTTTAAGAGTTCTTGCAAAAACGCTCAAACTTCCGGGTAACGAAAATCTTCTTGTTGGTACAATGGCAAGTGGTAATGATACTTTTTCAACCTATTCCGCATCCATAGGCGAGCAGTTTGCTCAGATGACCGAGGATGAGCTGATTGAATGGCTTTATAATCTTCTTTTTAAAGAAAGAGCACAGATTGAAATAGTTGTTGATGAAGATTACTCACCAACAATTATCTATAAAGAACCGGAGAAAAACTATACACCATTTTACATTGTTGGTGGTTTTGCTTTAGTTTCAGCAGTAATCGGTGTGATTCTTTTCTGTAACAGAAAACGACTTTATTATTAACATTATTATCGAGGTAATTAAGTATGTTAGTATTAAAAAATATAGTTAAAGATTATATTACCGGTGACACAACCGTAAGAGCCCTCAAGGGAATTGACATTAATTTCCGTGAGAGCGAGTTCGTTGCGGTTCTCGGTCCTTCAGGTTGCGGTAAAACAACTCTTCTTAATATTATCGGTGGCCTTGACAGATACACAAGCGGTGATTTGCAGATAAACGGCAAATCAACAAAGCATTTCAATGACGGAGATTGGGACACATATCGTAACCATTCAATCGGTTTCGTTTTCCAAAGCTATAACCTTATTCAGCATCAGACAGTTCTTTCCAACGTTGAGCTTGCACTTACTCTTTCAGGTGTTTCTAAAAAAGAGCGTCGTAAAAGAGCAATTGAAGCGCTTAAAAAGGTTGGCCTTGAAAATCAGATTCATAAAAAGCCAACTCAGATGTCGGGCGGTCAGATGCAGAGGGTTGCCATTGCACGTGCGCTTATAAATGACCCGGATATTCTTCTTGCGGATGAACCCACGGGTGCTCTTGATACAGAAACAAGCGTTCAGATAATGGAGCTTCTTAAGGAAATTTCCAAGGATAAGCTCATTATTATGGTTACCCATAACCCTGACCTTGCAGAAACCTATTCTAATCGTATTATCAGATGCCTTGATGGTGAGGTTATCAGCGACTCTAATCCTTTTGAACCCGATGAAAAAGATAAAGCAAATGAAAAAGTTAGGCTTGAAACAACAAAAGAAAAAGGCAAAAAATCAATGTCCTTTGCTTCTGCTTTTTCATTGAGTATCAATAACCTGAGAACAAAGAGCGCGAGAACGTTTTTGACTGCTTTTGCAGGTAGTATCGGTATTATTGGTATCGCTCTCGTTCTTGCTCTCTCGAATGGTATTCAGGTTTATATTGACAGAATTCAGGAGGATATGCTTCTTTCATACCCTATGACAGTTGAAAAGCAGACCTTTGACCTTGAAAGCGTTATGACCTCATTTACAGGTATGACAACGGAAATGGTTGAAGGTTTGGAAAATCAGGAAGAGGGAAAGGTTTATGTAAACGAATCCCTTATGCAGATGGTAAATGCATTTATTTCGGAATCAACATCAAACAACCTTGATAATTTCAAAAAGTATATTGAAGATAATCAGGAAGAGTTTGACGAGGTCTGCAACGATGTTCAGTATAAATACAGTACAGATTTAAACATATATCGTGCAGATACTGAAAACGGTCTGATTAAAGTTAACCCCAGCACCATGATGGAAAATATGCCTATGATGGAAGGTATGGAGGGTATGGGCGATATGGCATCCTCAATGACAAGTATGATGCCGGTTAACGCCTGGATTGAGCTCATTGGTGATGAGCAATTGATGGAAGCTCAATATGATGTTATTGCAGGTAAAATGCCCGAAAAGTTCAACGAGGTTGTGCTTATTGTTGATGGCAACAATATGATTAACGAGCTTGTTGTTTATGCTCTGGGTCTTAAGGACCAGGAAGAATTTACAAAGAATATTATGCAGGCTCTTGCAAGCGGTGAATCTTTGGAAAATGAAGATATTACCGAATATTCTTATGATGAAATTCTTGATATGAAATTCAAGCTTGTTTTAAGTGTAGATTATTTCGTTAAAGATAAGAAAACAGGTCTTTGGAGCGATAACAGTGCAAATGATTATTTCGTTAAAAAGTTAGTTGACGAAGGCCAGGAGCTTGAAATAGTTGGTATCTTAAAGCCAGATGAAAACAATACATTGTCTTTGGGTACAGGCGGTATCGGATATATGCGCGATCTTATGGACTACGCTATTGAAGAAACTGCCACAAGAAAAGTTGTTAAAGAACAGCTTGCAGATAAAACTAAGGATGTTCTCACAGGTCTTGAATTTTCTCACCTTACAGTAAACGATTTTGACCTGAAGGATGTTGATTTAAGTCTTATTGATTTTAATTACCTTGACTACACACCCTTTATGTCTATGGCAGAAGGTATGGATATGTCTGAGGTCAATTTAATGGATATGGGAGCTATGTTCGGCTTCGATGATATGACCGAACTGCAGAAAAAGCTTATGGAAGGCTTCCTTACTGATGAGCAGGTTCTCGCCATTAAACAGGCTTATGTTGATACAATGGCTGCAAAAAGCTCTCTTTCAGGAACACTTGATAAGCTTGGCTATTCAACCTTTGAAACACCCTCAATTATCTGTTTCTATCCCAAGAGCTTTGAAGCAAAGGAAAGACTTAACGAGCTTATAAATTACTATAACGAGCAGGTGACTGCGGACGGTCACGAAGAAGCGCAGATTAAGGTTTCTGACTATATCGGTATGCTTATGAGCAGCTTAACAACAATTATTGATGTTGTTACTTATGTTCTTGTTTGCTTCGTTGCAATTTCCCTTGTTGTTTCTTCGGTTATGATTGGTATTATTACCTATATTTCAGTTCTTGAAAGAACAAAGGAAATCGGTATTCTTCGTAGTATCGGTGCCTCGAAGAAGGATATTGCAAGGGTTTTCAATGCGGAAACTGCGGTAATAGGTCTTGGTGCAGGTATAATAGGTATTCTGTCAACTCTACTTCTGGAAATACCAATTAACCTGTTACTCAAATATGCCGCTCATATTCCTGCTGCAGCAGCTCTGCCACCGGTTGCGGCAATAGTGCTTGTTATTATAAGCGTATCGCTCACTCTTATTGCAGGTCTTATTCCCTCAAAAATCGCGGCGAAAAAAGACCCGGTTGAAGCACTTCGTACAGAATAATTTTTATGACACCAATCAAAAACAAAGTTTTTGATTGGTGTCATTTTTATAGTGCCTTAAACTCATATCCTTGCTCTTTTGCATAGTCTATTATTTCTCCCAAGGAATCTGCATTGTCCTGAGAAACTGCGTGCAAGAGAAGAATACAACCGGGGTGAAGTCTTGCAGTGACAGTATCAAAAGCATATTGCTTTCCTTTGGGATTATTAATGTCCCAATCAGCATAAGCGCTGGACCAGAAAACAGATGTATAACCAATGCTCTGCACCAATTCTAAAGCATTTTCAGAACAAGCTCCCTCGGGAAAACGGAAAAATGATGAGGAATAACCGAAATGCTCTCTTAAATAGTTATCGAGAGTTTCAATTTCCTTTGCCATTTGTGTTCGGTTGATTGTTGAAAAGTTTGGGTGGGTATCGGAATGGTTTCCCACAATATGCCCTTCATTAATCATTCGGGCAATAATTTCAGGGTTGTCTTTAACATTGGGTAGTGTTACAAAAAATGCCGCAGGTACTTTCTTTTCTTTTAATGTATCAAGTATTTTTTCCGTACATCCATTTTCATAACCACAGTCAAAGGTAAGATATATCACTTTTTCTCCACGCGTATCAAGGCAAATTGCTCCATATTTTTCATAGAACTTCTGATTGTTTACAGAAATTTCGTGAGGGATACCATTTTTTGAAACTCCAAAACTATGATTGTGAGCAGAGGTTGAAAGTCCTTTTAAATTATCAGGGTCAACAACGGGCAAATTAACCGTTGGTAAAGGTTCAAGACCAGTATAGGTTTTCTTCGTTCCTGTATTTTTGCCGTAAAGCGCTTTTGCTGTTCTTTTTATTTTGTCCATGGGTTGAGGTGCAGGGGCACTTTCAGTCTGACTTTCGCTTTGTGTTTCAGATGTGCTTTCTTGTTTTTCTGTTGCTTCACTTGTTTTGGCTTCTGTTGAAAATGAAGTTGTTTGTTCTAAATCATTTTTACCGCAACCAACAAGTGAAGGAATAAATAAGAATATAAGTAGAATGGAAATAAACTTTTTCATTTTTTATCCTCCCTTTAATCAACGAGGGGAATGCCCCCTCGTTTTATTTAAACATATACTGAACATTATCTAAAATACCGTCCATTGTTTTAACGCTTTTTTTGGCGAGCTTTTTCATTTTACGCTTGGTACTGTTTTTGGAGTTTACAACTCCTGCTGTAACCGCCGCTGCAACGCCCATTGCCATTAAAGCACCACCAATTTTCATTGTTTTATCGGAACCCATTAACATCATTTTTTACACCTCCAATTTATTTTTATTATTTTGACCTGAGGACAAAAAAGTAATCGTAAAGTATTGATAAAAATAAATGGAAGTGATAAAATTTAAAATAGTGATTTTTGGCACGGAAAGAAGGATTAAAATGGAAAATCAAAAAAGACTTGTTGCCATAAATGATATTTCAGGTTTCGGAAAATGCTCTTTAACAGTTGCATTACCTATAATTTCTGCTGCAGGTGTAGAAACAATTTGTATGCCAACTGCAGTTTTATCAACTCATACAGGTGGTTTCACAGGCTATACTTATCGTGACCTTACTTGCGATATGCCCGATATTTCTTCTCACTGGAAATCCATTGATTTAAAGCCCGATGCAATTTATTCAGGCTTTTTGGGTTCTTTTGACCAAATTGATATTGTAAAGAAATTCGCTGAGGATTTCAAAAGGGAAGATAACCTTTTTATTGCTGACCCTTGTATGGCGGACCATGGCAAAATGTATGCAATTTTTGATGAGAAATTTGCAAAAGCAATGGCAGAGCTTTGTTCCAAAGCCGATATAATTCTCCCAAATATCACAGAAGCTTGCTTTATGACTGATACTGAATTTGTTTCAGGACTTCACACAGAAGAGTATATTGAAGCTCTTCTTAACAAACTTCTTGATATGGGTGCAAAAAATGTTGTTCTCACAGGTGTTACCTTTGAAGAAAATAAATTAGGTGCCGCATTTATGGGTCAGGACAGAGTTGCGAAATACTATTTCCAAGAACGTCTTCCCGGAATGTATCACGGTACAGGTGATGTTTTTGCAAGCTCATTTTGTGGTGCAATTCTTAACGGCATTTCATATTATGATGCAATGGGTATTGCCGCAAGATATGTTTGTGACTGCATAAAGAGAACTCAGTCTATGGAAAATCCAATTACCTATGGCGTTGATTTTGAGAGGGGTATTCCATTCTACATTAAGGAATTAGGCAAGATATGAGCGAACTTAACATTGTTTTGGTAGAACCCGAAATACCTCAGAATACGGGTAATATTGCAAGAACCTGTGCCGCAACAGGTGCAAGGCTTCATATTATTAAACCAATGGGTTTTACAATTGATGATAAAAAATTAAAAAGAGCAGGTCTTGATTATTGGTATTTGCTTGATTTGACTTATTATGAAAATCTTGATGATTTTTTTGAGAAAAATCCTGATGGCAGTTATTTCTTTTTTACCACCAAGGCAAGAAAAACTCATTCCGACGCAGTTTATACCGATAAATCATTCCTCTTTTTCGGAAAAGAAACAAAAGGTCTCCCCGAAGAGCTCCTCTTAAAGCATCCTGAGGAATGTGTAAGAATTCCTATGATTGACGATGCAAGAAGCCTTAACCTTTCAAATTCCGTTGCAATAGGTGTATATGAAGCTTTGAGACAGTTAGATTATCCTGAACTTCAGAACAAAGGTCAGCTTCATAACTATACATGGGAAGATAATATTTAAAAGTCATAACATCTCCGCTGATTACATATATTGTATAGCGGAGGTGTTTTATTATGACAGAAGAAAAAAGAACAGGAATTTTACCCCATAATTGTATACTTGAGGACAGAAAAAAGCTTTCTGTTTCAGGAGTTAAGGATGTGGGGAGCTTTGATGAGGAAGCTATTATTGCCCAGACTGAATATGGTGAATTGACCATTAAGGGTGAAAAACTCCATATTACAAAGCTTTCTCTTGAAATAGGAGAGCTGTGTATTGAGGGGAGAATAAATGCCCTTTCTTATGCTGATATAATTGATAAATCAGGAAGTTTCCTTTCGCGAGTGTTCAGATAATGTATAATGTTTATCAAAGTGAGCAAATGCTTATTTTTCTCGCATCTTTGGGTGTTGGTTTTCTTTTAGGTATTTTATATGACTTTTTAAGGGCTTTAAGATTATCTTTTACGCGAGGAAAATGGAGTGTAATAGTTTTTGATTTACTGTATTTTTTTATTGTCGCTTTTGGAAGCTACCTGTTCATTCTTGCCGCTAATAAAGGTGAAGTGCGTTCTTATATAATTATAGGTGAGCTTATTGGTGCGGTCTTTTATTATTTTTCATTAGGCTTTGCTTTAATGAAATTGACTGATAAGTTTGTTTTGATTTTAAAACGATTTTATTCATTCCTTTTTAAAATTATTTCCTTACCCTTTCGCTTTATAAAAACAACTTTTTTGAAACTTTATGCAAAATCGAAGGCTTTTTTTCAAAAAAGTGAAAAAAAGTCAAAAAAAATACAAAAAAAGGTCTTGCCAAAAGCACGAGTATATGTGTATAATTTATTTGGTATATTATGTGTAGGTTCAAAAAAATCACGGAAAGGCGGTAAGGCTGATGGCGAAGGAAAGAAAGAAAAATCAACTTAACTCTCGCAGTGTTATAGTTATTGTTTTGTGCTTTGTTATTTTGCTTTATATGGGTATCAGATTTATTAAAGCCCAAAGCGAAATAAATGCCAAAGAAGCTCAGCTTACAGAGCTTGAAAGCATCTATGAAAGCAGAGTTTCCGAAAATGAAGAGCTTGAAGCCGCCATTAAAGATGGTGATAAAAAGGAGCTTGCAGAAGAATATGCAAGGAAAAAGGGTTATGTTATGCCGGATGAAAGAGTCTATGTGGACATAACACCAGGTTCCGCAGAATAACATAATACAATCTAAAACAGGGGTAAACTATGGCAGTGGAAATCGGCGCGATTCTTGAAGGAAAAGTTACAGGCATTACAAATTTCGGGGCATTTGTTGAGCTTCCCGATAAAACAACAGGTATGGTACATATTTCGGAAGTTTCTTCATCTTTTATTAAAGATATTCATGAAAAAATTTCTGAAGGCGATGTTGTTAAAGTTAAAGTTATTGATATCAATGAAAAGGGCAAGGTGGCTCTTTCTATTAAAAAAGCTCAACCCGAGCAACCGGAAGAATCTAAACCGAAGCGTCCTGCAGGGGACAGATCCAAGAGAAATCAGCCTCCCGTCTGGACAGGTACACAGCGTTCTGAACCCGAAACAATGTCTTTTGAAGATATGATGGCAAAGTTCAAAAGTGTCAGCGATGAAAAAATGAGCGATCTTAAGAAGAATAATGTTGCAAAGCGTGGTGCTTCAACACCTCGCCGTGGTGGTAATTCAAGAGGTTGAGTGATTACATAAAAATTTAAACCGTGTCGATTTCGGCACGGTTTAGTTTATAGGACGTGACGTTATGAGAGAAATAAGTGCAAAGCTTATCGAAGAAGCAATTGAAAAGCTTTTTCTTGAAGCAAACGGAAAACTTTCTGATTCATTGGAAGAGAAAATCCGCAATTGTGAAACGGAAGAAACTAACCATATTGCAAAGAGCATTTTTTCTGACCTTTGCAAAAATCTTGATGCGGCAAAAGAGCTTGATATACCCATTTGTCAGGACACAGGAATGGCGGTGCTTTTTTGCGAATTAGGTCAGGATGTGCATATTGTTGATGGTGACTTTAATACTGCGGTTAATAATGGTGTCAGAAAAGCTTATTTCGATGGCAAAATGCGTTGCTCCATTGTTAAAGACCCTATAAGAAGAGGTAACACAAACGATAACACTCCTGCTTTAATTCACCTTTCCCTTGTGCCCGGTGATAAAATAAAACTCACTGCCGCACCAAAAGGCTTTGGCAGTGAAAATATGAGCAAAATCAAAATGTTTACACCATCTGCAACAGTTGATGATATTGTTGACTTTGTTGTTAATGTGGTAAAAGAAGCGGACTCCAATCCTTGCCCACCGGTTGTTTTAGGTGTTGGTATCGGTAGCGATTTTGAGGGCGTTGCCCTTCTTTCTAAAAAAGCACTTTGCAGAGATATTTCTGTAAGAAATGATGACAAATTCTATGAAGATTTAGAAAACAGAATGCTCACAGAAATAAATAAGCTTGATATTGGTGCTCAGGGCTTTGGCGGTGACATAACCGCCCTTGCAGTTAACATCGAAACAGCACCAACCCATATTGCAGGACTTCCCGTTGCAGTTAATGTAGGTTGCCACGTGACAAGACACAAAGAACTTGTGCTGTAAGGCACAAGTTCTTTTAAGTTGCAAGTGGCAAATGGCAAGTGGAAAGTTTTGGGGAAGCGTTGCTTTCAAACATTATATTGGGTTTTCGTAACATAAACTTATTCTGAGTAATTAACTTGGTTTTAGGTTAAAAACATTCAGAAAAATAAAGTTGTTTTTTCTCTAACTTTTACAATTGCCGTGCGCAGCACCGTACATTCCGGATTTCGAATTTCGAATTCTGAATTATAATTGCCGACCACAGGTCCCGAAACTTGCCACTTGCCACTTCCAACTTGCCACTTTAGTTCCTCACTCCTAACTTATTACGGAATTCTTCATAAATTTCTAAAAATTTGAATTTAACAACATACTTCTCTCCACCGTTGACTATTTTTTCACCGCTTTGGGTTAGGTAGTCTGCGGTGTTTTCGTTTGTTTCAATTCCGTCTGCGGCAGGCACGCATAAAGGCGGAAACATAACGCACCACCAATTTTTACCTTCACCATCTCCGAGAACAACCTTTAAAGCAGTATATTGCCCTGCAGGAAATGTAAGGTTATCGTATGCTCTTGTTTCAAAATATTCCTCTTGCAATGTTATTTTAACATTATAATCAAAGCCATTTTCTTTAAGTGTTTCTTCTGCAGTTTTTAAAAGAATTTCTTTTGAATTTTCAAAGTGTTCTTTTGCATTTTCTTTTGTTACATCATCACTTAAAATACTTGCATTAGTTTCCAGAAGTGCATCGCGGACCTTTAGTTTAACCTCTTGGTCTGTGTCTGAATTGCTGTTTGCAAGAATATGAAGCCTGACAACATCATCTTTAACAGTTCCTGCGGATGCAGTGAAATAAGTGCAGGAGAATGCCATATAGAGAGAAATTGCAATGATTGAAACAGATAATATGATTTTATCTTTTCTTTCGTTAAAGGCTTTGTATTTAAAAATAGACATAATAAAAACCGTCCTTTCAATCTCTGAAAAGATTTTGGACGGTTTTTTCTTTATTTATTCACTCGATAGAAATTATTTCCACACCGTTTTTTTCAGGATTGCAGATATAAACATTCGGGAATTGCTTTTCCAAAAGCTTTGCACTTGCTTCGGCATTTTCTTTTTCTTTGAAAATTCCGTAAACTGCAGAGCCTGAGCCTGTCATACATGAAGCAACGGCACCACTTTTATTCATTATATCTTTAATATCAACTCTGCCGTTTATATCAAATGCTTGTTCAAAAACATTACTGCAAAGCTTAAGTCCGTTTTCAAAATCGCTGTCTGCAAAGTGTTCGAGCATCTGCTCATTTTTCGGATGTTTCATATATTCAAGACTGTCAACTGCATCGTAGGCTTCTTTGGTGGAAACTCCGTCATTGGGTTTTACAACAACAATATAGTAACCATCTAAATCGGGCAGGGGAGCAACAATTGCACCTGTGTCGAGAGCTAAAGCAGTACCACCAACAATGCAGAATGGAATATCTGCTCCAACCTTTACACCGATTCGGCAGAGAATTTTTTCAGGATAGTTCGTATTGAATATTTTATTAAGAGCAACGAGAACTGCTGCGCCATCGGCACTGCCACCGCCCATACCTGCGCAAAATGGGGTGTGCTTTTCTATATGAATATGAATACCTTTGTTTTCCCTTATATTTGCATATTCGAAAAACTTTTCTGCACATTTGTATACAATATTCCTTTTGTCCGTTGGTACACCCTCAGTATCGCAGGAAATAGTGATTTCATCACCCTTTGTTTTTTCAACTGTTATAATATCACCAAGACTTATAGATTGCATAATGGTGAAAAGCTTGTGATAGCCGTTTTTTTTGATACCGGTTATATCTAAAAGAAGATTTATTTTTGAATTTGTTTTTAAAGTGAGTTTCATTTTGCCACTCCTTTCAAATCTATTTTAACACAAAATTCCTTATATTAAAAGATATATATTTTAATATAAAAATAATATTTTATAATAAACTCTGTTATTTTGTATTATTTTGTGCTATCATAATGTTTTGAAAGAAGGTTTTACTATGACTGACATTAAAATTATTGATATGCACACACATACTGATAATTCCCCTGACGGCAATCATTCTGCAATGTATATGGCAGAAATTGCAGAGGCAAACGGAATTGAATGTGTTGCATTTACAGACCATTGTGAAGTGGATTATTTCTATAAGGATGAATATGACAGAAGAACTGTTCAGAGCTTTTTTGAGGTAAGCAAAGCAAGAACTGCATTTGAAGGCAGACTTGATATTCTCCGCGGTATTGAACTTGCTCAGCCTCACTATATTCCCCAGCTTGCAGAGAAAATTATTTCTGCACAGAATTACGATGTTGTTATCGGTTCAATTCACAATCTTCGCGAGCAAGAAGATTTTTATTATTGGAAATCCTTTGAAGGAATTGATATTGAGGCAACAATGAATGAATATTTTGATGAGCTTCTGGAGATGCTTCAGTGGGGTAATTTTGAAATCCTTGCTCATATTACATATCCTTTCAGATATATTTTCAACCTTTGCGGTTATGTTGAAGATATAAATAAATATTCTAAAAAAATTGATGAAATCTTAAAGCTTTGTGCTGAAAAGGACAAGGCTTTGGAAATTAATATGGGAGGTCTTAAATACCCTATTAATAAACCCGCTCCCGATATTGATACAATTAAAAGATATAAAGAATTAGGTGGCAGACTTGTCAGCGTTGGCTCTGACTCTCATTATGCAGAGCGCATCGGTTTTGGTATTCCGAGAGCTTATGAAATGGCAAGAGAAGCAGGCTTCGATTTTGTTGCAAGGTTCAAAGACAGAAAGGCTTTTGAGTTTGCAATAAAATAAAAAATACAGAACAAAACTGTATATTTTATAGTTTTTTAAGCGTTTTATTCATTTATTACAATTGGAAATGAATGGAAAAACTGTAAAGCAGACAACTTGACAATGTTCAAAACTGTGTCTAAAATGTCAACAACTACGGGTTCAGAACTTTTTAAAATTCTAAAAAGGAAAAAACACGTAAAGCAACTGACTTTACATTGACAAAGTTTTGAACATTTAACTTTTTTCGACTAATGTATATACATTTGCATATTCATTTGTATGAATTTTTGTAAGGTGGTGGTGTTTTGAGAAAAATTGAATATATTGTTTCCGAAGAATTTAACGGAACACCACTTTATTATTTTTTGAGAGAGTGTGTGGGGGTGTCTACCCGCATAATTCAGACTCTTCGCCATACCCCAAAATCCGTTTTTGTAAATGGTTGGGAAAGTAGGGTTATCGACAAGGTTAAAGCTAATGACAAAATAGAAATTTATCTTCCTGAAAAAACTGAAGCTCCTTTACTATGGGAAACAGAATTAACGATAATTTATGAAGACGAAGATTTACTCATTATAAACAAGCCAACAGGGGTTTCTGTTCACCCAACAAGAAACCACCCTAACGGAACTCTTTGCAATGCAGTTGCCGCTTATCTTAAAAATGAGGGAAATGAGAATTTTGTTGCAAGAGCAGTCGGCAGACTTGATAAGGTTACCTCGGGAGTTATGGTGTTTGCAAAAAATGCTTTTGTTGCATCAAAATTAAACGGCAACCTTGATAAAACATATATTGCTTTGGCGGAAGGTGTTTTAGAGGGCGAGGGAACAGTCAATGCCCCTATTTATCGGCCTGATATGAATAAAACCATCCGTGCCGTTGGTGAACAAGGGTACGAAGCAATAACAAATTGGAAGGCGCTTAAAAGCTTTGATAATAAAACTTTATTAGGAGTAAAAACCGTTACAGGAAGAACTCATCAGATAAGAGTTCATTGCGCTCATATCGGTCACACTCTTGTGGGCGATGAAATGTATGGGGCAACGGTTACCGATAATATCAAAAGAGCGGCTCTTCATTGTTATAAAGTTAAGATAATTCATCCTGTAACAAACGAAGAAAAAATATTTATTGCAGAGCTTCCCGAGGACTTCAAAAAAGAATTGGAAAAAAGCGGATTTTCTCTTGACAAAGGGGAAGTGTTCTGTTAAAATACCATTTGCCGCATATTAAGGGCGGGTGTTTTGTTATGCCCATAAACGCAAAGCGTGCCTTGTTAGCGAGACTGAAAGAAAGCAGGTAAAAATCTATGTACGCAATCATCGAAACAGGCGGAAAACAGTACAAAGTTCAGAGCGGCGATGTTATTTTCATCGAAAAGCTTGAAGTTGAAGCTGATTCCACTATAACCTTCGATAAGGTTATCGCTGTTGGTGCAGACGACGGCATCAAAGTTGGTGCTCCCTATGTTGACGGTGCTTCTGTTGAAGCAAAGGTTATCAAAAACGGTAAGGGCAAAAAGGTTGTTGTTGCTACCTACAAACCCAAAAAGAATGAAAAACGTAAAATGGGTCACAGACAGCCCTATACAAAGGTTGAAATTTCAGCTATTAATGCATAATCAATGATTAATGTAAATTTTTTTCATTCTGAAAATGGTGCGCCTTCAGGTTTTTCTTTTAAAGGTCACGCAGGTTATGCCGCTCACGGTAGCGATATAGTTTGCGCCGCAATTTCTTCTGTTGCATATATGACAGCTAATACTATCATTGAAATAATGAAAGTTCCGGCAGATGTTGATGTTAAAGAAGATGGGGAAATGACTTTAAGAGTTCCCGAAGAAAGCGCAGAAAAAACAAAAGAACTATTGCTTGGCTTGGAGCTTCATATTAATGAACTCAAGAAGCAATATCCCAAAAATGTTACGATAACTACGGAGGTGTAACGAATGCTTAAAATCAATATCCAGTTATTTGCTCATAAAAAAGGTATGGGTTCAACTCGTAACGGCCGTGATTCCGAATCCAAAAGACTCGGTGCTAAAAGAGCAGACGGTCAGTATGTTCTTGCAGGTAACATCCTTGTAAAACAGAGAGGCACAAAAATCCACCCCGGTACAAATGTTGGTAAGGGTAAAGATGACACACTCTTTGCACTTATTGATGGTCAGGTTCGCTTCGAGCGTCTTGGTAGAGACCGCAAGAAAGTAAGCGTTTATCCTGTTGAGCAATAATTAAATTATGAAAACTCACCTTATCCGAAAGGATAGGGTGTTTTTTTATGACTTTTTAGGTGTTTTCTTTTGGTATTTTATTGAAAATATAAATATAGTATGATACAATTATATTACTTATGAATATTTTTTCACAGGACGTGATTACAATGAGAAAAACAAGCGCAAATATTGGTTTTATCGGTATCAGCGGAAGAGGCTCGGGTATGCTTGGACTTCTTTTGCAGGTTGAGGGCGTTAAGGTTCCCGCAGTTTGCGACCTTATTCCCGAAAGAGCTGAAAGAGGTATTGAAATTGTTGAAGAAGCAAATAATAAGGAATACCCCGTTCACGCTTATCTTGATTATAAAGAAATGCTCGAAAAGGAAGAGCTTGATGCAGTTGTTATTGCAACAACCTGGATTACTCACGCAAGAATTGCAGTTGATGCAATGAAAGCAGGTTGCCACGTTGCAACTGAGGTTGGCGGTGCAGCATCGGTTGAAGAATGCTGGCAGATGGTAAGAACAAGTGAAGAAACAGGCAAAATCTGTATGCTTCTTGAAAACTGCTGTTATTGCCGTAACGAAATGGCAGTGTTCAATATGATAAGACAAGGTCTTTTCGGTGAAATAGTACATATGGAAGGCGGTTATCGTCACGATTTGCGTGATGAAATCGCTCTCGGCAGAGAAAATATTCACGGCAGACTCTTTAACTTTATGAACAGAAACGGTGAGCTTTATCCTACTCATCAGTTAGGTCCGATTTCAAAAGCTCTTCGTATTAACAGAGGTAACCGTTTCTTAACAGTTAACTCTGTTGCAAGTAAGGCAAGAGGTCTTCATCAGTGGATTAAAGATAATAAAGGCGAAGAATATGACCTTTATAACACAGATTTCAAATGCGGTGATATTGTTACAACAATTATCAAATGTGCAGGCGGAGAAACAATTAAATTAACTCACGACTGTACGCTTCCTCGTCCATATACCCGTGACTATGAAGTTCAGGGCACAAAGGGTATCTATTCCGAGCCCGAGGACGGAAAAGGCAGAATTTACATTGACGGTACTCATACAGAGCATCAGAGCTGGACTCACGAATGGGATGATTTTGAACCCTGGAGAGAGAAATATGAGCATCCTTTATGGGTAGCTTATGAAAAAGGCGGAATAAAAGCAGGTCACGGCGGTATGGACTACCTTGTTCTTTCAGCTTTCGTTGATGCAGTTTATGAAGGTGAGAAACCTCCCATTGATGTTTATGATACTGCAGCTTGGATGGTTATCACTTGTCTTTCTGAACAGTCAGTTGCAATGGGTGGCGCTCCCGTTCCGGTTCCGGATTTCACAAACGGAAAATGGATTGACAGAGAAGACTTCCGTCGCGGAATGTATTGTCTTGAAGAAGTTTGCGATGAATGCTTTGAGAAAGTTGAGGAATAAATATGAAATATTATATCGGTGTTGACGGTGGCGGAACAAAAACCGCATTTGCCCTTTTTGATGAAAATAAAAATGTTGTTGCTCAGTACGAAACAGAAGGCTCAAACCACGAAAACCTTGAGGGTGCAATTCCTCAGGCAGCAGGCATTATTGCAGGTGGTATCAATGGTCTTTTAGATAAAGCAAACCTTAAATTTGATGATATCAGCGGAATTTTAATGGGTCTTGCAGGTATCGACCACCCTTATCAGCACGATGAAATGCAGTTTGAATTAGGAAAGCTCGGCATTACAGGTGCAAGAATTTATAACGACGGCTTCATCGTTATTAAAGCAGGTGTTGGCGCAGGTGCAGGTATTGGCTATAACTGTGGCACAGGTACTTGCTGTAACTGCCTTGATAATGATGGCAATATGCTCCAGATTGGTGGCTTTGATGTGCTTTCAGGTGACAAAGGTAATGGTCACTGGGTTGGTGCTCAGGCATTCAAAATTATGTATGATGAGCTTTGTCTTGGTAAAGTAAAATCACAGATTACCGCTTTGATGGGCGAAAAAGCAGGAATTAAGGATAGGGCAACGCTCCTTGATGCAATTGCAGTTCTCGAGGATGAAGAAAAAGGCGAGGATTTCCTAAGAATGCTTATTGTTTCATTCTTTGAAGCGGCAAACAATGATGATGGAGAAGCACTTAAGGTTATTGAAGAAATGGCTCAGAGAGGTGCAGATTTCATTTGCGGTCACGTTAACGGAATGAACTTTGGTGACGAAATAAATGTTGTTCTCTCAGGTTCAATTCACACAAAGCTTCCCTCATATAAATATACTGACAGAATGGCAGATCTTGTTGCAGAAAGAACAGGCAGAAAGTTTAATTTTATTAAGCTTAACTGCGCTCCTGTTACAGGTTGCATCAACTGGCTTCTTGAAGACTAATAAAAGATAAATAGTATTTTATATCTGAAAGGACTTGAAATAAATGAAAGAAATTAATTTAACAGTCATTGGTTCAGGTAGTACATATTGTCCCGAACTTATTTACGGATTTATCGAAGCAAAGGATTCTCTAAAACTTAAAAGAGTTGCTTTTATGGATATTGACGAAAGAAAGCGCACTATTGTTGGCGGTCTTTGTGTTCGTATGCTTAAAAGCGCAGGTATCGATTGCGAAGTTGTTATGACTGATGACCTTGACCTTGCTTTGCAGGGTGCAGACTTCGTTGTTACCCAGATTCGTGTTGGTAAGCTTCCTTGCCGTCACATTGATGAATCAATTCCTCTCAAGCACGACCTTATCGGTCAGGAAACAACAGGTATCGGCGGTTTCTTCAAGGCTCTCCGTACAATTCCTGTTATGAAAAATATCGCAGAGAGAATTGAAGCAATTTGCCCCGATGCATGGCTTATTAACTTCACAAATCCTTCTGGTATTATTTCTGAATTCCTTATTAATCATACAAATGTTAAAACAATGGGTCTTTGCAATGTTCCCATTGCAATGATTGATGATGTTAAAGCTGCAGTTGGTGAGGATGCAGATATTACATATCTCGGTCTTAACCACCTTAGCTGGATTACATCTGTTAAGGTTAACGGCGAAGAGAAATTTGATACAATTTTTGACGATAACTTTGCGCCCACAGTTATGAAAAATATCCACGATGATGGTTTTGATATGGAATGCCTTGCAGCTTGCAAAGGTTTCCCCTCATCATATCTTCAGTATTACTACAGCCGTGCAGCAAAGCTTGCTCATTTGAAACAGGGTTCAAAGAGCCGTGCACAGGTTTGTATGGAAATTGAAGAACAGCTTCTTGAGCTTTACAGCGATAACGAGCTTGTTATCAAACCTGCTCTTCTTGAACAGCGCGGTGGCTATAAATATTCTCTTGCAGCGGTTTCTCTTATTGATTCTATTGCAAATGACAAACAGGATGTTCACGTTGTTAATATCAAAAATAACGGTACTCTTAAATTTATGGGTGATGACGATATTGTTGAAATTGCAGCAGTTATCGGTAAAGATGGTGCAAAGCCCGTTCAGATTGGTGAATTTAACAACCGCCACATCATCAGCCTTATGAGAACAGTTAAATCCTATGAGAAATATACTGTTGATGCAGCTATGAAGGGCTCTGATGAGGATGCTATGAACGCACTTATGCTTCATCCTCTTTGCGGTGACTTTGCTCAGGCAAAATCCTGCTATGAAGAAATGAAAGAAGCACATAAGGAATATCTTCCACAGTTCTTCAAAGACTAAGGAGTTTTTAGTATGGCTAAAAATAAAAAAGCCCCAAAGGAAGAGATAATTCCTGAGGGTATGAGCAAAAAAGATTATGCTGATGCAACTTTCAGAAAAAAAGTTACAACTATAAATCTTTGTATACTTGGTGCTTTTATTATAGGTGTTGTTGCCGTTATTGTTGCGGGTTGGTACAACACTAAGCTTGAAGATGAACGTTTTGAACAGATTGAACAAGCTTTCTTTGAGGAGAGAGACTCTGTAAAGTCTGCGCTTGAAAAGATAGAAAAAGACGGTGGCTCTCACGATGATAAAAGTCAGGTGAAAATTGAGGTTACTGACGATACTTTTTCTTATTGGATTACTGCTCTTGATGACTCTTATCAAACTCAGGATAAGGATGTATATGGTGCTTTCGGTGGTGCTGAAATTCATCTTCAGGGGATGTTCTATACTAAGAAATTTAAAGGCGGAGCAGTTCAATATTGGGTTTACAGAAACCATTCCCATGATGGTCACAAGCACAGCGAGAATGAGCATAAAGAGGGCGAGATTGATATAGCTGAAATGATACCCATTGAGGTTATTTTCGATGATGATGTTGAAATTCCCGAAGATGGCACATGGGTTGATGTAAGAGGTATTGTAGGTCCTGACTCAACAAAAAACCTTTCCGGTATCAGATATGCTGAAATGACTATTATGGATGAACCCGGTCAGGAATATGTAGAATAAAAAATAGTGTCCGTAACAAGTTTTTTGAAAACTTGTTACGGACACATTTGTTTTAATTAGCCGAAAGGATTTTCTGTTTTGTAGGGGAGAGATTTGGGCTGGTTATAACCAATTTCAGTTACACCAAGGTATTTGAACACTTCAAAGAGTGCCTTGCCGTGGTGGCCAAAAGCAACTGCGCCATGGTGGGGGAAGTTACCTTCAATAAGAACGTGACGATAGAATCTGCCCATTTCGTTGATTGCGAAAACACCGATACCACCGAAGGAGCGTGTTGCAACGGGAAGAACCTCACCCTGAGCAACATAAGCGCGAAGCTCACTGCCTGCAGTTGACTGTAAACGGAAGAATGTAATATCACCGGGAGCAATATCACCTTCAAGGGTTCCGTTGGTGTATTCCTTGGGAAGAGCTCTTGCCATAATTTTTTGATATTTCATTTCGCAGAATGAAAGCTTACAAGCGGGTGTGTTACCACAATGGAAGCCCATAAAGGTATCTGTGAAGCTGTAAGGTGTTTTACCTGCGATTTCTGCATCATACATATCGCGAGGAACAGAGTTGTTAATATCAAGAAGAGTAACAGCATCGTTGCTTACGCAAGCACCGATGTATTCGGAAAGAACGCCGTAAATATCAACTTCGCAGGAAACAGGAATACCGTGTGAAGCAAGACGGCTGTTTACATAGCAGGGAACGAATTTGAATTCTGTCTGGAATGCAGGCCAGCATTTACCTGCAATTGCAACAAATTCTCTTGAACCCTTGTGGGCTTCAACCCAGTCAAGAAGAGTAAGCTCGTACTGAGCAAGCTTTTCAAGAATTTCGGGTTTTTTGTTGCCTTCACCAAGCTCATTTTCCATATCCTTAACAACTGCAGGGATTCTTTTATCACCTGCGTGAGCATTAAAGGCTGCGAAAAGGTCAAGCTCACTGTTTTCTTCAATTTCAACGCCTAAATCGTGAAGGCATTTGATTGGAGCGTTACAAGCGAGGAAATCCTGAGGACGAGGACCAAAGGAAATGATTTTAAGGTTTTTGAGAGCGAGAATTGTTCTTGCGATAGGAACAAATTCGCTGATCATTTTTGCGCAGTCTGCTGCATCACCAACGGGGTATTCGGGTATGTAAGCTTTGATGTTTCTTAATTTAAGGTTATAGCTTAAGTTAAGAACTCCACAGTAAGCATCGCCTCTGCCGTCAAGAAGGTCGTTCTGGCTTTCTTCTGCTGCTGCGCAATACATAACAGGACCACCGAAATGCCTTGCAAGAAGAGTTTCTGCAGACTCGGGACCGAAGTTGCCGAGGTAAATAACAAGAGCGTTGCAACCTGCATTTTTTACATCTTCACAAGCTTTAAGCATATCGTTTTCATTTTCGATGCAAACGGGGCATTCGTAAATTTCGCCATATTTTGCATATTCTTTCACAATTGCAGAGCGTCTGCCCTCGGAAAGTGTCATGGGGAAGCAGTCGCGAGAAACTGCAACGATACCCAATTTAACGTTAGGCATATTAATCATAATTATTACCTTCCTTAAAAGTATTAAATAACAGAATTATTTTACGATATTTTTCCTTTGTATGTCAATATAAATTATCAATAAACCTTAATCCATTCAATAATGGGGACATCTCTTGAAGAGGTGATGCGGATTTTGATTTCATCGGTTTCTTTGAAATTGATTTTTATAATTTTTCTGCTACCTACTGTTGTGCTTTGAGCAATTTCTTGCCATAAATTATCGTTGTTTTTTACAAAAACTGTGAAACTTTCAATTCTTTGACCTTCGCTTATTCTTTCGGCGAGTTCAATGTATTTGACAGTTTCTTTTTTATTTAATTTAAGTACATATTCGGGTTGAGTTTCACTAAAGCCTTCGAGGGTCTGGAATTCAATGCCTTCTGCAAGATCGGTTTTGAATTCAGTTTTTAATTTCTCACCCAATTCCTTCAATCTTTCCAAATCTCTAGGGTCAAATTTGCCGTTTGGCATTGGGGGAATATTCAAATTGAAAACAGAATTGTTACCAACTGTTCGGAGATATGTATTAAAAAGCCTTTCCAATGAATGTGGCTCTTCATTTTCGTGATAAAACCAACCGGGTCTTATGGACATATCTGTTTCCGAGGGCGCAAAAACAAGAGCTTTTGAATACATAATCTGTTGTAAACTACCGATTGTAATATCGGTATTATATAAAAACTCAAGACTGCCATCTATTAAAGGCCCGTTTGTTTGAGGCTCATTCATCGGGCAAAGCTCCATTGGTACAACTGCCCATTGTGCAAAGGGTGCAATACCTGCTTCATTACCGCACCAACGGATTGTTCCACCATCGTGGAAAATATTTGCCTGAGGTTGATATTTGTTTATAAGCTCAACAAAACCTTCAAAATCATAAATCTGCTTTTTTCCGTTTGGCCCTTCACCGCATGCACCGTCAAACCATACATAGAAAATCTTGCCATAATTTGTTAATAGCTCGGTAAGTTGGTTTTTATAATATGTATTATATTCGTCAGTACCATAATATTTTGAGTTTCTGTCCCAGGGGGAGAGATAGAAACCGAATTTCAGTCCGTATTTTTTACAGGCTTCGGAAGCTTCCTTTACAATATCACCCTTACCATTTTTATAAGGGCTGTTTTTCATTGAATGCTCAGTATATTTTGTTTGCCAAAGACAGAAACCGTCATGATGCTTTGCAGTAAGCACCATTCCTGTCATTCCGGCATCTTTAATAGCCTTTGCCCATTGTTCGCAATCTAGCTCTGTTGGGTTGAAGATGGCAGGGTCTTCCGTGCCGTCACCCCATTCAAGATTTGTATATGTATTAGGGCTGAAATGCACAAAAGCATAAAAGGGCGTTTCTCTTAAATGCCTTAACTGATTTCTGCTTGGCTTTACATGAGCCGCATTTTTTAGAAATTCTTTGAAATCCATTTTATTTATCCTTTACTTCTAAAATCTTTTCTTTGCTGAACGCTAACCACATCATAAGAACTATTGCAGAAAAAATCGCCATAGAGTGTTGAAAACCGTGGTTAGAGAAAAGGTGGATGCAATCAGGTGTACCGATAATAAGATAAACAATATTTATATACGCAACAAAGAAGAACAATAATAAGCCAAAATATTTTTGAATGTGGGTTTTTGAAGCGTTTAAGCCGCAGAATTTTACAAGAACTCCAACAAATCCGATTGCAAATAAAACGGCAATAACAGTTGCGATAATCATAAAATCAGAAT
The DNA here is from genome assembly GCA_045543035.1 of Acutalibacteraceae bacterium. Lineage (GTDB taxonomy): Bacteria > Bacillota > Clostridia > Oscillospirales > Acutalibacteraceae > DTU089. Next base: position 163,915 of record JAZQMA010000055.1, on the reverse strand, counting down.
CTTCATATCTTACAAGAACAGGCCTTACGATATTAACGCCAACCATAAATAATGTGCCCAAAATGAATGTAAGTATTGTTTTTGATTTTTCAGGAACTTTTTGGAAAGCGAGTTCAGGAACATCGTTTTGAGGTTTGAGTTTTAAAATGAAGGCAGTGATAATTCCACCTGCTATGAAGCCTGTGAAATATTCCCAACAACCCCAAGCATAGAAGAATTCGGGGAGATAGCTCTCGTGAAGTTCATGATAACCGCCGTTTCCGAAGTAGAAGAAGAGGTCGGCAACAGTGATACCGATTGCAAAAGCAGAACAAACGACTGCGCCTGTTTTTGCAGAAATTTTATCTTTAATAATAAAGCGAACAGTTAAAAGAGAAGCAATTGCTTTGATTGTTGCAGTGATAACATCACAGGACTGAAAATAGTTCCTTCCGCCATCAATTTTCTTTGCCCAGGAAACATCCTTAAAATGCTCCATATAAACACTATATGCAGAACCATCAATATTCTGAATTTCTAAGCCTTTTTCAAAAAGTTCGGCTGCTTCAGGTTGAACTGCATTTAAAATAAAAGGGGAAATAACCGCACTCGCAATTAAATCGGTTATGTAGAAAACTGCAAGAAGAATAACGAAGTCTTTTAACTTCCATTGTTTTTCACTGAAACCGCGACCAAGCATAATTCCAAAAATGGAAGCAAGACCAAAACCAAGGCAGAGCATTAAAAAGACAGCAGAACCAACAGATGTATAAACATCGCTACCGCCGTTAATCCAATCTTCTGCATCATAAATAATTCCTGTTATCTGGCTTAAAAGAGTACCCCAACCGGGAGTTGTGAGCATAAAGGAGAGAGCAGTAAGAGAAAGCCAACCGATATCAAGCTTCTGACGGTTTCCTTTAATTACAATAATGAACATTGTGAAAACAAAGCCTGCATTTAAAAGTCCCCAGGATGAACCCCAGCCGTGCTCACCACGAACACGCCATAAAAGACCCATAAGGAGTGCACCAAGCAATACTGTAAAAATATTTTTTAATACTGTGTTTTCTTTTTTCATTTCATCACCCTTTTCATAGAGATTATATACAAATTATACTTTAAAAAATATGTAAATGCAACTTTAACAATATGTGAATTTGTTGAAAAGTTTAAATTTTTATGCTATTCTAAAATAAAAAGAAAGAGGAGGAATATCAATGAGAAAATTTAAAAGCGTTATATGGGGAATTATTCTTGTGGTTGTTGGTGTGATTATCGCCCTTAATGCTCTTGAAATTACTGATATTGACATATTTTTTGATGGTTGGTGGACTTTGTTCATAATCGTCCCTTGCTTTATAGGTATATTCACATCAAGAGAAAAATTCGGTAGTATTTTAGGTGTGGCAGTAGGCGTTTTTCTGCTTCTTTGCTGTCAGGACATTTTAGAATTTTCCATGCTTTGGAAATTAGGTCTTCCGGTTATCATTGTTGCAGTTGGTCTTAAAATGATTTTTGGAGGACTATTCAGAAGAAAAACTGAAAAGGTCTTTGAGAATATACAGATTAATGGTGGAGATGCTAAAAAATTCGGTGCTGCTTTTTCAGGAACTCAGGCAAACTTTTCAGGAGAAATGTTTTACGGAACAGAGCTTAATGCCATATTCGGTGGTGTTGATTGCGATTTGAGAGGTGCGTTTATTGAGCAAGACTGCGTTATAAAAGCTAATGCAGTTTTTGGCGGTATCGATATTTATGTTCCCGAGGGCGTTAATGTTAAGGTTCATTCAACCTCAATTTTCGGCGGAGTGGACAGCAAAAATCATAAAAATTCACCTGAAAACCCACATACAATATTCGTTAATGCAAACTGCCTTTTTGGCGGAGTTGATATTAAATAAGAAAAACATTCTGCTTCCTACGAGGCAGAATGTTTTTTAATGCGCTTTTCAAAAACAAAGAAGCATATAAACAAGGCTATGAATGTTATTAACCAGGAAAGAGGGTAGGAGAGATATAAATTCCAAAGCTCTTGTTTTAATGGGTAGCCTGTATAGAGCCACAGAACTCTTATACCGCAAGCACCTAAAAGGGTGATTATCATTGGTTCGATGGATTTTCCCATACCTCTTATCTGACAGCCTGAAACATCCATAATACTGCAGATAAAATAGGTTGTCATCATTATATAGAGCCTTTGCTTGCCCATTTCAATAACTTCCGGTTCTGTGGTGAAAATGCCGATTATCTGCTCGGGGAAAATAAGACCAACAGCACCAAAGCAAACACTTATTAAAAGAGCAAAGCCCATACACATAAAATATACTTTTCGCAGATTTTCATATTTTTTTGCGCCCATATTCTGGGAAGAGAAAGTCATTGCAGTCTGTGCTACTGCATTGGTGCAGGTGTAGATAATGGCATCGGCATTCTGTGCAGCGGTGTTTCCTGCCATAGCAACAGAACCAAAGGTATTGATAGTGGACTGAATAAGCACATTCGAAAATGAGAAAAGACTGCTCTGGAAACCTGCCGGAAGACCGATTTTTATTATATCTTTTAACTCTTCTTTGTAAATTCTCACCTTTTTGAAATTCAGTCTGCAGGCATTGTCAATATTTTTTAATCTTATAACTATAAGAATAGCAGAAATATACTGTGCAACTATTGTGGCGATTGCAACACCTGCTACATTATAATGAAAGCCAACAACAAGCACCACGTTGAGAACAACATTGATTATTCCCGTAAATCCGAGGATGAAAAGAGGACGTTTTGTGTCACCGGTAGCACGGACAATTGATGCACCGAAATTATAAACCAAAGAACCGGGTGCGCCTAAAAAATAGATTTTTAAATACAGAGTTGCAAGGGATAGAACATTTTCCGGAGTGCCCATAAGTTCAAGAAATTTGCCGGACATAAAGAAACCAAAAAAACCAACCGCAAATCCAGATGCAACACTTATTGCCATAGCAGTATGGACGCTTTTATGAATTTTGTCGTTAGAATTTGCACCGATATGCCTTGCTGTTACAACGCCTGCACCTGTTGATAGACCAACGAAGAGATTTACTATAAGGTTAACAAGGGAGCTTGTTGACCCAACCGCCGCAAGAGATTCGCTACCTGCAAAGCGACCAACGACCATAACATCGGCAGCATTGTAAATGAGCTGAAGAACACCCGTTAACATAAGAGGGATGGAGAATATAAGTATTTTTTTGAAAAAAGGTCCCGTTGTCATATCAAGAATGCCTCTTTTATTCACAAAACCACCTCCAAAATGTATTTTCAAAAAATATTATAATACGAAAAAAGAAAAAAATCATTAAATTAAGAAAAATTTTCTTGATTTTTTTGTTTTAGGTTGCTAAAATATTTTTTGCAAATTTTTAGTAAAGGAGAAAATACTATGTGGTTTTGGTTCTCAATTATCGCCCTCATTTGTTGGAGCGGTTCCGATTTATTTTCCAAAATCGGTTGCGCTGATAATTCCGACAAATACAGTCATTTGAAGATGGTTACCGCAGTTGGTGCGGTTATGGGTCTTCACGCTTTGTATGAAATATTTGCAAAAGGCGTACCAATAGACATAGGCTCTCTTCTTAAATATTTACCCGTTTCTGCACTTTACATTCTTTCAATGGCAATTGGATATGTTGGTCTTCGTTATATCGAACTTTCAGTTTCTTCACCAATATGCAATTCATCAGGCGCACTTGTTGCGGTGCTTTGCATTATAATGGGCGACAAGCTTGCAACACCCCAGTATATTGCAGTTGCTCTTGTTTGCCTTGGTGTTATTGGTCTTGGCTTTGTTGAAGCGAGAGAGGATGAAGCCTTAAGAATTGAAAGGCAGAAAAAGGCTAACTATAAATATTCAAAAAGTGCTTTAGCAATTATCTTACCGCTTCTTTATTGTTTGCTTGATGCTCTCGGAACATTTGCGGACAGTATGGTTCTTGAAACACTTGATGAAGATGTTGCAAACGTTGCTTATGAGCTTACATTCCTTGCTTGCGGTATTGTTTGCTTTATTTATACTAAGTTTATTAAAAAGCAAAAATATCTTCCCAAAAAGGAAGCACCCAAATATGTTGGTGCAATTTTCGAAACTGCCGGTCAGTTTGCTTACATATATGCCCTTGCAGATAGTGAGCATGTTGCAATGGCAGCTCCCATTATTTCCGCTTATTGTGTTGCATCAGTTATCTGGGGAAGAATCTTCCTTAAAGAAAAGCTTTCGGTTAAACATTACATCATGATTGCAACTGCAGTTGTTGGTATTGTTATTCTTGGCTTATACGATGCTTAATTGAAATTACAACCCCTTGGATTTCTTGAAAATCCAAGGGGTTGATTTGTTTTGCATCTGAATATAACAATTTTTTATTCAGTCGTTTATTCTTCGGTTGGTATTTCTTCAATAGGCTCTGTTGGCTCAATAACAGGCTCTTCAACAGGACTTTCAACTACCGGTTCAATTGGTTGAGCGATGGGATGTTCCATAGGTTGCTGAACGGGTTCCTGTGGCGCATAGAAATTATTCTCTGTAGGATTATATTGAGGAGAATAGAAATTATTCTGGGGCTGGTCAAATGGATTCTGATAGTAAGGATTATATACTTCATAATCAGGAATATCGTTAGGAGTAATTGTACCCTTTGCCAATGCCTGAAGTCTTAAATCGGAGAAGAATTCAACATAAGTTGCTTGTTTATAGGGATTAACATACAAGTAAAATAAAACACCCATTGTCAGACCTGAAAGGACATCCCAACCTATAAATGATAACCTCAATACAAAAAGGTCCCATTTGTTGCCATCCATAAGAATTTTACTTAAACGCAGGGCTTCATCTTTATCAATATCGGGACGTACTGCTAAAATATAATTAACTGCAGCATATTCATAAGACTTTATAATACCGGGAATGAGGAAAAGCAAAGACCATAAAAATGTGTATAAACCTTTGAAAAAGTTTACTTTTGCAATGTTTAAGTAGGTTTTATCTTTAAGGTTTTCTGCTATTTCTTTAATTTCAACAGGCTGGTTTTTTCTTGATTTTAAGAAATATCTGATACCTCCGCATTTTAAAGGAATAAATATAAAGTATGACAATATGATTATTGCCACTGAACTTGCAATTATTGCCCATGAAAATGAAGTAAAAAGGAACTCTTCAAAGAAAAAATCTAGATCGCCGCCACTAAAAATGTCTTCAAAGCTTGATGAATTAGCCGGAGTGGTGATAGATATACTACCGCCGTCTTCACTGAAGCCTAATACCATTAAAAATGCAATTAAAACGCTATGCCAATAATTCTTTTTAAATAAATTTTTGCCTGCTTGTTTTAAATCCTGTCTGTTCATAAAAACACCTCACTTAATCTATAGCTTTAATTTTATAAACTGCAACTCCGTGGGGAGCAACTGTTACCTGAATTTTGTCTTTCAAAGTGAATGTTTCTTTTTCCCAAAGGTTTGTTGCTTCATAAGAATTTTTGATTGGTAGATCAACAAATGGGTCGCTGTGAAGCTTAGCAAGGGAAATTGACATTTCTTTAGATTTATTTGATTTATTGAAAAGGCAGACTGCAAGCTCGTGGTTTTCCAAGGGTTTAGCGAGAATATCGCTAATACCATCTGTGAAAATACGCTTTGCCTGAATACCTCTCTTATCCTGGTCAATGGCAATAAGGTCTTTATTTTTAAGAATTGAGAGAACCTTGTTATCTTCATCAACTGTTCCATCGGGGTTAATGAATTTTCTTATATCGTTGCCGAGAATAAGAGGTGCTGCCATCATGCACCAAAGGGAGAAATGAGTTTTGTTTTCTTCCATATTAAGCTTGCCAACACCAACCTCAAGCATATCGGGGTCGTTCCAAGAGCCTATCTGCGCATATTTATAAAGGCGCACATTCATTTCGTAAATAGCAAGCATTGATGCCCAGAAGGGTTTAATATCGTGTGTTGTTCTCCAAAGATTACCTGCCTTTGCGCCCCATTTCCAAGGTTGATTCATACCCCATTCGCATAGGGAATAGCAAATAGGCTTTTCGGGTGTGCTGTTTTTCTCTGCAAATTCTCTGGTTGCTCTCTGAAGCTCTTTGCCCATAAGAGTGTATTGACGCTGAGCAGAATCCATACGGGATGCAATGGGATTATAGAATTTTAAGGTGTTAAGACCTTTTTTGAGGTTTACAACAATTTGTAATCTACCGTCAGGTGTAAAGCCTTTTGAAGAGGGGAAATAGCAATCATATTCCTTTTCTCCGTTTACTTGACAAACAAGGAATTTTCTGATATTACCGCCTTTTCTGAAGACCATTGTAAGACTGTAATCACCATCTTCGGGAGCTTCAATTGTATCAAAAAGAAGAGCGCCCAAGCCACCGCAAAGGTTACTTACCATATATCCGCTTTCAACTTTTTCGTCGGCAACGATTTTTGCACCATTAAGAACTATTCCGTGCTCCGCCTGCATTTCAAGGAAATCTTCTTCACCGGGTTTGCCGAGAGTGATTTTAATAATAGCGGGAGCAATTGTGGGGATTGCTTCATTGTGGCAGAAATCGTATTTGAAATATTCAACACCCCATTCTGCAAGAGTATCTGCATCAACCTTTTCGTTATAAAGGCTTGCAGGTAAATCTTCACAGGTTAAAGTGCCGTTTGAAGTATAAAGACCAACCTTGAAGCCTAATTCATTAATTTCTTCGATAAGGGGCTTCATTCCTCTTGGGAAGCGTGTAAGATCACCCTGAAGCTTTCCATCTGCAGTTCTCATTGAACTTTGCCAACAGTCATCAAGATTAATATATTGATAACCTGCTTCAAGAAGACCTGTTTTTTTCATAGCTTCCGCAGTATCTTTAATTAATTTTTCATCAATTGAGTTTCTGAATGTGTTCCAACTGCTCCAACCCATAGGGGGAGTGAGAGCAACGCCGTTATTATATTTTTCAACATCTGCCACGTGAACCTGAGTTGCGGCAAACGCCTTTTTTGCAACACAAACAGGGCAGATTTTTTTGCCCTTAAGGGCTTTGCCTATAATAACTCCTGTTCCTGCACCTGCAAGAATTGAAGCGGTTTTCTTAATATTCATAAGTATCACCTTTCAAAAAAAGCCGTCCGAGAAGGACGGCTAAAAATTTTTTATTCAGCAGCTTCAACTGTTTCTTCAACGGGAGCTTCTGTAGCTTCTTCTGCAGGTGCTTCTACTGCGGGAGCAGCTTCAACTGTTGCATTGTAAGCTTCTGCAAGTTTGTTGAAATATTTGATTTTATAAACGCTGCTAACGATGGGGAGAATTCTCCAAATCATTACGAACATACCGCCGTGCTTGAGAGTGATGTTGTAATCTTTAGCTTTCTGATACATTCTTTCTACCATCTGATAGTTCCAAACGAAAGCATAAATACCGAAGCTGAAAATATCGAGAAGGAAAACGAGAATGTAATGACCGCTTTCTTTATCGTCACCATCGCAGATTTTGTTAAGGTCGTTAGTCCATTTAGTCCAGAAGAAAAGACCGTAAATACCAAGAGTTATGATGTTGAGGAAAATAAATTTACCTGTTTTTCTTTTTTTAATCATAATTATTGCCTCCAATAAGAGATTTATTATCTTATAGTAAATAATACTATAATTATATTTCAATGTCAATAAGTATTTGTATACAAAAACAAATCACCATTCAACAAAAATTCTTTTGTTGAATGGTGATAATGATTAGTTATCAAAAAGAGAAAGCTCGTCTTTTTTCTGAAGCTCTTTATACTTCTCAAGTCTTGCCTTGATTTTATCAGCAGGATTAAGAAGGCTTGAAACAGAGCAATCGTGGTTAAGAGTATCGATAATAAGTGAGCAATACTTACTCATATCAACTTCAAAGTACCAGGGTTTCTGAAGAAGTTCAGGAGTTCTGTAAACAAGATTTGTTGTGAAAACGCCGTTGATGATGTCGGCTTCATAGGCTTTATCAAATTCATGAAGACCGTTGCAGAAAAGACCAAAGCTTGTGCAAACGAAAATGCGGTTTGCTTTAAGTTCTTTAAGTTTTGTTGCAACTTCAATCATAGAGTCGCCTGAAGAAATCATATCGTCGATGATAAGGCAATCTTTACCCTCAACATCATCACCAAGGAATTCGTGAGCGAGGATTGGATTTCTGCCGTTAACAACAACGGAATAGTCACGGCGTTTGTAGAACATACCAAGGTCAATTCCCATAACTGCGGAATAGTAGATGCAACGACCCATACCGCCTTCGTCGGGGGAGATAACCATAAGGTGATCGTGGTCAATTTTGAGGTCTTTAAAGTTCTTTGTGAGAGCTTTTACCATCTGATATGTAGGTGCAACGTTTTCAAAACCTTTAAGAGGAATTGCGTTCTGTACTCTGGGGTCATGAGCATCAAATGTTATGATGTTTTCAACGCCCATATCGATGCAAAGCTCCTGAAGTGCAATAGCACAGTCAAGAGATTCTCTTCTTGAACGCTTATGCTGTCTGCCCTCATAGAGCATAGGCATAATAACATTGATTCTTCTTGCTTTACCTTCAACTGCGGAAATTGCACGCTTGAGGTTTGCATAGTGCTCATCGGGGGAATAGTGATTATCGTAACCGTACATATTGTAGGTTAAGCCGTGATTGAAGCAATCGCAGATAATGTAAATATCATAGCCACGAATAGTTTCGTGGAGAACGCATTTACCTTCACCTGAACCGAATCTTGTAAAATCTGCGTCAACGATAAAAGTTTCTCTCTGATAGCCATAGAAAGCAATAGTGCCTTTATGTTCACTTTCACGTTCTTCTCTCCAAGAAGTAAGATAATTATCAATTTTTTGAGCAAGCTCCTCACAACCGGGAGTTGCAATAATTCCCAAAGGTCCTACAGGAATTGTGTTTGGAATACCGAATGCATCTGCCACGACATAAACCTCCGAATTTTTATTATATTCTATATTGTACTAATAATTCTTATTATTTGCAAGTCAATTCGGCAAAATATAACATTAAAAATTATTGGCATATTCTACCTGCAATTTGTGAGATGTTACAAAAAATAAAAATAATGGCAGAATATATAAAATTCTACCATTATAAACTAAAATCTTCTTTTGAAAAATCGCCTTTAAAAGAGATAACCTTTGGTTCTCTTTTAAATGGGTCGTATTTGAATTTTTTGCATTTAGAAAAAGATTGCATAACTCCGCCAACCTTACGGCAGAGTACAGTTTCTCCGTCACCGATTGGCGAACCATACTCGCAGAAAGCGCATTGAGGCTCTATTGATTTATTGAAAATTTTAAGAGCCATACCACTACCTCCGCAAGAAATAAAATCACTTATCAAGTTTAACACATTTTTTTACGGTTATCAACCTCTAAAATCAAAAGAGCGCACATAATAATTAAAATTATTGTTGCGCCTATACTGTGGTAGAGTGTAAATGTTGCGGAGTTTGTGGTGATAACCACACTTGCATTTGCGCATTGTGGAAAAAGCTTTAAAAGAGCAGAGCAGTAAACACCGCTTAAAGCGGCATTTATAAGACGGGAGCAGAGTAGATATTTCATTCCGACCTTGCAGATCGAAGAATAAGATGCACATTGGCATATAACAGCAAAACCTCCGAACCCTGAAATTCCTGCGATAACAGGAAGTGAAAGTCCTGATGAAACTGCATTTTTGCAACCTGTTGTGACTTCGCCGACAGATTTGATTATGTAGGAGAGTGAATAAGGGAGTTTTAAAGCATCGCAAAGAGAGGCAAGAACGCAGAATGTGAGAACCCAACCGCAGATTGCAAGCATTCCCTCGCTACCTTTTGAAACAGATTTAACAAATATGCTTTCATTGGATTTCTCCTCTCGCGTTTCAACGGGATTTATTTCATTGCTTGAAAGAAAACGGCAGATAAAACCAACTGTTAAAGACGAAAGCAAGCAGGAAAAATATATAAGAAACCCACTTTTTGTATTATCTAGCATAAAAGTGCCTACAGCAGTTATTAAAAAAGCAGGACTTGGATTTATGCACCAATAAAGAAGTCTGTTTGCATCATTTTGTGAGATTTTTTTGCTTTCATAAAACTCACAAACGGTTTTCGCACCAACAGGATAACCGCCAATACAACCTAAGAAAAAGGGAATTACACCGTAACCACTTGTTTTAAAAATCAGTTTAAAGGGTTTCTCAAAGAGTTTGCTTATCATCTGAGCAATACTGCTTCCCGATATATAAGAAGAAAGCACCATAAATGGAAAAAGTGCAGGAATCAGATTGTTTCCTAACAGAAGAAAACCATTTTTTATACCCTCCATAGTATTCTGAGGATGAATTATGAGGCAAACCCCGATTGCAGATACAATTATCAGAGTTAATATGTTTTTAAGCAATAAAGAAGAAAATCGTTTCATTATTAACACCCCAAAATATTTTATGAAAGACAGACATAAGAATATACTAAGGGAGTGGTGACTTTGGGATTTAATCCTTTAAAGAATATTTCAGAAAATACCGAAAATGCAGGAATTGAGCTTTTCGGTAATAAAAGAATGATTGTTCTTGACTGTAAGTATGTGGTTGATTTTTCTGAAGATAGCGTTGTGCTTAATCTCGGTAGTCTGAATATGAAGGTTAGGGGCGATAATCTTGTTATTTCCTCTTTTTGTTTCGGTCAGACGGACATTTGTGGTGAAATAGTCAGTATTGAATTTGAGAGGGCTTAAAAATGATAGAAATTTTAAGGCTTATAAAAGGCTATGTTGAGTTCTGCGCAGAGGGAGGATTTCCTGAAAGATTTATTAATCTCTGCAATATAAAAGGCATTAACCTTTGGAACGTGAAAAACGATGGTGTAAAGGTGGTTGCTTTTACAACTGAACGGGAATTTCAAGAACTTAAAATCCCTGCAGAAAACTCAGGAATGACGTTAAAAATTATAAAATCAAAAGGTTTAAAAGCTTTTGCAAAACGTCATAAATGGCGGTGTGGCGCAGTTTCAGGTATCATACTTGCTTTTTGCTTTTGGGTTTTTATGTCAGGATTTATCTGGGAAGTGGAGATTTTAGCAACAGATGGTGTAAATGTTGAAGACTTTACAGAAAGCCTTGCAGATTTAGGTGTGAAAATCGGGGCAAGAAAATCAAAAATAGATGTAATTAACGTGCAGAATCAACTTATGAATGAATATAACGAGCTACTTTGGGTTTCTCTTAATATTTTTGGCGGAAAGGCTCAGGTGGAAATGAGCGAATTTATAGAACAAAAGGATATAACTGATACAAAAACTCCCATTAATATTGTGGCACGTAAAAAAGGTGAAATTGTACTTGTGAAAGGCTACAAGGGAGTAAATGTTGTTAAAGAGGGGGATAATGTAACAAAAGGTACTCTTCTTATATCAGGAGTAGTAAAAAATTTCGATGGTTCAGAATATTTTACTCACGCTAAAGGTGAAATTTTTGCAAAAACTAAAAATAATGAAAAGATAATGTGCTCTTATAAAAATAAAGTTTTCACCACCATACAAAGAGAAAACAGATATTATCTTTATGTTTTTTCTTTGAAAATACCTTTGGGATTTAAAACTAAGGGGGATTTTCTTACGGAAAGCAATAAGCTTTTAGAAAGCGGAGGAACGATTTTGCCTTTTGGAATAATCAGAGAAGATAATTATACAAAGCTTGAAAAGGGTATAGAATATTCACCGGAGCAAGCGATGCTTTACGGACTTCTTGAGGGTGTACAAACCAAAAGAGAAAACTATAATAAAAGCGAATTAAAAAGCGTAAAGTATGATTTTATTGAAAAAAATGATAAAGTGGAAATCAATGTTAAAGTCAGTTGCATCGAAGATATTGCGAAAGAAAGCCTGATACTTACAGAAGGTTAAAAAACTGTTACTTTTTCATATAATATTTTAAAGTTTTTAGTAGACATTTACAAAATTTGTGTTATAATTCAATTGTGATAATATATCTATATACTTATAAAGAAGGTAATTAAATCGGAACAGATAATTAATGTTGACCGAATGGAGCAGGCTGTAAGCCTTTTCGGCAGTTTTGATGAGAATATTTTAATAATTGAAAAATCCTTTAATGTGGATGTAATCAGTCGCGGTTCGGATATTAAAGTTAATGGTGAGCCTGAAAATGTCAGCAAGGCGGTTAAGGCAATAAACGGACTTTTAATGCTTTTGAACCGAGGCGAAACTCTTAACGAGCAAAATGTAAGGTACGTCATCTCTCTTGTGGATGACGGCAATGAGGACAAGCTTGTTACAATGAGCGGTGACTGTGTTTGTATTACAAGTAAGGGTAAACCAGTCAAACCAAAAACTCTCGGACAAAAGAAATATGTTGAGTCTATAAAGAATAATACCATCGTTATTGGTGTTGGTCCTGCGGGTACGGGTAAAACTTACCTTGCAGTTGCTATGGCGGTTAATGCTTTCAGGGCAAAAGAAGTCAACAGAATAATTCTTACCCGCCCTGCAGTTGAAGCAGGCGAAAAGCTTGGCTTCTTGCCCGGTGATTTGCAGAGTAAGGTTGACCCTTATCTCCGTCCTCTTTACGACGCCCTTTTTGATATGCTTGGTGCAGAAAATTTCAATAAATATCTTGAAAGAGGTAATATTGAGGTTGCACCATTGGCATATATGAGAGGTCGTACTCTTGACGACAGCTTCATAATTCTTGATGAAGCACAGAACACAACTCCGGAGCAAATGAAAATGTTTTTAACCCGAATGGGATTTAATTCAAAGGTAGTTGTTACAGGTGACGTTACACAGATTGACTTGCCCGACGGCAAACGTTCAGGTCTTGTTGAGGTAACAAAAATTCTTAAGAATATGGAACAGATTGATATTGTTCGTTTTACAGGACAAGATGTTGTAAGGCACAAGCTTGTTCAGGACATAATCAGAGCCTATGAAAAATATGAGGAGGCAAAGAAAAGAAAATGAAAGAGAAGATTAAAGTAATTATCACCAATGACCAGAAAGAAGTTAAAATTCCAACAGGTGTGAGAATGCTTGTAAGACGTTGTTGTAATGCCGTTCTTACATTTGAGGACTTTTCTGAGCCTGCGGAAATCAGTGTAACATTTGTTGATGATGAAAGAATTCACGAAATTAACAAAGAGCATCGTAATATAGACAGCAGTACAGACGTTTTATCCTTCCCCTTGGGTGAAAACGGTGAATATGATAGAAACCTTGATACAGGTGCTTGTCTTTTAGGCGATATTGTTATTTCCGTTCCCACTGCAGTTCGTCAGGCAAAAACTTACGGTCACACTCTTCAGAGAGAAATCGGCTTTCTTACAGTTCATTCAATGCTTCACCTTTTAGGTTATGACCATGTGAATGGTGGTATTGAAGCGGTACATATGCGTGAAAAAGAAGAACATGTTTTAACCGAACTCGGACTTAAAAGAAATGAATCTTACTATATGGATTCCGAGGAGGAATAATAATGAAGGATGTTGCAAGCCTTTTTATGAGCTTTATATATGCTTTTAAGGGCTTTGGATGGATGGTAACTCACGAAAGAAATTTCAGAGTTCATCTTACCTGCCTCATATATATGTTCTATTATCTTTTGAGATATGATTTCTTTACTGTAACAAGAACGGAGTTTGCAATTCTTCTGTTGGCATCAGGTCTTGTTATTGGCGGGGAAATGTTTAATTCAGGTATTGAAAAGGCGGATGATTCGGTTTCCAAAGAGAAAAATCATATAATTGAGGTTTCGAAGGATGTTTCCGCAGGTGCAGTTCTTGTGTTTGCCATTTTTGCGGTGCTTTGCGGTATTGTAATTCTCTGGCAACCCGAGGCATTTGAAATGCTTTTCAACCACTATGCAGAAAATCCGATTTATATACTTTGGTTTGTTTTGAGTGTAGTAGCATTCACTTTGTTTATATTCAAATTTGATTTCAGCAAGAAGAAAAGATAAAAAGGAAAAAAATAATGACAGAAAGAAAAACTGCTTTTATTGCAATTGTTGGCAGACCCAATGTGGGCAAATCTTCAATTCTTAATAATCTTTTAGGGCAGAAGGTGGCAATTGTTTCATCTAAGCCCCAGACAACAAGAACAAAAATTATGGGTGTTTTGACTGAGGACAATGTTCAGCTTGTTTTCACAGATACACCCGGTTTTCATAGACCTAAAACAAAATTAGGTGAAAAAATGATTAAAGCTGTTGATGACAGTATCGGCGGTGTTGATTCCTGCCTTTTTGTTACAGAGGCAAAAGGCGAAATAAGAGAGGCAGAGCTTGACCTTCTCAAAAAGCTTAAAGCAGAGAGAATTCCTGTTGTTCTTGCTATCAATAAAATTGATATGCTTGCTGATAAGCAAGAACTTATGGGCAGAATTCTTGAGCTTACCAATCTTTTGGATTTCGAAGCTGTTATTCCCGTTAGTGCCCGTGAGAATGATGGTATGGATGAGCTTAAAGACGAGTTATTCAAGCTTGCCGCACCATCTGAATTCTTCTTTCCCGAGGATACTCTTACAGACCAGCCCGAAAGAGTTTTAGCGGCAGAAATGATAAGAGAAAAGCTTCTTCATAAATTAAGCGATGAAATTCCCCATGGTATTGCAGTTTCAATCGAAAGAATGAAAGAGCGTGAGGACAAGCCTATTATTGATATTGAAGCGGTTATTTACTGCGAAAGAGAAAGCCATAAGGGCATTGTTATCGGCAAAAAGGGTGCAATGCTCAAGGAAATTTCAACCAATGCCCGTCATGAATTGGAGCAGTTTTTTGAATGTAAAATCAATCTTCAGTGTTGGGTTAAGGTTAAGGAAGATTGGCGGAATCGTGAAGGATTAATTCATAATTTTGGCTTGGATTGATTTGGCAGAAACTATATATTTTTTTATAGAATAATGAAACACCCGAGGAATAAAATACTATAGATTTTAGTTCCTCGGAGTGATAAAAATGAACGAAAAAGAACTTTGGGAAAAGTTTTATAAAGGCGGAAAAATTGCGGATTACATTGAATACCGCAATTGCGTTAATATGAAGAACGAGGGGTCAGGCAAAAGTGGTGAAAATAACTGCACCGGGACTTGTAATCAGGGAACAGAATATCGGTGAGGCTGATAAGCTTATAACCGTGCTTACTGCAAAGCATGGTCTTGTTCGTGCATTTTCAAGAGGCGCAAAGAAGACCAAAAGCAAAAAACTTGCCGCCACTTCTCTTCTTTCCTATGCAGATTTCACTTTCACAAAAACAAGTGATGCTTTTTCCGTTGAAGAAGCTCTCATAAAAGAGGTTTTTTTTGAACTGCGAAATGATGTTCAGAAAATGGCACTTGCCCAATATTTTTGCGAATTGGCATATGAGTTCTGCGAAGAGGATTTCGAGTCGGAGGAAATTCTCCGACTTTTTCTTAACGCTTTGTGGCTGTTAAAAGAAAATAAAAAAAAGCCTTCGTTTATAAAGGCGGTAACTGAATTGCGGTTGATGTCTTTAAGCGGTTATATGCCCGATTTGGTTGCCTGTGAAAAATGCGGAGAATACGAAACGGAGTATATGTACCTGGACATTGAAAGCGGTAAGCTTTACTGCAAGAATTGCGTTCCCAGGGATTTTTGTAAATGCTTAAGCTTATCAGTTATAACGGCTATGAGATATGTTTCGTTATCGGATTTTGAGAAGATTTTTTCTTTTTATTTGAGCGATGAAGCGCTTACCGCTTTCAATAGAATCAGTGAAGAATATTTACTTAATAAAACCCAGAGGAAATTTAAAACTTTAGAGTTCTATAATGTGATTAAGGAATAAATATGAGCGAGTTAAACAGACATTTAAAAGCACTTGAATATGACAAGGTTCTGGAAATGGCAATGAAAAGGGCTTGTAATGATGATGCCCGTGATATTATTGCTTCCATAAGACCTGAAACAAGTGTTAATATGGCACAGAACCATATTGATATGACAGAAAATGCCTACATATTATTGGCAAAATATGGCGGTCCGTCATTTGGTGGACTTAAAAATGTTAATAATTCTCTTGCACGTGCGTCTGCAGGTGGTGTTCTTTCAATGAAAGAGCTTCTTGACATCGGTTCAACAGTGAGAACTGTCCGCGGTATAAGAGAATGGCGAAATAACAGCGGTGGTCAGGATGAATTGAAAATTGATTTATATTTCAATTCTCTGATGCCAAATAAATATCTTGAAGATAAGATTTTTTCTGCAATCCTTACTGAAGATGAAATGAGCGATAATGCTTCTCCCGAACTTGCATCAATCCGCCGTCAGATAAAAAATAAAGAGAATAGTGTTCGTGACCAGTTGGAAAAGCTTATTCGTTCACAGAAGCTTAAAACTGTTTTGCAGGATGCAATTATTACCCAGAGAAACGGCAGATATGTTGTACCCGTTAAAAGTGAACACAGAGCATCGGTTTCGGGGCTTGTTCACGATACATCTTCTACAGGTGCAACTGTTTTCGTTGAGCCTGCGGGTGTTGTTGAAGCGAACAATGATATACGCGTTTTAAGAGGTAAGGAAGCTCAGGAAATCGAAAGAATTTTGTACGAGCTTTCTGTTGAAGCAGGTGGCTTTATTGAAGAAATAAAGGGTAGCTATGAGTGTGCGGTAGAAATAAATGTTATTTTCTGTAAAGCACACCTTGCTTATGATATGAAAGCAACAATGCCCATTCTCAATGACAAGGGCGTTACAGATTTAAATAAAGCAAGGCATCCCTTGATTGACCCGAAAAAAGTTGTTGCAACTGATATTCGTTTAGGCTCGGATTTTGATACACTTGTTATAACAGGTCCTAATACTGGCGGTAAAACAGTCGCAATCAAAACAATCGGTCTTCTTTCTGCAATGGCTTCAAGCGGATTTATGATTCCCGCAGGTGATGAAAGTAAAGTCAGTGTTTATGACAATATTTTAGTTGATATCGGTGATGAGCAGAGCATTGAGCAATCTTTGTCAACTTTTTCCTCCCATATGGTGAATATTGTTAATATTCTTAAAATTGCAGGAGAAAAATCTCTTGTTCTTATTGACGAGTTGGGTGCCGGTACTGACCCTGTTGAAGGTGCGGCACTTGCAATGGCAATTCTTGAAGAACTTCATATCAAAGGTGCAAAAATTGCTGCCACAACCCACTATGCAGAATTGAAAGCTTATGCTTTACAGACTGCAAGAGTTGAAAACGGCTCCTGTGAATTTGATGTTAATTCTTTAAGACCGACTTATCGACTTCTTATCGGTATTCCCGGTCGTTCAAACGCCTTTGCAATTTCTGAAAGGCTTGGCATTGACAAGAGCATTATTGACAGAGCAGGGGAGCTTGTTTCTTCTGAAAACACCCGCTTTGAAGATGTTGTTGATATGTTAGAGAAAAGCCGTCTTGAAATGGAGGACGAGCATTCAAAAGCAAAGAAAATCACTGAATCTGCAAAGGCGGACAGGGAAAAGGCGGAAAAGCTTCTTAAGGATGCTCAGTTCAGACGGGACAGAGAGCTTGAAAATGCCCAGGGCGAAGCTCTCCGTATTGTTGAAAAAGCAAAAAGAGAAGCAAATGCACTTCTTAATGAGGTTGAAAAACTGAAAAAAGAAGCAAAGCAGACTAAAGATGCAGCAGATTTGGCAAGAAGAGCAAAGTCTGCGGTTAATGCTCACCTTGATGCTATAAATAGTGCGGTTAATCCCGTTTTTGGTTCTATTGAAGATGATGAAGATTATGCTCTTCCTCGTCCTTTGGAAATCGGTGATACCGTTTATTGCAAAACTATCGGCAAAAATGCAAGTGTTACAGCTCTTAAAGATAAAAAAGGAAATGTGGAGATTGCCACAGGTATGCTTAAAATGAGAGTTAAGGAAGAAACTCTCCGCCTTGTTGAAAAGCCGAAGCAAAAGGAAGCTAAGAAAAGACAGGTTTCGACAACAAGAGTTACAGGTGAAAGCAAATCTACAATGGCAATTAATAACCGTTGTGATTTGCGAGGACTTATGGTTGATGAAGCAATTATTGTTCTTGACCGCTTCCTTGATGATTTATTGCGTTCCGGTCTTACCGAATGCACAATCATTCATGGTAAGGGTACAGGTGCACTCCGTGCAGGCGTTACCCAGTTTCTTAAAGGCGACCCGAGAGTAAGAACCTTCCGTTTAGGTACATTCGGTGAAGGGGAAAATGGAGTAACCATTGCCGAAATAAAATAAAAGAAATCGGACAGATACAAATTTGTTTGAAATTTGTATCTGTCCGATAAATTATTCTAGTGAAAACTCAACCTTTGAAAAATCGAGTTTTTTAAAGTCGGAAATATTCATTCTGAAATATGCGATTTTTTCTGTGTCGGCAAGAAATTCGGGCATTCCGTCGTCAAGGGGGTCATACTGCAAAAGTGTGAATTCTTCACCATTCTGAACGAAAATTCTTGTTCCGTCTTCTGCATTGTCTGTGTCAAAAAAGTCTATTGAAAACTCTGTTTCAACATCACCTAAAAATTCAAAGCCGGCATTAAAATCATCAATTAAGGTGTCGGGTTCATTTTCGCAATAGCGAACATTGGGAGTGAAATTTCCTTTGTTTTCTGTTAGGAAAATATAAATAAAACCCTTGTGGTCAATTATATTTTCTTTATCGTAGCTTTTGAATTCTGATAATTTTAACTGGCAGAAGAAAAAATCTTCATCACCGATTGTTCCGTCAGAAAGCCATTCTTCAGGCATTGTTGGTGAGCCGAAAAATTTACTTGTTCCGGGGTCATATTCTCCATGTGCTTTTTCTACTTTTATTCCAATCATTTTATGCTACTCCCATATATTCTTCAAGAACTAAACCGCTGTCTTTAAGCTCTTTTGCTAATTCAACCCCAACATATCTCCAGTGCCAAGGTTCATAGATTACTTTTGTTATATCCTGCTTGTCCTTGGGGTATCTCATAATAAAACCATAATCGGCGGCATTTTCTGTAAGCCATTTGAACTCTGCGGTATCTTCAAACCATTCATCAACGCAAACAATATCCATAGCATAGCCTAAATTATGCTCGGATGAACCGGGTGGCATAATAATTGTTGCGGCTTTGACTTTGGCGTCCTTGTTTGAATAACCCTGACTTTCGTAAAAGCTTACTTTGTTGTTGTAATTTATTTCCTGACGCTCGTATGAACGATAACCCGAGCAAGGAGTAAGGTTGATGCCTTCTTTAAGTGCAGCATTATACATTTCTTCGTAATGCTCAGCAACTCTTCTGTCAAGTCTTTCGCCACTACCGCAAACATATACCAAATCAGGTACATAATCATCGGAAATGCGGTAACTTGAATTGATGAGTGTTAAATGCCATTTCTCTTCGTCGATGGTGATGATTGTGGGGTTGTCCATTGTTCCGGGTTGAGCAACTGCTGCTGTAACAGGTTGAGTTGTTTCAGGTGCGGTGGTATCACTAGAAGTTTTTGCAGTAGTATCAGGTGCATCACCTTTTTGAGAATTTGTTGTTTTTTTGTTATTGTCCTTTTCTGTTGTTTCTGCATTTTGTGAAACTGATGGTTCTTTTTCTCTTAAAGCATCGTTCTTTTTATCAACTGAAATGCAAACAACCGTAACAAAAATAACTACAAAAGCCATCATAATGCAAAGGAAATTAAGAGCTTTTTGGTTTTTTGTACGTTTTTGTTTCTTTCTTGTGTTTTTAGTTGCCATATCCATAACCTCTTAAAGTTTTAATCCACTCACAATATTATATTGATATGTTAGATAAATGTCAAATGGTAATTGATGAATAGTAGGCATAAATTAGTTGTAAATTACAAAGGGGAGTTGTTGATTTTGTGCTTTTTATACAAAGATAAAAAAATATTGAAAACTACTGTTGTTATAGAGAATTTTGTGATATAATCAATTGGTGAATAAGTCGAAGTATCGACAGATGCAAAAAATCGAAAGGGGTCAAACCTTAATGAAACGTATTTTTACTATTGCAACAGCGATTTTGCTTGTTTGCGCACTTTTAATGACACTCACTTCTTGTGGCGGTTCTGATACTGCTGATGAAACTGTTGAAGTTTATTCAACAGAGGAAGCAGAATATACTCAGAGTGCTGTTACTGTTAACAAAACAAGTGCGGAAGTTCTTGCATATTTCAACAGCCTCGTTAATGGCGTTAAAGAAGATAAACCTGTTGTTAATTACAATATCGAAAAAAATGTACCCAATGATAGCCTGAAGGTTACAAAGCAAGGTGCAGAAGATGCAGAGGAAATCGATGATACTCTTAAGGCAATCAATGATGCAGCTAAAGGTATAAAGGACCTTATTCTTGAAGACATCAGAGGTAATTCAGGTACAATTAATTTTGGCGAAGATAATTCTGAAACTCTTTTTGTTAAGGGTGAATCCTGGGCAACTGAGCTTACTGCAGAAGATATTGATTATGCAACTCTCAGAGAGATTGGTGACCAGTACTTTATAACAATCGCTTTCAATGACCTTACAAGTGCTGAAGCACAGGATGTTCTTACAAAAGCATTTGACCTTCGTGATAAAGAAGAAATTCTCGCTTCCGAAGAATTTGCAAAAACAAAAGATTATCTTGTTCTTAATGATTATGATGTTGTTTACAGCGGTTGCAAAATCACTGCAACAGTTGACCGCCTTACAAATGAAATCACAAACATAAACTACTACAAAGCAGCAAATGTTACTGCATCAATGACAGGTGCAGGCACACTTGAAAGCTATGGAGATGTAAGTGTTATGTTCACTCTTGAAGATAAGGCTAATTATGATATTACATGGGATAGCGGTTTGCCCACAAGTCCTGTTGAAACTGCAGAAGTAAAATAATAACATAGTTTGTTATTTGTTGCAGAGTGGAATGCACCACTCTGCAATTTTAAAGTGAAAGGAAGTTATTAAGTTGAGCAGAAAGATAATTGCAGTTCTTACAATTGTCACAATACTCTTTGTTTGTGCGTTTGCAGCATGTGATAAAAAAGATGAAGATAATATATACATTGATGATAAAGAATATGATTTTGTTACTGATAAAAACGGTGAAAAAGTTCTCGCTGAGGATGGAAGATTGCTTGTTTACGAAACGGAAAAAAATGGCGAAAAAGTTACAGATAAAAATGGTGAGAATGTAACGGAGGCAAAACAATTCCAACCAATAGAAAACGACGGTGTAGTCGAAGATTATGGTTATATATTAGAACTTCCGGAAGGTTGGAATTCGACTGATATATATGGAAAATTCGAAAATAAAAAACTTAATGCAACCTGTGAAATTTCTGTTGTTAAGTATTTATATGACGATTATTATAAATCCAATTTAAATGTGTATGAAATATTGGAAAAAGAAAAAATAGAATGTAGTTGGAATGAAGAGCTTGACTTACCAAAGGATTTCAAAGGTGCTTGTTGCTTAACTATGAAAACCGATGAAGAAATCAGTATAATGTACTTTTTTGAAAATGGCGGTAATGTGTATAAGTTGTTGTTTGTAGGTAAGGATAGTGAGGCGGTTTATAGTTCTTCACTTGATTTCTGTAAATCAATGAAGTTAAAGCCTTTTGCTTATTACACAGACGTAACTGCTATGAACCGAGATACAACAGATAAATAAAAAATAAAACTGCATCGTTTTGGCGATGCAGTTAATTTTTTATACTATATTCAAGAAAAACAGGTTGTGTGGGTTATATTTTATTTTTAAAGTATTTTTCAGTTGCCATATAAATTGAGGGAACTAAAATTACTGCAGCAACAACTTCAATAATGCCGTTAACACCAATTAATGTTGTAATGATAGTATTTAAGGTTGTTGTAACACCTAATGTTATGCTTTCAAAGCCATTAAAAATATTTAATGCTGTTATAACCAGAATCGTGTTTGTTAAAGTGCCTGTAAGAGCACCGATTCCTATAGATAAAGGCTTTTTAATTTTTGTTTTTAGTAACGCTTTTACTACCAATGCGGTTACAATTCCTACAAAAATTCTCGGAACAACTGAAATCATAGGGTTTTGGAAGGGGATGTTTGCAGGGATAGGTTCCTGGAACGCTTTTACAACGCACAAAGCACCCCAGAAAGCACCTAAGAATGCACCTTCTTTAATTCCAAGAATTGATGCTCCCAATATTGCTACCAGGTGAATTGTGGTAATTGCAATGCCGGGTCCGATGATTATGTAGCCAAGCGGTGTGAATGTTAAAACAACTATCAATGCCGCAAACAGTGCACATAAAACAAGACGTGTCAATTTTTGCTTTTTCTTCATAATAAAACTCCTTTGCTACTGTTCTCATAGAGATACAATGCGTTTAATGCGTTTAATGCGTTTAATGCGTTTATTACCTGTTTTTCTTGTATATTACCAAAAGTCCCTGAAGAACAAGGTCTTTATTGAAAATGATTTCTTTTTCGCAACAAGCAACAATTTCTTTTGCAAGTCCGCCTGTTGCAACCATTGTCTTTATTCGTTTGCCTAATTCTTTTTCCAATCTGCTTGCCATACCGTCAAGCATTGCGGCGTTTCCTAAAACTGTTCCTGAGCGTATGCATTCAATTGTGTTTGTTCCGATTGCGTGTTCGGGGGCAGAAAGTTCAATAGCAGGAAGTTGTGATGTTCTTAAAGAAAGAGCATCAAGAGAAATACCGATACCGGGGGCGATGGTACAACCTGCAAAAACTCCGCCTTCATCAATAACAGAAATTTTTGTTGCAGTACCTAAATCCATAACTAAACAGGGAAGCTCATACTGAGCAATTGCGCCAACTGCACCGGCAACTAAATCTGCACCTAATTCTTTAGGGTTATCTGTTATGATTTTTAAGCCGTTTTTAATTCCTGCAGCAACTACTAAAGCATCGCAACCGATAACTTTTTTAATAGCATCCTTAAAAACTCTTGTAAGTTCAGGTACAACAGAACTGATTATGGCACCCTCAAAGCTTTTGCTGATTTTCTCAAGCTCAAAAACTGCTTTTAACTCTATTGCATATTGCTCAGATGTCCTATGACGCTGGGTAGCAAGACGAGAAATACAGATAGCTTCGTCATTTTCGTAAACACCTAAAGTAATGTTTGTGTTGCCGATATCAGCAGTTAAAATCATAATTTGCACCTCAACTTTTGAAAATGAGTTTTTTAACGCCTGAATTATACAACATAACTATAAATAATGCAAGAATTTTGTAAAAAGTATTTGAAAAAATCGATTTGTGTGATATACTGTTTTCGATAAATTTTATCATAATTTTTTATGAAAAGAGGTTTTTCTCGTGAAAGAAAACAAAGCAGTTCAGAAAACAACAGGTATTTTTAAAGAGTTTAAAGAGTTTATTTCAAAAGGTAATGTAATTGACCTTGCGGTCGGTGTTATCATCGGCGGTGCTTTTTCAGGTATCGTTACTAATCTTGTAACAAATATTGTTACTCCTGCAATTTCTCTTTTAACAGGTAAGATTTCTTTTACAGATTTGTTCATTGCTCTTGATGGTGGCGAATATGCAACTCTTGCTGCTGCACAGGAAGCAGGTGCTGCAACTTTAAACTATGGTCTTTTTATTCAGGCAGTTATTGATTTTATCATCACTGCATTTGTTATTTTCCTTCTTGTTAAGGGCATAAATAAGATCAGAAACATTGGCAAAAAAGAAGAAATTATTGAAGAAGCTCCCACAACAAAGGTTTGTCCCTTCTGTAAATCTGAAATTAATATTGAAGCAACTCGTTGCCCCAACTGTACCTCGGAGGTTGAATAATTCCAATGGGAATTTTAAGATATTTTATCGCCCTTTGGGCATCTAAAGCAGTATTTGTTTTGTTGCGTCTTCTTAAAAGAAATGCAACTATGTACCCCGGATTTATTGCTTTAAAAATTTGTCCCGATTACCTTGCAAGAACAAAGAAATCACCCAATGTTCTTTGTGTTACCGGTACAAACGGCAAAACAACAACTACAAATATGGTAGCAGATATTCTTTCTCAAAGCGGTATGAGAGTTGTTTCCAACAGATACGGTTCTAATATAAACACAGGTGTTGCAACTGCTCTTACTCATAGTGTTAATATTTTCGGTAAGCCGAAAATCGATGCTCTTGTTTTAGAGGTTGATGAAAGATTTTCAAGACTTATTATGCCTTTTATCAAACCTGATTATCTTATTGTTACAAATCTTTTCAGAGATTCTATCAAGAGGAATGCACATCCCGAATATATTTTCAGTATTCTTGACACTTATGTGCCAAAGGAAACCAAACTTGTTCTTAATGCAGATTGTTTGCAGTCTTCACAGCTTTTAAAGGAAAATAAAAGAGTTTATTTCGGTATTGATAAATTAGATACTGATGTAACTGAATGCGTTAACCTTATTAATGACTTTTCGATTTGCCCGATTTGTGATGAAAAACTTGAATTTAATTATTTAAGATACCATCATATAGGTAATGCTTACTGTCCTAAATGCGATTTCAAGTCTTTTGAGGCGGATTACAGATTAACAAATATCGATTATGATAATAAGACCATTACCGTTTCTCATAACGGTAAAGAAGATGTTTACCCAATGGTAAACAGAGCTCTTTATAATATCTATAACGAACTTGCAGCAATCAGTCTTATGTCCGAATTTGGTGTTGATCTTAATAAAGTTAAGGAATATATGGCAAAAATCAGCGTTACCCAGACTCGTTATAATGAGGCAAAAGCAGGTAAAACCGAGATAGTAAGAACTATGGCAAAAGGGCAGAATTCTGTTTCGTGTTCACGTACTTTTGATTTCGTTGGCCACGAAAAAGGCGCAAGAACGGTTTTTATAATGATTGATGACTTGTTTGAACGCAGAGATTCTTCTGAATTTGTTGGTTGGATTTATGATGTGGATTTCGAATTTTTGAATACTCCCGATGTGAAGCAGATTGTTCTTGCAGGGCCTCGTTGTTATGATTATAAGCTTCGTTGCCTTATTGCAGGAATTCCCGAGGATAGAATTCTTTGCGAGCAGGATGAATTTAAAGCTGTTGATATTATGGATAAAGATATTGATAAGCTTTATCTTCTTCATGATACTTCCACCTATGACCTTGCTTGTGAGGTTGAAGCGGAAATTAAAAGGGAATTTTCAAAGGCATATAAAGGCGGTGAACAAGTATGAAAATAGAGGTTTTGTATCCTGAAATTTGTTGCTTGTTCGGTGACAAAGCTAATATGCGCTATTTTGAAATGTGTTTGCCTCAGGCAGAGTTTATCAGAACGCCTGTTAGCGAAATGCCTCGATTTTTAACAGAAGATGTTGATATGGTGTATTTGGGTTCTTGCAGTGAGTCAAATCAAGAGAAAATTCTTGCCCGACTTAAAGAACATAAGGGGCGAATTGAAGAATTGATTGAAAAAGGTGTAATCTTCCTAATGACAGGCAACTCTTTTGAAATTATGGGTAATTACATCGAAAAGCCTGACGGCGAGAAAATTGAAGCGCTTGGTATAATTGATTTTTATGCAAAGAGAACCATTCCTAAAAGAAATAATTCTTTGTTTACAGGCAGATTCGGTGAAACTGAAATTGTTGGTTATACAAGTCGTTTCTCACATTCTTATGATATAAAGGAAAAAGATGCTTTCATTAGTGTTACCAAGGGTTATGGCTCATTTATTGATGCTAAAACAGAAGGTATCAGAAAGAATAATCTTTACGGAACATATCTCTTAGGTCCGTTCTTGATTCAGAACCCTTTGTTCACAAAATATCTTATGAAACAGTTAGGTGTAGAAAATCCTGAACTTGCATTTGAAGCAGATATTTTGAAGGCTTATGATGTGAGAGTTAAAGAATTTAAAACTGATATTGAGTTTATCGGTTAAAATATTAACTGTCTGCGACGTGACGTCGCAGACTATTTTTTATGGTCGGTTGACAATTTGTTCCATATGAATTATAATGGATGTGTAATTCAATAGAATGAATAGAGGGTGTAGGAAATGAAAACTCCAAAAGTTTTTGAAAGTGAATACAGATTTTGCCTTATTTTATGGGAAAATGAACCCATTACTTGTGCTAAAATCTCAGACATTTGTAAAGAAAAGTTAGGTTGGGCAAGAACAACAACATATACTGTTATCAAAAGATTAGGTGACAGAGGGGTTCTTAAAAAAGAAGGTTCAACAATTACTTCTCTTGTTACCAAAGAGGAGATTCAACTTGCAGAAATGAATGAGTTGTTTGAGGAAAGGTTTGAAGGTTCGCTTCCTGCGTTTATTGCCGCTTTTGCTAAGAAACAGAAACTTTCAGAAAAAGAATATGACGAGCTCAAAAAGCTTCTTGGAGAAGATAAATAATAATGAATAAAATATTCAGCGAAATACTTTCTATGTCGGTTGATTCGGCATGGCTTATAATTGCTGTAATTATAGTACGTGCCATTTTACAGAAAGCACCGATGTATTTCCGTAAAATATTGTGGGGTTTGGTTGGGGTAAGGCTTTTAATTCCATTTTCTTTTGAAAGTGTATTCAGCCTTATTCCTCATGAAGCTCAACAGACTGCCGATAAAGTTGCATATCAGGTTTCTGCTCCTGTGGAACAAGGGTTAACTTTTTCAGAGGTTGTACCTGTTTTATGGGTTGGTATAGCTGCTGCATTTTTAGTTTACGGATTTGTAAGTTACATAAAGCTTAAGCTAAAAATCATTGATAGCATTTTATTAGAAGATAATATCTATTGTAGCGAAAAAATCGATTCTCCTTTTGTTTGTGGTTTTATAAAACCTAAGATTTATTTGCCATATGGTTTAGATGAAACAACGCAAAATTGTGTTTTACAGCACGAAAAAACTCATATCAGGTTTGCTGACCATATTATAAAAGCTATTAGTTTCATTGTTTTGTGTGTGCATTGGTTTAATCCCTTGGTTTGGGTTTCGTATTTCTTGCTTTGTAAAGATATTGAGTTGTCTTGCGATGAAAGTGTTGTGAAGAAATGCGATTCTGATGAATGTAAAGAGTACGCCAAAGCATTGTTGGATTTAGGTGTTAATAAGGTTAAATTTAGCGCTTGTCCTGTTGCTTTTGGTGAAGTAAGCATAAAAACCAGAATTAAAAATGTTATTAAGTACAAAAAAGCAAGCAAAATTCTTGTTTTAGCCTCTCTTTGTCTGTGTATTGGTGTTTCTGTTTGCTTTATGACTGAACCTGAAGTTAAAGCAAAGGAAAGTAAACCTCAAAAGGCA
This sequence comes from Acutalibacteraceae bacterium, assembly GCA_045543035.1. Lineage (GTDB taxonomy): Bacteria > Bacillota > Clostridia > Oscillospirales > Acutalibacteraceae > DTU089. The sequence goes on along the minus strand of JAZQMA010000055.1, from coordinate 136,669 downwards.
GTTGAAGAAACAACAGAACCTGGAACCGAGAAAGTTACGGAACCTGCCACAGAGCCGACTACCGAATCAACTACAGAACCTGTAACTGAAGCTTCAACAGAGAGAGTTACACAATATTATGTTGCTGATTATGAAGAAACGGTTAATGAAACAGAAGAACCATATGATGATAGTATTTTCGAAAATGAAGATGATGGCATAGAAGACGACCCATTAAACAGAGTTAATGTTATGGAACCTGATTTGGTTGACCCACCCGACCCTACATCTATTTATGAAGGGGTTTCGTATAATAATTATGGTTCTAATTCAAGTGTAATCGGATCAAAACCCAGCAATACGGTGGAGTTACCTACAGTTTCTTTTCCTGCTGACCCCACACCTACACATAATTACGGAAACACAAATCATCCTCATTTTGAGGGTAATCAATGGGTATATTAAAAAACCTTGCAGAATTTTCTGCAAGGTTTTTGTTGTGTTTAGTTTTGTTCTGATAGTTGCTTTTTAAAACCTTTATTGATAATAGCGTTAAGCACAACATTAAGGGTGAAAAGCCCTATACCAACAAATATTCCGTATTGAACAGAACCGGAAATAAACGCGACAGTTGTATTGGCAACTGTTGAAACGCAAAGGGTGAAAAGTACAGCTGCAACTGCGAAGCAAAGAGTTGAAAGAACACACATTGTAATGTTGAAACCTGCTTTAAGCTTGGGTGCTCTTAAGAGAACAAATATAAAGTTAAGAACACCAAAAACAACTGCAAGGTACAAAAGCAGAATTGCAATCATCAGCATTCCTGCAGGAACACCTATAAAGCCGGAAGAAATAAGATTTATAAGTGAACCCCAATTAAGTGATAACAGAGTATTTAAAGTGAAATCCACTAAGGTCATATTTACAGAATCTGCATAGACAAAAGGTAAGTTAATGCTGTAATTGGCTAATGGTAAGATTAAAGCAATCAAAGGAACAAATGTAAAAATAAATCTTATTATTCTTAATTTGTTTCCGAATAATGCACTTTTAAAGTTACCTGTAAATTTATTGAATTTTGACCAGGCTATCTTCGCTTTTTCCGCATCTTCATTCAGGCGACCTTCCCAATCGTAGTTGGGTATATTTACACCACAGGTTGGACATTCGGCTTTTACGTGCCAAATATTCAGATGCCTTCCGCATTTAGGACAAAAAGCCATAAAGGTTCCTCCGTTTTTTAAAAATAAAAATTAATAATCAAGAACGCGAAGAATTGATTTTACGTCGATGGGAAGATTTGCAATAGCATTACGTGCTTCTTTTTCACGAATTGCAGGAGTTACAAATGCAATTTCATTTTTCTCTGCATTATCTCTATGGAGAATAAGCGGATTGTCGAAGGTTTTGTTGATTTCATTGAATGCTGTTATGTAATCTTCAGTTTCTGCTCTTACGTAAAGTGCTGTGCTCTGAAGAACAGGGTCAATAACATAATTTTCTTCTGTGGGACCCCATCCGAAAGCTTTTCTTTTTGCTGTGTGTTTTGCGCAGTCGATAATGTCAGCAACAACAGCACTTGCTGTAGGAAGCTTACCTGCACCCTTACCATAGAAAACAACATCGCCGATAGCGTCGCCGCGAACAAGGATTGCATTGAAAACGTCGTCAACAGATGCAAGCTGGCTATGGTTCTGAATAAGACAAGGACCAACAGTTGCACTGATACTGTTGTCATCAAGCTTCTGTGCGCGGCCGATAAGTTTAATAACTCCGCCCCAGTTTTTAGCATATTCAACATCTTCAGGAGTTATGTTTGTAATACCCTCAGTTTCGACAAAATCCGGGTAAACATGCTTTCCGAAGCAAAGAGATGCAAGAATACAGATTTTTCTTGCAGCATCGTGACCGAGAATGTCTGCGGAGGGATCGCGTTCAGCATAACCGTTATCCTGAGCTAATTTAAGAGCATCCTCGAAAGCCATTCCGTCAATAATCATTTTTGTCAGGATGAAGTTTGTTGTGCCGTTAAGAATGCCTGCGATTTCTCCGATTTCATTAGCTGCAAGGCACTGACTGATAGGTCTGATAATCGGAATACCACCACCAACACTTGCTTCGAAAAGGAAGTTTACATTGTTTTCTTTAGCCATTTCAAGAAGCTCGTAACCTTTTGCGGCAACAAGCTCTTTGTTTGAGGAAACAACACTCTTTCCTGCCATAAGGCTTTTTGAAACATATTCATAAGCAGGTTCAGTTCCGCCCATACATTCAACAACAATGCTTACAGCAGGGTCGTTGAGAATATCATTAAAATCCTTTGTGAAATATTTTTCTAATTCGTGACCACTGAAATCTCTTATATCAAGAATGTGTTTGATTTCAAGAGATGCTTGTCCGCTTTTGGCTACGATGCTTTTTTGGTTTTTTAGTAAAAGCTCTGCAACGCCTGAACCGATTGTGCCGAAGCCCATAATTGCAATTTGCATTCGGATACCTCCGTGTTTATGTAATAAATAGAATATATACCATAATATATTAACACAATATTTTAAGATAATAAAGAGTAAAATTGAAAAAATATAAAAAATATTAAAAAAATATGAAAATAATAATCTTTTTATTGTATTATTAGATTTAATAGTTTAAAATAAGTGTATCTCTATAAGCATAGGAGGTTTTGTTATGGTGGCTATTATGCAAAAGCGCAAGGCTTTTGTTATAAATTTTATATATATGGCAATTTTTATAGGCTTGTATTATTTTACAATAAAGTATGCCTTTGGTTATATTTTCCCGTTTGTTTTTGCAGCGGCACTTTCTGTTTTTCTTCAAAGACCAATTAAAGCAATAACTAAAAAGCTCCATATTAAAACTCATAGTGCAGTTTCAATTATTCTGGTGCTTCTTATAGTTGTTGTGCTTCTCGGTACGGCTACAGGATTGCTTTTTGTGTTGGGTAGTGAGTTAAAAGAGTTTTTTGCTTATATGTTCAGCAATATTTCATCACTTTCGGATTTGATTGATGCGGCAGAGATATTTGTTATGGATTTGCTTACGAAACTTCCTAAAGGTGTTGGGGATGCTTTAGGTGAGTATGTTGTTGGTTTCTTTGATAAAATCGGAACTGAAAGCATGGGTGTTGATATGTCAGTTTTATCTGCTCCCATCAGTGGTGCCTGGCATGTTGTAAAGGGGATACCATCACTCTTTCTGACATTCCTTGTTACAGTTGTTTCTTGTGTTTTTATGACTGCAGATTATGAAATTATCAAGAAAATGATTCTCGGTTTTTTCAGAGCTGAAAATCGTGAGAAAATTATAAACACCAAGCGAACCATAACAAAAGGTGTTTCGAAGCTTTTTAAAGCCTATGCCACATTAATGCTTATAACATTTGTCGAAATGTTTGTAGGTCTTTCATTTATGAAACTTGTAGGTGTTTATAAGGGTGGGTATATTGCAATCATTGCATTTGTTACTTGCATTGTAGATATTATTCCTGTTCTCGGAACAGGAACAGTACTTCTGCCGTGGGCGGTATATAGTTTTATAAGTGGCAATGTTGGATTAGGAATTGGTCTTGTTATTCTATATGGCGTTATAACAGTTCTCAGACAAGTTATAGAACCCAAATTGGTTGCCAATCAGGTTGGTTTACCGGCTATTGTTACAATTGCAGCGATGTTTCTTGGTGCAAGGTTGTTTGGCGCATTTGGTATTATAATTTTACCGCTTACGGTTATTGTTTTAAAATTAATGTATGATGAAGGCGTAATAGGTAACAAAGAATTAATTGAACAAGAAGTTGTGCTTGAACGCCATGATAAAAGGTGATGACTGTGCGCGATAAATATATTGATATTCATTCTCATATTTTGTGGGATATAGATGATGGTTCAAAAGATTTTGATGAAACAATAAATCTTTGCGATATGGCAATGCGTTCGGGGACAGGACAGCTGTTTCTTACACCTCACTTAATATATTGGGAAAATGCAGGAGAATTGTTTGATGAACGTGAGTATAAAATTGAGCGTTTGGCAGAGTTTTTAGATGAAGAGGAATTTGAATTGAAAATTCACAGAGGATTTGAAATTCTTTGTGATGATGATATTTTTGGCGTTAAATATTTTAAACCGTATACAATGTGCAACTCCAGATATATACTGATAGAATTTGATTTTTTCAAAACTGAAGTTGATGATGTGTTGTCTTGGTGTAAGTATCTTATTTCATTTGGACTTGTACCTATAATTGCTCATCCTGAAAGGTATCAGTTCTTTATTTCAGAATATGATGCAATTGACAAGCTTTCTGATTTAGGTGTGTTGTTTCAGATTAACAGTGGTTCAGCTGCGGGTATGTTTGGTTCTAAGGTCAGAAGATTTGCTGAAAGAATGATAAATAAGGGTTACGCTGATTTTGTGGGTTCAGATGCACATGATTTGATAATGCGCAATACTGATATGGATTTTTGTTTTAATAATTATTCAGATGATATTGATATGGAACTTTTGAAAAAAGCATATAAAAGCAATCCTTTGAAATTAATCAAAGATGAACAAATAGGCATAAATAGATTAGGTTATTTTGCTGAAAAGTAAAAAAAAATGCATATTTCTTTTTTGGAAAAATAAAATAAGATTGATGTGCTAATATGTAATCAATAATAGGAGGAAAGGAGGATATACGCATGTTAGATTCTATTTGGCAGCTTCTTGCTAACTTTGGTCTTGATACAACAGAGATTGCTAACGCAATGGGTGAGCTTATTAAAGTTGATGAAGACGGTAATGTAACAGGTAGCTTAGCAGCTCTTATTGACTTCCCGATCGTTGGTATTATTCTTAATGCTTTCGCAAGCTTCGCTCCCAGCGTACCCGAAACAACACTTTAATTTTCGGTACATACACTAAAAGTTAGTGTGAATTATTGCAATAGTTTTCACAGAGGAAGTGCGGTTACCCGCACTTCCTTTTTTATATAGTAAATCCACGCGTACAGTAAATGACGCGTGGATTTACTATATTATATCATATCATTTTATTTCCGTTTGTTACAACTGATTTTATATTAATATCATCATCAAATAGGATTAAATCTGCATCATAGCCTTTTTCGATTTTACCCTTTTGTTTTTCAAAGCCTAAAACCTCTGCGGGTGTAAGGCTTGCCATTCTTACAGCACTGTAAAGCGGAATGCCAACTGTTTTATACATATTTTTTACACAGTTAGAAAGAACACTTGCACTACCAGCCAGAGCAGAGCGGTCAGAAAGCTTCATAACATTATCTTCATAAATAACGCTCATACCGTTTTCCTGTGTGTAAACGGTATTTTCTTTTATATCGCTTGCAGAAAACTCAAGTCCATCGGTAATAAGATACATTTTCTCATCGCCCTTGGCTTTGTAAATAAGCTGAAGCACTCCTTTTGGTAAATGTCTTAAATCTGCAATAGTCTGTGTAGTAACACTGTCAATAACAAGACCGGCCTCAACAACACCTGCAGTTCGGAAAACACCTGTCTTAAAGCAAGAGGTGCAAGCATTATAAATATGAGTAATATCACTATAACCGTGCTTAACCGCTTCTTCAATCTGTTCAAAGCTTGCAGCAGAGTGAGCAACTGAGGCAACAATTCCCCGTTTTTTCAGCTTGTCACCAAGCTCAAAGCCTCCATCAACTTCGGGTGCGGCACCCATTATGAGAATTTTATTCCATAGATCAAGTAAAGCTTCCGGTGGATTTTCCATAGGGTTAAGAATATTTTCAGGACTTTGAGCACCTTTGTATTTCAGATTAAGATAGGGCCCTTCAAGATGAACACCTAAAATATTTGCATTTTTGCTTTCTTCACTTGCCTTTTTGATTGAAAGAACAACCTTTTTGAGCTGGTCTATGGGTGCGGCAAGGGTAGTGGGGACAATTGATGTTGTTCCGTGTTTTAAATGAGCTTCAGCCATTTTTATAATATCATCAGGATTTTCGCTCATAGCACTTTTATTTCCGCCACCATGAACATGGGCATCAATAAAACCGGGGGAGAGGTAAAGACCGCAACAATCTGTTACAACATCATTTTCTGTTTCTTCATATTTGTCAACAATATCAACTATTTTTCCATTATCGGTAAGCACAATGCAGTCGCGGATTTTTTGAGGGAAAATAACCTTACAATTTTTATAAATAATCATTCAATTCACCTCTGTAAGTTTATATTTTAATTTTAAGATTATTAAGCGATGTTGTCAATGAAAAGTTTTTTTACCGACCTTTCCCGACAAAAGTTTTATTGAGATAAAGTTATAATTAAATTAGTTCGGGGGGTGGTGGCTTGACAGTTTATGCAGATGTGCTTGTGGCACTGAATATTTTGCTTACATATATACTTATTGTTGCAACAAGAGTGCTTTGTAAGGTGCCTACAAGCAGATGGGCGGTTATGTTATCATCCGTAATAGGCGGTGTCTGTTCTCTTGTGATTTTTTATGAGACTGGCGGAGTGGCTTTTTCCCTTATTTATAAAATAATAACGGGCGGAATTATTGTTGGTTTTGCGTTCCTTCCTGAAAGTCTGAAAGCTTTTATAAAAGAATTTCTGGCTTTTTTCGGAATAAGCCTTTTATTTGGCGGAGCAATGTTTGCTTTAGAAATAACTATTCATCCGAAAAATATAATGTTTTGTAACGGAACAGTTTATTTTGATATGAGCATAGCTTATCTTGTAGCATCAGTTCTTGTAATTTACGGGATTTTTCTTCTGGCAGATTATCTTATAACAAAGCATAACAAAAAAGGCGGGAAATGTTGGTTGGAAATTTCATATAACGAGATTTCGGTAAATATGACAGCCTTTATTGATACAGGAAATACCCTGACTGATGGTATGACCGGCAGACCGGTTATAATTGCGGAGCTTACAGCAGCTTCACCGTTGTTTTCAAGAGAGGAATTGCTGTTTTTTAAAGGTAGTAATTTTGAGAATGTTCCCACCAAAATAAAAAAGAATTTCAGGCTGATACCATGCAAAACTATAACCGGAGAAACTCTTCTGAAGGGCTTTATACCTGATTTTGTCAAAATAAATGATGGGGAGTTTACTTATAAAAATGATTTTTGCACAGTAGCTCTGACAGAAAAAGAGCTATCTCAGGGTGCGTATAGAGCGCTGATAAATGATGCGATTTTTCAAAATGTGAAAGAGGAGAAATGTTATGAAAAAACTTATGTATAAAATTAAATTATTAAAAACTGAATTATTTAGAAAATTAAGTTTAAACAGTGTTTTTTACATAAACAGTCCGCAAACTCTTCCGCCACCTCTGTCAAAGGCGGAAGAAGAAAGATTGACAGAAGAAAGTGCCAATGGTAACAGAGAGGCGAGAGATAAGCTTGTTGAGCATAATCTGCGATTAGTGGTATATATTTCCAAAAAGTTTGAAAATTCTGGAGTTAATATTGAAGATTTAATATCTATCGGCACAATTGGTCTTATTAAAGCCACTAATACCTTCAAGCCTGATAAAAATATCAAGCTTGCTACTTATGCCTCCCGTTGTATTGAAAACGAAATATTAATGTATTTGAGAAAAATAAATCAACAAAAGCTTGATATTTCTCTGGATGAACCTCTGAATGTGGATTGGGACGGAAATGAGCTTCTGCTTTCAGATGTTCTTGGAACAGATGGATTGGAAATCAACGATAATCTTGAACAAGAGGACGAGAAAAAGGTTCTTATAACCTGTATGAAAACTCTTTCGGGACGAGAAAGGCTTATAATGAATATGCGATTTGGACTTGACGGAAAAAACGAGCATACACAGAAAGAGGTAGCGGATATTCTTGGTATTTCCCAAAGCTATATATCACGCCTTGAAAAAAGAATAATTTTAAAATTAAAAAGAGATATTGAGAAAATGACGAATTGAAACAAATCCCCCCCTTGTAATTTCCAAAATATTGTACTAAAATGAAATTATGGTAAACTTGGAAAATTTTACAAGGGGGCGATTGTGTGAATAAAGCACAATTGGTTTTTAAAGCGGTTGATATTATATGCAATCCGTCTCAGAACAGCATAAGATATAAAAATGTTCTTTCTGCTAAGGATATTGCTTATGGTAATGAAAATTTCAACACAGGGGATTTATATTACATACCTGAAATTCTTAATGATGGTAAAAAGCATCCCGTTATTATTTATTATCATGGCGGTGCATTTCTGGCAGGAGATAAGAAATACAGAGTTTCTATTTGTGAGTATTATGCAAAAGAGGGTTATTTTGTTTTCTGCCCTAACTACCGTATGCCACCCGAGGTTGATTATAAAGGGCTCATAATAGACTGCGTTGATGCTCTTAACTTTGTTCCAGAGCTTGCGGGAAAATATAATATTGATTTGGAAAATATTGTTGTAACAGGTGACTCTGCAGGCGGTTATATGGCATCATATCTCGGTGCTCTTAAATATAACGAAGAGCTTTGTGATATATTAGGCTGTGACAACATAAAGGTTGACCTTAAAGGTCTTATGCTTATGTGCGGTATTTATGACTTAGAGGTGCTTATGAAAGGTACGTCTCTTATGGGGGTTATTCCCACTACTGCCAGAACACTTCTTAATTTCAACTTCAAAAACGATTTTTCAAATCTCAAGGATTTTCCCGATTATGAATATATTTCACCTGCAAAATTCGTGAATAACAAATGGTGCTCAACCTTTATCTGCTGGGCGGATGATGATATGGTCTGTCAGGGTCAGGGTGAGCCAATGGCAGAAAAACTTAAGGCAGTTGTGCCTTTATATGACCAGTACCATATAAACGGAATTACAAATAACCATTGCTTCCACTTAACACCCAAAAGCAATAAGTATGCAAGAGAATGCCTGCAACAGTCAGTAGACTTTTTAGCAAAGCTGTTTGCGGAAGAGAAAATCACAGTGTAAATTCGGAATGAAGGGGACGCTTCGCTTCCCAACATTGTATTGTTTTTTTCTACGATAATGTAGGGGAGGGTCTTGAATCGACCGAAAGGTTATCGATAAATTTGGCGGGACGGTCAAGACTGTCCCCTACGTTAAAAAAATAAAGGATTCAAGACATTATTGTCCTGAATCCTTTATTTTTGGCGTATTTTTACGCCCCTCAATTTTGCATTTTGCTATTTGCATTTATAGTAGGAATCCCGCTGCAATTCCTGCCACTGCAGAAAGTACTATAATTATAATCGGATGAACCTTTTTGAAAACTAAAATCGTCATCACAACGGCGATTGCAAGAGAAACAAGTAAATCGGGGATTACGATACCACCAAAATCAAAACCATTGGGGAGGAAAACTGTTAAAATCATTGAAACAAGGGCAGAACCGATAAGACCGATAACTGCAGGGCGAAGACCTGTCATAACAGAAGAAACGATTTTGCTTTCCTTGAATTTTTTATAAAATCTTGCAACGCAGAGAATAACAATAAAAGAGGGGAGAACAACGCCCAAGGTTGCACAAATTGCACCTAAAACACCGCCTGTTTCCATACCAACATAAGTTGCGCAGTTGATAGCAAAAGGACCGGGGGTGCTTTCGCTGACCGCGATAAAGTTAATTATCTCCTCAATTTCCATCCAACCGTGGTTAAGAACCTCTTTCTGAATAAGAGGCAGCATTGCATAACCGCCACCAAAGGTGAAAAGACCGATTTTAAAGAAAGTTATGAAAAGTTCTAAAAATATGCTCATTCTTTAACCCTCCTTTTGATGATGAGAGAGTTAATTAATCCTGCAACACCGCAACCGATGATAACAAAAATAACATTTATATTGGTAAATGCTGCAAGTATAAAAGATGCACCCATAAGAATATATGAGAAAAGTCCTTTTGGTGCTTTTTTATACATTGAAACAAGTGCTTTGATAATGAGAGCAAGAACACCTGCACGGATACCGTTGAAGGCATATTGAACTGCTTTAATATCGCTGAATTCACGAAGCACAAGAGAGATTATTGAAATGATAGTAAAAGAGGGGAGAACAACACCGAAGGTTGCGCAGAATGAACCGAAAACACCACTGATTTTATAGCCGATAAAGGTTGCGGAGTTAATTGCAATAGGTCCGGGTGTGCTTTCTGCAATTGCGAAAATATCAAGAATATCATCGCTTGTTATCCAGCCGTGCTTATCAACAATTTCCTTTTCAATTATGGGAATCATAGCGTAACCGCCACCGAAGGTGAAAGCTCCGATTTTAAGAAATGTGAGAAAAAGCGTTAAGCAGGTTTTGAGTTTTTCTTTCATACTTTTCTCCTTTAAAAATTATTCCAATACATTATAGATATACATACATAATTTGTCAAATAATATATTGAAATTGAGGTGGGAAATATGGTAGAATTAAAACAATGTAGGGGACGGATTTATCCGTCCCGCCCAATATTCAAATAACAATTGTTGCGGTACGCATAAATGCGTACCCTACTTTGTACCACCCACCACCTTCGGTGATCCCCCCTCCTTTTTGCTAAAGCAAAAAAGAGGGAGAGGTCTTCGCGATACTTTTACGAATGTAAAGAGGTTTTTTATGACTTTTGAAGAGGCTAAAAACAGGGCAGAGGAATTGACTAAAATCCTCAATGACTGTATTGACAAATATTATATGGGTAACGAAAGCGACGTATCGGACTATGATTATGATATGATGATGCGTGAGCTTTCGGCTATTGAAGAGGAATTTCCTCAGCTTTTAAAGGAGGATTCGCCCACTCACCGCGTTGGCGGCAGCAGTGACACAACCTTCGAAAAGGTTACTCATACTGTAAGAATGGAAAGTCTTCAGGATGCTTTTTCCGTTGAAGAGCTTAAAGAATTTGACGAGAGAGTGAAAAAGGCTTTTCCAAAGGCACAGTATGTTGTTGAACAGAAAATTGACGGTCTTTCCTGTTCTCTTGAATATCGTGACGGCATTTTAGTCAGAGCTTCAACCCGCGGTGACGGTAATGTGGGCGAGGATGTTACTGCTAATGTTAAAACAATCCGTTCAGTACCTTTAAAGCTTAAAGAAACCTTGCCCTTTATTGAGGTTCGCGGTGAGGTTTATATGTCCCATTCTTCCTTTGAGGAGCTTGTTGAAAAGCAGGAATTAAAGGGCGAAAAGACCTTTAAAAACCCTCGTAATGCGGCATCAGGTTCGTTAAGGCAGAAAAATCCGAAAATAACTGCCGAAAGAAAGCTTGATATATTCGTTTTCAACATTCAGCAGAAAGAGGGCGGAAAAGACCTGCGCTCTCACAAGGAAAGCCTTGATTATCTCGGAGAATTAGGCTTTTCAACAATTCCCGAATACACTCTCTGCCACAGCATTGATGAAGCAATTTCCTGTATTAACGGCATTGGTGATAACAGAGGTAAGCTTACCTTTGATATTGATGGTGCAGTTATCAAGGTTGACGATTTTTCTATGAGGGAAGAGCTGGGCAGTACATCAAAATTTCCTAAATGGGCAGTTGCCTTCAAATATCCGCCTGAAGAAAAGGAAACAAAGCTTTTAGATGTTGAAATTCAAGTTGGCAGAACCGGTGTTTTAACTCCAACTGCTATATTTGAGCCCATTATTCTTGCAGGCACAACTGTTTCCAGAGCAACTCTCAACAATGCAGATTTTATTAAAGAAAAAAATATTGCTATCGGTGATAAAATTATTGTCCGCAAGGCAGGGGATATTATTCCCGAGGTGCTTTGCGTTAAGGAGCATACAGGGGAAAATCAGCAGTATCAATACCCCGAAAACTGCCCTGCTTGCAACAGCAAGGTTGTTCGCGAAGAGGGTGAGGCGGCAATACGTTGCGTTAATCCCGATTGCCCTGCACAGCTTTTAAGAAAGCTCATTCATTTCTGCTCAAGAGATGCTATGGATATTGAAGGCCTTGGCGAAGCAGTTTTAGAACAGCTTGTTAAAGAAAATCTTATCAGTAAGGCATCTGATATTTACAGATTAAGCCCTATGGAGCTTGTTTCCCTTGAAAGAATGGGTGAAAAAAGCTCTCTCAATCTTCTTGAAGCAATTGAAAAATCAAAGAGCAATGATTTATACAAACTGATTTTTGCTCTCGGTATTCATCATATCGGCTTGAAAGCGGCAAAATTGCTTGCAAATCATTTCGATACAATGGACGCGCTTTTAAGTGCAAGCGAAGAAGAAATCAAAGAAATTGACGGTATGGGCGACATATCTGCTAAAACTCTCAAAGATACTCTTTCACTTCCCGAAACAATTGCTCTTATTGATGAATTAAAGGCATTCGGTCTTAATATGAAAAATCTTACGGAAAAGGCGGATGACCGATTTAAAGGTATGACATTTGTACTTACAGGTACACTTTCAAAATTCGGCAGAAGAGAAGCGCAGGAGATAATCGAAAAATTCGGTGGTAAGGCATCGGGCTCTGTTTCCAAAAAAACCACCTATGTTCTTGCAGGCGAGGATGCAGGAAGCAAGCTCCGAAAGGCTAATGAACTGGGAATTACTGTTATTTCTGAGGTTCAATTTGACGAAATGATAAAATAACCCTTTTTGATTTTATGCAATAATACAATAGACAAAAAGTGTTGAGATAATGTAAAATTATCTTATACCAAAAAGGAAGGTTGATTTTATGCCTACATCAGAAGTTTTCAAAATAAAAACTAAAAGAAAAAATCTTTTCTTGCGTGTAGCAAAGGGTCACTTTGCAACAAGCTACACTCATTCAAATTATTATATTGATGTTGCTGACCAGAAATCCCGTTATTCTGAGGCAAAAGCGGTTGCAGAAGAGCTTTGCTCAACATATAATTACAGCACAACACTTGTTGATACAATTCTTTGCCTTGACGGTACAGAAGTTATCGGCACCTGCCTTGCAAATGAGCTTACTAAAAACTCATTTGCAAACATTAACGCTCATCAGACTGTTTATGTTGTTACTCCTGAAATCGTTAACGGCTCGCAGATGATGTTCAGAGACAACCTTGTACATATGATTCAGGGTAAGCACGTACTTATTCTTGCAGTCAGTGTTGCTTCAGGCGCAACAGCAAAGGCAGCTATTGAAGCAGTTAAATACTATGGCGGTGAAATTTCAGGTGTTGCATCAATTTTCGCAACTGTTGCTTCCTGCGGTGGTTACACTGTTAACTCCGTTTTCAATCCTAATGATTTGGAAGGTTATTTCGCAACTCCTGCTCACGAATGTCCCCTTTGCAGAGAGGGCAAGAAGCTGGATGCGCTGATTAATTGTCACGGATATTCTAAATTATAATGCAAAATGCAGAATGCAGAATGCAAAATTAAAGGGTCTGCGACGTCATTTAAATAATAAAGTAAAAGGTTCAGGACATTAATTGTCCTGAATTTTTTATTTTATTAAATTAAAGGAAATGAAAAAATCAAAAAGAAAATGCTATTGTAAGAATAACTAATATTAATATAATGTTTGGAAGCGAAGCTTTCCCGATAATTCTGCATTTTGCATTTTGCATTCTGCATTTTTTTATTTATTTTTCCAACAATATTGAAGAGTGGGAAATTCTGTGCTAAAATGATATTTGTAAAAATTTGGGATTACATTTACTTATATCAAAAAAGGAGAGAAAACTATGACTTTTTTTGATGTTTTAAGCCTTTTGGCCGGACTGGTATTTTTCCTTTTCGGTATGAACACTATGTCTGATGGTCTTGAAAAGGCAGCGGGCAGTAAGCTTGAAATTATTCTTAAGAAAATGACCTCAAATGTGTTTGTAAGCATTATTATGGGCGCATTGATAACTGCGGTTATTCAGTCTTCTTCTGCAACAACCGTTATGCTTGTTGGTCTTGTTAACTCAGGGCTTATGGCTTTCGAAAATTCAATAGGTGTTATTTTTGGTGCTAATATCGGTACAACAATTACTGCTTGGTTTTTATCTCTTGTTGGTGTAGAGAGTGATTCCTTCCTTATGCAGATGGTTAAACCCCAGAACTTTGCTCCTGTTCTTGCGGTTATCGGTATTGCATTTATAATGATGTCCAAAAGCGACAAGAGAAAAATACTCGGTACTATTTTTGTTGGCTTTACAGTTCTCATTTATGGTATGGACATAATGTCTGATTCCGTTTCGGGTCTTGCAGATTCGCCCCAATTCCAGGATACGCTTCTGAAATTCAATAATCCGATAATCGGTATTCTTATCGGTGCGGTTGTTACTGCGGTTATCCAGTCATCCTCTGCATCTGTCGGTATTTTGCAAGCACTTTCTCTTACAGGCTCAATTACCTATACAATGGCAGTACCTATAATTCTGGGTCAGAATATCGGTACTTGCGCAACAGGTCTTATTTCCTGTATCGGTGCAGGTGCAAATGCGAAAAGAGTTTCCTTTACTCACACAATTGTGAACATTATCGGTTCATTGATATTTATGCCCGTATTCCTTCTTGTTAATTCTGCTATGGGTAGTTACTTTGACGAGAATACGGTAAATCCTGCAAGTATTGCTATAATTCACACCATATTCAATGTTACAACAGTTGTTCTTCTTGCACCTTTTACAAAGGTTCTCGGAAAACTTGCTCACAAGGTTATTAAAGATAAAAAGACCGAAGAAGATCAGGAAAAAACGGTTGTTTACCTTGATGAAAGGCTTTTCCGTTCTCCTACTGTTGCGGTTATGGAATGCGATAACTATACCTCTAAAATGGCGGTTATTTCAAAAGATACCATTCTTAAAGCTCTTAACCTTGTTTTCTCATATGATGAAAAAGATGCAAAAAAAATCAAGGAATACGAGAATATTCTTGATACCTACGAAGACGAATTGGGAACATATCTTGTTAAGCTTTCTGCAGAATCTCTTTCAGGTAATGATGCCAGAACGGTTTCGAGAATGCTCCATACAATCGGCGATTTTGAGCGACTTGGTGACCACGCATTGAATCTTAAAAAAGTTGCTCAGGAAATCCACGAAAAGAAAATCAGCTTTTCTTCAAATGCACAAAAGGAAATCACAACTCTTATTGAAGCCATAACAGAAATCGTTGTTATGACAACAAGAGTTTATGAGAAAAATGATTTGGCTCTAGCTTCAAGAGTTGAACCGCTTGAACAGGTTATTGACAGTCTTGCTGCCGAAATAAAATCTCATCATATCAACCGACTTCAGAGCGGTGACTGCACTATTGAAATGGGCTTTGTTCTTTCCGATTTGCTTACAAACTGCGAGAGAATTTCCGACCACTGCTCCAATATTGCTGTTGCGGTAATTGAAGCTCAGAATGATGCCTTTGACCCTCATAATTATCTTAACAAAATCAAATACGACAACGAGGAATTCAAAGAGATTTTTGAGGAATACAATGGAAAATACGATTTGCACAAATGATATAGAAATCATTTTTGAAGATGAGGATATTCTTGTTATAAACAAGCCTGTTGGAATTATGAGTGAAGATTCCCCAAAGGGAGAAAAAGGAATTTTAACCTATCTTCAAAATGAAACCCGAAAGGATTTACATCTTTTGCACCGCCTTGACCGAGAGGTTGGCGGTGTTATGGTTTTTGCCAAAAATAAAAAAAGTGCGTCCGCGCTTTCAACAGATATTGCAAACGGTAAGTTTTATAAATCTTATCTTGCGGTGACTGACGGTGTTCCGGAAAATGACGAGGGCGTATATAAGGATTTGCTTTTTAAGGATTCAAAAAAGAACCGCTCCTTTGTTGTTAACAGAATGAGAAAGGGAGTAAGAGAAGCAAGCCTTGAATATGTTGTTTTAAAGAAAAACGAGAAAAATGCACTTGTGAGAGTGCTTTTGCATACGGGCAGAACCCATCAGATAAGAGTTCAGTTTGCTTCAAGAAAAACTCCTCTTACAGGTGACGGTCGATACGGCAGTAAGGTGAGAGATTGCAGTATTGCTTTATATTCTCATAAAATAGTTTTTAATCATCCGGGGACAAAGGAACAGGTTGAATTTGTTTCAAATCCCGATTTTAATATTTACCCTTGGAATTTAGGAAGTGTTGACAATGCTTGATATATTACATAACTTCAGCGGTGTGCTTGTAAATGTTCTGACTGTTTTAATAGGCAGTACCGTTGGTTTATTACTGAAAAAACAAATACCTGAAAAGCTGACAAATGCGGTTATGACTGCAATCGGTCTTTGCACTGTTGCAATTGGTATAACAGGCGTTATCAAAGGGCAAAATCAGCTTGTTATGATTATTTCTCTTGTTCTTGGTACAATTATCGGAACACTTATTGATATTGACGGAAAGCTTACTAAAATAGGGGACAAGCTTCAGAAAAAAGGTAAAAATGGTGAAAATGAAAAAAGCACCTTTTCACAGGGCTTTGTTACTGCTTCACTTCTTTTCTGCGTTGGAGCTATGACTATAGTTGGCTCAATGAATGCAGGTATTTCTGGCGATAATCAGATGCTTTATACAAAATCTGTTCTTGACCTGATTTCTTCAACAATGCTTGGTGCAAGTCTTGGTATAGGTGTGCTTTGTTCTTCTGTTTTTGTTCTTGTTTTTCAGGGCGGACTTGTAGTGCTTTCAATGGTTCTTGGTTCATTCCTTAATGATTTTGCAGTTGCAGAGCTAATCTGTGCAGGTTCGGTTATGATTATCGCTCTCGGACTTAATCTTATCGGTATAACAAAAATCAAGGTTGCGAATTTGCTTCCCGGATTGATACTTGTTCCGTTTGTTTGTAAAATAATGGAAGTATTTTAAATGCGGAGTGCGGAATGTGGAATGCGGAATGAGCTTCGCAAAAATTTAAAAATATAAAAGTAAAGCTTCAGGACAATAAAAATTGTCCTGAAGCTTTTTATTTTAATAATAAAATTAAGGAGTAATCTTATCGTTTAGAATGATTAACTATAATGTTTGGAAGCTAAGCTTCCCATTCATTCCGCACTCCGCATTCCTCATTCCGCATTCATCAAAGCAATGCTCTGTAAAGCTCTGCGATTTCTTCAACGCTTGTATCCTTGGGGTTACCGGGACGGCAAGCATCTGCGAATGCGCTCTCTGAAAGGAACTGAATATCTTCTTCCTTAAGAATGCCTTTAAGGTCTTTCGGAATGCCAACCTTTTCGTTGAGAGCATAAACTGCATCAACAGCTGCTTTTCTTGCTTCGTCAATTGTCATAGCTTCTGTGCCCTCAACGCCCATAGCTTTTGCAATGTCGCGGTATTTATCGCCTGTGCATTCTGCATTGTATGCCATAATTGAGGGAAGGAGAATTGCATTTGCAACACCGTGAGGTGTGTCATAAAGAGCACCAAGACCATGTGCCATTGAATGAACAATACCAAGACCAACGTTTGAGAAGCCCTGACCTGCGATATACTGTGCAAGAGCCATACCTTCTCTGCCTTCGGGAGTGTTTTCACAAGCACCGGGAAGATGCTTTGCAATAAGCTCAATTGCTTTGAGGTGGAACATATCTGTCATTTCCCAAGCGCCTTTTGTGATGTAGCCTTCAATAGCGTGGGTAAGAGCGTCCATACCTGTTGAAGCAGTAAGACCTTTGGGCATTGAAGCCATCATATCGGGGTCAACAACTGCAACCTCGGGAATATCGTGAACGTCAACGCAAACGAATTTACGTTTCTTTTCAACGTCTGTGATAACATAGTTGATTGTAACTTCAGCAGCAGTGCCTGCAGTTGTGGGAACTGCGATGGTGAATACTGCGTGGTTCTTTGTATCTGCAACGCCTTCAAGGCTTCTTACATCTGCGAATTCGGGGTTTTCGATAATGATACCAACAGCTTTTGCAGTATCCA
Organism: Acutalibacteraceae bacterium; assembly: GCA_045543035.1. Taxonomy (GTDB): domain Bacteria; phylum Bacillota; class Clostridia; order Oscillospirales; family Acutalibacteraceae; genus DTU089. Next base: position 118,871 of record JAZQMA010000055.1, on the reverse strand, counting down.
TTGCAGAACCGCCGCCGATAGCAACGATGCAATCTGCACCGCTCTCTTTGAAAGCTTCAACACCGCTGAGAACATTTTCAATTGTGGGATTAGCTTTGATTTCGCTGAATATACTGTAAGGGAAGCCTGCTTTATCAAGAAGGTCTGTTACCTTACCTGTAACACCGAACTTAATAAGGTCAGGGTCGGAGCATACGAAAGCTTTTTTAAATCCACGGCTCTGAAGCTCTGTGGTGATGTTTTCAATTGCTCCTTTTCCATGATAGGAAATTGTGTTTAATACAATACGATTTGCCATTTTGGTACCTCCAAAAATTTTATTACGGAATGATTATACTACAAGTAGATTGATAAATCATTAACAATTTTAAAATATTTTCCGGTTTTTGAAATTTCGGTAAGTTTGACAAATTTAAGGTTAAAAACCCTTGCAATATTACCATTGTTTTAAAAAATTGCTCGTGATATACTGTTTAAAATGTATTTAAGTAATACAAATTAGGAGATTTTTATGGATATTCCAAATATTCTTTTGCAAAAAGCAGATGAAATTACAGAAAAGCTTAAAATAAAGTATCCCGAACTTGCACCATTTTTCAAGGGTTGCTTCCTGAACACAATTGAAACAACTGTAACAAAGCTTGATGACGGTGGCTATTTTGTTATAACAGGTGATATTCCTGCAATGTGGCTTCGCGACAGTGCTTCCCAGCTTACTCATTATATCCGTTATGCCAACGAGGATGAGGATTTAAAGGAAATTATCAGAAGTGTTATTGCTCGTCATGCAAAATTTGTTTGCCTTGACCCTTATGCAAATGCATTCAATGCAGTTCCCAATTCAAAAAGTCATAAGGATGATACTGATTTCCAGCACGAATTAATCTGGGAAAGAAAATATGAGGTGGATTCACTTTGCGCCTCGCTTTACCTTGCTTATCAATATTATAACGAAACTCTTGATAACTCTATTTTTACAGAGGAATTCCACGAAATGATGTGGAAAATTGTTGAAGTTTTCAAGAAAGAACAGAACCATTTCAAAAACTCTACATATTATTTCAACAGAACAGATTGCCCCACAATTGATACTCTCGGAAATGGTGGAAAGGGCAACGATGTTTTATACACCGGTATGACATGGTCGGGCTTCCGTCCTTCCGATGACAGATGTCTTTACGGTTACCTTGTACCCTCAAATATGATGGCGGTTTGTGCTCTTAAAAAGGCGGCTCAGATGGCTAATGAGGGCTATGAAGATACAAGGCTCGAAAGCGAATGCCGTTCTCTTGCCTTCGATATTGACGAGGGTATTAAAGAACACGGGGTTTATGACCACGATACATACGGCAAGATTTTCGTTTATGAAACAGATGGAATGGGCAATATGCTTTTAATGGATGATGCCAATTCACCCAGCCTTTTATCTGCCCCATATCTTGGCTATGTTAAGCCCGATGATGAAATTTATCAGAACACAAGAAAGTTTATTCTTTCTCATAACAATCCCTGGTATTTTGAGGGCGCAGTTGCAAAGGGTATAGGCAGTCCTCATACAGGAACAGATAAAATCTGGCATATTTCTTTGACGATGCAGGCGCTTACCTCAACTGACCCCGATGAAATTAAAGAATGTATCAGAATGCTCACTACCACCCACGCAGGTGCATACCTTATGCACGAATCATTCCATAAAAATGACGATACAGATTTCACTCGTCCCTGGTTTGCCTGGGCAAATAGTCTGTTCGCCGAATTGATGATAAGATTAGCGGATTAAAGTTAATATGTAAATTAATGCGTAGTTCAAATTAAGAACTACGCATTGTTTTTATTATTTTTGTTAAAGTATAACCTACAAAGAATATAGTTAAAATTGTTTTTAACTGTGATATTCTTAAATAGGTTTTTGTTACGTTTGAAAAGTTTTGTAATGTTTGTTGTTTATCCATTAAAATAATCTCCTTATATATAATGCCGTGCGCAGCACCCTTTAATTTTGCATTCTGCATTCTGCATTTTGCATTCTCACGAAGTGAGCACCACTCCATGAGCTATTCCCGGTGTGCTTTCCTTTTGCATTGATGAGGTGGGTGAGAGCAGTGCGCCTGTTCCCACAAAAAGAACCTTATTCAGTTCTTTGTTGCTCAGTTTATCCAGAATATATGAGCAGACAACACTTGCAGAGCAACCGCATCCCGAACCGCCTGAATGCACATCCTGTTTTTCTAAATCAAAAATCATTGTTCCGCAGTCCTTGTGAACGGAAGTGATGTCGGTGCAATATTCTTTTCGCATTAGTTCCTTTAAAAGCGCAGAACCTGTTGCCCCTAAATCACCTGTTAAGATTAAGTCATAATCATCGGGATTTGTGTTGGTATCCATGAGGAAATCACCGATTGTTTGTGCCGCTGCAGGGGAAAATGTCAAGGGTACACCATAAAATAAATGAAATTTTTTATTCTGTGACTATGGAACAATTAGATAAATATCCACCTACAACAAATGGTAGGTGGATGTTTGTCAAGCAAGTTTTTTTAAGATTTCAGTGTTTTCTTCGATGATATCCTTGTTGAGTTTAATATACTCAAGCGCCTGTTGATAAGCATCTTTGAATTTGAAGACAATCTCAACATCACCACCCTCATGGATAAAAATCTCTTCTACAAGCTCTATTAATAGGCTACGGGTTAATTGATTTATATTCCCGTGTTTTTTAAAATGTGCTATAAAATCATTATCTCCATTTGCGCCTTGTGCAAATTCATCAGCAGATTTTTTTAATGCCTCAATTTTTTGGTCAAGTCCTTTTAACTTATCATTAAGATCAGCTTTTAGAAACAAATATTCTTCTTGTGTAATGATATTATTTTTCCAGTCTGGATAAAGATCTGCAATAATACGCTGAGTTCTTTCTCGTTCCTCTAAATATGTTTCTAAATTCTTTTTCAAATGATCTGATTCTTTTTTTCGCTTAGGACTTGTATTGATTTTTTCTAAAAGCTCATCTATACATATCGCCGTTTCTATCATTTTTTGGATAGTAACAAGCACTGTTTGTTCTAATTTATCAATACGTATTGTGTGATTTGAACAAGCACTTTTTTTCATTTTACGAGATGTTACACAACGATAATATCTATAAGTTCCATAAGAATGTGTATTTGTTTTTTTATTCATTACACGTTTACAATCTGCACATCGTACAAGACCAGAAAACAAATCAATTTCTTTCTTTTGTGGACTTTTACGAATGTTTTTATTGAATAGTGATTGTGCTAGTTCAAAAGTTTTTTTATCAATAATCGGTTCATGTGTGTTTTCTACAATTATCCAATCTTCTTTGGGGATTGCTCGACACTGTTTTATCTTATAACTCATAGTAGTGTTTTTCCCTTGAACCATATTACCAATATACATTTGATTCTGAAGTATTCGTCGGACAGAACTATCGTGCCATAAACCATCGTTACTTCTTCCAGTTGGATGTTTGTAATTTAAACCTTTTATTTTTTTGTACATAGACGGATTGGGTAATCCCATTTCGTTAAGATCTTTGGTTATTCCTATGATACTTTCTCCTGAAATAAACTTTTCATATATCAGGCGTATAACAGGAGCAGTTTCTTCATCAATAATAAGTTTGTGATGATCATTGGGATCTTTTAAATAACCATAGGTGGGAAATGAGCCAATGAATTTTCCTTGTTGTCGATTAACATTAAGTGTCGCTCTAACATTTACGGAAGTGGTAGCTGCTAAACTTTCATTTATAACATTAGTAACACCGACTGAAATACATTGCATAGCAGCGTTCATGTTTCCTGAAGCGGTATCTAATCCATTGTTTAATGCTATAAAACGAACTCTATATCGTACAAAGACATTATCAAGATAATTTCCTGCATCTGTGTAATTTCGTCCGAATCTAGATAAGTCTTTAACGATAACACAATTTACTTTTCCGCTATAGACATCTTCCATCATTCTTATGAATCCGGGTCGATCAAAATTGGTACCCGACCAACCATCATCAATATAGAAATCATAAAGTTCAATATCGGGGTGAAGTTTTAAATATTCTTTTAAGATTTCACGCTGAGATGTAATTGAGTAACTTTCTGCTTTATCTCCATCTTCACGAGAAAGTCGAATATAAAGAGCAGCCTTCCATACCATAACAGGTATTGAAGGCTGTGTTAAAATTTCTGAGTAATTAGAATTTGCCATAATACATGCCTCCATAGTTTTTATGAAGGTATGGTTTTTCTACACAATGGCAGTATACCATACATTTGGTTTTTTATCAAGTTTTTTTCTTTAGAAATTAATGGAATTTAGTATTGCTGTTTCTAAAGCATTAGTGAATGTGTTTTCAGAGTTGAAACGTATTTTTACTTTTGTTTCTCCTACCTTGAAAAGGTAAGGGTTTTTGATTTGTTCTAAAAATTCTATAAGCCGTTCTTGAATAGGTTTGTTTGTACAGATATTTATGTTACAAATATCTACAAGGTTTTCTTTTGAATAGTCAGCAAACGTAGCATTTTGATATTGTTTTAAAGTATTATCAAGCATATATCACATAACCTTTCATAGCGTAGTTTTGACACTTGGAAAAATTTTATTCATTTTTATGTGTGATTTTTTGAATCTTATCAAGCGCCCCACCTTTTTTACAATATTATTTAATATGTATTCCTCAAATAGTTAGTTGTTTTGCACAAAAACAACCAACTATATTTGTTGAAAACAAGGAAATCTTAAAAAAATAAAAAAAAAAGTGAAATGTTTGTCGTTTTTTGTCATATATAAATGAGAAAAGATTCGACAAATTGCTTTATTGAGAATACCATTTTATATTAGAAAAATTTATGGTTTGGATAAAAACCGAAAACTAGCATACCTACGGTTAATATTAAATTTGTTTGCATTTAAATAACAAACAAATCAGTAATACGATGCTTAACACATTTTTGGGGGAGGTAGTAGTATAGATATATTATTAATTAGACATTTTGAATCCATAAAAAACCAACAAACTAGTTTTTCCTCTTTAGAAGACATGGAAGAACTGACCGACAATGGTATCATAAAAGGCAAAATAGTTGCGGAAAATTTAAAAGAATTTTTAAATAATAGGCAATTAAAAGCTAATAATATTTATTGTGCTAAATCTGTTAGAGCAGAAAAAACAGCTGAAATCATAGCATCAACTATTTCAAAATCAATAAAAATAGTTTCATTCCCTGAACTCTTATCACATAAAAGCAATGAGCTTATGGGAAAAACTAAAAAAGAGGCTTCAAAAACTCATCACCAATTTATTTTCGAACTTTCTCTCTATGATGCTGGATTATACAATGCTTATAATTTCCATAGAAATGACGCAAAAGAGGAAAAACGACTTTACGAAGAAAAAGTTGTGAAATGCATTCAAAAAATTACTCAAAATAACGTAGACGAAAATGTAAAAATAATCATATTGCATTACTCCTCAATAACTGCTGCTGTAATTCATTATGCAAGAGAAGTACTAAATTATCCAAAAGATTATTACGGTAAAATAATAGCTGATAACGGGAGCGTTTTCTGGATTCAAGATGCCAAAAACCAAAAAAAATTTTTAGCAGCTAATGTTGACAGCCAACAATTATATAATTTCGGAGGTGAAAAAAATGTTATTAGAACAGATAATACAAGACGCTAAAAAATCATTATTGTATATGGAACGATATGTAAATGATGGTTCACCAAGTGGGTTTACACAGTTAAATCAAACATCTTATAATACCGCACCACTTTCTAACATCGAATATTTTTATTTAGATATGGTAGTTTGCGACCGTGACAAAATAGAAACTGTTGGTGAACTTCCAACTTTTTTTAATAATCTTAATAAAAATGCTATATTTATTCATCCGGATATGTCACCATCCTTAAGGGAAAAAGGTCTAACGGTTAAAAAAAGCAATTTAAGGGTGTGCCCAACATCAAGTTCCCGTACAGTAAAGTTACTTGATTATCCAGGATATTTCAAACTCAATTATAATGGTTTGATCGGTCGAATAGATAGAAGTTTAACAGATAAACATGCCTATGCAAGTGTAGAATTAACGCGTTTTTTAGATAAAGCTTTTACAAAAGAAACATATTCAAAGATATCCTTTCTACACGAAACAGCTGCACTTATTTATCGTTATCCTGAAAAAAACATAAATATAGGATTAGTTTATCGAGAAGAAAAAGCCAAAGGTCCAAACGCTGACGAAATTAAATATATAATTCCTTTTTTTTCTTTGTTTTCACAAGACAAGCTAACTGATGAAAAAACTGATTATTTATTTATTCAATTAATTCAAAAATCCAACATGTCTCCTTTTAACTTTACTATCCAATTAATATATTGTATCATTGATAACTATTTTAAACTATTATTAAACGAGGGATTACAACCAGAATGGCATGCACAAAATTTACTTTTAGGACTAGATAGTAATCTTTCATTTTGTTCAATAATTATGAGAGATTTAGAATCTATAGATATTGATCAAACTCTACAACATTCCATTGGGATTCAAAAAGTTATGAAAAGTTATCCGTATAAGCACCTTAACAGTAGTCACTATAACTACCAAATAAAACATAGCTTTATGTATGATTTTAAAATTGGCGAATATATTTTTTCACCTCTTATTAATTGTGTCTGTGACTACTACAATTTAAATCCTAAAGATTTTGAAAATTGTATAAAAGACTATGCCAAAAAGTATATTAAGCGATTACCAAGTGGATTTTTTCCCAAAAACAGGGTTTGGTATTCTTTTGAAAAAGTGCTAATAGACAGGACAATCCCTGAAAGACCATATTTAAAAAACGAAAATGCAAAATATCGAGGTTAAAAACATGAAAAAAAAGCAAAACAAAACACAAAGCAAACTCGGCAGTAAGTGCAAAAAAACAATAAAAACTATTTTAGACAATTATTTTTCCACGGCAATTCTTGTTCTTGGAACTTATTGGGTATTATCAGATGCTATATGGACTATTATTAATATGATAGATTATTATTATGGATATAAAATTTTTAACAAATGGTTTTTATGGCTTTTGGTCTTAGCTCTTCCCTTATTAATTACATTTAGTTATTATTTATTTAACAGAAGTAGAAGGAAATACAAAAAACAAGCAAAAGAAAATAAGACAGATCTTTTAAATAATATAGAAAATCTGCGATTCCAGCGTAATATAATTGCTGAAAGTTTTGACACTATTTTCAATCATAATCCCGATGCTTTAAAAAAAGAAATAAAAACAGCAATAAGTAATAAAGATTGGGAACATGTAATAAAAATTGGAAAATTTGGTTCGCGATTATTTTTAATGTTTGAAAAATATGATTTGCGAATAGAATATGGTCAACATGTAATTGATGCCTCAAAGGAAATTAAAAATCCTGAAAGCGAAGCAATGGGTTATATTGATTGCATCGGTTGGTCATTAGTAAAGAAGGGTGATCACGAGCAAGCAATCGCACAAGATAATTTATACAAAGACGCAAACGAAAATATAAAAAAAGGACTATCATTAATTATAAATCGGAAGTCCGAATTTTCGTATATTTTACAGTGCAAAGCCGCACGCCATTTAGTTGGAATAGCTTTAAGACAAAACAATATGGTTGAGGCTGAGTTACAAAGGGATAACTTCCAAAAAATATTAAAAAAACTTAAAGGTAGAAACAAAAAAATAATGCAGGCTAGTTTACATATCATTGACGCAGATATTAGTTTGAAAAAGCCAGCGAAAGATTATGAAAAAACAAGAAAATTATATGAAAAGGCACACCAAATATATATTGATTGTTCAGATTTTGAACGAGCTGTAAAAATATACAATAAATTAGGTGAAGTTGATTTACAAACAAACCAAGAGCACAAAGCAATAAAGAATTTTTTGATTGGCTTTTGGAAATCAGAAAAACTCGGACGTGATGATGAAAAATTAAAAAACTGTAAAAAAATCGTAGAACTGATTACTAAGAACACTAATATTCTTAATCAAGTATGCAATGACAAATTTCAAAAAGAACTTGATGATGAAGGAATATCCGATATAAAAGACAATAACTTTTATATAGATCAAGAAATTGAGATGACGAAAAAAATTCATCCTTAACTTTAAAATTGATGAATATTATCTAAATTTTAGATTCTTAGTCCTCCAACTCAACCTCTATACAAGATACTTGTATAGAGGTTGAGTTTTATTTTATAAATATAGTAATAATTACAACATAATATTTCATGTCTTCACTAACACTATTAAGTTTTAATCCTTCGATTTGCTATCCGAGAAATCATCTTACAATACTCTTTTTTTGTTATACAGCCATGTTCAAAAAGATACTGATTAAAATAATTCAACAAAACAGTTTCTGCAAATCTACGCTCTTGTTAATCTGGTAACGATGTTTTTCCCATTAGCATTATCTCCTTCCGTTTAAATTTCAATATAATTATTGTTTGATGATTAATGATTTATTCAAAACAAGTCTTTATATATGATCTGTATCATATAACTAGACTCAATTTAAATATACTTTTGAATCTTATCAAGCGGCTGATAGCTACTCAGCTCCACGGGAATTTCACCCTCGGCAGGTTCTCTGCCAACTGCCCTCATTGGTTGCGACGGTTTTATCTCGCTCGACCTGTGACTAAGCAGGAGTATCATTATAACTATTACCGGTTATCGCCATATCAAAAGCTATTTGATATCTATAGAAACTGTTTATCGCTCCCACAACAGAACAAGATGTTGTTAATAAAAACAACATCTGTTCTGCTGGATCCTAGCGCAGTTCTATTGTGGCTCTTGCTTCTGCAAGAATAATAGCAACGTACTTGATAAAATATTTATTCTGTTGTCAAAGTGCAATCGAGGTTTCAACCCCCTCTACTTGACAACGGACATTTTTTTAGCCTTTGAGCGGGTATCAATTAAAACTTTTTTGAAATTTTTTTCTGATAGCATCTCTTATGTCTTTAACCGTTGAGTAAGACAAACTATTTTTTCTTGCAAATTCTCGTAACTCCATTCCTTCTAATATGCAGTTTTTATAAACTAAAAACTGTTTCGGTGTCAGTGTTTTCACAACGGCATCAATTTCTGTTTGCATAAGAACCTGAGTTTCTAAGTCCTTTTCATCAATTAACCATTCACCTGAAACTTCTTCATCTTCAAATATTTCATATGACAAAACTGCACCTGCATTATTGCGAGCATCTTCTATGGCTCGGTATATCTTTTTTTCTTCTGTTCTTAAAAAACGCAAGGTTTTGAGATCCACTTCGACGACTTCCTGAGTCACACGGATTCGCACCCAGTAACGTTTAACGCCATCATCATTGGTTGTCCATAAATCGTAATCAAAATTTTTATTTTTATACATTTATACAATCTCCTTTTTTTGAATTTCAGTTTCAAAAACGGGAGATTACGGATATTTAGCTATGTACGGTTCCCAGATTTTCACCACAGATACCCTTTCTGTTTACGAAAGGCAAAAAAAAACAAGCCCGACGAAAACTCGTCAGGCTTCTATCTATAGTGATGTCTGTACATATAATTTAATTGCTTATATTTATTTTTATTTTTGTACCGCATTTATGGCACTTAACAATTATTCCTAAATCATCCTGCACAGAATCTGTTATGTGTATTTTTTCTTTTTTATTTGTATCGCAAAGTCTTCCTCCACAAATTGGACAATGTATTTTTTTCGTTTCTTTTAATATTGGTTTAGATAATAGTATCATATTCCCCCTTGTTCGCTTCAAGAGAACAAAAAGTTATTAAATATATCCCTCGCTAAAGGGATATATTCTTTTATTATTTGTTGTTCTTGCTATTATTAATATCATTGCGTAGTTCGGATTTTGCTTTATCATTTGAAGAAATGTATTCTCCAATATCTGCGGGTATGTGAAAATTATTTATATCTATACCTTGTTTTGATTTAGCTGCTGCATCAAAAAATACGCCTCTTTCACTTGTATTCAAGTTTAAAACATCTGCTAATAACAGTAATGCTTTATCATTTGGTGCAGCCTTTTTATTATTTTCAATTTCACACAGATAACCATAACCTAAACTGACTTTATCCGATAAATATCGTAAAGTTAAACTTTTATTTATCCGCATGCTTTTTAAATAATCGCCAAATTTCATGTATTGTTGGTTAACAGTTTTTTATTAAATAATCTTCCACATATGATAGAAACCGTTTGTAAAATTACCGCTACAGTAATTGCATTTGCATACAAATACAAACTTTTAATATTCAATATTAAAACAGAAATAAAGCCTGCAACAACTATTAATGATGTGATTTTTTTGAACAATTTCTTTTCTTTCTTTGTCAAAGGTTTTTGTGGTGTATCTGCTGGTGATAGAACAATTAGCATTACAGAACAGAAAATATAAATAGCAATTAAAATGATATAATTAAATTGTACACTTTGTTTTACTGAAATAATACCAATTGTAAAAAACAATAATGTAATTACTAGACAATGCAATTCGGTTTTTACATGCAAACCACCAGCAAACCTATGAACTAAACAGAAAACGATATAAAACAATATACCTGGAAACACAACCTTTAATACTGCTCCAACAAACAAACAATAACATAAAAAGACAAATTCAGAAAATAAAACAAATAGGCCATAGTGATATAATTGATAATCCTCATTATCTATAGCGTGTTTTTTTATCAGATATTGGGTAATGACTTTTGATACTCTACTTATCATTTTTAAAATTTTTAAGCTTTTCTGGTATTTTCGGTTGGAAAACTACAATTGTACTTGTGGAATTTGCATCCACCTTAAGTGAACAATTAATAACTTTTACCAAATTTTTTAAAATGTTTTTTTTCATTATTTCACCTCCGTAATCTCTTTATACATTTTTCTTCAAAAATACTCAATAAGACATTTTGTCTTATATCTTTTAGTATACAAAACTTAATATTTTTCAAATGTAACTATAAAAAATAAAAATAAATTGTGCTTTTTTTAACTATAATTTTAAATTTTAAAGTCTCATTTTATTCTACTATGACCTGACAAATGTTAGTATATTTAGGGGTGATAATATGAGAATTTACGGCAATGAATTAATCGGTTTAAGAATAGCTAAACTTAGAAAACTAAACAAACTTACTCAAGCTGAGTTTGCAGAAAAAATTGATTTATCACCAACAGAAATCTCGAATATTGAAAGAGGTAAAAATAGTCTTTCATTTAATACCCTGGTTAACATTTGTAATGTGTTTGATGTTTGTCCATGCCAGATACTTTCAGGTGCAATAAAAGATGATGTTGATGATAATATTATTGATTTAATAAGGGAGCTTAGCAAAGAAGAACAAAAAATGGTTTACAAACTTTTGTTAGCGTATAAGGAAAAGTAAAGGTATAAATACGATTTGAAAAAGTAAGAATAGTATGTTATAGTAAAACTCAAAGTATTATGCTTTGAGTTTTACTTTTTGGAGGGTTGATATATATGACAATTAATGCTTTAATTTGTGACGATGAAAAAGAGCGTTGTGATATAGTATTGCAATATCTTTTAAAATACTGCGATGAACGAAACATCACTTGTTTTTATGACTCATATTCTAATGGTGAAGATGCACTTTCTACAGATATGTCATATAATATTGCTTTTTTAGATATAGAGATTAAGAATATTTCGGGATTGGATATAGCAAAGCATTTAAAAGAGAAAAATAAAAATGTAATCATTTTCTTTATTACAGAATACGAAAAGTATATAGATGATGCTATGGATTTGTTTGCTTTACGTTTTATAAAAAAGCCACTTGATTATTCAAGGTTTTATAGTGGACTTGATAAAGCTATCGAACTTATTAATGAAGACGATGTTGAATTTTATTTAAAAGATACAAACAAAGTTTTGAAAATTAAATCAAAAGATATTATGTATGTTGAAACCCTTGACCATAAAACTAAAGTAGTAACCGCAAACGGAATATATTATTCATCTGAATTGATTGATTATTGGTACAAAAAACTTACCCACAGTAGTTTCTATAGAGTACATAAAAGCTATATAGTCAATTTAGATTATATTGATGAATACAAACGCAATGAAGTTAAATTAACAAATGGTGAGATTATCGGTGTTTCATATCGAAATCAGCCAACTTTCAGACGATATTTTTTCAATTATTTAAAGAGGAGAAAGTGATATGGGAACCATAGCTCTAAATGTTGTTTTACAAATAATAGAAAGTTTAATATTTTTTGATTTTTATGAAAATATAAAAAACTCCTCTTCAAAAACTAAAAATTTTTTGATTGTTTCTGTTAGTTATATGGTTATGTGTTTTATAAACATTGCCTTCAATTACAATACAATCATCAATTTGTTCGTTTTTGCTTTTTCCCATTTTTGCTTCTGCAAATTTTTATACAAATTTAAAACCCGATTTTCACTTTTGTATACTGCTTTATTTTCATGTTTGGTAATAATTACAGAGCAAAGCGTACTTGATGTTATCTCAATAATTCTCCATTCATCTCCTAACGAAATAATTACAGACAATTACTCCTACATACTTTTAATTGTATTAAGTAAATCCACATTGTTTTTGTTATTAAAAGTCATAGCTACCATAATTAAAAAGTTTCAATCAAATGAAAAAATACGACTTACAATACTAATTTATCCAGTAGCTTTGATTTTAATTTTATTTGATTTTGTTGTTGTGTCAAAATACACAAATCCATCAAATGATATAAGGACACTACTTGCATTATCAAGCTTAGTATTGATAGTTTCTATTATAGTAACATGCATATTACAACAAATAGAATCGCAAAAAGAACAAGAAATTCTTGAATTAAAAGCACTGCAACAAAAACAAGAAATAAACAATACATACTTTGATTTGTTAGAGCACCAAAATGAAGAATTACAGGTTTTTGTACATGATACAAAAAAGCATTATAGGAACCTGTATGATTTAGCTGAAACTCCCGTTAAGTTAAAAGAATATATTGAAGGAATTGTTACTGATCTTGAAGAGGCTAATCAGATTGGTAAAACCTCAAACAAATTACTTGATTTAATAATAAGCAAATACAATTACATTTGTGACAAACAGGGGATTGTTTTTGAAAAGAACATACACCAGTCAAACCTTGATTTTATAAGTGATAATGATTTAACATCTATATTTAATAATTTGTTTGATAATGCAATTGAAGCCGCAGTAAATAGTCAACAAAAATCTATTTTTTTTGGTTTAAACAAAGTTGGTAATATGTTGGTAATTGATGTAACTAACTCTTGCGGTGTGCCACCGGTAGTTGAAAATCACAAGTTAATTTCCACAAAAAGTGATAATGGTTTACATGGCTATGGCTTTAAAAGTGTTTGTAGAGCAGTAAAAAAATACAATGGTGATATTGAATGGGAGTATAAGTCTGATAATAAAGAATTTGTTGTATCTATAATATTTTCCATAGAAAAACACGTCGAACGATAAAAGTTCGACGTGTTTTGTGCAGTTTGGGGGTAAAAACAGTGCACTTTGGTAAAACTTATAGAAAAAACGTTTTTCTAAAGATATCATGTTTTTAGTGATGTTTTTGTCTTTTATATAAACCTTATTACTTTCGTATTAGGAAAGAGGTGATTTTGTTGTTGATATCAATAGGGTTTATATTATAATAAAATTTTAATTAATAGGAGGACTTATTTATGAAAAACAAGAAAAGACTTTTTATCGCGTTCATTTTAACTATAATGGTGTTTTCATCATTGCAAGTTTTAGCTAGTGCAGAAGCAAGTATAGACCCAAGAGTTAGTTATACATATTGTAAAACCGGTTCGTATTCATTTGTTTCAAGTTATTCAACAAGTTTTGGTTGTTCACAGGGTGACACAACAATTTCCCTCCAGAGTACAAATAAAGCTGTTACACGTGCTAATAGTGTACCCCAATCAAATACATATAAAGAAGCATATGTTGGTATAAAAAATTCATCAGGAACATGGAAAACTGATACAGCCTCCAACTCAAACATTGCAACAGTAGGCGCTTCAGTTAATCCCGTTGCTTTTACACCAGTTTTATCTCAACATGACCTTTTATATTATGAGACTAGTGGATATAAAATGCATACTAGAATTTATCAATAATTAGGTGATGATTCCAACATGAAAAATAAAACATCAAAAGTATGCTTGGTTTTGATAGTATCAATTTTAATTGCAATTGCACCCATATATTTCTTTTGTGCCGAATATCAAAATTCATCAATCTACAGAGATCTTTCTGAGAATGTAAGATATATAGATGAGGTGAACATAGCAGTTTATCAATTCCCAAACAGAGATTCTGCCCAAAAAGCTTCAAAAATGGTGAGTGGATTAAACCAGTTTACAGAAATAACTTTGATGACAAATCAGTCAACTCTGGTTCAATCATATTTATGTAAATCTGAACCTGTAATAGAATATATAGAAAACGGTTCGATTGATGATAGAGTTAAGTATCGCGCAACGATTACAAATGGTGATATAAACGCTTTCCCAACTTTTACCACATATCAATTATCCCCATTGTTAGCGAATTTGAATTTACTGAACCTAATTGAAGGTGAAATGATCGATTTTAATAACAAAAATGAGGATTGTATAGAGATCATGGTTACTGATGGCTTTGGGGCAAAAGTCAATGATGAAATATATTTCACTGTTAATGGACTTGATGAAAACTACAAACAAGTGGTAGTTAAAGCAAAAGTTGTAGGTATCGTTGAAAAGGGCTCTTTTTTGTATGGTTATTCTGATTATTGTGGTGCTGTTAGAACACCCGAATCATTGCATGCGAGTATATTTGAAAATGAAACTATTTTCACAGGAGACATATCATACTTATATGAATACGAAAAAGACCCAAATAGTTTGTTGGATGAAGAGATCCCCGTATTTCTAATAGGAACTAAAAAAGGACTAAATGATACTACAATTGACACAGTAATAATTGCAAATGATGGTGACAAAGTAATCTTGAATGCTAATTGTGTTAATATCGACAATTTAAAATCAGAACTGGGTTTTTCCTATGGTATACTTATAGGATGTATTATAGCTATAATTCTAATTTTATTTATGGATATATTTTTAATTAAAAAAATATCAAAAAAGGATGAAACTTGTGTTATTAGCAAACATTAAAAGGTTTATACAGAAATCCACATTGTTGTTTGCTGTTTTTATGATAACTCAAACCATTTCTGTTATAGCACTTGAATACTCATTTTTAAGCTTCAGAAATCAACAAATTGAGTATTCAACTTATTCAAGTGGTGTTGCAAGTTTCACTGTAAACTTCGAAGAAGGCACAACGTTTCTGGAGGTTTCAGATAGAATAGATGCTATAAAAAACATTGTGCCTTCCGAGATGAAACAGAGTTATATAACAGTACCAAACAAATGTGAAACAAGAGCATATGTTTTTGGACAGTATCAGTCCGTGCTATATGGTAATGATATAAAATCACAAGATGATATTGTAATTGCTCATAATGAATATCAGAATAATCAGGTTCGGATAGGAGACACAGTGAAAATAGGCGACGATATTTACAATGTTGTAGGTGTGAGACTATTTGATTATGCTGAAATTCCTTTCCAATCAATAAAAAACAAAGATATAGTAGAGAAGCTTGTTATTGAAACACAAACTATCCCTGACAATAAAGAAATTGCAAGTATTACAGAAGCATTGCAAAATAATTTTTCTGAGTTTAGTGTTTTAGCTCCGTCAGAAAGAAATATGCTTTCGGAATATTCTTTGGATAGCAAAACGTTAACAACCTTTGTTTTATTGATATTAGCAATGATAAACATTTCGTACATATTCAAAGTAGTGATTTCTAAAAGAAATTCTTATTATGCTATATCTCTGTGTTGTGGGTCAACTTTCAGAAGAATGAGAACCTCTTTGATTGCTGAAAGTTTAATCTACGGTTTTTTTGCCATAGTCATAGGGACTGTTATTTTTAAGTTGGGTTTAGAAAACGTGCTGTTTACATATAACAGGTTTTCTGCAACAGATTATTTATTCTCTGTTTTATGGTGTATAGGTATAATAGCAATACCGATTATTTCTTCAATAATAAACTTTTCGACAAAATCAATTAAGGAACTTGTATATAACAGGTGTTAGGCTATGTATATATTCAATTTAGCGCAACGGCTCATTTATAATAAGCCATTATTACACATAATTCTTATAATTCAATTTGCAGCAAGCTTTTTTGTTATTGAGTGTGCAGTTTCCACACTTACATTAACTACAAGTGCAAGTAGATTTATGAATCCTCTACTACAATCTGACTTTTGCTATTTTTCAGTTGCAGAAAGAAATGTTTTTATAGATGAAAACGGGAATCTGCTCTTTAACAATAGCGATATATATTTTGAAGATTGTTTAGAAGGTCTTGATGTTGCAATGCAAAATGATATGGTGAGTTTGTCTGTCGGCTCTAAGGCTTCTTCCTTGCAGCTTCAACCGGAAAAGCTCATACAAAAAACCTCACCCGATATGTATTCGGGTGAAGTTTTCGATAGTGGAAATTCCGAAGAAAATGTTATTCGCATTATTACCAATGATAAATCATTTGAAGCAGGTTCATATCATGATGCAGTTTTAACTGATTTTAACGGTAAAGAGATTAACGCCAAAATAAAAATCGTTGGTGTTTTAGCTGATCCTGCGTATGTTTTAAGTGCTACTACAGCAGGTTCTGAAATGTCAAGCGCTAATATTAGTCATATTATGGACAAAGCTCAGGATGGTGCTTTTTCTTGTATCGGTTGTACAGAAGATTATGAAGCTCTGATTGGTGAAAAAATAAAGCACCCCATCAATAAAAATACGCTCATTTTGTTTCAGGATTCCGTTACGAATGAAGAAATGCAAAATAATATTGATTTCCTAAGAGAAAGAGGTGTAGTTGCCACCACCGAAGATGTTTTGAAAACAACAAAATCAGATAATATGTTCATAATAAAAACATACTTGCCTACTTTTATATTCTTGTTTTTTGTGTCGCTTTCAGGAATATTTGCAGTTTCAATAATAAATATCTCCTCACAGATAAAAACATTATCTTTGTACGGTATGCTTGGATGCTCTGATAAGGATATTTCAAAAATTATCTACTGTTATATTTCTGTTATTTGTGTTATTCCACTGTTAATAATGTGGCTGATATTACTGTTGTCAAAATATTTGAATGCTTTCTCAGGATATTTTTTAACCATTTCAGCCATTAATTATTTGGTACCTGTTTTAATATGCTTGCTTGTTTGTTTAGTTGTA
Organism: Acutalibacteraceae bacterium; assembly: GCA_045543035.1. Classification (GTDB taxonomy): domain Bacteria; phylum Bacillota; class Clostridia; order Oscillospirales; family Acutalibacteraceae; genus DTU089. The sequence continues at coordinate 101,437 of JAZQMA010000055.1, read as the reverse complement.
CCAATTGTTCCGATTTCTACATTTAAAAAACAAAGCCTTATTGGTTTGCAAAGAAAGAGTTGAGGTGAATTATATGATAGCAATAAAAAATGCTTCAAAAACCTTTCAAAAAAACAAATCGACTGAGTTTCAAGCTCTCAATAATATTTCACTAAATGTCAAAAGCGGAGAACTTATTGCAATCATAGGTAAATCAGGTGCAGGCAAAACAACTTTGCTTCACAATATAGCTTGTATTGATTCTTTTGATGAAGGAGCAGCGTTTTCGATCAACGGAAAAGATGTTACGTCTTTAAACGATAAAGAAAAAGCAAAATTAAGAAATAAAACTATTGGGTTAGTGTTTCAGGATTTTGCTCTTGTTCCCGAGTTTACTGTTTTTGAAAATGTTGAAATCCCTCTTGTTTTGGCTAAAGAAAACAGAAAGGCAAGAAAATCAAAGGTATTGGATGCATTGAGCAAAGTAGGATTAGAAAAGTATGCCTATAAAGATGTAACCAACCTTTCAGGTGGAGAAAAGCAACGTGTCGCAATTGCCAGAGCTATAGTTAATAATCCGGATATTATTCTTGCAGATGAACCTACAGGTGCATTGGATACTAAGACCGGAGAAATAATATTCGATTTGCTTAAAACATTAAGTGACAATGGTAAGACAGTTATTATAATAACTCACGATAAAGACATAGCCCAAAAATGCGAAAGAGTTATAGAAATATCGGATGGTAAGATTTTGAATTAACTGAAAAGTGGTGTTTTCACACCACTTTTCTTATTTGTAGTGATTTACTTTAAGAAGGCTTCTTTAGGTTTGATAAAAGTATAATTCATATAACAGACAATTATAGAATAAAAAAATGATCTAAATAAAGATTTTGATGTAAAAACAAATTAATGTATTTGGATTTAATTTTGATTTTTACTCAATACGATGATATAATTAATTTAAGATAGCATAATTACATCACCTATTATTATACTGTCAAATTCTATGCGTTTACTAGCAGGATTGGGAAATTTTGCATTAAGAATTGATTTGAAAAGACTGGAGAGGACATATATGAGTTTAGAAATTGGTGGCAGAGCTGATAAATACGGAAATGAATATGAAAATCAGTATTTAGTTCGACTGCTTTTAAGAATTGTTGAGGGGCAATATAAATCAATAGTTATAGAACCACTTGGCGAAAATAAAGATGCAGCGGAATATATAGTTACGGATAAAAATGATAACAACTGGTATTATCAGTGTAAGGCAAGTAACACAACAAATACCCATTGGACTATGTATGATTTAAGTAAGTATGATGTGTTTAAAAGAGCAAGAAGTATTATTAATGAATCTGCAAACAATCACTATGTATTTATTTCTCCGCTGAGCTATGGGGAACTGCCCGAATTATGCAGACGCGCTAGAACTAATGCTTCTGTAGAAGAGTTTAAGAACTATCAATTAACTAATACTGAAATCAAGTCAACATTTAATAGTTTTGCAAAATATGGTGATTTTATTCTAAGTGATGATGTACAATATTCTGAATTGGTAAATGTACTTTCAAAATGTGATTTCAACACCGTTCCGACAGGTCACGAAAATATATTGGATTTAAATGAGCATGTTGGTTTCTTTTTTACCGGTGACACAAATGCGGCACGATGCCTTCTTCAAAATTATGTAAACTACAATGAAAAATTTGGCGTAGTTATAACTGCTAATGATATTGTGTCTTTCATGGAACAAAATGGATTTCCAACGAGAAACAACATTCATAGCGATAATCTTTCGATGAAGATTAATGAATTAAATGATTCTTTTTTTCAGGTTTTTCAACCAATAAAACAGACATTAATACATCGAACAGAAACAGACCGTATTATTAATGAAATAACATTAGGTAAATCAGTTGTTTTGCATGGCAAAGCAGGAACCGGAAAAAGCGGATGTGTTCAAGAAGTAATACAGGAACTCAAAAATAAGGGTTTTTTATTTCTTGCACTTAAATTGGATAAATTTGTTCCCCAAAATACAGCTGACCATTATGGAAGAGAACTGGGGTTGCAGCAATCACCTGTGTATTGTTTACATAATTTATCAGCAGGAACTCATTGTGTCCTTTTACTTGACCAACTCGACTCATTAAGATGGACTAACCAGCATTCAGCAAATGCTTTAGATATTTGTAAAGAGTTCATCTCACAAGTACGAATGTTAAACAAATACCACAATGGTCATATTTCTATACTATTTGTCTCCAGGACATTCGATTTGGAAAACGATGCTGGTTTACGCTCCCTGTTTACAAAAAAAGATAATGACCCTATTTCATGGGCCAAAATACAGATAAATACATTTAAACATGAAGAAGTTAAGTCTTTAATTGGTAGTGAATATAATAGTCTCTCTAAAAAATTAAAAAATCTTCTCTTAACGCCAGCTTCATTGTATATTTGGACTTTGTTGAATGATCACTCAAGAGTCCAGTCTGTAAGCACTCCGTTTCAACTTATAGAACATTGGTGGAAACAAATCAATGATAAATGTATTTCATCAGGATTAGATGTTCGCAGAGTGACTGAAGTAAAAGATAACATTGTCAGAAAAATGGAAACAACATCGCTTTTATCTTTGCCGGGAGTTATGTTTACAGATTACAATAATGAGATTGAATATCTAACATCAAATGGTTTACTGACTAAAGGGGATAATAAGATTTCGTTCACTCATCAAAGCTTCCTTGACTTTTTTGCAGTTTCAGAAAAAATAAATGAAATATTCGATGGCAAGAGCATATTAGAAATAATTGGAGAGAAAGATAAACAGACTCCCCATCTTCGTTATCGTTTGTTAAGAATCCTTCAAAACATTTTAGAAACAGATGAAGATTTGTATGTTAAAATATGTGAGGATATTTTATCTTCAAATGAAATTAGACATTATTTCAAGTGCACAGTTTTTGAAGTACTAGGGCAATTTGAATGTCCTAATAGTACATTGCTTGAATTTGCACATCAATATTATACGGATTATCAATGGCATGATTATGTGCATAACACGGTGTATTTAGGTCATTATCAATATGTTTTAGATTTAGATAAATATGGTTTTTACGATTGGTTGAACAGTGAAGGAATAGTTTTGTTGCGTTCAATTAATACAAAGTGTCAAAAGTTTGTTCTCGAAAAGATTAAACCAATATGTTTTAAGAATAAAGAAAATGACATAATTGCATATAATACCCTTTGTCATGATTGTACAGAAGATTCTGCAGAAATGTTCGAGTTACGATTAAAACTTTTTGAGTCGAATTTGGATTTTTTAAAGAACTTTTGGGGTGGTTCACACCTTGTTAAAAGTAGTTCAGAGAGACTAATACCAATTTTAAAGTTAATTGTAGAATACAGTGACGAATTATCTCGGCATATATATTTGGGCGAATTAAAGGATTTAACCACTTACACAAAGAAATATTATCATGAGATAATACGGGAGCTATTACCTGTTGTTTGTAACAAAACAAAGACTTTTTGTCCACAGTGGCCTAATTATGAGTTTAGTGCCCAATATAGAAATTGGACAAAAGAAGACTATAATGAACATTCCGCCAGAGAGATTGTTCGTATTCTAAAAATTGCGATGTGCGAGTTCTCGATTAAGGAACCAGAAGCATTTATTTCATTTATAAATAATTACGATGATAACAAGTCTGTGGTTTATTATGAGATTATATCCTCTGCGATGAACTGCTTAGATATAGCTTACAGTGACTTTGCAATATCTTGGTTATATGGTGACATTTATAACCATCTTTTTATATATACTGGAAATCAAGAAGATTATTTATCAACATCAAAGAAAATAATTAAAAAATTCACTCCTTATTGCTCGGACGCTGTTTTATTAGAACTTGAAACTATAATACTTAATTGGAAAGAGCCTATAGAAAGAATGGTGAGTATTTACAAACGCCGTCTTGAGGTAAATAGAAGTAAGGAATGGCATCCGGTATATTACTCCTTTTGGGGACATTTGCAGAAAGAATTATTACCATTTATCGATATAAAGCGTTTGTCCACCAACGCAAGAGCACTATTACAGGTTTTAAACAGGAACGAATGGATTAGAGCACCATTTTACAATTGTGGTATTCATGGTGGTTCTGCCAAAAGTGTAGTTTCACCAATTCATGGAAAAACCGAAATACTTAGTGATAAAAAATGGTTGGAGATTATTTCTACAGATAATGAAAAAATGAGCAATCATTTCAATGGTAACGAAACTTCGGAATATTATATTGAAGCGAATCATATTATGTTTTCTTCATCATTGTCTACACAAGCAAAACGAGAACCCACAAGATTCGCACGTCTTTCTTTTAATTTTCCGAGTGATTGTTACTCCGGTTATATTTCAAGTGTTATAAGTGCGTTATATAACCACGAAAACGATGTTGAAAATATTGATTTCACCCTAATCTGTGATGTAATAAAGTATTTCAAAAGCCACAGTAACCAAAATGTTATTAAGGAAATTCTTAGGTTAATCGCGAAATATTCTAAAGAAAACTGGCCACAAGAAATTATTGATTTCATATGTGTTACAGCTATTCACTCACCAGACCCCTCATCAGGGGAATACCCATTTAGCAGAGATGACACTTCAAAAGTTTTAACACCACATGGATTATTGAATAATGCTGTAAATTGCGTTCGTGGTACTGCATTTGAAACAATTTCTAAATTGCTCTGGGATCATCCTGAGTATGGTGATATTTTCAAGCCAATTATTGAGGGTGCCTGTGAAGACAAAAATGATGCTGTAGTATTCTCAATAATGTTTTGTGTGTTCCCATATTTTCAAATTGACAATGACTTTTGTTTTCATCTTTTCAAAAAGTTGATTTCAAAAGATATACGAGTACTTGGTTATCCAGATGCTTGGGAAATAATATGCAGAGATTATGGTACTAATGGTGCATTTTATGCTCAAAAACTGTTTGAGGCTTGTGTTTCTAACATTGAAGAATTGGAAGAAGCTTCTGCTGGGTTGATATGTGCTGCTGGAATTTTTTATGATAATGATTTAATAGATAAATTATTCCACACAAAATTAAATGATAAACAAATTGATAGTGTTTGCAATCAAGCAGTATCATCGTTTAATCAAGACGAATTCCATAATAGAAGTAAAGAGGTTTTGCTAAACTACATTAACACTGACAAATATGAGGTTCATTCTTTCGGTATGCTGTTTTGGGATAACTGCATCGACATTGATAGAGATGAAGATTTTCTGATAAAATTAATGTGTTCAAAACAAAAACCTTATCAGTTACAAGCTTTTCTTGAGTTTATTTTCAAACAAGATAAAGATATAACCAAATACGCAAAGGTTATAAAAAGCATATGTGAAAATATTTTGTTAAGGGGCGATGATTTTGATAGAGAAATGATAATTGAAGATTTAATTAAATGTATCATTAAACTATTCGATAGCAATCATTCAAATCCACAAATACAACCACTTTGTCTCGATATGTGGGACATTCTATATCAACGTTGCTTAAAATCAATCAAGCCATTTGCTGAGATTTTTGATAATATAAACTAAATTTGCAAAAACAATGTAGTAAAAAAGATGTTTATATCAAATAGAGTGGGTTGTATCCGAAAGAATAGATGCACAAAGTAGATGTCACATAAGTAGGGTGCCTATCTCTCGCTTTTGAAGACAGTCAGAATGATTGCTTTATAAGGATCATCAATCTTTTGTGATGTTTACAAAATATCTTATTTTATTTATGAATTCTATTACGGTAACATTGAACCACATAACACTGCTCTGAATTAAAGAAGATACTGAGCCCTCTTATTGAAAAAGAAGAACCCAATTTAAAGCTAAATGGCAGAGAAAATGGTAGTGGTGGTCTCGCCATAGTTTTCAACAATAATATGAGTGCTGTTACTAGCTACACCAAACCCGATGATACTGCATATACAACTGCACAGTATTGTAAGGCGCTCTTACCCGAATACAAGTATTCAACAACTGAAAATGAATATATAACACTCGGTAAAGATGGCTTGAAATGGGGATTCAGAACCAATGGTTTATATGGTAATGTTTACTTTGCGCTTTTATGGTATTCCGATGGAGAATACAGCCAACTTTTAAACAGTATTATGCTGAGAATAGGGCATAAGATATACAAAAAGAAAACATAATGTAAAAAAACAAAACCCGCATTAGAGTCTTTCTAAAAACTCTAATGTGGGTTTTGTCGCTTTTTGTCGTAATTTTGCACAAATTAAAGTGTTTTTGATTGTATAAAAAGTGGAAATTTGAAAAAATATGAAATTTTTGTGAAGTGTTTCGCAATTTTCGTCATATATATATAGATTAAGTATTTACTTGAACTAAGACAATATAATTCAAGATTAATGTTTGATTGATGGGAGAAAATAAAATGAAAAAAAACAAGAATCTAATTACTTGTATCGAAAAGTATGAAAAAAAATATAAAGAAAATCAGTTGCAGTTTAAATTAGAATGTGATTTAACTTGCGATAATTGGGCATCAATATATGGTGTAATTACAGAAAATACTAGTGATTTTAATAGATTAAATAGAATTAATACTTTAAGAATAGATTTATCTTCTTGTGTGGAAGCATCTCCATTTTGCCTTATGTGTTTAATCCTTTTTCTGAAAAAACAACGAGAAGATTATAAAAAGAATATAGTAATAATTCTTCCTACATTTAACAAAAATTTCAGTTATAAAAAAGGAGCTTTTTTACGTTTCTTGGCTTCACAAGGATTTTTATCAGAAATGTTGAACAATAAATTTATAGTAAAAGCTAGAAATATTATAGATGAAAAAACAATAGAACGATTTAATTCCTACTGTTATGATATTGATTGTTCGAAAATTATCCCAATGAAAACGTATACTGTTAGCGATGTTTTTACAAAAGAGATAATTGCCAAAGAAATTGACGAAGAGTTGTCTCTCGCACTTCAAAACTCAACTTTACCACAATCATACAATTTGTTATCTATGCAGGTATATAATATAGTGACAGAATTAATAGAAAACGTAGAGAAGCATGCCTATTCAAGTGATGAAAAAAAACGTTTTGCTATATATATACGCAAACGAAAAGGTGCAATTCATTCGGATGAGAGCGAAACAAACTTGCAATTGTTTAAAAAAAGAATTAAAGATGAAGAATCTAATTGTCCGGGAATTGATAACTCTATATTAGAAAAAAATGAATATGTTTTGGAGGTCTTTTTTGCGGATATAGGCATGGGTCTATCTGGAAGTTTAAATTCATTTTATTCAGAATATAGAAAAAAAGAATATAAGTATCCTATTAGGGAATTGTTTGGAAATGTTCTAAAAAACGGTTTTCGCAAAATGATCCCAGAAGAAGCAACAAAATACGGAGGGCTACATTTTATTTGTAGATTGTTATCCGAATCTTCGGGTTATATTTGGTGCAATGAAGGGAAAGAATGGATAGGTGCATTTAGTAACGAATTGTCAAAAGAAACTTTTTCAACCCACCAAAAAACATCAAATATAGTGTTTCAGAATGTTGGTATTGGTAGGGTCTATGATAGTGAAAACAATGTTTATGGGAAAGGACTGATGTGGTGTTTTAGAATTCCATATAGCCAAACTTCGCACTTTAGATCGCATCTTGCTGTCCAATGGACGAAACAACCATCTCAACATCCAGTATATGTTAATTATAAATACAATGAAAAATACCATGATATGACAGTTAATCATATTTTATGCAAGGATGATAATTTTAATGAACTCTGGTATCTGAATGGTGCACCTAAAGAGTGGAAAAACGATTTAAACTCTGCAACACAACTCAATACAAATACTTATGTATGGTTTCCTGAAAAAAATAATTCGAAAAATAAGATTTACAAAAAAATCGATGAATTAATAAAAATTGTTCAATATAGTATTGATAATCAAAGTTGCGAAAAAACAAATCATCATACATTTGCAAATGAAGGAATACATCTTGTTATTGGTGATGTTGATTCATCAGACATAATAAGTTATTACTATGTGCTTAACAATATGTATTTGTCAAAAAACAAATCATTGTTAATTGATGTTATAGTTATAACTAAACAATGGAGTGTTCTCTATTTTGAGGCAATAAATGGCAATCTTGTAAAGAGCGACGAAAAAGCTAAGAATTTTATTGAAAACAACAATAATAATTTTAATAAGATATATGAAGGTATAGTCCCTTACGCTTTATTTATTAGAAAATATTATTCTTTTCATTTTTGGCAAGTAATAAAAGAATATTCGAGCGAAAATTATTTTATTAACGCTCCTATTGTGTGGAGTAAAGAAAGAATCATAGATGGATATTTGGATTTTGAACGAATAATAATGTTTGACAAGGCATACAGATTATTAATTAGTTCATTGGAAAGAACTATAGGTTATTTTAATATGACCGATGTTGAGTTTAGAAATACTGACTCTATTTCTAGACGGCTTTGCCAAGATATAAATTCTCGTTTTATGCAAATGGATACTATTAGATACTTTGTAAATGTTTTAACAGTATGTGTTACTGGATATACCAAAAAAGCACAATATAATTATGATGATATTATACAAGGTGAAAGTATCTTATACAATGCTTTTTTTGCTCACCCCTATAATACTGCGGTTGGTTTTAGTGATTTATCAGATGTTTCTTTTCTATTAGTATGGCCCGAAAAAGAATTTTTTGGCGATTACCAACCTAATATAGGATCATTTTGTCGTATAGGAAAGACGAGTCTAATTAGTTCAGAAGAAACCATCAATAGAATTGAAACACAAAAAATCTATAAAAACATAGCAAGAAACAAAACTCAACTTTATCAAGAAATCCAGCAAGCTCATCCTCATTTTATCAAATACGGTCATTATTGTACAGATAGTCATCATTATTTAATTGGATTTGATTTAATAACTTATATGAAAAATAGTTATTTGAAAAAAGAGGGAGCTTTTGTGTTTTTGTTATGGAAAATAATGGTTTATTTATCAGACCAAAAAAATCTGGATTCTATCGTCGATTCAAAGTGGAGGAAAGTATTAAAAAACTCAGATTTTTTGGATTCGGAAAAAGGTGGTCTTGTTGTATATCATTCTAATACATTCACAGATTATTATATGAGTCGAATTAAGGAAATAATTCCTGAAGAGTTAAAAGAACAAATAATACCATTAACATTTTTTGAAACTCAATCCTTCAGCAACACTGTCTCTATATCGCCATTCACAATTAAACAAATTAAAGAAAAAATGAATAGTACAACAATTAAAGGTGTTCTCTATGTGGATTCTTCTTTTTCTACAGGAAGAAGAATGGCCGAAATAGAAAATATACTTCTTTCTTCTGGTTGTGAGAAAGTACGATTTTTATCTTTAGTAGATATGAGGCGATTAAGAAGCTATGATGAAAAAAGCGAATCGTATTGGCGTGTAAACATACCAAGACTTGATGATTCACACTGCATTATTTGTAGTGTTTTAAAAAAACTCAAAAGTTTTCAATCAAAAGTAGACAAAGAATTAAGTGATCGAATATATGGTTGGATAAAAAAATGGCAAGCTATTAATATTACCTGTGATTTAAATGATTATGGAATAGAACCAACATTAATTAATAGTTTTACAGAAAACGGTTTGGAAATAAAGGACTCATTTGCATTAAACATATTTGCTGCTGAGCAACTATCAGAGACCTATAATAACGACTATGTATATTTTCTTATTCAGACTAAGACTTCTCTTCCGCCTGAGATAAGAATTCAACTAATTTGTACTCAGTTGTGTTTATTTGGCAACCAAAATTCTAGGCAACTTCAATTATCTTTACTAAGTGAATTGATAGGCAACGTTGCCCAATGTTCTAATACAAACTCATATACAAGTTTAGCTGGCATAACTTTTGTTTCACAGTCGGTTAGTGTAATTTACGATTTATTGAATGAGATTTTGTACGAAAATAATAATCCTAAAATTATTAAAATTAAGCAAAATCTATTGAATAGTACAAATTTAGATTTAATAATTACTATTTGTTATTTCGTAAAACAGTCTCATCAAATAGAGGTGTTACTAAATGATTTTAGAATTAAAAATGCAAACAGCTCATTCCCTTTTATTGAATCAGTAAATGAACATATTCTTCCTGAAAAAGAATTAAAACTTATAACAAAAGAATTTGTCGGATTATTAATTAATGAATTGGGTGATGATCATGGAACTAATATAAATAAATTCAAAAACGAGAATACAGTAGGTATAAAGGCTATTCAAGATAAAAGTGCGGCAGCAAAAAAAGATATTTATAGACTAAGCGAACTTACAGAACGTTTGCCACTGGCAATGTCAAATTCTAGATTGAAGATACAAAAAGAGTTTTATAAAGATAATAACGAGGCAATAATAAAATTAGAACAACTTATAAACCAAGATCTAGAAAACTATCTTCATGCACTAAAATCCAAACCAGATGCTACATTTGAAATGAGCGCTGAGTTAAAAATAACATTGGAAACTTGTAAAAATTTTTATGAGAATATTGCAACAGGATATTTTATAGATTCTTCATCTGAATCTATTGAATATCTAGAATCACTTGTTCAAAAAATTGAAAATCAGTTCAATAAAAAGATGAAGCTAAAAATAAGCAACAATTTAAGTAGCGGGCATAAATCGAAGTGGTATTATTGGCATCAAGGTATAGAAAAAGAATTTATTTATTTGTTGCAAAACATTATGCATTGTAATAGAAGAATATCAGAAGATGAATATATGGAGGTTGAAATAGTGTTTAATAATAATTATTTAAACTTATCAACTGTATCATGGTCTTCTATTCCTGGTAGTGGTGTGCAAGAACATTTTTTGAGTAAAAATAGATTATCCAAAGAACAATCTTGTGCATTTGATGTAATGTTTGGCTTTGAAAACATAAAAAATATTGTGAGTAGTGATGGGTATCATCTGCTTAAAAGTCAAATGAATGTCCCAGCATGCTTTCAGTCATTAAAAGGAGAGACAAAAAATGGAGAGAATTAAATATCGTGCACTGGTAATTGATGATGAAAAATCTAGAAACGAAGCCTATCACAGGGCACTTGATGAATCTTTTATTGTTAGCATTATTAATGATATTCCCAATTTAACTATTCAACAAATAGCCGATTATGACATTATTATTATGGACGTTGTTTTGGGGAAAGGAGAATCATCAAATGCTTTTTATTATTTGGAAAATTTTAAAATAAATATACCCACGGTAATTGTAAGTGGTCAATGGGTTAATAAAAAAAATGATCCCAGTCAATCAATCTTACGTGTGCCGGAATTCCGAAATATAATAAAAGTTGTAAATTGGAACGATATATCCGGCAGCAACTACCAATCTATAAGTGAAGATATATATTCTGAATTCTGCAAACGTAAAAATTTAATGGTGGAAAACAAAAAAAATATTTGTACTATTCTACAAATATCAGATTTGCAATTTGGAGGCAATGTGTCAAGTTCTGCTATAAATGATAGCAAAAGAATATCTTTGTTCTTGAAGGAAAATGCAATTGACCCTGATTTATTAGTTATAGCAGGTGATATTGCAGACAAAGGTAAAAAAGAAGAATATGAAGAAGCCGCAAATTGGATTTCTACGTTTGCGACTAATTTATGGGGGATTTATAATGTATTGCCAGAAGACACAATAAAAAATAGAGTTATCATTGTGCCAGGAAATCATGATTATGATTTATCAATAAGTGCTTCTGATAATTATGAATTTGAATTTTATTCTAGTGAAAAAAATACATTTTCAAAGAAAAAGGAGCCTATTCAATTTAAAAATCAAAAATTAGGATTTTTCAATTTTATAAATTTTGCCAAAAAACTTTTTCAAGATTATGAATGGTTCAACTATACCGATGAAGCAATACATTATAATAATAGTTTTATAAATTGGGGAATAAATTTTATTCTTGTGAATTCTGCCTATAATATTAATAGTCAAAATTGTGAAAATAGATTTGATGAGTTTTATTGTGATTTTTCTCAGTTAAGGGAGCAAGAACTGCCAGTAAATAATAATCTTGGTTCACAAGTTAAAGATTTATGTAATATTTTGGTCATGCATAATCCGCCAAGTGATTTCAAATCACAAACAACAAATGGTAATGATAGTTGGAAAAGGCTGCAAACCATTATAGAAGATAATCGTATAAATATTTGTTTGTACGGACATACACATGATACAATTTCACCGTATCTTTTAGGAGGCAATGGTGGGAAATTTTGCAAAAAATTAATATGCATACCATCATCATCTTTAAGGTTGAATTCATCATCGTTAACATCGGATTCTATGCGTGGATTTAACATTATAGAATTACACAAAAAAGATGGTTTAGTTAACGAAGTGAATTTCAGGTCTTTTGAAATCGTTAATGCATCTATCAAGGAACGTATTGATGATAATACAACAATAAAACTTTAACTCAATTTCACCTTACAGCATTAAAGGCTCTACTTTCTATCAAGAGTAGAGCTTTTTATGCTGTTCCTCAATAGTTTAATTAGTAAAATGCGTGTTTATTAATAATTGAATTTAAGCATGAAAAAAACATATAAATAAAGTACAAATTTTTTATTGTTTTTCACCACCCATATTGTGTGGAAGTTTTGTGAGAACCCTTTTTACTTTATTCCAAAAAAGTTTTTTGCTAACAAATGAAACAAGCGTATCAACAGCACATATGAAAACAACATAAGGCAAAAACGGTATAGCCGTAGATATATTGCTCAAATTGCATTTATTAAATTTTACTAAAAGAGATGCCTTAGGAGTTTTCCTTATGGAAGGTATACAAATAGGTTAACTCTTCTTGCAAATTAATTGAAATACATAACCAACGGAAGCACCACACATGTATTGTTATGTTAGTATGATATGTTAAGAGTATTTGTTGTTTACATTGGTTATAAATGTGACATATATACTAATTTTCAAGTGTTATGTAGATTGATAAGATGTGGCATATGTAACACGTGCATTTTCAGTTGCGCTAGTTTTTAACGAACATACAACATTAGTTGGTGTGTACTTTCTTATTGCATATACAAACTTAGAGCAATAAATAATTGTTTAAGATTACCCACAAGTTGTTAATTGGGTTTTAGCTGGTTAAAATACATATATTTATTCAATTTAAACACACGTCGAACGATAAAAGTTCGGCGTGTGTTTGTGCAGTTTGGGGGTAAAAACAATGCAGTTTGGTGAGATTACTTTAAATTTAACCATAGTATTGTATTATACAATTGACAATGTAATTCGGAAAAATTTATGTTAAGGGAGGTTTGATAAACAAAGTTTACATATCAATTGGCGTATAACTTAAAATCTATATAAAATCTACGAAAGGATGTAAATTATGAAAAAATCAACAAAAAGATTTTGCTTGAAATTAGCCGCAGGCTTTTTATCAACGACTCTTGTTGCAAGTATCGCGTTGCCTATGCAGGTTTTAGCGACAAACAGTTCGAGCAATAATGTTGACTACACATTTGCTGATTCAGCTAGTTCTGAAACACCTGAATTACGTCACGAAATAATTTCTGAACGTACGGAATATTCAAAGCTTTTTTCAACAAGTGACGGTGGGTTTTATAAAGTTGTTTCTACAACTCCGTTACATACATTAGAGCAAAGTGGCACATATTCCAACATTGTTGAACCCAACTATGAATTAAATTCTGAAACTAATATTAAAAATTATGTGGAAACTGTATCCCAAATGGGTGTTGCAGTCGCTAGTGGTGTATCTTCTTATGATTTATCTTCTGAAGATTCTACATTAGCTGAAATAAACGATTTAACAATCAAATGTATGACTAATAAAAATGTCGTTTCGGATTCCTTATATGTACAGGGCAGCAGCAAAGGGAATAGAAGCATATTTATTAAGCCTAATTCTCTTGAGTGTAATGGTAACAAAATTATCACTGAAGCAAAATTGATTGCTTATAGCCAGGGTTCAGGTTCTTCGGTAAACAATTTTGTTGTTGCTTCAAGAATTACTTCAGATTGGGATGATAGTTCTACAGTAGCACCTTCAAGTACAACAGACTATTTTGATTGTAATTATGTAGATAGTCTGGCTACTAACTATGCGTGGGACATTACATCACTTATGAACAGTTGGGAACTGGGTATTTATGATAACAACGGCTTGGTACTTAAAACAACAAGTAGAAAGAAAAATTGTAATGTGTCTATTCAGAACATCACAATAAGCTATTATTATCATGTAATAAGTGAACAGGATGTTACTTTAGCAAGTGAAAGTATTGATATGGGTAGAGCCGGAACATTGTATATAAACGATTTCTCTTCGACACCCGTATTGGTTAGAGACGAAATAGGTATCACAGGAGAGAAAAATCCTGTAAATATCCAAAGAATTTATAATTCAAATGCAACCAATTCAAATTCACCTTTAGGTCAGCAGTGGCGCTTAAACTATAGAAGCACATTAACTTATAGCAACTATGTTTACTGCTGGGAGACATTTGCAGGTGAAAATATTTACTTCACTCTGTTTGAAAGTACCTCAACACAAAAAACATATCGTGGATATGATTATCAAGGTGAACAGTATCTTCTTACATTAGTTAAATCACCTATGACCGGCATTTTTGATTATACTTACTATCCTTGTGTAAAAATTGTTGGTCCTGATGGTTCAGAATATTCATTTGAGTCACATGCTATGACTGGTTTTGTAAACTCAATAGTGGATGGAAGTGACAATACAAACACTATCACTATTGATTATGTCACAGAAGACAATATGGGCAATGAGTATATTTCTGATAATATTCAGGTGATTATTGACGGAAGTGGCAAACAGTATCTTTTCCATTATGATAACTCAGAAAACACAGTTCTTGAAAAAATCTCAGTATATAATGCAGATGGTAGTGAAATTACCACTAATTGTAATGGTAATGATGTAGCTATGGAAATGTGTTACACATATGAAGAAGACGACAACAATCAAATATATTTGACTTCTGTTAAATATATCGATGACACAGCAACCGATAGTGTAGCATACTCTTATGATGCTTTAGGCAGAATAAAAACTGTTACTGCTAAAGATAAAGTTTTGACGCTTAACTATACATCTGAAACAACAGGAAATTACATTTCCAGTTATACAATTACTAAGGGTTCAGGAGACGATATTCGTACAATTGAAAATGTATCAATTGATAGTTCTGATTTATACAGAAGAGTATTCACAAACAGAGATGGTGAAACTCGTATTATAAATTTCGACAAGTACTTCAACATTGTATATTACAAAGAATATGATGGAACTGTTTTACATGGTATTGTGGATAACAATGATTTACGATACATAGATGAAATTGATAATCCCAATCTTGTACAAAATCCTGGCTTTAGCTCTGTTGATGACACGGAATGGCCAAATGAGTGGATTTCAGATGTTTGTGAACTTACAATTATACACTCAGTAGAACGTAATAGTGACGTATTATCTATTGGTGGTGATACCTATTACGAAGGGAATGCTTATCAAATTGTTAGCCCCAATGGTGGGTTTAGAACTGGTGATTGCTATAGTTTTGGTGCAATCAGCCAAAGTAGTTCTGCTCTTATTCCTACAAGTACAAGAACATACGGTGTATATATCTATACTGTTGCAGAAGATGCGGATGGTATAGAAATTCCCGGAGAATGTTTAGGCCACATTAGCTTTGACGAGACTACTGCTGAATGGCAGAGTAGAGTATCTTTTTTTACAATCCCTTACGATATGGATTCTGTAATGATTTGTTTGAGATACGATTACAACAATGAATCAGTTCATTTCGATGATGTTTCTATTCAGAAATTAGATGTTGGTGTGGGTATTACCAATGATTATGTTACGACAGAAAATGGTAATGGTAGCATTTTAACAAAACATATTATAAGTTCTATTGAAGACAATGATAACTACATTGGATTTGAATACAGTTACGATGATGAAAATGGTGATAATTATCTTTCATCAGTAACAAATGAAAATGGTGTTGTAACCTATTATAACTATAATCCTGATAGTGGAATACTTGAATCAATAGCAACAGGCAATTCAAGCTATGTACAAAACTTAACTTACAATGCTGATAAATTATTAACTGAAGTATCACAAACTATCAATACTGCAACAGGCGGGCCTGTTACAATCAGTAATTCATATTCATATACAGATGAAGGTGAAATTGCTACAATTACTCACAATGGATACACTTATGAATATACTTATGATGATTTCGGCAATCTTACATCAGTAGGACTTAGCAATAAGGATTATGATTTTGAAACCTATGAATATATTGGTAATTATTATGATAAAATAGGTTCCATAACCTATGCTAACGGATATATTGTTGAGTATTCATACAATTCCTCAGGCAACATAAATGAAATCACTCGTAAAACAAATATTGGTGAAACAGAAAATATTATTTCTAAATACATTTATGAATACAATAGTGATGGTGAAATTATTTCTGTATTGGATGACAAGGCTAATATTAAAGTAACTTATACCGAGGGTAACTTTACCATCTACAATGTGAACGCTGGTACAGAGACACAAATATATAGTCGTGAAATCAGTTCAAATGGTATGGCTGAAAATTATCAGCTTGGTGAATATTATGTTGAATCAACAAAAACAAATAACGAATCTATTGTTAATGAAGATTATTCAATAACGCAGTCTTATAACCAATCCATTGTATATACTGAAATAGCTACGGACTCTATTTTTGCAAACATTGGTATTAACCAAACTAATACAAAAGATGAGTTTGGCAGAATCAAAGATACCAATATAAGAAAAACTTATACCGGAACAAATAATGCTACAGCATTCATCTTTGACAAAACTGATTCATATACTTACAAATCAATTGATGATGTGAACTCAAATAAAAAAGAAACAAATCTCGTTTCAACATATAAAGTTTTTGCACAAAGCTTTATTGATGAAGATGGAACAGAAACAACATCTGCTTTAATGGATTTAACCTT
The DNA here is from genome assembly GCA_045543035.1 of Acutalibacteraceae bacterium. GTDB lineage: Bacteria > Bacillota > Clostridia > Oscillospirales > Acutalibacteraceae > DTU089. Next base: position 84,250 of record JAZQMA010000055.1, on the reverse strand, counting down.
CCATTATTCTTATGATGAACGTGGAAACATTACAAAAATTGAATTAACATCAGATGATGAATCAGATGGCATTATTTATGCTTTGTATCAATATGATGCACTTAACCAGTTAGTATTTGAAGCTTCTGAATTTTATGAGTTTATTGCAACATATTCATATGATGCTCATGGTAACTTGCTTGAAAAAGCCTATTATGATGAATATGATATTGAAACAAACACTTTCCCATCTGAACCTATAGAAGTAATAACATACTCTTATGACACGGCTTCTTCACTTGGTTCTCCTAATTTATTAACCAATTACAATGGTACTAATATCTATTACGATAAAATGGGAAATCCTTTAAATTATTCTTCAACCAATATGCTTGGCGATGAAATAAACGGCACATTTGAATGGAACGGCAATTTGTTAGTTGCTTTTGAAAATGAAGATGAGCGTTATGAATATGATTATGATGAAAGCGGATTAAGAACCAAAAAAACCGTATATAATAAATCACTTATCCCTGATACAGAGGATGAATATACATACTCCCAGGGCGCTGAGATGTTGTATGTATGGGAAAATGGCGTTTTACAGGGAGTGGATGTCTACAATTCTGAAGAAGGTTATGGATTCTATTTCAACATTATTTATGACGACAATGGTATACCGCAAGGCTACGTTGGTATGACAGGCGCACCTTTCTATTTTGTAAGAGATGGATTGGGAAATATTGTTTCTGTACAGTCTATTGATGGTGAATTAGGCTATAATGTCTGTTATGATGCTTGGGGTAATCCTTATTACGAATTCGGTTCCGGAATAAACGGAGTGCTCTCTGCAATTATGGCAATTTATTGTCCGTTATCTTACAACGGTTATCTCTATGATTTTGAAACCAATCTTTACTATTGTCAGAGCAGATATTATTCTGCTGCTTGGGGAAGATTCTTAAGTATGGACAATCTCAGTCTTATGAAGATTGATCAATTAAATCTGTTGTCAACTAATCCCTATGCTTATTGTTGCAACGACCCTGTAAACAGAGTGGATTCCAACGGATGTTTATCTTTGCGTGCAGCAGTAAACTCTACCGAAGAATATCTTATGAATCTTAATGTTTATTCTTTCGATTTTGTTGCAAATGCATTTTCAACTTTAATAAAAGTAATTGGTCAGGAAGAAATGAGAAGCAACAAAAAATTGGCTATTGATTTAGTTGAACCATTAATTGTTACTATGGCAACAATTATTATGGATAGAACATACAGCACTAACAATAAAATCAATAGTTATCTGATAGACATTATTTATAACTATTCTGTTAGATATTCTGTTGCTCCCTCTATTCAGCATCTTCTCCCTGCATTCAGAAGAGCTTTATAAAACAAAATTAATATAGCAAATACGTAGTATTAACGACAAACAATGATTTATAAGAAAGGATGATAGTATGAAACGGATAACAGGTATATTAATAGCTATAACCTTACTACTTTCGTCTTACAATGCACTCTATATAAATGCTTCTGCAACATTCATTGGATCAGAAGTTCGCAGTAATATTTCTCTCAATGAATTCAGTAATGAACTGAATGAAATGATAGAGCATAATACTGATCTGTACGAAGCTGCGTCAGAAGAAACAATAGATGATGTTGCAGTAACTTATGACGGAACAGATTATAGTTACAATGATTTTGCAACTTGCAGACTTATTATCCGTTCATACAAATCCTTTGAAAACTCATACGGTGCCGATGAAGCGGTTACAGGTTACGAAGATTTACAAGTTATTCAATACGAATCAGTTGAAGAAACTATTGATGCTTTTGAATCACTTTCTTCCAAATCTTCCGTTTCATCGGTTATACCGGATACTGAAATTGATATTGTAACAGAAGAAGCTACAGAAGATACAAATACATATAACTGGGGTTATGACAGAGTTCGGGTGTATGAGGCTATTGAGTATATTAAGGAAAACTATGATATCGATAAATTACCTGAAATAAAAGTCGGTATTTTAGATACAGGAGTGTGGACAGAAGATACTGATATTCAAGATAGAATTGCTGGCGAATATACTGTTGGTACCGGTACAAATACAACTTTAAAGACTTCGGAAACACATGCAAATATTATTGCACGAATTATAACCGACTGTACAACAACCAATATCAAAATCTATTCTTATCAAATTACAGTTAAATATGTTTCTAATTTTATTATTGCCGAAGAACGAATGTTACTTGACAATTTAGATATGGTTAACTTCAGTTTTGGCAGTGTAACAGACTATAACATTGGCGCAAAGTTAGACGAGCAAGGCGTTTTGGTTATTGCTGGCGCGGGTAACGAAGGTAATTCACATCCTTATTATCCTTCAAGTTCGACGTATACTGTTTCAGCCGCTTCAATGAACAAATTTGATAAACTTTCCAGTTTTTCAAATAGAAACTCCAAATATGTCGAGGTTGTTGCTCCGGGTGAAAATTTACCCAATATGGGTTCCGGCACATCATACGCTTGTCCTTTTGTTGTTTCTCTATGTGCAATGATAGCTTCTATTCATCCTGAATATTCAAGAGAAGAAATAAAAGAAGCCTTATATTCATCTTGTGATTCAACACTTTTGGCAGGAACTAAAACGAAATACGGAACTATAGATTTTATGAATGCTTTGGCTGGAAGCGAATATAAAGATGAGCTTGCTGATGCACCAATATACAGTTTAACTTCTCGTCCAACTCCCATAACAATGTATTCAGAAATTCAATATCTTGAATTATATTGCAACGAAGGCGAAGAAATATATTACACAACAGATACTTCTTATCCTACAAGGCAAACAGCAACCTTATATACAGAACCTATTGAGCTTGATGCAACAACAAAAATCCGTGCAGTCACATTTTCTGAAAATGAATACAGAAGTGAACCATCTGATTTAACCTTATATATTCAAGTTTATGGCGATATACCTGACAATGATAACGGTTGGACAATAAACTCTAAAGGGTATGTTACAGGTTATTATGGCTATGAAATAAATCCGATAGTACCTGATAAGATTTTTGATAAAACTGTAAAAGGTATTGGTGAGAGTGCTTTTGAAAATATGACATTTATAGAGGAAATCACATTACCGGATATATGTACATATATCGATGATTGTGCATTCAAAGGTTGTAAATATTTATACACAATTAATGCTCCCGGAGTTACCAGCATCGGAAAGGAATCATTTTCAAATTGTCGCTTACTTGATTATGTTAATATGCCAAAATTAAAAACACTTTCTAAAGATTGCTTTAGAAAGTGTGGACAATTAAATAATCTTCCTGTAAAAAACTTTACATTAATTCCCCAATATGCCTTTGCCGGATGTACATTTGCATATATGAATTTGCCTAATGCTACGGAGGTTTATAACTATGCATTTAGCGGATGCGAGAGTCTTATTGAAATTTCTTTGCCCTCTTTACTTGATGAATGTTTAGGTCAAGGTTCATTTAAAGGGTGCTATATGCTTGAAACGGTTAACTTTCCCGATGATTTCACAACTTTAGGAGGCTATACATTTGCTAATTGCTACATAACTGATTTTAGTTTCTTAAAGAATATTCAATACGTATATTGGGGTGATTTCAACTGGTGTCAATATGTAGAAACTATGTCTTTACCGAGTGTAGTTTTTGTTGATATTCGTACATTTGATTATATGCCGTCACTTAAAGAAGTTGTAATTCCGTCTTGCACAACTGTTTTAGAGCAGGCTTTCCGTAGCAACAGATACTTAGAGAAAGTTGTTTTTTCAGATAATTTAGAATATGTGGGACAAGAAATTTTCCTTAATTGTCCTATGATGAATTATGTTGTGTTAAACGGATTAGTTGATAGCCCTGAAAACATATTCCTTAATAGTGCAATTAACCGTGTTGAATTTAACAGGCTACAAACTATTGATTATCTTCCTGAAACTCAAAACAGTATAATTGCTCTGCCAAGCACATTTGAATCTTGCTCAGAAGATACAACAGGCAGAGAATACAAGGTTTATGGTACAAAAGGTAGCACAGCAGAAGAGTGGGCAAAAGCAAATGGTCATACCTTCTATGAAATTTCGCAAGAAAATTCAATTGTTACGGATGTTGCTTCTGTTTATGATAAGAATTCTATTGAACCCTTAACATTTGATGCAATAGGAATAAACAGTTCTTACCAATGGTACGGCTCTTTAGACACCAAAGTTGATAATGGCGATGATGTGGCAATTGAGGGAGCAAACTCAAACGAATTCACTCCTGAAAAAGGCGATAAATACCCTTACTACTATTGCAAAATGACAAGTACTGATAAAGATGTAACAGAAAAAGAAGTAAGTACAGTTGAAATTTATAGCTCTATTTGTCAAAACAAATTATGTTACATGACCGCAAAAGACAATACCGATATTGATTATGTTAACAAACGTATATTTACAACTCAGTTTGTTCAAAAAGATTTTTCAAATATTGTTAATTTACCTGAAACAACAACATTCCATGAAATTCCATCTTACGCGTATAAAATATATAAAACTTATGGTACAGGCTCAATGTTAATGATATATGATGGTGGTGCAATCTCAGAAGTTTATACATTGATAGTTCGAGGAGATGTTGATTGTGATAGTTCTGTTGATGTAATAGATGCCTCTATAGTTTCTTTAGCAGTTAACGGTCATACAGATTTAACCGGTAATGATTTTCTTGCAGCTGATACAAACTCAGACGGAGAATTAACAGTTGAGGATTATGCTCAGGTTGTTAATTTAGTTCTAACTGCTTAAAGGAGGATTGATATGAAAAAAACAATAAGTCTTTTATTGTTAGTCATTGTTATCTTATGCTTTTCGGCATGTTCTGGTAAAACTACTGATAATACGTACAATCAAAATACAACAGAAGTTATTATGACATTTACAAACAGAACTACTACAGAAAAACAAGTCTTAGAAGATTCTGTTTATGAAAAAGTTTATTTTGAAATGTTAGGTACTAAGGTCAATGCAGATATAGACCAAGAATTAAATGACCAACTTGAAAAAGCTAAGATAATAAAAGAACCCATTTTGGACGACTCTATGAAGGAAATTGGTTCTGTATGGATTCAATATAAAAACAGTAATGAAATGGTAGAGTTTGGCAAAGTATATACCGGGACAGAAAATAAAATTTATATTCAAGCTTTTGAAAATGAACACAATGGCCTGTTGTGTATATCAGACGGAAATGATAACAGCTCTAACATTTTATTCTAATAAAACCAATACAAAGATAATTGACACAATTTGTGTGTTACCATATCAAAAATAATTTTAGTTCACCCTAAAACAAATTGCAGAGATTATCGTTACTAATTACAGATACGATAATCTCTGCTTTCTTAAAAACAACACTCAAACGACAGCAAAACCCACAAATCGACAAGGTTCATTTTGTGCAAAAAGTAGAAAGTGATAAAAAGAAGTCAAAAACGCAAAAAAATTGTGAAGTATTACTCGGAAATCGTCATATATATATGGAATACATTTTTTTAATAAAGGATAATTCTCAATTATCCTACTATGAATGTTAATTACTAAATTATTTGCAACTTTAAAAATGGTAGTTAAGGGTGGTTTGTATGGCTAAAAACTATGATTCAAGTAACAAAGAGCAGTTAGAATTATTTTTAAATTTAGTTGCAGAACAGGTGTTACATAACCACTTAAGTTTATTTATTGGTGCAGGTTCATCAATGCAATATGGTGCAATGAGTTGGGATTCCTTAGTAGATAATATTTTCCCGGATTTTGAATATGGTAGTAATACTGACAAGGCACAATATGCTGAGTTAAATGGTGTTAATATTAAAAAGAAAATATGTGAAAAATTATCTAGTTGTGATTTTAATTATGAATCTCCAAATACTTATTTAAACAACTTATTGGATTTTGATTTTAAAAGCATATGGACAACAAATTATGATTGTATTATAGAAAAAGTTTTGCAAGAAAAATCAAAATGTTTTAATGTGGTGTATGAATATAGTCATTTTAAGAATTTATCATATCCCGGTGGATGTTTTCTTTTTAAAATTAATGGTTCGCAAACGAACGCTAATACTATAGTAATTACTCATGAGGATTTTATAAATTATCGTAAGTCACATGAAGCATACTTAATTCTTTTGAAACGTGAATTACTTTGTAATAGTTTCTTGTTTTTAGGTTGTTCCTTTAATGATGATATTTTAAGGATATGCATAAAGGACATTTTGAACTGTATTGAAAATAGCAATGAAAACTATGCTACCAATCATTTTGCTGTAATAGCAGAAAAAGATGTTATTAAATCTGATTATATATGCAAAGATCTTGTAAATCATTACAAAATAAATTGTCTACATGTTAGTAATCTAAAAAATGCGTATATGATATCCCAAGGTATTATGTACAAAGTTAAGTATAATTCTGTTTTCATTTCTGGAGCTAAACGATTCGAAAGAAACACAAAAGAAGAAGCGTTTGGTAAACAGGTTTGCAAAAATTTGTCAGATGCATTTATTCGTTCAGAACTCTCACCATATAAACTAATACTCGGTATGGGTATGAGTATAGGTAATTTTGTTGCTGGTAACGTTAAACAACAAGTTAGAAATAAAAATTTGAACAGATATTTACAAATGGAACCTTTTCCGTTTACAAGCAAAAAAGAAAACGAAGCACACAGGAAACAGATAATTGAAAAAGCTGGTGTTTTTGTTTTTATTTATGGCGATTTAGATGAAAATGGTACTTCTGTTGAATTAAGTGGTATGTGGAAAGAGTATCTATATGCAAAATCTGATCCCAATAATATAATAATTCCTTTACCTTGTGGAGATTCGTCAATATCAAAAATAATATACCAAAACGAACTTAACGATAAAAACTCCTTTACTTATATAAATAAGACGTTAATTGATACTTTTGATATAACTAAAGAAAACGCCAAATTTTTTAATGATTTGGTAACTTGTGTTAATTTAAATGTTAGAAAAATTTTGGATGATAAAATTAACGAAATTGCAAATATGATGGTGTGAGTTATGTAAAAATAAATTTTTCGTTTAAGTATTATTTAAAATTCCCTCAAATAAAAATTCACTGCAAAGCAAAAAGATAGCTTCTGTTATTTTGTAAATATCAAATGATATTTTATCATTGTTATAAATCATGTAAGAAATGTTTTGTGTTACCTTGTTATATGGGTTCTCTCTAAAAAGCCCTAAAAGACATAGCAATATAATACATCTACTTCTATAATCATTTTCAGGAAAATTGTCTATTAAAGAAAGAGAGTTAAATATATTGATGCTGTTGATTAATGTTAATCTATTATAGTAATCTAACGCTATATCAATGTTTCGTATTGTTTTTGTGCTCAGTATATCATCAAAAATTCTATTTAGGATTTGAAAACCAATACTATCTATTGTTTCGCCTGTGGTTAAAAATTGGTACTTGATTCCCAAAAAACAATTCAGTGTAGATTCTGCTAAATCCGCTTTAGATATATCTAACAAAATTGGAAAAAGCGTTATATTTTCTCCTCGCTCAAATCTTTTATAGAGAAGTTTAGCTTCTTCACATGGCCAAGGTCTTTCTAAAAATGTTTTATTAATAATTATAACTGCATATGTTGCTTGTTCTATGCCTTCTGAAGTGATAGTTTTTCTTAAATCATCCCCTAAACGTAATTCGTGCTGATCATACCAGGTTTTGAACCCGTGTGTATTAAAAAAGTTCATGAACTGTATAGCATATTCTTGTCTTGCCATACCTGAAAAAGAAATAAATATACTCATATTATTCGCTCCATAATAAATTAGGATAATTGAGAATTATCCTTTAAAAGAGAAAAACCTTCCACACAACAATTGTGCAGAAGGTATTTGTAATCAGAGTATTATCTTGTTTCTTGGGTGTTTTTCTTCAAGAAGCTTATGTATTTTGTTTGTACTGATGTGAGTGTAGATTTGGGTTGTTGAAATTGAACTGTGGCCAAGCAGTTGTTGAATATACCTAATATCTACATCTTCATCATGCAGAGCCGTAGCAAAGGTGTGACGGAACATATGAGGCGTTATGTGTTGCGTTACACCGGCTGCGCAGGCATAGTTGTTTACCATATTTCTTATTGATTGTTCGGACAACCTGTTTCCTAAACGGTTTGTAAACATATAGCTTGATGTTTTATTTTGAGCGTCTATATATTCAGCTAAAAGTTGCAGAATAGATTCATTTGTAAGGCACATTATTCTTTCCTTTGAACCTTTACCGAATATACGAATCGTACCGTCAATTAAATTGATATCATCAACAGACAAATGTGATATCTCCGATACACGCATTCCTGTTGAAAATAACATTTCTAAAATTAGCACATCTCGTAATCTTGTTTTTCTTTGAACAACTGTTTTACTAACCTCTTTTTGATTATAGGAAAAAACTAAAATGTTTTTTATATCATTTAGAGGAATAGTTTTAGGTAGTACAATTGGTTCTTTATATTTGATTTTTATTTTGTGAAATGGATTGTATTCTATGATATCCTCCATTTCCAAATATCTATAAAAGGCTTTCAAACACGCTATTTTTCTTTTAGCGCTTTTAGGACTGTATGCTTTATATAAATGGTCAATGTATGTGGTCATACACTCTTTAGAAAGCCAGTCCAAATCATTGGCATATTCTTGATATTGTTTTAAATCAATCTTATATGCCTTTATTGTTAGTTTGCTTAAACCTTTTAGGTTTTCACAAACTGCAATATAGTTGTTAATTTCAGATTGTAAACTCACTGACAAAACCTCCGTTTTTTATGTAATTATGACGGATAAGTTTCGTCTTGTCGAGTATACATAAATAAAATTTAACGAATGATTAATAGTTTTTATGCTCACTCAAAAGCTTTACAAAAATCATGGAGTAAAAAACATATTGGTGGGAGAAACACAGTAATGAAAAACAAATACATTAAAAATCGTAGATTTCTTGTTAGTGAATACTTTTACTCAAAACAAGTAAAAGAAAAATCGTCCTTAGATAGAATTGTTCTTACAAGAAAAACTATTGATAGCTTTTACGCAGATATTATAGCAGATGAACTCGATTTACTTTTTTTGAAACTAAAACATGCTGAAAAGATTATGAAATTTTCAGAACTTAGTTTCAAAAACATTTCACTTCCATATATAAGTGCTTGTATTTCAGCTACGATAAGTCTAATTGTTTCCTATACAACAAATATAAGTAGTAAGCTAACTGATATAAACAATATATTCCAATATATAGGCTTTTTGTTAGCGTACATTATAACTATTGTTCTTATCGTTGTACCAATAGGATCTATTATATGTCTAATTTTGCGAAATATAATAAAAAATAGTAATAAAGATTATTTTGTGTACATATTACCTTACGAAATAAAGGTGATACGAACGACATTAGATAGGCTAATAGCTGAAGCAGGCCTTGATACAGATTTAAAATTCAATGAAAATAAAGGATAACTAATAATTATCTTAATATAGGACTTATTAAGGAGAATACTGGTATGTTTAATACATCTAAAATAGTCTTAAAAAATGGGCTTATAATAACGGAGCATAATGTTCTTAAGGACCACTCTATTTTGATCGAAAATGGAGTTATAAAAAAAATTTTCCCCAATAACAGTTTTATTCATTTAGATGCAAAAATATTTGATTGCAAAAAAAGTTTTATACTACCTGGACTCATTGACATACATTCAGATGTTATTGAAAAAGTAATTGTACCACGTAAGGGAACTATTTTTAGTAATAATATAGCTATAAATGAAATTGATAAACAGTTAGCATATCAAGGAATTACTACAATATTACACTCCATTTCTTTTGCTGCTACAACAATTTGCAACAACAAAAGAACATTAACACTTGATAATATGTTCAACTTATGTGATCTCATCTATTCTCAGCAACAAAACTTAATAATAAACCATTTGTTTCATGCTAGATTAGAACTCAATACTATCTCTGCATATGAAAAATTGATTTTATACATAGGCGAGGGGAAAATTCAGGAACTATCCCTGATGGACCATACGCCGGGTCAAGGTCAATATCGAAACCTTGATGCTTATAAAAAAGTAATTTATGCTCAATACGGGCAAGTTTCCAATGAAAAAGCCAACCAAATAATTGAAATATGTCAAAGAAAACCTAAGCTTGAAGATGCAAAGTTAAATACCTTAATTAGAGTTGCAAAAGATAACGGAATACCTATTGCATACCATGATGTAGAAACTTATTCTCAAGTGGATATGATGGTAGAAAAAGGAATAGATATATGTGAATTTCCACTTAATTATGAAGTAGCAAAGTATGCTATACAAAATAACATTTTTTCTGTTGTTGGAGCACCTAACATTGTTTTAGGTCGTTCTCACAATAACAATATTTCTGCTAAAGAGTTAATTAGAAATAACTGCGCCAATATAATTTGCTCGGATTATTTTTCAACTACCCTTTTGATAGCTGTTTTTAGTTTATTTAATGAAAAAATATGCACATTACCTGAAGCAGTTAAGTTAGCAACGTTAAATCCAGCCAAGGCAATTGGTATTGATGAAGAATATGGATCAATTGCAGAAGACAAAGTAGCAGATTTAATTATTGTTAAGTACGATGATGATATACCTAAACTTTCTGCAACTTTTGTTGGTGGAAAACTTAAAGTTTTAATTAATGCATAGAAACGAGGGGAATTATGAAATACTCTATATACGCATATACTGAAGAACTACATGATGCTGTTATTGCTTTTTTCAAAAAAACTTTTAAAGATGATGGAAGAAAACTAGAATTGAGTAAGAAAGATTGTGATATTGCGACAATAGCAGAATCATATATGCAACAAGGTTTTTTTTGGTGTGCTGTTGATAATAAAAAGGGTCATGTCTTAGGCACTATTGCCTTAAGACCAATCGAAGATTTTTGGGAAATCAGACGTTTTTTTGTACTAAAAAATGAGCAAAATAAAGGTCTTGGTCAAAAACTTTTAGAAACTGCACTTGAATATGCTATAAATAATAAATATACAATAATAAAAGCAGCTACTTTAGAACGCGGACAAGCCGTTCAGCATATTTTTGAAAAAAATGGTTTTATACCAACAAAACGGTTTAACAATAGCACTGCTGATATCTTTTACAAATTAATACTTTCAAGTGACTATGTATATCATTTTAAATTAAATAAAATTAAGAGCACTTTCTATAATTCATTGATTTTAAATCCTACTGAAAATATCCCTATATATGATACAAAATATGATTTATCTTTTATGGAAGGATTGTATGTAAGTGAACGATTTAAAGATGTAAATGATAAAGTAATCTTTTCAGGTAGAAATGATTTTATAAGTTTTTTTGAGTTTATAAAAGATGTTTGGAAAGAAAAACTTTCGGCCTATGATGTGGATTTGAAGACTTTGTCAGGATTAAATGCCCACCTTATACTTTTTTTATGTATAATTCAAAAGGGCGAGACAGTAATGTTATTACCCGAATTATGTGGTGGCCATTTTGCTACAGAAAAAATATTGGAGAGTTTGGGTATAACCGTCATCGAAATGTGTCCTGATTGTCAAAATAAATGTGTAGACATAAAAAAAACCATGACTCTAATTGAAAAAAAGTCACCAGATTATATTTTTGTCGACCGAAGCGAAGGACTAAATTATGAGGATTTTTCATGGGTTACAAAATTTGAAAAACCATACAAAATATTTGATGCTTCACAATATTTTTCACAAATTATAGACGGAAAATATACTTCCCCCTTTGAAATGGGGTTTGATATGATAATAACCACACTTCACAAAAATTATCCTGGCCCTCAAAAAGGTTTAATAGCAGTAAAAAAAGAAACCGAAGTATGGCAACGATATTTGAACAATGCAAAAACATATATATCTAACACCCATCCAATGGCCATTGCAAAGTCATTGGTGCCTGTGATAGAGGACGAAAAATTCAAAGAATATTCAACAACTAATATTGCCTGCTCAAATAAATTAGAAGAATTATTGAAAAAATATGGTTTGCCAATAGTACCTAGAGACTCTAATGTTCCAGCCACACTACATATATGGATTTTGTGTGAGACAAAAGAAAAAAGTTATGAATATTATTTAAAATTAGAACAACTAGGATTGTTAACTAATTATCGTTTATTGCCATATAATTTAGGTTTCGGTCTCAGAATAGGAACAAGTGCAGCAGTAAAATCTGGACTAAGAGAAAAACATATAAAAGAGCTAGCAGCCATAATGGCTGAAGCATACTATAACCCCATAACCAATAAATTGATTTCTCGAAGTCGTAAACTCATAAAGCAAATTATTGAAGGATAATAGGATACGAACGGATTAATGATAAAACAAACATTATTGTTAAGTCATTATTTTCTTTCCTTTTGAGTAATTCATCAATTATTCTTATTTCTCTGGGATAATGCTGATATGTATTTTTAAATTGCTCTAATTTTGCGAACACAATGTCCCGTTCTTTGCTATTTTCCAATATTAATGCAAAAAGGCTAATTAAAAAATCTAGTCTAAAATGTCCATATTCATTTTTATACTCTCTATATATTTTTGAGGCAGACTTATGATAATTTGAAATCTCATCAATAGTTTCTTCACTATAATCCACCCCACAGTCATTCGTAATGTTGGCTGGATTTAAAATTAATGATTTGATTATTAATGTCATACAGAAAGCTTCGTGCACTGCCACTTTGTTTATTTGAGAATTTAATAGAAACATTTTTAGTTCTTTATTTGTTTTCTCATAATCAAAATTATTATACATCATATTTAAATCCAACTGTTTTATTTGAGTAGCACTTTTAGATTTTTTATCACCATATGTTGAATTTAAAGCAATTTGATAATATTGATTAGCGTTTTCAACTATATCTTCTACACTCTGATTTATAGGGTATCCCAAAATAGCATTTGTAAGCTCTATATAGTGTTTTGTGTTTGCTTTTATATATAGATTTGAAAAATATTCTTTTCGTGAAGCCTTACACGTATCTAAAAAACGCAAATATTTGTCACAAAGATTTTGTGGAGGATTTATTCCCAATATATGATAGCATCTTAATTCGTCGGTAAAACTTCTATGGGTTATAGAACGTACTAAATCATTTGAAAAATGTTCTTTGTGACATAATATGTCTTCACGTACTTGTTCAAACTTTTTGATGTTAAATACGCCTCTTTCTGTATCAATATGAGCTTCCCAATATTCTGCACAAACTTTATATAAATCGTTATGTAATTTAAGTGTTTTTAAAAGAGCATCTATATTATCCATATTGTTATTTGAAGGATTCCCGTGACTACTCTCAACTATATGTAAAATTATCTCCTTTTTCTTTTTTTCTTCTGTTTGACTTGCTATTAATTTTTTGAAGATTGTTGTAGATTCCTCATGCTTTCCCATATAAAAAGCAAGAAATGCTTTTTCATAAAAGAAAAAAGGTTCTTTAAGAGGGGTTTCTTCTATTTCTTGGCATAATTCATCGTACATGATTTCATAGTTACCGTTAGCTAGAGCACTGTTAAATAATGTGATTTTTTCATCTTCTTGTATTGAATTGATTAATTCAATAGGACTTTTTACTAAACATCCCCATCGACATTCTGGTTCGATTTCATTTGTTCCTAATAGAAGCTTTAAAACAAAATTATATGTAAAATCCCCCTTAAAACTCACCTCAATATTTTTCAATGACTTTTTTTGACTACAATATAGATATTCTTTATTGAGTGGGAAAGGGATAAAAATATTAGAATTACTAATTGATTTTAATGCTTTGTGTAACTCTATGGCTCTAATTTTCAAAATTTTTTTAACATCACTTTTCGAAGCAAACGCACGAAACGAGGTTAAAAAATATAGTGCAAAAAACACCTCTTTTTCTCTTTCTCTTAAAGATACTATGTAATGAAACAGGTCTATTTTTTCAATATCTATAACATTATTGTTAAAATTTCTTGATAGTAAGGATTTATTGATTTCTTCCTTTGAACAAATGGGAAAATCTTCTGTTGTGTCTTCAATAAGAATAAATAGGCTTTTACTTGAACTAAAAAGTTCAATATTTTCATAAATAAAAAAGGAACCAAGTTTTTCTACATTATCAAGTATAATTAGATTTTTACTAAACTTATTAATTCGTGTATTAACCGAACTGCGCATTTCGAAAAAATCTATTATTTCATCTTTAGAATTAGTGCAATCAATAAAAGTTACATCTTTTATATCCTTGATGCTGTCATATGAATCTATATTATCCCAAAAATCAGACAAAAGACAAATAATAGTGGTTGTCTTACCTTTAAAAGTATTGCCATAGATATAAATAAAACTTTTTTTGGATTCAAGACCAAATATTTCTTCGCAGAATTTCTTTTGGAAACTGCTTAGTTCAATATTATACTGCTTTTTTAGATTAAATGGAATTAATGTACTTAACACCTTAATTATACAAAAAGATAACGAACTCTTTTTTTGAAAAATTAGTAAAACATCTCCTAAAGATATGGTTGCTAAAGCTGTCAGCACAATTAGGCTATAATCGTTTTTTAATACAATTTCATTTGAGGAAGAAATGATTGAGGAAAAAATAATTATTAATAAAAGAGCAATTATAACTATATCAAGTATAATTGATATAGTTGTTATTGCTCTTTTATACTTCTTACTTACTATCGGTGCCTTTTTTATAATCATTGTATTCACCACTTTGAGATAATTATTAGTTATCCTTTAAAAGGAGATTGCTTTTGTTTTACTTTTCTACTTATTAATTGTATAATTAACAAAATTGAAACACTTCGGAGGTCAGTACAATGGAACGAGTATATGCTTTTACAGACGAATATGGGGCTTTTGGTTGGGAAATAGAAAATTCTTCGGTTTCCACTCATTTTATAATTACAGCGATTATTGTTAAGGAATCAAATTTGGATGAATTTAACGAAAAAATGGAAAGTATAAGAGCTAAGTATTTTCAAACTGGAGAAATCAAATCCAAGAAAATAGGAAGTAATCATAGCAGACGTAGTACAATTATATCAAGTTTACAAGATGTACCTTTTGACATATTCACAGTATGTATTGATAAGAAAAAATGCCTTGACAATATGAGTATGCAGGGATTACAGTTCAAAAAAAGCTTTTATAAATTTATGAATAATATTGTTCATAAAGAGTTGAGGAGAGCATTTGAAAAAATCACTGTCGTTGCTGATGAAATAGGAAATAATGATTACATGAAAAGCTTTTGTGAATATGTAATCAAGCATCAGGACATGCCCAATTTTTTTGGGAATGCAGACTTTAGTTTTCAAAGCAGTTTAAATAGTATTGGAATACAGTTAGCAGATTTAATTAGTGGAACATTAGCATATGCATATGATAATCATAAAAAAGATATAAATGCACCCAATTACATTCAAATGTTACAGTCTAAAATCATACGTATTGAATTGTACCCAAAAACTTATGATAATTATGTATTGGAGAATAGTGCAATAGCTGAGGATTATGACGAGGATATTGCAAAATTGTGTTTTGCTCAAGCAGTTAGTTTTGTTGAACATTATGGAAATGAAGAAGATATTGAGACAAAAGGTCAGGTAATTGTTTTGCAGTATTTATTATTTCGCTTCATGAATAACGATACTCGCGGATATATTTATACTCAGGAATTAAAAAAACAGTTAGCCAATACAGAATTATATAATATTTCCGATAGTGCTTTTAGAATGAAAATAATTGGAAAATTAAGAGATAAAGGTGTGATAATTGCAAGTTCTCAAAAAGGTTATAAGATCCCCTCAAAACAAAGCGAACTATATGATTTTATAAATCACGATGCAAAAATTGTTATTCCTATGCTTGAGAGACTAAAAAAATGTAGAGATTTAGTAAAGTTAAGTACAGTAAATAGTTTGGATCTTTTAGAACATTCTGAATACAAACAACTTCGATATTATTTTGATAATTATCCTATTGATAATATTGACACAGAGAACAATTAAATTATAGACGCACAAGATGAATTGCTTGTTTATATATTTTAAAATTCAAATTATGATATATTTGGGTATTCACCTTCTGTTATTATCTTCTTCACTGTATACTTATTAGCCCATCCACTATGAAAGGGACTACTGTCACCATATAGGCACAGTAGTCCCTTGTTAGTTGTTAGAGGCTTTTTTACAACAAATAATATGTGTTGCTTGAAAAAGAGCCGTTGCCTCGTTTTCGTATTTCTTTACGAATTAACTTTTCTTTTTCTAAGTCAGATAATGCTCTACGGACGGTGCTTTCTGAAAGAGATAGATGTCTTGCTATAGTTCTAATACCAGGAAAACACTTGTTTTCCTGGTCGGCTCTGTCTACAAGATATAAATATACTAGCTTAGCACGTGAAGATAACTCAACCTCATAGACTTTTCTTCTATAGTTATCCATTGTTGATATCTCCTTTGTCAGTTCTTAAGACTGTGTGTTGTGCCTTTTGCTCAGCCATATATTCGGACTGTTCTTGCATAACATCTTCAGGTATTGCTTCAACTTCATATTCAGTTAATGTTTGACCTGATGTGCCAAAAGGTTTATTCGCAGGGAGTTTTTCTTCCCTGTCATTTATCTTTCCTTCGGATGGATACAACTCGTTTATCGCATCTTCAATAATCTTTCGACTTGTATATTTAACAGTTCTTGAACTTTTATCTTTAGGTACATATGGTTCTGTATCAAACTTTATTCCCCATTTAAAGAACAGTTTCAGTTTAGATATAAAGGGATGAGTACCTGTTTTCATAACGATAAAATTACCCTTATCCATCGATTTAAGCTCATCAGCAGTCATCAATGGTCTTTCTATCATTTGAAGACTTTGAGATGGATCATTTTTACTTCTTGATACTGAACCGGACATTACAGTTCTTGAACCAAGCGATTTGGATATTATATCTGCTGTTTCGGAAGTAGGAGCAAAACCACCAGCAATAGTTATCTGACAGTTGTCTTGAATAATAGCAGCACCTTCTCTGCCATAGTTCTTTTCAAGCTGTTGAAATGACTGAATAATACTTACTAATGACAGACGTCTTGAGCGAGATGCAGAATACATCATTTCTGCAGAACAGATTGCAGGAAGAGTACCGAACTCATCCATATAAAACATAACTCTGTCTTTTAATGCCCCACCTTGTTCATCTGCGACCATAAGTATTTCACGATATAACTGTTGCAAAAGAAGGGATACCATAAAGTATGTTGTTGGATTTTCTTCGGGTAATACAATAAAGATGGCACTCTTTTTAGAACAAAACTTTTCTGCATCAATTGCTGTATCAAAGCAGAGTATTTGTTCAAGTTCTGAATCGAGAAATGCATTAAGACGAGACATTGCTGTTGACATAACCGATTGCATGGCCTGGTCACTTGTATTAAGTGCAGCACCTGCAAACCATTTGGTTTTATGTTCGGGTGGAAGCTTCTCCATGATTTTATGAAATTGAGTTTTACCTTTACCCATATTAGGTGCAGGAGCAAGTAACTCTTGAATAAGCTTATATACAGAAACTATATGACGTTGTTCGGGTGGAGCAAATTCAGCAACCAATAGGATTGACGAGGTAAGCAAGCCTTCTGCTGCATCGTAAAAGAAAGCATTTTGACCAAATGAAGCGGCATCTCCTTCACTAAATATAATTGTCTTACCGATGATCTTAGCATATTTTTCGGCTTTGGCTTTGTATGTTAAGTTATTGGGATCATCCTTATATAAATCCATATATTTATTAACAAGATGAAGCAAATTGTTACCATCCGACTTTGTTGGGTTTCGAAGGTCTATTATGGCAACATCGTAACCATAATATTCTTTTGCAATGTTACCATAATTTCTATACAAATCACCTTTTGTATCTGTAGTTAAAAATGACATTCCTGATGCACAAGCATACTCAAGGTTTGGATATAACCAATATGCTGTTTTACCACATCCGGCTGCGCCTATCATCATAGTATGTACATCTGAAGTATCAACCATTGCATAATCATGACCACCTATTGTCCTGCATCCAACAATAACCCCTTGTGGTAATTCATTTTTATTTTTGTTTTTTCTCCATAAATCCGGAGTAAAGGGAACATGCTTATACACTTTCTTTTGTTCAAGTTTGGATAAAAATCTTGCTGTGCCATGCTGACCATCTCCAACAGTTTTACTTTTGATACTGTTAAGATTATAGATATGAGAAACAATTGTAATTCCACCTATTAAAGCAAACATTACGATACCCACAAAAATTAAGATAATTGGACCATCCACTTTTTATCAACCTCCTGTTTAGAAAATAATAAATCCTCATTCCAATCTTTTAATGTTGGAACGAGGATTTCTGATTTAATGCCTTTTATAAATAGTTTATCGGAAAGTCTTTGTGCGGCTGTTTGACCTGCATTATCATTATCAAAACAAATGTAAACTTGTTCAATATGTTTGTTATCTTTAAGACATTGAAACAAAACATTATCTGCAATAGAACATGCCGCCGCATAGCTGTTATTTCTCCATTCAATGGGATGCATTGATATAAATGAAAGCATATCTATTGGTGCTTCAAATAAATAAATTTCTTTTTCTGTTCCATGCCAATGAAAACTAAATTTATTATCACTACCTGCAACATTTCTTTTATAGGCACTTTCTTTAGCTGTTCCTCGTTTGTGAATATGTCTTGGAACACCATCGGAATCATATCCGATAAACAATACATTATGATAATCGGCTGATTCTCGAAGCATTTTAGCATGAACAAATGCGGTGATTATATCTCTACTAATCCCTCTATCTTTCATAAGATATTCATATAATCTTCTCATATTAGAATTTGTTTGAGGCAATATTAATTCTTTTGTATGTTTTTGAGTAGGGGAGGAGTATGATATAACAGTACCATTTTCATTAAGTAAATACTTCATTGCTTCACTGTATGTTTTATTAAAAAACTTTTGAAGAAAACTAACCACATTACCGCCTTCTTGCTCGTAATGGTGATACCAAACATTGTTTCTAATAGATACCTTTCCAGTAGGACTTTCCCATATATATTCATTCCCACACCGATTTAACTTCTCACCTTGTTTACGTAAGAGTTCTGCAATATCCATATGATATGCTTTGTCTTTTTGTTCTGGAGAAAAGTGTATATAATTTGACATTGTAGAACCTTCTTTCAAAAAAAATAACAGGTTGATTGTAGATTCAATCAACCTGTTTAATAAAAACTACTTATTTTTTTATGAATTTCTTTTTTTCTACAGACTTAATATAATTTTTATATAATTCTTGCGGTTTGTAGAAAAAGTTAGTTTCAGATTTTGTGAGTAAATTGCTTTCTCTTTTTTGTTTGAGCAATTCTATTGAACAAATAAAATCAGCAGATTGCAACAACTGATACTGCTTCGGAGAGGCATTTTTAAACTCAATAGCTGTTAATTTAGCGTGCATAATCACATTAAGAATATAACTCAATTCGTTTTGACCATTGTCATAATATACAACGATCCTATCAAACGAAAAGAAGTATTCTTGGTTATCTTCTATGAATCTCGATAGTTGCTTAGATATACTTGCCGATAAAGCATGTCGATCTTTGCATTCTCGTTTATTAACAATGATATTGAAGTATCTTATCGGACAACTGATAGTAAAACGCAACATTTTATTTAAAATTCTTCTGCGTTCATCAATATTCAAATTGTTATACGGGGATTCTTTCCGGATAATAGGATGCGTATGTACGTATTCATCCTGTATGTCACATTCAGCAAGCCAAGACTTTAGTCGCGTTATATTGTTAGTGATGTCGTCAGCTTGATTGTGAAAGACAAGTGTCACAATATAAAAAGGAGATTGATTTACCGCATCTCCAAAATCGCCTGACTCATCAATAAATATACTTAGTTCCTTCAAGATAAACATCCTTTTATAAATAAAAAATGGCGAGGAATATACTCCCCGCCTGCGATGGCCCCAGAGTTTACACCCAAGCCAATGCATTTCGGATACTGCGTATCCCTTTTGCATCATTATTGTACCACAAAAGTAGTATAGTGTCAATAATGTATGAGTGATAAACCTTAATGTTTTTTAGTTATCACTATTATATACTATGCACACACTAATTTCAAATATACAAACTAAAATAAAACTTACATTTTTAATCCCTGTGCATGTTTCTTTTCTTGAATCCTTTTAAGCACCTTTTTGTCAACTTGCTGATCAGTCTGATTATCTTCTTCGAAATTATCTTGTATTGCTTGAGTTAACCTTGCAAATAATCTTGCAGAAGAAAGTGCTATATCAGTTTTCCAATGATACTTTTTAGATGGTTGAAATGAAGCAGGAATAGCTGGGACTTTAGCTTTTTCGGGTAAATATATCTTCTCTACATTTTCATCTGTAAAAGGATATTCAGATATGTCTTTGAGTCTAAGTGCTTCTTGCAGAACTGCATTTCGAATACTTTTAAATTCTTTGTTCGAAGATAATGGTACACGAGGTGGCATTTCTTCACGATAGATTTTAACTATTATTTCCCTTTTTTCATACCAAAGCTCATATAGTTCTTTTATTTTCTCATCTGATGCCATCTCATCAACTATGCCATCAATTAGATTTTTCGCTTTTTTAGGAAGATAACCATACATCATTCTTCCTGAATAATTATCTAATTCGCTTGCTAATTGTTTTAATAAGTCTGCGACAATGGGATTAGAATAGTGACCTTCATTTATTAAAGAAACCACTTCTTCAATCTTGTTTTTAGCTTCTTTTCGCAATTCATTTCGTCTGTCTGTTTGTTCAACATATATATTGTGCATCTCAGAAGAAAAAATATCTTTTGCAAAAGTTCTTTTAAGATCATCTAAACGTTTCTCAGTTATGTATGGTTCTCTACCTACAGAATAAGCAACCAAATGTATGTGTGGATGATATGTTTCATTATGAAATGCTGCATACCATCTTAAATCTGAGGGAGGAATGTTCATAGATTTTGCTATAGCAATTGTGTTTCTTTTTAATAATTCTTTCCATCTTATTGAACGAGCGTAGTCTAAGGCTTCAGCATCATTTCGTTTCAAAGACATTATTGTAGTAAAGACTAAACCATCGTGATTAGCAATATTTTTTGCAACACTTTCAAGGTTTATTTCTTCATCATGAAGTGAAAATAAACCATGTGTTCCTTGCTTTTCAACTCGTGGTCGCTTTGCAATATACCCAATATAGTTTTCTTTTTTATCTATTAAATCAAAGTATTCTTCCAGCGTATCATCAATGAATCCACTAGCTAATTCTTTCGTTTTGTTTGATAAATAATCCTCATACATTGGTGTGTGTATTGAATCTGGAAAGTCCTTTATTAAACTATCAATGATTCTTTTCTGTTCAATTGTTGCAGGCTGATATCTCCAACTTTCATCACACTTTTCTACTCCATCTCGAGTTGCAATGTACTTTAGATATTGAGAATTTCTTTTAGGAGATGATTTAAAATATCTCCATTTCAAGACAAATCTTGCCATATAATTTACCGATGTCTTTGATATCTTAATGCATTTTTAAAAGAAATTGAACCATTTAGAGAGCGAACCTCTTTGACACAAGTAGCACGAAGGTCATCTAATTGAGCTTCTGATATGTTGTTCAAAGCAGAAAAGACATGGAGTAGCATTGATAACTCTACAGTATTTTTAAAGAATTGATTACACATTTTATCTTCCAAATTTTGCACTCTGCTTTTGAGTGAATTATCAATTAATTCAGGTAGATATTCATCAGTATTTTGTGTCGAAAGATATCCGCAATAAAATCTTATTGCTTTCTCAATAAACTCTGATTGGCTTTTGCAACCATCATCTTGATACATTTCTTTTACCTTGTTTAACACATCGGGATATGCCCACAAATGAAATTTCTTTTTGTTTGGATCAACTGCCACAAGCATCACTTCCTTCTTAGAATTTATAGGAGTCTTTATGAAATCCTTGAAACAATGGGATTTATCGGCTAATTCTCATAATTGGAGGAAAATCGCAAAATATAGGAGTCCACTTTTTGAAAGCCTTGAAACCCTTTATGCAGTCGGCATCGCCGTCTGCTGTAATCGCACAGGGATGCTTTTGCAACCCCTGTGCTTATTCCTGCAATAAAAATCGGACGAAATAATTCGTTATACACAAGAGCCTGAACGTCCGTTTTTATCGGCTTTTTATTGTGTGTTCGGGTACTTTAACCATTTTTCGTACAACTCGTCAATTTAGGGCAAACAAACGGCAATAAACAGCAGTTAAGTGTCATTTATTACCCGTGTTTGAATTAGAATTATCTGAACTTGATTCAATGTAATCTCTGACATTTAACGGTACATTCTTTTTATATAATGAATCTAATGTTTCAACCAATTTTTCTGAAACCCTTTTATTACCTTTTTGTTCGAGGAAGTACTTTAAAGCCTTCATTTTAGTTTCATCATATTCAATGCTTATTGAAACCTTTTTCATGTGCAACACCTCACATTGTCATATTCATATCTTCATCTGACCAAGCCTGTTCATCCATACTAATGTTACGCAGGTTAGCCTCATTTTCATCGGTATGTATCCACTCGGTATTATCAATGCAACAATTAGTGAAATTAGCATTGCTAACTGAAGTTCTTGAAAACAAAGCATCAGAAAAATTCGAATGTGTAAGCATTGCCATAAAGAGATTGCAACCTTTAAACTTTGTACTTCTGCAAGACATTTCCTCACCGGTAATTCGAATCATACTACAATCGACGAATTTAGTGTGGTCAGCAATTGAGAAGCACAACTCAGCATTAGTGAAATTGCAATTGACGAACTTTGCGTTGTTCAAAATAGAACTGTTTAACGACCTATCAGAAAAGTCGTAGTTAGAAACAAGACAACCTGAAAAGTTTGCCTGTATTCCACCGGGTTCGTCATAAAGCCATAGTATATGCTTTGCAACCATTATGTCGATTTCCTCTTTTTCCAATTCCCTGTATACAGATTCATCTTCAAACATAGCATATTCAGAAGAAAGTCGCATACCGAATTCTTCGTCATCAAATTCTACTGTATCAAACTCAATCCTGTCACGAAGCATTTCATAAAGAAGTGTAGGAGAAAAGATTTCGGGTTTATAGAACTTATGTATCTCATTCAAATCAATTTTAAATACACCATCATCCTGATCTTTTACCGCTTTATCAACGATATCATTTCTGATATGTAACATCGACTTCATGAACTGTTGCAAAGTAAAAGACTCATCAGCAAGGTATAAAGTTCTTGCTTGCGGAAGATAAGCAAAGCTTTTAGCAAACTCAGTTCCTTCTGAATTTACAATAATACCTTCATCATAATTCTCACGAAGATAGAGGACACATCTGTTCGTCCCTGTTTCGTCCTTGTGCATAAGATTTGCATATTCAGCAATGAAGTCAAAATTCTTCATAGTATTGTTTTTCAAAAGATTAAAATCATTTTCAGATAACTCAACAACTTTCACGATAGAACAATACTGAGTTGTGGCCTGTTGCTCATTTCTATCAAATGAAGTTTGAAAAAACATATTATTTCACCTCCATGTTAGGTGACGAGTCAAGATAAGTAATTCGCCCGTCCTTATCAAGCTCATCTATTATTTCTTGGGTAATGAAGCCATAATAACCTTCGGGTCTTTCAACACCAAACTGCTCATATTGGAATTTAAGAACAGGTTCAATTTCTTTTAAACCTTCCTGTGAATAACCGTGCCTGAAGAATTTCCAACGATTTTCTTCGGTATAAACATAGATGTAATCTGCCCATGAGTTGGGATCGTCAAGCTCATTGAACGTATACTCTTTAGCTTCCATACCTTTTTCGCCACGATCTCTGCCGTATGCAACAACCACACCGTCTTGCCTTGTTGTATACTCAAAGCCATGAGGTTTCGAAGGATCGGGATTAAGATTCGGAGCAAGGCATGAAATACCACCTATATCAATAAGTTCTTTTACTTTTTCTGGTGTATCGTAGTGGTCTATAAGCAAGGCACCGTTATGTGAGAGATAGCCATCACTATGGCAATAAATCGTTCGGTATTTATCAGCACCGATTTGCATTGCAATTAAACTTCGTGTACTCATATTATCAACTTCTTTCTATAAAATTTATGTTGTCGGCTCACTGGTTGTTTCTTCTTCGATATATGTGATATATGGAATCTTCAACCAATGAGTCCAACTGTTATACGACAAAGGTGTTTTTATAACACCTTTTTTTGTGTTAGCTGCTTGGATTACATAACCATCACCGATATATATCCCAATGTGACCGTTGTGCCAAACTGCTACTCCGGGTATTTCGGGAATGGTATCTATTGTGCCTTTCTCTGTAGCTGCAGAGTACATTCCGTCAGCACCAATGTCGGGCATACCATTTGTTCCGTAATTGATTTGACCTGTTGCTTCATCAAGCCAACTGTATCCTTTTATGAGACCTACACAGTCGGCTGTTCTACCACCAAGCCAATTAGTTTTGATGAAGTCATATTTCCCACCAACCTCAACGGGATATTGTTTGGCCTTTATGTCGAGAATTTTTTGTGTGAGAACAGTTCCGTATGTTCCGTATACATAACCCCAACCATTTGCAACTGCTTCTTCAGCCCATATGCAAAGGTCAATGTTATTTTTGTATCCGTTATTAGTAAATCCTGATGAGTCAATATAGGTACTGTGAATATCTTTAACTACGGTGGAGTATTCTTCGGCATCTATTTGACTACCGAATTTTGTATTAACAAGCTCAACCAATTCTGCATCAGATAAGTCATCTTTAAAGCAACTTGCCAGGTCACTTGCAAAGTTTTCATTGTCTGAAAAATCAAAAAGCCCAAGTGCATATAGCACTTGAGCTTCTCGATAATGTCCACCGAGTTCTGCTTCGTTTAACGCAGATTCAACAGCTAACATTGTATCATTCATTTTTTGTAATTCATGGACCTGTGCATCATTTAAGTTCTCCACATAGTTCTCTGCAATTCCATCAATATCAACTTCTACTTTGCCAGTAAGAGCAGCATAAACAGCAAGTAGGGGAGTGGCAAGTGCTACGACAAGGACGAGAACAATGCACAATACTTTTTTTAGAATTTTCGGATTCGTAAGTATAGAGACTGCTATCTTTTTTAATGCGGCGGCAACGGTAGCACTCATTATCTACCACCTGATTTACCAAATAGTTTTGTCTTGTATTCGGGGGCGATAACTTGGAGAAGATATCTCTCGTTGCCGCATCTGTACAAGCAAGTACCACGTTCAGGATACTTAATTAATTCAAATTCGCTTGGCTCTATCTGTAGAGCTTCCATATATTCTTTGGGATTGATACTACCGGGATTAAATAAGAACTGATGTGTAGGAATACTGAACATCGGTTTTGTGAATTCACGGATTGTAGGAATTAAGAAATCCTCAATATTCTGACTCGCAATGATAATTGCAGAGTCCTTTTTACGAACTCGTTTCATTGCATTTCGGATATATTCAATAGCAGTCATATTGGTCAAGAAAAGGTAAAGCTCATCAATTGATGCAACTGTATTACCTACACCTAAAAGCTGATTGCTCATGTATGAGAGGATGTTAAACAACATAGCATCCTTCAATCGCTTATTGGTATCAAGCAACCCTTTAACACCGAAGCACAGGAAAGCATCATCAGTAATGTTGGTGTAACCGTTAAAATATTTTGATTCTGCGCCTACGCACATTGAGTTGATACCAAGACAGATTTCCTGAAGTATTTCTTCTGTATAAAGATTTTTTTCTCCTTTGTTATATGCCTTGAATTCAGCATCACAGAGATTATACAAGTCAGTCATAATGGGGTAGTCGGTTGCCTTGAGTCTTGAGAAATCAGTTGTATCGGTAATGCCAAAGTTACCGTAAAGTTTTCCGAGGAGAATTTCAAGAGTATCAATCTGTGCATCTGTGAAATCCTTATAGCTTCTGAAAAAGTCTTTCAAGAAAGCAATGTGTTGACTGAGTCTGGTTACTCGTCTGAACGCTTCGGGATCTTCCTTGCTATAATCGTTTTCGTTATCAGACCATTCCTTCGGTTCAAGTATGTTTATGATGTATTCACCGGACATAAGGTCAATATAGCAACCACCAAGTTTTTCGGTCAATTCCTCATATTCAGATTCGGGGTCAAGACATACAATTCTTTTTCCTGATTCACGAATATTGGTAAGCATAAGTTTCATAAGGAAACTTTTACCCTGACCTGAGTTACCGAGAATAAGAGAATTGGCATTGGTTTTGTCTTCCGCTCTGTGGTCGAAATCAACAAGGATATTTGTACCATATTTATCTCGTCCGATATATATTCCGTGAGGATCGGTTTTACCTGAGAAGTTGAAAGGATAGAGATTGGCTACACTTGATACCGGTAATACTCTTTCAAACTGTGTACCGAATATATTTGAACCCATAGGCATTACCGACAAGAAACCTTCTTTCTGCCTTAATGTAAGACGGTCAACGATAATTTTTGAACGGGTAAGTTCCATTGATATGTCACTCTGAAGTTCTTTGAGTGCTTCATAGCTTTTTGCTTTAAGTTCAATATACACGGCACAATGAAGGAGGACTTCCTTGTTTTTTCTCATATTTGCGAGAAGGTCAACCACATCCTGTAAGTTACCTTCAGCTTCAACAGTATCATTAACATCATTACCTGTGCTTTTGAGAGTGTTTCTTCTTGTTGCATTCTGAATGATTTTACGCTGTTCTGTATGATCAACCAAACGATGATATATGCGAAGGGTTACACCATTTCTGTCTGCAAGCTGAGCGAGAATAGCCTGTTCTTCTGTTGTTGGAGGATATTCTCTTATCGCCCATACACAACGGAAACTGTCACCAACAATATAGTGGTCGGAAAGAAACTTTATTGTACTTGGGCAGACACAGTCAAAGAAATCCTTGGTGCGAATTTCTTCTTTCTGTTCCTCTGTTAATATTTCTTCTTTCTTATTTCTTTTCATTAAAAAACTCCTCTCTGTCAAAACCTGAAAAACCATCACTTAAATCGAAATGTTGCTGACCATCAACATCGGGAAGTCTTTCACCGTTAAATGATGAATCAAAGTAAAGGGCAATAAATCTTTTTATATCATCCTTGCCCATTCTCTGAACCTCGAATCCCTGTTCAGAAATTACTTTTTCTATATTATTAAGCACAGTAAACACCTGTTCGGGTTTTGCACTTTTACATCTGCCGATTAACATGAACTGACGGGCAGTTGCCATTTCAGTTTGGATTTTATCAAGGAACACGATGTCCTTTTCAATAATTCTTCTGACCTTGTTTGATTCCTCTGCAAGTTTTCTTTCTTGCAGATATCTTTTGTTCTCATCAAAGCATTCACTTGCATCGGCACACACAATTTCAATATCGGGAACTGACGATAAAACCATCATTAAGTGATATATCTTTGTTTCAATACTTGCTTTTGAAAGAACTGATATATTTGTGGGAGTAATGTTAAAAAATAAAAGCTCTCCATTTTTAGTGGAAAGCCCATACTTTGTAAAACTCTTTATTCCCAAAAGTTCCTGAACCGATACATCTTTTCTTTTTAATTTCATCGGCTGTTACCTCCATTCAAAGTATTGCTGGGTAGATAAAAGGTATCTACCTGCGTATTTTATAAAATCAAGAATTGTTATATCGTCAATTCTTATTGTAAGAAAGCCATAGCATAATGTTAAGGCAAATGGAATTACGAATGTAAATCGTACCAAGAAAACTATAGATATGAGACCAGCAATTCCTAAAATGCAGAATTCTTTCAATCCCCAAAGCCATATATTCGCCGTAGCTTTCAAGTTCTGTGGATAAATATATGTTTTCATTTTACACCTCCAAATTATTTAAACGCTTTTACAATTGTTCGACCCAAATTTACAGCAGTAGTTGATGCATGGAACACACTCATCATATTAACTCTTACTGAACTATCGAGACCGAACTGTTGTGCAATTCGTGGAACTTCATTAGCTGCTAACATAATACCGAGACCTAATAACATACTTGTTTTGAATGTCATTAAACCAAGATACAGCAAAGTTGTCTGCATAAATGCAGTTAAACATAATGCAGCAATCTGTTTCATCCATTGATTAAAGCCATCGGTATATCCTCTTGGCACAGAGAACATATATAAAGCACCGACAGTCATCTGAATGAGCAATATTCCACCTCGTTTAATGTTTTGGAAGAACACTTTAACAACGCAGTATGCAAAGGCAATAAGAGCAAGTAAGCTAAACAAACTTACATGTAATGAACCTGTCTTCATATCAAAGTATATTTTCATTACATCTGAACATAACTGCCCAATATCACGAGCCGCATTTGCACCTGCGAGCGAAGCTAAATCGTGTGCAAAAGTGTTTTGTAAAGTGATACATAATTTATATAACTCAACTGGGACAACACCAATTAAAGAACAAGCAAAGAAACCCTTTAAGATGTTTATTGCTGTGCTTTTGATGTTGGCCCTACCATTTTGATATTCAATTGCCGTATCGAACACGGCTACTACAACTCCGGCAACAAACAATGCCCATCCGAAGGTTGTAAAAAGAAGGATTACGGCTTTCACCCAATCCAAATCAAATAATTCAGCACCCATTGAAGTGATGTATGTGAAAAAGTCTGCTATTGCACCGAATACTATTTCATATATCCATTGGAGAAATGCTCCGAATATTGATTCTGCAATAGCTTCACCCATTGATGCAACTGTTTCGGAAACAGTACCACCTATAGCTTCGACTATGTCCGTCACCCAATCAAACAAAGGCTGCACCTCCTGTCAAAAAAAGAGCAAGACGAGAAAACCTCGTCTTGCTCTCATAAATCCGATGGATTTATTATTAAGATTTTTTTGTTTTTCTGTTTTGCATATTTTACTGTGTTTCCTGTTCCACTTGGTTTTCCATCCCAAACTGCAATTATATAATCGGAATTGTCAACCATATATTTATTCCTTTTTTGCATACAATCTGAAGTGTAGTGGTACTGTAACATAGATTCTTTATCACATTTTGCTAAAATATCATAATATCTATCTCTAAAAGGTTCTGACCACTTTACGGATTGTTCTTCAAAAGGAATAGCTGCTTCTAATTTAATGTGTGGATAAGTTTTCTTCAATTCCAATACAATTTCAGCAGCATACATGTCTACACCTAATGCCATTCCTGAAATAAAATTGTCAACATTGTATTTAGTGATAAGCAAAACAATTGAATTAAGCAGTAATGCTTTTAATTTTTTGCATGCATCTTCTTCCTCATTAAAACCAAATGGTAAATTCTGTGGTCTGTGACCTGTAAAACAACATGTATTTCCCATAACAAACTCCACAAATTTTAGTTATGGAAAAATAGTACTAAAAAACCACAGTCAGTACAATAAAATGGAAATTCAAAACTTGTAGTCTTATTTAAATTGCATGCCCATTGCATAGCTTTGGTCCTGAAACATCTCAACATATTCAAGGACAGTATCTGCAATTTTAGCTTTATCTGACTGAGATACTTTTGTGTACCACTCCGGTTTATTATAATCCCACATATAGGGTTCAATTTTATCTGAAAGTGAACTACAGAAATAACCGATTATATCAGAAAATTTGAAAAGCTGTTTATCAATTACACCATCATCAGAATTGATTATGGTTGACTGAATTGCAGTATATTTGCCTGCTGTTCCTGTTGTTGCAAACTGGAGTTTACACAGCTTGTTTTCGTCAAGTCTTCCGAGCATAGTTTTGCCTGTAAACTTGAGGTCTGACATAACTGTGTTATCGCCAAATAAGGTTCGCATTTCTTTTTCAAAAAAATCCATAGTTTACTCCTTATGAAAGAATTGTCCAGATGTAAAGAGGAGCTGTAAGTGTAAAGAGCAAACATGCGAAAAGAATTGCTGGAGCAGTAAACTCAAACTGACCGTGTTTTCTGTAATCGAAGTAAGCTGTACCAAGCTTAACAAAGAAAAGGACAGCAAGGATTAAATCGACAGCGGGAAACACAACATTGTTTACAACATCTTTAATCTGACCCTGAGCTGCATCCCATGTTCCTTCAATTGCACCTGCAACATCACCAGCCGCAAAGGCTGTGACTGAAAAAACAGAGAGAATGACAGTTACTACTGCAATGCAAAGAAGAATTTTTTTAATGTTATTTTTCATCATTAACATCTCCTAACTTATTAAATATTTTGTTTTCTTTGATATACTTTATGGGTATTTTCAGATTTTCGCAGAAGCGAATTTCTGATTGCATACCTCTTGTGATTTCATCACCGAAAACCCATAATTCATCGCAAAACCATAAAAGGCTTAACCCTGCCGTAACACCAAGTTCTCGTTCTCTTGGATCGTCATCATTAAGACAGAGTGCATAAAAGTGTGGCACTACCGGAGCAGTACCACACTTAAGTGCATATTTAGCGTACAGTTTTGCTTTTTCAAGGTTTACAGCAATGTTACCACCAAGAGGAGAACAGATATAAACCTTTTTAAGCATTGTTCCACCTCTTATCTGCGACCTACATACCAATCATCATATGCAGATTCAGATATCTCAATTGAGTTGGTGTTTGCATTTCTTGTAATCATACCTGCAGGTGTCCAGCAATCACTCTGAACTATACCGATAGTGTATTTGCCATCGGGATACCATATAGGTGTAAAGTGAACATTACCATATGAGCCATTGGTTCTGAATACCCATTTCAAGCCATCTTTACCGAGTGTTCTATATTCATTTTCAGTTGTTGAATACTTGTATTCGGGTAAGAGAGCCTTGCAATACTGTGCAGTTGTATATGCAGTATCATCGGGTTTAGTGTAGCCTGTAACAGCACTCATATTATTGTTGAGAGCCATTGTAAGACCATAACCTGATTTCATTGTCCATATACTACCGTTTTTCTCTGCTGTTGAATCAGCAGTAGGAGTCAAGTTAGCTCTGTTATTTGAAATACCGATAGCATAGTCAACTTTTGTATATGTGCCGTTCTCATATTTCCATTCCCACCATGATGCCGCACCTGTCTTTGTTTCTAACTTAGAAGGGATAGAAAAACCACGAGGAGCTTTCTTTTCAAAGTCAGTATCGGGTGTAGCAGATATGTTGTAAGGTGTGGTTTCGTATGATGTTATCTTCTTGTTATATGACAAACCATCTTCAACCACTTCGGCATGAATTGAGATATTCGCACCATTAAGACCTTCGGGAACTGTCCACTTGAAGTATATTAAGTTTTTGTTTTCAGCAGGTACTATTGCCTCATATATACTGATAGAATCAACAAGAGTCTGACCATTATATATATTAAATTCAAGAGTGATATTGCTATTGGGTGTATAGTTGATATCACATCTGTTGTTGAGCCAATAACTTGTGATTATATCTGTACCTTCCCTGTATGGTGCATTGGGAGCAATAGGAATTAATGATAACGGATGATTAACCTTACATACTAAAGTTTTTTCATTGTTATTACCGCTAGATTCATATTTTGTGTTTCCTATGCCCATACCTTCGAGATATACGCCACCCCAAATATTAAAACTACGGGTATTTGCAACTTTGAAAGTATATGCATTTACTCTTGCCTGTGATTTAGCAGGTATAGCGAATACACCGGGGATTTGTGACTTGTCATCCTTAAAGCCTTCAACAAAAATCTTGGTATCCGTGTTGTTTTTGTACACATACTGTACTGTAACTTTCTGTGATACTTCAAGGTTGTTTGGATCGAGGACTGCATTTGTATCTGCATCTATAAGGATGATTTCTGCCAATGCAACGTCAGCTTTTATAACAGGAATATCAATGTTAGTTGTTTCTGTTGTATGCTCTGTATCCTTTGCCCATGCAGATTCTAACTGCGCCCGTAATTTTGTAGTAAGAGGGATAGTGTATTTATCAAGAGTACTATTTGCAGTTACAGGATTATTCTTGTTCATATGAACACGCTGTGATAAATCATAACCACTTGAAGAGGCTTTCAACCAAGAAGAGCCATTCCAATATTTCATTATACCTTTCAAGTTTTCAAGAGCAGTCCATGTGTTATCCATTTTGTAGTGGTAGGAGAATTTAACACGCTGACCTGCATAGATTTTACCACTTGTAGTATCACCTGCAGTAGCCACAACAGAACCATCATAGCCATAAGCAGTTACACGATGTCTGTGGACAGTAGGTTCAACAGGAACATAGAATCTACGGATTGCACCTGCTTTTCTTACTGTACCATTTGCATCTACCCAGTCCATTTTAGCTTCAATTACAAAGCTATCTGTACTTGCATTAATTGTTTTATATGCACCTGTAAACTGTACAGGGAAAAGGCAAGTACCCTCATCGTTTTTGC
Organism: Acutalibacteraceae bacterium; assembly: GCA_045543035.1. Taxonomy (GTDB): domain Bacteria; phylum Bacillota; class Clostridia; order Oscillospirales; family Acutalibacteraceae; genus DTU089. Next base: position 51,580 of record JAZQMA010000055.1, on the reverse strand, counting down.
TTAATGTAACTATTCGTGTCTGCCAAGCTGAACTACCTGTTCTTACATACTGTTTTACCCGTATTTCTTCTGCTTCATAAGGGAACTTTACATTGAACCACACAATATCCTTCATTGATGGATAACCATTTCTATATGTGTAATCATTGAAGGTTTCACCCTCTGAATAACCGTAATAGAAATCTGTATTGTTCTTATCGCCCTCATACACTCGAACCAATCTTACATTGAGCTCAGGGTCATATTCCCACTGTGCATAGAGATAAACTGTTGCACCGTCTTCTGTTGTAAGGTTTCTTACTGACTGCTTATCAGTATATGATGTACCTGAGCCATCAGCTCTTGTGTTCCATCCGAGGAAGTTGTAACTTGGTCGAGTGAAACCATTTGGAGTAAGATTCTTGGCCTGGTTATATAACATTTCCATAGCTGCCATTGTACCTCTTGTAGCACCGTTACCGTTAAATCTGATTGTATATGTTATCGGACGCCATTGTGCATAGAGATTAATTACAGCACCTTCTGTTGAAGACAGATTAATAACTGACTGGCGATTGGTATATCTTGTTCCTGAACCATCGGGTTCTGTGTTCCAACCAGTGAATACATAACCGGTTTTTCTGAAGCCATTTTCTGTTAGGTTAGCTGCAACATCATATGTCATTGCCATTTCAGCAGTTGAACCACCTGTGTGACCGTTTCCGTTAAATACAATTTTGTAAGTTATAGGATTCCACTGTGCATAAAGAGTAACTGTTCCACCATTGGTAGATGTGAGGTTTCTTACAGTTTGTCTGTTTGAATATGATGTACCTGTTCCGTTTGCTTTTGTATTCCAGTTCTTAAATGTGTAACCTGTTCTTGTATATCCGTTTGCAGTAAGAGCCTTGCTCTCATCGAACTTCATTGTCATACCTGATGTGCTACCACCTGTATGTCCGTTACCATCAAAGCCTATGGAATATGCATTGGTTTCCCACTGTGCATAAAGAGTAATAGTCGAACCGTGAGTAGATGAGAGATTCAATACTGACTGTCTGTTTGTATAGGTTGTGCCTGATCCGTCAGCTTTTGTATTCCATCCTAAAAAGTGATAGCCCATTTTTGTGAATCCATTTGCAGTAAGATTACTTGCAACATCGTAAGTACATATCATAGCAGTAGTAGAACCACCTGTATGACCGTTACCGTTAAATGCAATAGTATACCTTATAGGATTCCATTGAGCATACATTCTTCTTGAACAGTCTCCGTTTGCAATGTCGGGATTGATATCTGTCGGTTTTATATCACCATTGTTTTGGTTAATAATCTGACCAACACCATCGGCAGTTGTACACCACCAACCATTAAAGATATATCCTGTTCTTGCAATTCCGAATGTACCGACATTTACCAATCCATCGGTCTTTTTACTGTTATATGTCCATGTCTGATAATACTGCTCATTATCAGCTTTCTTATACACACGACCTTCAGAATTCAGCTTGTATGTGTCTGATGATGCAATTCTACCACCATTGGCATCGTAATATACTTTAAGAACATACGGATTCCACTGTGCATAGAGATTTACTGTTGCACCATGAGTTGAAGTCAAGTTGTTAACTGACTGTCTGTTGGAATATGATGTTCCCGAACCGTCAGACTTTCTGTTCCAGTTAACAAATTCATGACCTGTTTTCTTAAATGCATTTGCGGTAAGTTTTTTTGCAGTACCATAAACCATTGAAAGGTCGCTCATCGAACCACTTGTCGAACCATTACCATTAAACTTGATTTTGTAAGTTTTGTTGGTTGTTTCGGTATATGCAATACCTGCACCATAACCCTTATCAATTAAGTTGTTAAATGTTTCTTTTGATGTAAGCTTTGATGCAGCAGTCCACAGACCTTGTCCGTTTGGTGTATACAATTCATTGGGAAATTCTTTGTTGGTAAATCTTGAAATATATCCCCATGTATTTGAGGTTGAAGAAGAACCACCCGTACTTGTACCACCAAGTAAATATCTACCGTAAATTGCATATTCTGTTACGGTAACTGAATGGTAGGTTGATCTTAAGCAAAGGTCGTATATAGGTTCAACGATAACCTTATCACCATAGTTCAAGTTGCTTACACTACCAACGCCTAAACGAGAAAGTATCTGATTGATATTACCGTTATAGGTCTGCCATGTACCCATTCCTGATGGAGCAGGTAAAGCAGTCGTAAATGGGATATACTCTTCTTTATAACAGTTAGTTGTATTATCTGATGTTGAGAAACTGTTGTTCTTTCTTGATATTAACTGTTTCTTACTATACTTGGTAGTAAATTTATATCCGTCTGAATAACCGAGATCGCCATATCCTGTATCTCTGTAAACATCAATTACCTTTGATACTTTCATTGAGCCATCTGATTTAACACAACTGAAACGATAACCAATACAGTTATCGCTATCTGTTCTTATGGCATAACCAGGGTCACTCGCACTACCTGTAGCACTACTACCCGTGACAGAACTACCATCCCATGAGAGAGCAAATGCCGATGTGGGTAGTACACTTATAACTGTGATTATGGCAAGTATTATTGAAATTACTCGTTTTATATTAATCAACACCTTTCTGTCAATAAAAAAAGACCTGCCGAAGCAGGTCTTTATGTTTGTTTATTTTTTAATGTGAGTGGCAAGTCCTTGCTTTTACTGGTTCGTTGCAGTCGGGACATACTGTATCTTCTACGAATTTTGTACATGTTCCATTGTAACCTCGCCCTGTAGGTTTACCACAATCTTGGCAGTATTTCAAGGCATCTTTTTTCACATCGTACTGTGGACATTTTGTTTCATCGTAACATGCATTTCCCCATTCATCTGTGGTATAGAAGCTCTTGCATGAGTGTGAACCACAGTGGTGACAGCCTTTGTTTTCGAGACTTACGATAAAGTCATGGGTTTCTTTGCTTTCGCAATGGTGACCACTCTTGCCACATGAGTAGATGCTTGTATCAGCATCACCATTGATTACAATACCTTGTGCATTATCGTTTCTGTTTTCATTTTCTTCTACGGGTTTTTCCACCTTAACCGTATTTTCATTTGTGTTTGGCTTTTCGGTTACTGTATCGACATCTTCGATTTTCAGCATATCGTCATCTTCCACCAAGGTTTCAGGCTCTGTTGTGTCATCCTCTATGTCAGTAGGGATTTCGATTAATGCTTCTTCGGTTGTAATTTCTGTTGTAGGTTCTGTATTGTTCTCGTCTTTGCCGAGACCGATTACAGCCACAATTATTACAGCTACCACTACGATGCCTACGATTGTACCGATAAGTACCTTTTTGTTTTTCATATTATCAGCCTCCTGATTAAAATTTCGGATTGAATTTTGAAGTTACTGTTATTGGTACAGTCACTTCAGTTACTTGTTGACCTGCGAAGTACAGAGGAACTGTTATCGTATATTCAGCAATTATTTTAAGTCTGTTTTCCTCTATGAGTTGAACTGTCGGTATTGTCTGCCGATACAGTTCTTCGCCATCGTCACCACAACAATACAACATATTTTCATTAAAGTCCAGCGAATTATATTCAGAATATTTAGAAATATATTGTTCAACATCAACAACCTCTGTAAAATCTGTTCCTGTTTTTATTGAATCATATATTTCAATTGAGTTTTCCATTACGAAACTGTCCAATACAATTCGGGCATTTCTTTCTGATATGCGTATCACATTTACTGTTGCAACGAATTCAATAAAAATTGAAAGTATCATACATAGGATTAAAATCATAACACATGTTCCGATGTATCCATCGCCACGTTTGTTCTTCATTATTCCACCTACTTCCAATACTTTTCGGAAAGACCTGACCTTGTAACTGTTACGGTAACCGGGATTTTGAAAACTCCCAAGCCCTGTACATAGGTATCCTTTGAAATGGTTATCCACATTTTGTCACCGAGCTGCACTCGTTCAAGTGATGTGTTGAACCATTCATCAGCACCGTATTCGATATCATAGTCATAATATTCACCAAGTAAATCCGAATCTCTTTCCCAAAACTCGTCACCGAATTCTCCTGTGTAGGTTGCCGATTTTATAAGCTCCTCGGCTATCTGATCCATTTCTACCTTTAAGGTGATGAAGCTGAACAGATTGAGCGAAAGCACCAATACCATTACAAAAACAACTACACCGACACAGATGTCGATGTAGCCTTCGCCACGTTTATTTAACTTAAACACACCGACACCCCCTTATGTGAAGAGAACGCCCACAGATGACATAATCTGCGAGAAGATTACCACAACATAGATCAGCATAAAGCATAAGAGAAGGCACATTGACAATCTCTTTACCTTTCTCGGTACTTTCTGTGCTTCAAGTCTTAACTGTTGTCTTTGAATGTCATTGAACTTGATTGATAAGGATGCCCAATACATTTCTGTATCGTCACCACGAAGTATGCCTATAAGACCTCGGCACACGTCACTCATCATTGATGAGCCTACACGGGATTCAAGCCTTGTAATCGCCGCTTCATAGTTACCTGACCTCATATCAGCTACGGTTATTTCTAATTCGTGCTTTATTTCGGGTCCGGCACTTTCCATGTAGCTATCAAGCATATATAACACATCTCGGTTATGCTTCAAGGTTTTCTCAATTGTAAAGACAAGTCTTGGAAGCTCGTATTCAATTTTTCTTCTTTTTGCCTTTATTCTTTTTGAAACTGAACGCACCTCATTGTTATATAACGCTATGGCTAACACAAGGATTATGGGACTTAATAATGGGAGTATAAATAACACGGGTATTGCAAATGTAGCTATGATGAGAGATTTTACAATCGCATTTGCTTTGAACATTTCGGGAGAGATATTCATCTGTGCCGTGTTCAAGTCGTTCTGGAGTTGAGCTTTTTTGAACTCATTAAGTCGCATGTGCTTTGCAAAGAAACCTGCCACACCTTTCAGCCACACATCAAGACCCGATGTTTTTTCTTTCTGTTGTTTCGAGATTGATTCAACAGCCTTTGATGTTTTGTAATAAGGGATTGCATACAAATCAACAAGGATATAAAAGAGACCTAATCCACAAAGGATTCCGACAATTGCTTGTATCATATATTCAACCTCCTCATCGTTTGTATTCTATTGGCTTTGTAAATTTCATCATGAACAAAGCTGTTATTAAAATTACCACGCCACATATACCTAACACGGCTTTTCCTGATGTTTCATACATCAGAGTGTTAAACCAGTCTTTGTTAAGCATATATAACAAGGGTATGTTGCCGACAACCAATAACACCATTACCCAATACTCATTCTTTGCAGCAGAAAGCATCGTTTTAAGTTCGCTGTTTACTATACGAACATCAGTAAGCTTTGCAACAATGGGGAGCAAGGTGTCTTTTAATGTTCGGTCATCTTGACATTGAATCAAGGTGTCGCACCACTCACGGAAAATCTCATCATCAATTTTATCCTTCAAGTTATATAAAGCATGTTTTATATTCGATGAAACGAGAGTTGCTTCTGTTTCAAATGCTATAAAAACATCTTTTATAGGTGGCTTTATATACTGGATATTCTCTCTTACTGACGAAACAATATCATCATTACGGATATATGATGTTGTGATAATTGAAAGAGTTGTTTCCAATTCTTCCTTTGTTGTTTTTTCATATATCGCAAGAGTATTTGCAGTGTACACAAAAGGTACTAAAGCAAGTGATATTGAGAGAGCCGGGAGCAAGAAAAGGTTATCAATAAGGACAGCAACGAATGCACCAACAGCAAACAAGATAACGGAAGAAAAACAAACGATTACGAAGTTTTTGGATTTACCTGTTACTGCCAATGCAGTTTTCATTTCCATAAGCTTGGTATATACACCATGTCTTTTTTTGTTTCCTCTTATAGCCCTTGCTTTCTCACGAAGGGTATCGTGAGGAGTAATGATGTGAATTAAATCATTCGTTACTCTTTCGGGTGTAAGGTCAAGGAAACAGGCAATTGCCACTATAACGCATATGCATGATATGATTGAAAAAACAATCATACATAATCAGCTCCCTTCTGCAAGAACTTTTTCAACTCGCTTTGAGGTACACCGAACTGCATCAACTTGTGTTTAAGATTATCACTCATTATTTCGGGTTGTTCAAAATGACCTTCGATTATGTAGTTATCACCCTGCATAGTGTTGCTTGTAATATTGTATCTGAATAATGTGCGATACTCTCTTTCGCCTGAAGGAGTGATTACACATTCAGATATATCCATAATCTTTCGGGAATTGTCTTCCAACTTATGAGCGTAAACAACGAGAGGAAATGCCTGACCAGCCTGCATCAGCGATGTCTTAAAGTTTATAGGGAAACGCTTTTGACAAAGGAGTGCTAAACGCATATGAGCTGCATCGGCAGCAGAGGCATGGATAGTTGATACAACAGTATGACCTGTAAGGGATGCTTCAACAGCAGAATAAGCTTCAGTATCTCGCATTTCTCCGACAACTACAATATCGGGGTTGAATCGCAAGGATGCTACAACCAAATCTTCCTGTGTTATATCGTAAGCTTCGTTATCAGAAGGTCTTGATAATGTATGTACTACATTGTTGGTTGTAACATCATCATTTTTGCGAACAAGAGATAATTCACGAGAACCTGATTCAATACTGAATATTCGCTTGTTATCGGGAATTGTTGAAAGCAATGCATTAAGGAGTGTTGTTTTACCTGAACTGGTTGCACCCGCTACAACGAAAGAAACACCATAGCGGAGACACATGCACAAGAAGTCAATCATCTTCTGTGTTGCATTATTACCTTTAACGATTTCATCCTTTGTAACTCTTGAAGGGTGCAAAAGTCGGATTGATGCACAGATACCTATGTCATCATCAACAATAGGTTCTTTAAGAGCTGTGATTCGTGTGTTACCGGGCAAATGACCTTGAGCCATAGGAGTTGCATTATCAATAATCATACCCGAATGGTGAAGAAGTCTTTTGATAATATCAATAGCGTGTTGTGGTGAATAAAAGTGTTCCGTAGTCTTTTCAATGTGACCATCGGTATATGTTATGGCAATATCATCCCAACCGTTGATATTAATTTCTTCAATATCCTCACGTCCTAAATACTTTGTTAAGATGGAGTATTCAGCCATTTCACAATAGAGCTTGTCTGACAGTTGTTTGAAGCTCATTCCTTCGACCATATAATCGTGGTCATACAAGTATTTATCAATGTAGGTTCTCAACTGACCATATTTATCTTTGTCTGATAGTGAAGCTGCATAGTTTTCAGAGATATATTTCTGTACACTATTAAGAAGTGGGAAAAAACCAATTATTTGGCTCATCAGCTCACCACCTTTGCTAACCTCGAAATGCTATCGCAGAAGACTTTATCGGTGATATGTTCTGATAAAGTTCCTGTGATAGACTGCTGTTTAAGGGAGTGACTGTAAGGAATTTTGATTACAACATCCTTAAAGTGTTCCTTGACCTCACCGACAGGGAGATAGATATCATTATCTTTTATGTTGATTACCTTTACCACTTTGTCTGCAAATGCAATAAACTGGTCACCGTTAGCTGCATAGTATGACATGCATTTAAGTGTCGGAGTTACAACCTGAACAATAACATCAGCTTCTGCTTTAGCAAGAGAAGAGATAAGGTCACTTCTGTCGCTTACACAGTCAATAACTATGTAGTCAGCAAGTTCTCTCATATTCATAAACAACTGACTGATTTTGTCTTCTGTCGGTCTTGCATATGTGTATTTGTTTTCGTTTGCTTTGTAGCCTAAATAACCGAAATTCGGCATATTCTTTGTTGTTACAATGCTACGAAGGACATCTTCACGATACACATCCGTTTTATCAAGAACCTTACCGATTGAATACAAATCACTTCCCTTACAATGAGGGAAGATGTAACCCATACAAGGCACCATCAAATCGGGTGAAAAGTAAAGGACTCTTTTCTTTCCTTTGTTATATAAGGTCTGTGCAACCTTAATGGCAATAGAACTTTTACCACTATCAGGTGAGCCACAAACTGCAATAAACTTACTCATTCACAGCACCACCTTCGGTTGTTGTTTCTGTTTTATTCTTAAAGTAGCTATTCTGTGTGGATAAGAACTTATCGGCAGTTGATTTATCACCTCTGTATACAAGTGCCGCATGAATTTCTGCATTACCTTCATATTCTGCAAGTAACTTTGCCTGTTGTGTATTTGCAAGAACAGTAATTGTACTTGGGAGTTCATAACTTCCGTCTTCATTCTTAATTACTGCATCTTTATCAATACCACCCGATGTAGTTGTGGTTATAACCTTCATATATTTAAGTTCGGGAGGAGTTACTGCTTTGTTAGTGTCGTTGTTGACAATAAGGAATGTTACGATATCTCCGTTCTGGAGCTTACCTGATACACCTGCCGCAAGACTGTCTACTGTTACGCTGATTGCTACATGTTTACCGTCAAGTGTTGCGAATACATCTTCAGCAGTATTACCATCTTTGGTGAGCTTATCCTTTGTGAAGAAGTCACCGTTATACAGATTGGAAGCAGCATATTTACCTACGACATCAGCTTTATCTTCAATAGCACCTGAAGGGATTGAATCTTTATCAACCTTAACCACCTCTACTACATCTTCTGTAATGGGTGAGCCCTGTTTCACATCCTGTGTAAGTCGTACTATCTTTGTTGTGTCGCTTGTAATATTCGTAACAATAGGAGCAACTACGAAGGTCATTACAACAGCAAGCGCCATGCAGATGATACCTATAATTGTTCTGTTTTTCATTTTTTACATAACCTCCTGTTAAATGAAATATGCCACCATAAATCCTGTGGCAAGATATGGAACGAGAGGGAAACCCTCTTTTTTGTTTCTTTTAATGTTCATAAGAATTGCGAGCACCAATCCCAAGGTAAGTCCTATAACGCTGTTCTTTAAACCAAGCACCAATGAACTTGCGATACAGAACTTTATATCTGCACCACCGATTCTTCCTTTTCCTATGAAGATGCTTAATATCATCAGCAAGGAAATAACGAAAGCAGATAGCAACATGCTTGGTATACTGGATAATTCAAAGCCTACGAATGCCACTATAACAATCATTACATGGAGCCAGTCATCGCATTCTCTTGATTTAATATCACTAAAAGATGCTAAAAGGAGAATTAAGCTGAACAAAATGCCACGCACCGTCATAGTGGTACATCCGAAAAAACACAGCAAAGCTACTGTTACTCCGAGACCGATGCCTACAAAACCTGCTATAGTTTTTACCTTCTCGCCACCCCATCTTTTAAGGGCATATTTCGCAATCAATACAGTTGCCAATACAACTGCGCCAAGAATAACCGATATACCAAATAACTTGCAAAGTGTTTCAACTGTTACATCAATAACTTTCGGCATAATCGGACCAACAATTAAATTCATAAAATTCTCCTTTCAAAAGATTGGTGGGAGTTTTAATACTCCCACCGAGCAAGTATTAGTTAACCGGCATAATTAAAGAGACCCTGTACCTTTGTTACAACAGAAGGCATGATGGTGTCTTCAAAAAGGGCATAAAGGAGAGTGAGAAGGAGCGCACCGACTACGACTGCGATGAGAACCTTAACACCTGTATCAACATAGGTTTCAGCTGTTTTTGTTTCGATAACCTCAACAGCCTTTGCTTTGATGGACATAACTTTATCTTTGATTTTTTTAAACATATTTAATTACCTCAAACTTTCTTAATAATGATCGAAGGCTTCTTCAAAACCTTCTTTAACAGGAAGCATAATTTCATTTTCCAAAAGCGGAGAAAGAAGACCTAAAAGCAAAGCGCCGATAACTACAGCGATGAGGATTTTAACTCCTGAATTCACATAAGTTTCGGCACTTTTGTTTATAAACTTATTCCTTATTTTGTTTAAAATTCTGTTTAGTATCTTTTTTATAAATTCACGTAATTTATAAAAAATCTGTTTTAACATAAACTCACCTCATTATCCACCATAATTGAAGAGTTCCTGTACCTTTGTCACAACAGAAGGCATGATGGTGTCTTCAAAAAGGGCATAGAGAAGAGTGAGAAGGAGAGCACCGATTACGACTGCGATGAGAACCTTGACACCTGTATCAACATAGGTTTCTGCTGTTTTTGTTTCGATAACTTCAACAGCTTTTGCTTTTAAGGACATAACCTTATCTTTGATTTTTTTAAACATAAATTTTTACCTCAACTTTCTTTTAATTACATTGACTGTGAAAAAGCAGCCTCGACATCATCGTCAGGCTGCTCACTCATTGCTTCTGCTTCATCCATGTGAAGTCTTTCTTCGTATGATTTAAGAACGGCTGCATTAATTTCGTTTCTTGCATCTGCCGTAATAGCATGGAAGATATCGCTATATTTCTTTTCACCGTCTTTGGTATAAACGCTCTGAGGCATCTGAACAAAGAGACCTTTTGATGAGTCAATTACTTTAAGACCGTGAATAGCAAATGCACCTGCAATATTTGCACTGGCATATGCTTTGATTTTGCTATCTTCCTGATTTACCATGAGATCAATTTTCGCATTTACAAGTGGCTGTTTTTTCTGTGCCATAATTTTTTTACCTACCTTTCGATTAATTGAAACTTATAATTGTGAATCCCATATCCGATTCGACTTCTGCCTGAGAAATCTGTTCGGGTTCTTTGAACCTTTCCATATATGTCATCACCTCCTCGTCTGTAAGTGAACGGAAGTCATCTTCTGTCAAACCAACAACAAAGAATGGTCCGGCAATGATGGTACTTTCACCAAGTCTACGGTTACCTGCCATACCCATAAGTTTTGATTCTTCGTTGCCTATAAGACAGACATTGTCATCTTCCATGTATATCGGTTCTATGTATCCACCTACAGCCCTCTGCTCTGCTTCAAGGGTGTGTGCCACCTCAGAAACAAACGGAGGACGGTTTGGCTCAACATAGACGATAGTCATTAAGTTGTCAGGTTTCTGTGTAAGGGTTGCATCAAAATCAACCTTTTGGAAACCTACAGAGTCACAAAAAAAGGCACCCTCATCTGTCTGGACGATGTCCGAAACGGAAAGAGAGTGCCCTCTGTGAAGTGGATGAGATTCTGTGTTAAAACGAGTGAAAACATCTTCAAGTGTTTTCGCTTCAATATCACCATTGAAAACCTCATCATATATTTGTGGATCTATTTTTTCTGTTTTTTGAATTCGTGCAGTTCTGTCAAAGTTCATAAACTTAACATCATTTGCATCTCGTTCATTATTGATTTGGAATATTTTTATTTTCATTACTGCAAACCTCCCATTCCTACATCATTGTTTTCTTGTAACCTGTATTCGGAAAGTTTTTCCTTTGCCCATTCGGGAAGATATTTTTCATCCAAAACACCAAAGAAATTTTGTCTTCTAAAATGAGTAAATTCATCATCCTTCAGAAAATAACCGTTAACCTGTGAACCTATTGCATTAGGATCACATCCGAAACCACTTGTCGCAAAAAACAACTGAAAATCTGCTGTTTTGTATTCATCTTTAAGTGTACTTGGCTTAATCACCAATACTTTGTCCGTGTAATCGCCTTCATCAGTACAATGGCTTGAATCAAAGATACCTAAATTTTTGTAATACTCTCTTGCTTGATTAATAAGCAAATCTACCAGACCGGGATGTGATTCAACTACAAACTGCCAACGATGTTCTTCTTTGGGAATCCAAATGTTTTTCGCCCATTTTTTGTTTTCTTCAGAAAAGCGACCATCATTCTTATTTTCTTGCACTGTATTCGCAAGAACCCAATTAACTCGATCAAGACCATATGTGGCAATAATGTCATTGATGCATTTTCCAAGAATGTTGTTTTTATAGTTATCTCGTATTGCGCGTTCAATGGTTCTTGCACAATCACAGTTGGCACTATGACTCTTTCTCCATTTGTCGACTTCTTCATATTCTTTGGCTTCTTTTAAAGAAAAGAGATACAGAGGAACATATTTATCCATTGCTACCACCTTTTGTGTATTTTTGTTCAAGCATCTTTAATGCTTTTGTCAATGTGTTTTGACGAATATTATTTTAGGCTTTATTTTGTCTGTTTTCTGAATTCGTGCAGTTCTGTCAAGGTTCATAAACTTAACATCGAGTGCATCTCGTTCATTGTTGATTTGGAATATCTTAATTTTCAAGAGAAACACCTGCCTGTTCCATTGCCCATTTAACCGAAAGATGAACAAGTGCAGCTTTTTGCTGCTCGACGGGAAGTTGATTCAAAAAATCATATAAAGTCATTTCATCAATTTGTGATGAATCAGTTAACTTACAGTTATCACATACTTTTTCTCTTTTAACAATTATTGAACTTCCATCATCGGATTCGGTAAATGATAAAATATCGTTATATTTAAATCCGACAGATTGCCTCAATTCAAAAGGAATTGTAATCCTTCCTTTTTTACCGAGCACACGATATATTTTTGCCATCAATTTTCAACCTCGCTTTCGTTGTTTGTTATTTTAATATGTAATGTTCCCACGCCTGAATGGGTAGAACACACTCTTTCTACCGAAATGTTTAAACTCTCAAAATCTTCAAGAGGTATAGAAAGAAATATACTGTCTTGATTTAATTCTGAATTCTGCATTGGACGATACACTCCTTTAACACTTTTTCATAATCATATTTATCATCACCATAACAACTGAATAAGGTTAACTGTTGTGGTTTGCTTCGTTCTCTTTCGTATAAGTCATAGTTTGATATAAGCAACTCTTTGAATTCTTTTCCGGCTTCGTACCTTTGTGCCATAGAATGAGTACGAGAAAAATCAAGCATAGAAAAGCCTTTGTACAGTTCCCTTATCTCAGGACAATCGTTATATGAAAGCAAGAACTTACCTTGTATTTTGGAAAGTGTATCCTTTAAGCGCACGTGATCATTCCAGTTAAAGCCTACAGCATACATATCTTCAGTAGAAAAATATGGGGGATCAGCATAGAAAAAAGTATCCTGTCTGTCGTAGTGTTTTATAAGCGTTTCAAAGTCCTGGTTTTCAACCACTACATTTGCCATTCTGTTTTCAAGTTGTTTTATAAGCTCAAACAACTTTCGTATATCAAATGGCTGTGATGCAAAAGACTTACAGCCGCTTGAATAACTGTATCGTAAGAGTTTGAGAAACATTGCTGCTCTACGGACATCATAGTCTTTAGTAATACGAGTTCTTATTTCATTAAGTTCATTTGCTTCGGGTGGTGGAAACATCAGTTCTGTCAACAGTAATTCTTCTCTGTAAAAATCATCTTTAAATTCTTCAAACTCAAAGAACTTTTTAACAGAGTTAAAATCCTCACGTGAGTTAAGATTGCAAAAGCCGATTTCACGAATTGTTGCCATAGTTCGTTCCTTCATGCAATGGAAAAGGTTTACCAAATTCCTGTCATAGTCATTGTAAACCTCGAAGGAGTCAACCTGCTCTTTTCCCAGAAGGACGCTACCGGAACCACCGAACACATCAACAAATCTGCCGTACTGTAAAGGAAATACAGCATAGAGAATGTTGAGTATTGAACTTTTGTTACCAACCCTTGATACAGGGGTTTTCATTGAATCACCTCACTTTTGGGCATAAAAAAAGACGGTATTCATCATTTTGTGATAAATACCGTCTTACTCTTGCTTATTTGATTTTTGAAGTTCTATGATTTTTTCTTCATAGTAATTCTTTTTGTTTATAAAAACGCAACACATCGCTGTGGTAGTTACTATACTGCTTAACATAGCACCTATGATAAATGCAAGGATTTCACTCATTGTAATGCAATTCCCTCGCTTTCATCTTCGGTCATGTCTTCGGAGGAGGTGATATTGACATATTCACCGATAACACCGAGAGCTTCGTAATAACTGCCTGATGACCTTACACGCTCACACATTTCTTTGGCTTCATTAGCCATACCGTTTTCTTTTAAGGTTCTTGATGCAATACCCATAAGATTAAAAATATTACCATCCTCACCAATCAAAGCACAATCGGGTTTTGCTTTTTCTTCGGGTGAATCATTTTCTTTAATGAAACCACCGAGACGATTATCTACATAGTCAGAAAACCAAGTACCACCGAGGTCTTGATGTGTCTGCAAACGCCACATTGCCATTTTCCCTAAATCGATGCTTATATCATCACTAAAGGGAAACAACAAACAAGTGAGATCACCGTTTTTAAATGTATAACAGTCATCTTCTTTGAATTCGCTATCTTCAAGGAGAATTCCACTCCTCTTAAACAATCCGTTGATGCCGTCAATCCATTCTTTCAGTTCACCACCACAGCCCTGTAACACAAGACCTTCGGTACTGGACATACTACGAAGTTCTTCCGTGTTTACTGTCTTAACTGACAACTTTCTGCACCTACCATTTCCTGTTCAATTCCTGCCTTATCGTTCATAAACCTTTCAAAAGATACCTCGTCAATATCGGGGAATGAAATTGGTTCTTCTTTAAGGTCTATATAGCCTTTTTCTCCGAATTCAATCGGTTCATCCGTAATGAGAGTACCACCGTAGTTTACTTTTACATTCGGTTCAAGAGTTGCCAAGAAGCTTTGGTCATCACTTGTTCTGCATTCATAACAGTAGAAGCCTTTAGGAACATCAGCTGCAGTCTTTCTGCTTTCAGAGAACAAAAATACCTTATCTTGAAACTGAACAGCAGATAATTCTTCATGCCAAATAGGAATATAGTCGGTTTCAGTTGAATTCAATGTTAGACCAACAGTTTCCATATCTTCATATCCGTGAACTTTCAAAGCATGTTCGAATGCTTCTTTTATGGTTTCAGGTATATATTCTTCAAGAACTATATCGCCCTTATACCTAATCCTGCCAAGATTGTGACCGAAGTCTTCATCAGCCCATTCATGTTCTATTTCAACATCGGGATACATCTGCGCAAGTTTTGACAGAATAGGATGTGGAGCAGACCAGGCAGTATTAAAACAGAGTTCATACTGTTCTTCTGTTGTACCTTCAATTTCAATACAGTCGTAGGCATTCCATTTTGTACCCCAATTATTGATACTCCATTCATACCATGTAGGAAACCCATACTGCTGAATGTTACGGAAAGCCTGACGACCTGCTGCCCATTCGTCATCATCAATATCTGTTCTCTGTTTTAAGAAGATAGCTTCTTTTTCTTCGGGAATATTCAGAAGGTCAATCCCTTTGTTTGCACCATCAAATAAAAGAACAGATACAAAGTCTTTATATGCTTTAAGACCTTTATCTGTAACAGAACCTGCTGTAATATTCAATGATTCAGGCATAGGAATTATCTTGTTGAAATCAACAGAACCAAGACCCATTTCATCGTGTTTTATACCTTCCATAATCGCTCTGATTCTTTCGGGATCACCCGAAAACTTGATACGATTAGTAACATGGTTCGGCATACTATCACTCCTTTACAATTTGATATTTTTCATTAACTTCTCTTATTTTTCTGCCAATAGCAGAAATGACCGGTACACTCACAGAGTTACCAGCCATCTTATATAACTGTCCATCCTTAATACCGGATGCGACAACCTTATTAAATTGTTTGTCTTCAAACCCTTGCAAACGCCAACACTCAATGGGCATAAGCTTACGGATTCTCCCCTTATGATAAACGCCATGTCTGTCTTGAGCAGTTATTGTGAACATTTCCTCATCGGGTTCTTTCATCCGTCTGCCTTGCTGACGAACCTTTTCTCTATCGGGTGTCAATACTGCTCTCGGAGCATCTTCTATCAGTACACCTGAATGTTCTCCTCTGCGATTGCTTACACCTGAATCTTGTCGTGCAGTTATGCATCGTGCTTGGGGAGTTATTACAGGTTCACTATTCATATCAATGAAATACAATCCTGTTTTACCACCCATACCACCTCCACCTGCACACAATGTACACGAAACACCTGTTATGTCGTAGACTCTTTGTCCTTGGCTGCCGGGAATGACTTCCTTGAGATTTTCTCCATTGCAGCATTCGACAGGAAATATTTGTCCGGTACATCGTCCATCAAGATATCCGATAATATACAACCGCCTTCTTTGTTGGGGGACTCCGAAATATTTGCTGTTAAGCACACACCATTCGAGATTATACCCCATTTCAACAAGCACGGAGTAGATGGTTTTAAGTGTTTCGCCTGAGTCATGCGATAACAAGCCTTGAACGTTTTCCAAGAATACAAATGCAGGTCTTTTAACTTCAAGGATTCGGGCAACATCAAAGAAGAGAGTTCCTCTTGTATCACTGAATCCCATTCGTTTTCCGGCAACGCTGAAAGCTTGGCAAGGAAATCCTGCACAGAGCAGGTCGAAATCGGGTAAGGCTTCGGGGTTAATTTGCCGTGCATCTTCATAATATTGCTCACCTCCGGTTTCGTACATCGCACAGTAGGCAGCATTAGCATATTTATCAATTTCACAATGACCGACACACTCAAAGCCACCTATGGCAGTTAACCCTGAACGAAACCCACCGATACCTGCAAACATATCAAAAAATCGGATTGCCATATAGCATCCGACCATCCTATTTATTTAGTTTTTATACACCTCATTTTTACATTGTTTGTTCAATATTTTCTGTTTCTTCGGTTTCAGATTCTTCAGCCAATTCTTCATCGGTAAGCTTTCTGAAATCGTCTTCACTGGGAACGATTGCAAGTGTTCTACCGTTATCCCATTTCATATGAATTTGACCAGCATCATCTACAAAGTCAACTGTACCTCTTGTACCGGGTGGAACAGGAGCGTAAGGATCATTCATGCTGTTCAACAAAAGGCGAGTACCTTCGGGATACTGCTTCTGCATTCGTTCTGCATATCGTGACATATTCTCAAATGAGCTCATAAAATTTCACCTCTTTTACATTTCGATTCCCATATCTTCAGAGTCATCGGGATCACCAAAATCTTCTGTGCCGTCCAATGCTTTCTGCATGGGAATAAGGACTTTTAACAATTCTGAACGATACTCCATATCAGAAATTCTATCAATATATATTCCGAAGGTGTTTAAGAACGGAGTTCCGTCTTCGTATGTAATTGTTACATCACCTGACACACCTTTTTCACATATATATTTTGCAACTTCTTCAATAGAGTTCAGTTCTCTTTCGTCATGATGGGACATACCGATTAATCTCGGATGCTTTTTACCTGTATTCATTAAAATCAACTCCTATTTTTTGTTTGGTTTTACGGGTGATTCATATTTATCACCAACTCCTTTCATATGGGGATATATAAAACAACACCGTGTTGTCGTAGTTGCACGAAACACGGTGTTGTTTTTTGTTGATTTTCACGATTTTAAATATTTATAAAAATTTTTGTGAAGTATTTGTCGATTTTTGTCATATATATATGGAGGTGCATTTAAGATGTTAAAAAGATTTATCTTTTCATTTGCTGCTTTTGTTTTGAAAAAAGCAACTGTAATGCGGATGAACGAAAACCCTTTACATAAAGAGAATATAGAATTGCTGTTTTATGCATCTAAGGTAGCAAAGATATTGCGTAAACCACTAGGGGAATTAACTCCTGAAGAAAAAGAGGAGTGGATTAAGAGGATTGACAGTTATAGAGAGGATGATAAGGCAAGTTAAATACTTTAGGCAAACTGTATACACTAA
The DNA here is from genome assembly GCA_045543035.1 of Acutalibacteraceae bacterium. Classification (GTDB taxonomy): domain Bacteria; phylum Bacillota; class Clostridia; order Oscillospirales; family Acutalibacteraceae; genus DTU089. The sequence continues at coordinate 33,835 of JAZQMA010000055.1, read as the reverse complement.
CACCAAATTATAAAAAATTGCATAATTCCCAGTCAAAAAAATTCATGTTTCAAAATGTATTAAAAAAATATTTGATATATTTTGTATGGTGTTACTGCGATTTTTTAAATAATTACCCCAAATTATTATAGGAGCATTTTATGGATTATTCAAAAGAATTAAAAAGAATCAATGATAAATATTACGAAAAAATTAAAGAACAATATGAGCCTTATGTTAAAAACTTTAGTAAAGTACCAAACATGACAAAAAAAGTATTCATTATTCCCGATGGAAAATGTATAGGCAAACATAAAGATTTGAATGTTACTCGAAGTAAATGTTTAACCAAAAACGGATATATTTTTATAAAAGAATCGTTATTTAATGAACATATTGTTGTACGAGAATTTATAAATAGATTGAGTAGGAATTTTAAACATATTAACAAGTTTAAGTTCTGTTGGGTAATTGGTATAGCATTTAAAGAAAACGGACATGATTATTTTGGTTTAAATGCAACTTTGAACGAATGGCTCACTTATAAAATAACAAATCACACAGACGAAGTAGGTTTTCAATCCAACTTTTGGTTTATGAAAATGCTATTAAGTTCAGGGTGTAAAGAAGAAACTTTAAAACAATCTTTTTTCAATAATGACTACAAAACAATTTCAATAATATTTAATAACAGCAATTTTATGCAACAGCTTGATGCACTTAATTTACCTTTTATTTCGATGAATTTAGAAAATTCATTCATTTTTAAATGAATTACAAATTATAAATTCTTATGCATTTAATTTTATAATAATTCTTTTCTTAAAAGAATACGAAAACAATTTATTGTTTTTTACTTTAAAGATCATGATCAATCTGATAATTTTGAAAACATAATATAGGAGTGTTTGGATGAAACAAAAACAAGAAACTATTTCATCTGGTATTTATAGATTTGCTATATCAGAAGAACTGAACAATATAGGCAAAATCAAGTTACGAGAGAAATCCATTTTGATGACCGTTGGAATTGAAAGCCACGGGAAGAAAAGGAAAAGAATGAGTAACAATAAAAAAAGAAGGGTACAGATACAATATGAAGTCGATTAAAAAATTTATACCTGAAATTAAAAATTTCACTTCGAAGCACTGGCTTGTATCCATGCTTTTTGGTAAACTATCTGGAATTTGGTTTTCCTTAATAGTAACATATTTTGGAGAAAAACTTTATTTAATAGAAGTTGATACTAAAACATCAGATGTTTCATTAACAACATGGGGAATAATTGCTACTGTTGGCATTTTTACAATTAATTGTTGTTTGGCGATAATCGAAAAATATGGCGAAATAACGGATGATACCAAAAGCATTTTAGAATTAACCACAGCACAACGAGATTTGTTTCACACCGTTTTAAACAGCACTAGCACAATATGTAGATATAAGATAGAAAACCAATTAAAACAAATTTCAAATATTTATGCTGGTAATCTTCTTGCTGATCATGTTTACACACAACCATGCACACAATTAAAACATATATCTGATCAGTTCGTAGAAAATTTAGCTTTTTTGACCAGTGAAAAAAAGCATATTCATGAAAAAGACGATTTTCAAGTACAACTCTTATATAATTTTCCAAAAGAAGATGAGCATCATTGGGAGAATGCCGAAAGTTTTTCAGGATTAACCACATCGGATTTTTGTGAAGATACTTTACAAAACTTTTTGAAAAAAAAGAAATCGAGCATATTATATAATAGCAAACAAAAAGCCTTTGAGGAACATTTTTATGAAAAAGATACACTTGATGAATATGATGCAAATGATAAATTAAAAGGTTCAATTGCATGTTTTATGTTAAAGTACTACACACAAAATGAGATCTTTATTCGTGCTGTACTTGTTATTTCAACTAAAAAGAAACAGATCATAGATATAGATAAACTTGCAGATAAAGCAAAAAAAGATAAACTTGATTTTGAAGAACTATCAAAAAACGCTGAAAAGAAGATGCTTGATAGCATCGATGATAATGTTTTTAAGCATTATATATATCGATATGGAATAGAATTATGTAATTATTATATTCAATATCTTTACAAAAAACAAAATAAAAATGGAACAGACTTTTCAGCGGATGATTTAGTTGAAGATGTAGAATTTTCAAAAATCGAAGACTAAAAAGGTTGAACTAAAAATTCAAAACATAATTTATATTTGATACGTATAGTGCATTGAAATTACATTAAATTATAGTTTTTGTATACAGTAATGTGAAAATACAACACCCAAAGTTTAATCAAAAGAGTATTGCATCTTGTGGACGAATTTATAATGAGCTATATTCCATATATTGGGGCACAAAGTGCAATATTTAGATCATATTATCATCACACAAAGATAAAATTTCGGCACTAGAAAAAACAGGTGGTTATCCTTCTTACTAGCTTTATATCAGATGCTGATGGTATCCAAATCCTTCAACGAATATGAATAATGTTTTTTTATTTTATCGTTTTTTCGTAATTATAATTTTAACAAAACTCCCTTACACAATAGTTGTGTAAGGGAGTTTTTGAAATTATAATTACAGTTTTTTGGTATCATTTTTCATTGCTAACTTATGTTTTAAATTTTCCTTTTTGTTTTCAAGGTCATTTTGTTGCACAGCCTTTACTATTTCTGTTATGTATTTTTCATCATTTTCAGGGAAACAGTATTTTACTATAATTTTTAATATTCCTATAACTGAAGTGAGAAATGTAACACACACAGATATTAAGCCAATAAGGCTTTCACTTGTATCTAAATCTGATGAAAAGTCAAAGTTTACAAGTAAACTAACAAAAACAGAAGCAAATGCGACTATGATTAACATAGATATGAGAAACAGAATACATCTAAAACACTTTTGAGTTGTTATCTTGGATTTGTATGCATTGACATAGGATTCTAACAAATTACTTATATGTCCGTCTCGAATATTTTCTTCTGGCGTTTTATTTTCATCATTTACTTTTTTATAAAAATCAACAATATCTGTATCTTTATATGTATAATTACTTCCTTCTGGGGCATTATCTACTGATTCGGGCTCTTCGCCATTTTCAATATCTAGTGAAGAAAACCAATCATTAATATTGGGCACTTGAATCACTTCCGCATTAAAAATTAAACATTTACTGAGTCTTCAAAAGGCAATTTTAAATATTTTAATCTTGCTCTCATTACATTTTCAGAAACATCAAATATTTTAGAAAGTATTTCAAGTTTTGGCTTTTTTATAACTTTATATAGCGAATCAAGTGTTTTTTTAGGTATAAGAAGTTCGCCAGCAAAAACATTAGCTTCATATTCGTCTTCTGCAGCATTTTTAATATCCACATCTAATCTAAACGCTACGTGTCCATCGACTGCAATTTTCTCAGCATTCAAACAACAATGAGCAAGTTCGTGAGCAACAGTAAATTTTTGACGATGTGGAGTGTCATCTTTTTTATATAAAATGTTAATTTGCTTATTTTTTATTGCAACAGCACCCAAAATAAGTCCTTTTTTATCAACGATTTCAGATATTTCAGGAATCTCTTCATAAGTTTTAAAATCGGTAGGTAAAACCTCAATGCTGCAATAGTCAAATACTTTATCCAATTTAACTGGGATCATTTTATCTAATTCGAATTTTGTAACTAAGTCATCTGATGTTTTTCCATCAAGATTAGTAAACAAATACAAATTATTTTGTTGGGATTTTTCTGTTATATTTGCCATTTTTATTTCCCCTTTTGCCCCTGTGGGCTTGTCCACACCTTTTTTATCCAAAGCACTTTCATCCATAATAACTTGTCTTATTTTCTGTAGTTTTTCTGTACTTTCTTTCAAGAGTATAATAACACACGAATTTCCAATTTTCAACAATTTAGGCGTTTTTTTCTTCATTTTTACACAATCTTTCATGTTTTTTGGTTCCTTTTCCAACATTATGCCGATATCAACTCATCTCTTATCGACACAATCCCGCTGTATTGTAACAATAACGCCATGCAAAACAAGTCGAAGTAAGGCTTTTATGACAATGGCATAGAGAAATTTATATCATTCTTGTGTTCTGGTAATGCAATTACAAAGCTGCTTTTTTGTATTTGTATAATCTTATTTTGTAGTGTTTTTTCTTTGCTGCATCATTTTCAAATTATTCCTTTTCCTGTGAGGTGAAACTGGAGTGCTTATCTGCTGCTTGAAAATAAGAATACCTAGAAAAACTAAATCGCCTTTCTAGGTATCCTTATTTTCGATGTGCTTTAGACTAAATATGTAATTAATTGCTGGTAAACTATTTTGAAAGAACGGAATGCCAGATTTTTTACAAGTGTTCTCAACTTGTTCTAACTCTTTTTTGACATTAACATATTTTACATTAATATCATTTTCTAAGCAATTCATCAGTTTCTTTTCTTCATAATCAAAGACATCAGGAAACTCATTTAATTTGGTCAATATAAAATTATCAACAACAATACCACTTGAGATAACGGCTGAACAATATCCATCAATCTCATTTATTAGTCTAATACTTTCTGAAATTGGTACAAAAGTATTTGGGCACAAAGGCCTAATAGTAAGTATTGCATTGATTCCACCCAAATATATATTTTTTAAAAATTGTAATCGTTGGGAAGGGGAAGGGATTATTGGGTTGGGTTCCAACAGCCGATATGATTCATATGCTGGTATTGAGACACAAAAATACAAGTGATTACCATTACTTTGCATTCGAGCGTTTAACGCAAATAACCTATTTGTATTATTTACATCAAATACAGCTCTAGTGGTAATTAGTATATCACAACAGAAATTGTCATAAACAGATTCCAATAAAGACATTCCTTTTGCGGGATCGACAAAATTCTCTTTGTAACCAGAAATGTAAACAATGTTAAAATTCTTTTTAGAATTGAGTTCGTTAATGATACTATTAACATCGGCTTTACCTTTGCTAACAAATTCTTTAGAAAACGTATAACAGTGCGAACATTCATATGGACATTTTCCTGAAAAAGAGGCGAAAGCCCTGCTGTTTTCACTATATTTCATTTCGTGAAATTCTCCTAATAAGTTGTTAGTTGCGAATGATCAGCGGTATCTTCCGTTGTTTTGTCATTCTCAAAATATTTTTCAGAATCCCACCATATTCTATATTTGGCAAAAGGCTGTGATTTTAATGTTATAGTGTAAACTACATATTGGTTTTCTTCATCAACATTTGTGCTGTAATCTTCAGTAACAAGAGGCTCTCCACCGACACCACTTAACGAGGAAACTTTAATATCAAGCTCTGTATCCAGGTCGTACTTTAATTTTACAATAGTAGGTTCCCCGAAATAACTAATAGTTCTATTCAAGTAACTACCCCATAGATGCACAGGAACGTTATAACAGTACTTTAATTTTACTTTAGTACCTTTCTTTATATCTAAATTTCTTTTGTTACGAAAAGTTATGTATTGAATATTAAAGGGAATGTAATTATTTTCATCAGTAATATTATCAATTACCAAATTTGTCGGATCAGTAAACTTCGGAGAACCGGGGTATAAATATGAAACAGTAGCTCGTACTTTTAAGTCATCCCATTTAATAACATTATCCCTATAGTATTTTTTCGACTCTTTTTTATCTTTCAATATTTTATTTGCATAAAACTGTGCAGAATACCATTTAGGTGCATTTTCGGAAATTATCTCGAATTCTTTTATAAATTCAAAGCGATATAACTTTTTGCTTTTATCTAAAGTGACAACAACCTCATTGTTTGTGTATTTTACACCATTGTGTATATTTTGTTCTAACAAATCTATTTTTGCATTTTTACTACTTATTTCCGTAGATAACTCTATATTTTTTTTATCAACATCTATAAATTTTTTATAGCGAAATGCTAAAAAACACCCAACAACAAACATTATGAACACTGCAAGGGAAAACACAACTTTCCCCACTAGACTGTTTTCAGTAAAAAAAGCGGAAATAATGCCAATTAAACTATCTAAAATGCAAAATATTTTAAAAAATGTTGTATTCATTATTTTGTCTATCCTGGATTCTTTATTCATAAAATTTCTCTCCCACGTATATATGCCTAATACAATGTACCATAAAAAATATTTAATGTCAAACTTTGTAAAAAAAACATGCTTAATTAATTTATAATAACCATTTAATTAAAATTGACACATCCTGTAACTGAATTTTAATATTCTCCGTTTCAACATAAAAAACATCTTATAGCCTACAGTACTTTCAAATAAATTAATAGGAGTATATACAACCTATTGTATTTTTAAAAACCGAACCATTCCTAAGATGCTTGGGTTTGGTAATAACCTGAATTTCCACCATTTTGTATGTTTCAATTTTTTTGTGTTTTTAATATTACAGTAATTAGTATAGATGACAACTAGCCTAATTAGTGAAGCAACTGATAAAATTTAAATATCCGAATATGTCACCACTGATGACAAAATTCGGATATTTTGACCTCGGTGGAGCATAGGGGGATCGAACTCCTGACCTCTTGACTGCCAGTCAAGCGCTCATCCCATCTGAGCTAATGCCCCGTATATTATTGTGTTTTGTAGCTTGGGGGTGTTTATATGTTAATTCGCTCTCCCGAGTTAGCAGATGTGTTTAAAAAATTTAACTTCACAATTAATTATTGCATTTTTGATAAACCTTTTTACTAATGTATTTGGTAACTCCTTTAATAGCGTTTAGTTCTCTTTCGTCATGATGGGACATGCCGATTGCTTTTTACTTGTATTCATTAAAATCAACCTCTATTTATTATTGTTTGGTTTTACGGGAGATTCATATTTATCCCCAACTCCTTTCATAAGGATATATATATAACACCGTGTTGTTGTAGTTGCACGAAAAGCGGTGTCGTTTTTTGTCGATTTTCACGATTTTAAATATTTTTGAAAATTTTTGTGAAGTATTTTGAATTTTTAGTCATATATATATGGAGATACATTAAAACTTTTTAATAAAATAGAGTTTTTATTTATGTTAGTTTCTTAATATGCATATAATAAGGATAATTTAAAATATGAAGCAATAAATATTATTTAGAAATCCTATATCACATCTAAAGCATAAGAAGTTGTATGTAATCCACTAATAAAGCTAAAGTTGAAATAAAAATAGGTGTGAATTAACAATTTTATAAGTGTTCAAAGAATTAAATAATAGTAAAACTATTGTTAATTACAAAATTTTTAATAATAAATGTTGTGTTGAAAATAGTATTATTGCTGAAAACACTAGATTTGACACAATTTCTAAAAAAGATGAAAAAACGAAGAATATGAATATTTTGTTAATTTTGTTTTTTCTCTTGACATTTTTGCGGAAACTGAATATAATATACAAGGTGTTATTATGTCTTGACATGAGGTGGGTTGATGAGTAGATTGTCTAATGCTAACAATCGTTATTTAGCAAGCAGAAACAGGAAAAATTGTAGTGCAAATTTTTGTTCAGATCTTTCTATTCCAAGCTCCTGTGTTCACGATTCTGATGCAATAAAGGATAATGAAAAAGCAATTGTTCCGCAAAATATTGGTCCTAGGAATCATAGAGCTTTGTCTTATCAAGAGTATAAAAGACAAAATAGAGTTTAGTATATTTTATCATATTCGGATTTTCAGCAAATAAAGATTGTTGGAAATCCGTTTTGTTTTAGGATGGGATGTATGTTGAAAAAAATAAAAAAAGTATTATTTAATGTTATGGAACTAGTTAAATATCATCTTAGACGCATTATAATTATCCCTGCTATTACTTTCTTCATTATTAGTTTGATGTATCTAGTATATGACTTATTTGATTTGAATGTTAATGTGATTGAAAAAGCAAGTGCATTATATGGCGAAATACTAACAAATTTAGATGCTCATGGGTTTGAAGCTACCAAGTTTCTAGAAAAACTATCGGCGATTTCGTACATGAATATCATTTTATCAAGTTTTTCTTTGTTTTTTGGAAAAAGATCGTTTAATATTTTAACTGAATACATAATAGAAGCAAAATTTGGAAGAAAACACAAAATGTTATTTGTTTTATGTTTAATATCTTGTTTTGTTTTGGTTTATGCACAAAGTGCTAATAAATTGTTTTTAGCAATTTGTCAAATAGTGATATTATTATCTGGCATCTTGTTACATACTTATATACTGTTTTGTTTCTTTTCGAACATTGCAAATGTAAAAAAACAAGTAAAACAATACATCGATATAAAATTAAGTCATAGAAAGAGTGGTTACCCAAAAACCGTTTTACAAAAAGAACTACATTATACCATTATATATAACTTAGGTTATTATTTGTTTAATAGTTTGTCGTCAGGCGAAAGCGACAACTGGACCCCATTAAGTTATTCGGTAATAAAAACAGTAATTGCTTTTAATAATAATTCGGATTTCAATCCTATTCATTTTTTGTTAGAAGTATTTAACAACTCGTTTAATACGAATAAAGAATATATAGAAAAAAATAGAGGTTTTTTTGTTCAAAGTGTGGTAAACTTAATTGAGGAGTTGTTTGTTGAAACAGAAAAACAAGAGAGCACCGAAAATTTAAAAGACAAAGACACTTTGAAGAAGAATATTTTAGTTGCCTTAGTAGTTTTTTTATCACAAAGAACGGACTGTTGGACAGCAAAATCAGTAATAGAAAAAATACAGTATTCTTCTTCAAATTCGGAATCTACATCAAGTTATACCAAAGAGATCATGTCTTTGTTTTATGCTTTTGCAATAAAAATAAAGCATATATGTGTTTGTCGGAGTAGTAGACCTTTCACTAAAGAAGAAGAAAAAGAAAAAGAATACGAGATTAGCTATATTTCAATATTATTGCTATCTTTTGTATCAGAATATAAATCTGAAAACGAATCAACAATCAAGGACTTTACAGATGAAATAAAGAAGACTATGATTAAACTGTATGAGGTGGAGGAAGAAGTGTACTTAGTTTTGGAAACCTATTGCAATAATATAATAAACTATAACTTTAAAGTTTTTGATAATACAATTATTAATGATACATTAAAATACTATTGTATAAGTGAAGAGGATGATAGTAACGATGTTTGATATTAGAAATATTTTGTTTTGCAAAACAACCCAGAATGTAAAAAAACCATTAAGTGTTATAGATGACATAAAACATGTTTCGGACGACCCCTTGCTGCCGTATATTTCTTTTGAGCATTATGATTTCACTTTGCCATATAAAGTTAGGAGTACTGATGGATTTTCCGTTCCTTCCATAATAGAAATAGACAGCAAAAAATTATCAGAAACATTAAATGGTGATTTTTCTTATAATTCAATGTATATTGTTAGAGAGAACAAAACAACCAAAGATGATATTTTATTAAAGAATTTTTGGAACGATGATTCTCTTTTTTTGGGCGTTTTTTTGCTTTTTACAAATACAGAGATAAAATTTCATACCGTGGGTTCCATTAACAAAAAAATTAGAGAAATCTTAAGAAAACAAAAATTACTTAGCATTAAATATCTAATTTATTATTCAGTAGATCTATGTGATTTTGTTTTATTAGTAAAAACATCTGAAATAAAAACACTAACATTTTTAAGTAATTATTTGCAAAATGCGAGTTGGGTTAACCATATATTGACAATATATAATTCTAAAGAATATATTGAGAATGAAAGTTTACTCGAAGTATCATCAAATGGAGAGTTAATTTCCACAGTAAATATAATGGGCATACCAACAAAAAAACTTTATAACAAAAAGGTTTATAAAACTTTGCAAAACATTTTTCCAACCGCAAAAATGTTTTACAATTCTAGCAATAGGCATTTCTTAATTAGTCTTAAAAATGTTACTACAAAAAATTTATTGCAGTTTTTAAAAAAATATTATAATCCAAGTGATGATATATATTTAACATTTGAAAATTTTGTGATAATAATCGCAGAAGAGTATATTGTTACTAATAAAACAATGCCAAAGTCTAAGGAACTGTCTAACGTATGCAATGAAATTATTGATGGACTTGCAAACGATATACAGGATTATGATTATGGATGGAAAAAGCCGTTGTTAGAATTGGTAAACGCAATGGTAAATATGAGCTATAGTGATATACAAGACGATATTTGTTATTTATTGATTGATAGTATTTCTGTGTTAAGTAAGTGGTTGCATATTAGCAAGCAACACAATCAAGATTTATTTGCATTCAAAAAATCAATTTTACAATATTTGCGAGCATGTAAGGAACTAAATGAACAAATAGTTGAATCAGAACCATTTTTTACGGAAAAAATAGGCTATCTTCCTAAAACGTATAACTTTAGTGTTCGAATGATAGAGTATTATAATGCATATTCAAATTTGGTCTCTACATATTTACAAAACATAGAATATTCTCCGAATCGGCCTGAGGAAACAGATGGATTTGCTTGTTTAACAACTCCAAAGTTGTGTCGTCGAATAAAAACAATGCCTATAATTCCTGATGATAATCCACCATGTGATAGTATTCTATATATTGAGTTGCCTTACACCTCAATAAGTGATCCATTTTTAATAATGACATCAATTCTTCATGAGGTAGCACATTTGTTAACTGATAAGCATAGGTGCAGAGAAGAAAGAATAAAATATTTTATTAATTGTGTGGCTATTGAAACAGCAATTAACTTGTATATTCCTGAGTATACTGTATATGATAAGTTTTCCAGTCATATATACTTTGGTCTTGGGATTAATGATATCGACTCTAGATATTTGAGATATCTTAAAGTCGATGTAAAAGCATCGTTAGAAACCGTGTTAGAAGACCCTTCAATACTAGGTAAAATTATAGCTGCTTATCTAAAAGAACACAAAGAACTAACAAGTTTACAAAAACACCAACTCTTTGAAACTATTAATTTTCAGAAAACAAAACTTATTACCGGGAATAATAGTGAAACAACTTTAACAAATATTATTAATGATATTGCTTTTTTCTTTTCTGAGTGTTATGCAGATATGGTGATGGTGTTTACTCTAAGTCTATCCATCAAGGAATATATATCTGTATTTGAAAGTGAATTTAAATATTTTGATCTTTTAGATATGAAAAAAGATCCTAAGTCGAATTTTCTAGCCCAACGAATCTTAATTGTAATGTCGGCTTTCGAACAAGTTTCCGGTGCTTTTGCGGACCATGAAGGAAGTATGATCAGTGAAAAAACCAATAAGTTTTATGATTTTTTTATTGAAATGAAACAGGTTTATGAAGCAAGGCAACAGCCACGCGTAAATCCATACTGGTATTCATGTGATACATTGGGAGAAATAATAGAATATTTAATTGATTGCTTGAATTCATTGCAGAATAGTAATTATGGAGAAGCAAAGAATTTATATCTAAAAATACGACAATGTTTTGAAAATGTAGCTGTTAATAATAAAATTTTTGATGAGAATTTTTGGGAAACTATACATCTTAATCGAATTCAGGTGCTTGAAAAAGCCAAAAATAATATTGAAAATAACAGTATTTAAATAACAAGTATACTTAAACGATGTATTTCATTAATATTATTGATAAATTTTTAGTTGATATAATTGTGAGCTAATATTAACAACAATGAATGTAACATTTATGCGATTGTGCAAACGTTACATTCATTGTTGTTTAGTGTGTTATCCTTTCTTAAAATTGTTTGTGTAGAAAGACCATACCTTTTTGTTTTGTATGGTCTTAGTTTAACACTAACAGGAGCCATAGCAGCTCCCATATTATTAACATCGGTTATACCCAAATCCCTGACGGAGCCGATTATAACCTTCTCAATAGTGGGCGCGTTTTCTTTCTTTTCGGCAACTACTGCTGCACCTGCGCCTGTAACTGTCCATTGACTTGCGGGGCTACGCTGACCGCCATATTCAAGGGGAAAGCGGTATTGCCTTTCTGCTGAGCAGAAATGGGATGATGCGGCGGCAAGGGCAGTTTTTGCTGCACCGCAATCAACAAAAATTCCTGCAAGGGCTAGGGACAGAGCCATAGTTGAGCAAGCACCGTAAAGCCCTGCAAAGCAAAAGCCTAAATCCCTCATATCAAAAGATGAACCGATGCATTGGTTTAAAAGGTCACCAGCAAAGGCAATCTGAATATCATTTTTGGAAAGACCTGATTTCTTGACTGCGGTTTCGATTGTCATTTTCTGCATTTTCGTTTCTGCTTTTTCAAAGGTTTTTTCTCCGAAAAAGGCATCCTTACAGGTTTTATCAAAGCATTGACCGAGAGGTCCCTGCGCCTCTTTTTCTCCAACCACTGCTGCATAGCCTATAATTGACGGAGTGTTCTCTAATTCGATTGTATATTTTCCCATTCTCTGTGGCATAAAATCGTTCCTTAAAAGTTTTATTATATTGTTTGCAAGAATGGTAAAAAAATACGCACCTCATTAAAATGCCGAAGCATTTTAATGAGGTGCAGAGCTTTAAATATTAAAGAATATCATCAAAAAGTCTGATGTTTGCTTTTTCGGCTTTTAATTCGCCGTTCTGAATTTTCTTTATGATTTCAACGATTTTGTCGTTAATGGGAGTTGGGATGTTGTGTTTTCTTCCGAACTCGCAAACAACACCATTGATTGCATCAACCTCGCAGGGCTTACCTTTCTTAAGGTCCTGAAGCATTGAGGGTTCAATAAGGCGGTGCTTTTTCATAGCGATGGGAAGAAGCATGCAGCCGAGAGCGCGCTTGAGAGCGCCTTTATAATAGAAAAGACCAACAATGTTTTTGCCCTGAACAGGAGCGAATTCTGTTCCTGTTGCGTGGCCAACATCAATACATTCCTTCATGCAACGGATGGCAACCTTCTGAGCCTCCTTATCTTCGGAAACATCACCGAAAACACCACCAACAACTGTACCAAGACCTGAGAAGGTTGCATTAATAAGAAGCTTTGACCAACGAGCGCCCATAAGATTTTCTTCCTCGTGAACGGGGCACATAAGCTCAAGCAAATCTTTAACCATTTTAACCTGGTTCTCTGTGATGCCGTCTAATTTGCCCATATGGAAAGAAAGACTGTCGGGAGCACTTGTAAGCTCGCAAACACCGGGCTCAATAAGTGCTGCGCCCCATTCGACTGCGCAACCCATTGTATGATTTGCGCCAACGATTTCTGCAATACCCGGCTCGGGAATACCATTCTGAAGGGTTACGATAACACCGCTTTCGCTGAGGAAATCCTTGAGCATTGTAACAACTTCTTTGTTATGTAACTGCTTTGTGAGAAGAACAATAACATCATATTTGCCTTCCATTTCAGCAGGGGTGATAGCCTTAACAGGAACTGTCATATCAACAGTGCCGATGATTTTTGCACCCTTTGTGTTGAGAATTTCAACGTGAGCTTTATTTCTGTTAATAAGGTCAACCTGACCGCCGTTTTTGGTGATGTATGCGCCAAGAACAGTACCTAGTGAACCTGCGCCATAGATTGCATTTCTGCTCATAGTCATTACCTCTTTGTTAAAAATTTAATTATCTGTAGTGATAATATCACATACAGATAATTAAATCAATAATATTATTTTAAAAACAGATAATAAATAAGCCCGTAAAGGCTGGCAGCAGAGCAACCATAGACAATAACAGGACCTGCAAGGTTGAACATTTTTGCACCTGTACCGAGAATTTTACCTTCTGCGCTGAATTCAACTGCAGGGGAAACAACGGAGTTTGCAAAGCCTGTAATGGGAACAGCGGTGCCTGCACCTGCATGTTTTGCGATTTTTGCGAAAGTACCGGTAGCTGTGAGGATTGCTGTGATAACTATAAGTGTTACGGGCACGGCTAATTTCACCTCGTCCTCGGTTAAACCTGCATTGGTGTAAAGCATTTTTAAAAGTTGACCAAAGCAACAGATTGAACCGCCAAAAATAAAGGATAAAATGCAGTCCTTTAAAAGAGGGGATTTGGGGGTGGTATTGTGGACGAGTTGTTGGTAATTTTTTGAATCCATAAAATGCTCCTTGTTATTTGCAATGTAGGGAACGGATTTATCCGTTCCGCAGGTATGTTGTAACTTGATGCGGTACGCATAAATGCGTACCCTACATTTATTGTTTTTATTTTTGTCTGAAATTTACTTTATATTCATTGATTATTTTTAAAATATATTGTATAATAAATCCACAATATGTACCTGACGTGAAGGGGCGTTGTTCTCCTGAAAATAAGGGACGGAAGAAATTAATTCGGAATGCGGAATGCGGAATGCGGAATGAAGCTTCGTAAGCATTTATTAGTTCTTCTTTATTATTTATTATCTGTTCTTTAAAAATTGCAAAAGAATAAAGAAGAAAGAAAAAATAATAAAGAATAAATTTTTAATTGCGTCGCAGACCCGAAATTTTGCATTCTGCATTTTGCATTTTGCATTTTACCGTACCCTTATTATATCCGGGTATGGTATTTTTATTTTATGAAGAAGGTGAATGGCGTGGCTTCAAGAGTTGGTGTTATAAGCATTATTGTTGAAAATGGCGAGAGTGTTTCAGAGCTTAACACAATTTTGCATAACTACGGTGAATATATTATCGGAAGAATGGGTATTCCCTATCGGCAAAGGGAAATAAATCTTATAAGTGTTGCAATTGATGCGCCTCAGGATGTGATTTCCGCTTTAAGCGGTAAAATCGGTAATCTTAAAGGAATAAGCGCGAAAACCGTGCTATCAAATGTGAAAAGCGATGAATAGAATATATAATATTGCGCAGAAGCTTGTTGAAGCTCATTCTCTTACGCTTGCCGAGTATGAGAAGCTGGTTGAGGGATATTCACCTGAAATTGCGCAATATTTGAGAGAAAATGCGGTCAAAGTCCGTAAATCTGTTTACGGTAATCAGGTTTTTGTCCGCGGACTTATTGAAATCAGCAATATCTGTAAAAACAACTGTTTGTATTGCGGCATCAGAGGCGGTAACGAGAATTGTCAGAGATACCGTTTAACTCCTGAGGAAATTATAGAGTGTTGCATAGATGGGTATGATTTAGGTTTTCGTACCTTTGTTATGCAAGGTGGCGAGGATGGATTTTATACCGATGATATACTTTGCGATTTAATAGAAAAAATCAAAGAGAAATTCCCTGATTGCGCGGTTACTCTTTCATTAGGTGAGCGAAGCAAAGAGAGTTATCAAAGGCTATTTGATGCAGGTGCGGACAGATACCTTCTCCGCCACGAAACCGCTGATAAAGAGCTTTATGAAAAATTGCATCCCCAAGAAATGTCCTTTGAAAATCGAATGGAATGCCTTAAAAATCTTAAAGAAATCGGCTATCAGGTGGGTTGCGGTTTTATGGTAGGTGCACCATACCAAACTATAAAGCATATTGCAAAGGATTTGAAATTTATTGAAGAATTCAAGCCTGATATGTGCGGAATAGGACCTTTTATTCCCCATAAAGATACAGTTTTCAGAAATGAAAGCGCAGGGTCTGCAGATTTGACCTGCTACCTGCTTTCAATTATAAGATTAATCCACCCCAATATTCTGTTGCCTGCCACAACGGCACTTGGCACAGTAAAAAATGACGGAAGAGAAAAAGGAATTCTCTCGGGTGCGAATGTTGTTATGCCGAATTTGTCGCCTGAAAGCGCAAGGAAAAAATATGAATTATATAACAACAAACTCAATACTGGTGTGGAAAATGCTTTTCATATAGCAGAACTAAAAAAGAAAATGGGAAGTATTGGGTATGAAATTGTTGTTGCACGTGGAGATGTTGCAGGAATATAAAATTAGTTGGTTTGAGCAACGTAGGGTACGCATTTATGCGTACCGCCAAGTTTTTGATGAGTTTGCGGAACGGATAAATCCGTTCCCTACAGTATAAGGTTTCAGAAAGGAATTTTTATTATGTCAATTTACAATCCAAAATCACTTAAAGCAGAAGAATTTATTCACGATGGTGAAATTCTTGAAACAATAAAATATGCAGAGGAAAACAAGAATAATATCGAGCTTATTGACAGTATTCTTGAAAAGGCAAGACCCCAAAAAGAGGGGAACGGACTTCATTGCACAGGTCTTTCTCACAGAGATGCGGCAGTGCTTCTTGCTTGCGATATTCCCGAAAAGGTTGAGGAAATGTTTGCTCTTGCAAATCAGATCAAGCAGGATTTTTACGGCAACAGAATTGTTATGTTTGCGCCTTTGTACCTTTCAAACTACTGCGTGAACGGTTGCGTATATTGTCCTTATCACCTGAAAAACAAGCATATCGCACGTAAGAAATTAACTCAGGAAGAGGTTAAAGCAGAGGTTATTGCTTTGCAGGATATGGGTCACAAGCGCCTTGCTATAGAAGCAGGTGAAGACCCCAAAAACAATCCTATTGAATATATTCTTGAATGTATCAAAACCATTTACAGCGTTAACCACAAAAACGGTGCAATAAGACGAGTTAATGTAAATATTGCCGCTACTACTGTTGAGAACTACAGAAAGCTCAAGGATGCAGGTATCGGTACATACATTCTTTTCCAGGAAACATATCATAAAGAAAGCTACCTTGAGCTTCATCCCACAGGACCTAAGCACGATTATGACTATCATACAGAGGCTATGGACAGAGCTATGGAGGGCGGCATTGATGATGTTGGTCTTGGCGTTCTTTTCGGTCTTGAGAGATATATGTATGAATTTATCGGTCTTCTTATGCACGCGGAGCATCTTGAAGCGGTGCACGGTGTTGGACCTCACACTATCAGTGTGCCCCGTCTTAAGAGAGCGGACGACATCGACCCCGATGCATTTGATAACGGTATCAGTGATGAAATGTTCAAGAAAATTATTGCTTGTATCAGAATTGCAGTTCCTTACACAGGTATGATTATTTCTACCCGCGAAAGCGAGAAGGTAAGAGGAGAGGCGCTCCATCTCGGTATTTCACAGATCAGCGGTGCTTCCCGTACATCTGTTGGCGGTTATACTGAAGAAGAACGCCCCCACGATTCCGAGCAATTTGATGTTTCCGACCAGAGAACTCTTGATGAGGTTGTTCGTTGGCTTATGGAAAACGGTCATATTCCCTCATTCTGCACTGCTTGCTACAGAGAGGGCAGAACAGGCGACCGCTTTATGAGCCTTTGCAAATCAGGTCAGATTCTTAACTGCTGCCATCCAAATGCTCTTATGACACTTACAGAATATCTTGAGGACTATGCTTCACCCGAAACAAAGGAAATCGGTTACAAGCTTATTGAAGAGGAATTGAAAAAAATTCCTAAAGATAAGGTAAGAGAAATTGCCCAGAGCAATATTTGTGACATTAAAAATTCCAACAGACGAGATTTCAGATTTTAATTTAGCAGGTGAAAATCTATGAGTTTGAATGAAACTGTTTCTGCCGAAAGAGTGCATATCGGCTTTTTCGGTATGAGAAATGCAGGTAAATCAAGCCTTGTGAATGCGGTTACGGGGCAGAGCCTTTCGGTTGTTTCCAATGTAAAGGGAACAACCACCGACCCTGTAAAAAAGGCTATGGAATTACTGCCTTTAGGCCCTGTTGTTATAATTGACACTCCCGGCTTTGATGATGAAGGCTACCTTGGTGAAAAGCGAGTTGAAAAGACTAACGAAATTCTCGCGAAAACTGATGTGGCAATACTTGTTGTTGATGCCCTCAAAGGTACTTCAAAGGGTGATGAAGAATTAATTGAGGCTTTTAAAAAGAGAAACATTCCATATATTATCGCTTTCAATAAATGCGAATTGCTCGGGGAAAAGTCAGAATTAAAAGATAATGAAATTTATGTTAGTGCAGTTGACAATATCAATATTTTTGAACTGAAAGAGAAAATCGGCAGTCTTTCAAAAACTGCCGAAAAGAAAAAATATGTGGTTTCTGATTTAGTGGAAAAAGGCGACATTGTTGTTCTTGTTATTCCCATTGACGAGGCTGCACCCAAGGGCAGACTTATTCTGCCCCAACAAATGACAATCCGCGATTTATTGGACGGAAACTGTACTGTTGTTGCTTGTCAGGACACGGAACTTACCGATGCTTTAAATGCCCTTGCGAAGAAACCAAAGTTGGTTATAACCGATTCTCAGATTTTCGGCAAGGTTTCTGAAATTGTGCCCGATGATATTCTGCTTACCTCTTTTTCAATTCTTATGGCAAGATATAAGGGCGAGCTTTCAACCCTTATAAACGGTGCAGAAAAGCTTGCTGAAATCAAAGATGGTGACAGAATTCTCATCAGCGAGGGTTGTACCCATCACAGACAATGCAACGATATAGGAACAGTCAAAATTCCTAATATGATTAGAAAATTCACTAATGCTGAACCCCAATTCAGCTTTACATCTGGTGGAGAGTTTCCGCAGGATTTAAGAGAGTTTTCTCTTATTGTTCATTGTGGCGGTTGCACCCTTAATGAAAAAGAAATGAAGCATAGAATGAACCTTGCAAATGAGCAGGGTGTTCCTATGGTGAACTATGGTGTTGCGATTGCGAAGATGAGTGGGATACTTGAACGAAGCGTTCAAGTAATGCGGAATGCGGAATGCGGAATGCGGAATTAAGCTTCGCGGTAGTTTTACAAATGGGATGGCAGGGGTCCTACCCACCACCGCTGACACGGTCCCCCCTCCTTTTTGCAAGCAAAAAAGAGGGATAGGCTTCGCGATATTTTACTATTGGCTATTTGCTATTTGCTGGCGACTGGTAGCTTCAAAAGGAGTGGTTTAATGAACATAATTGTTTGCGTTGATAAAAATAATGGTATGAGCTTTTGTGGCAAGAGGCAGAGCCAGGACAGAGTTCTGAGAGAAAAAATTTTTGAAATTTCAAGTGCAGGGAGGCTTTTGATGAACTCATATTCTGCCAAACAATTTGAAAATGCTGAAAATATTATTATTGACGATGATTTTCTGAACAATGCGGAGCAGGGTGATTTCTGCTTTGTTGAAGATAAAGAGATTACCGCTGAAAACGTTGAGAGCTTTTATGTTTTTAACTGGAACAGAAAGTACCCGGGAGATTTGTTCTTTAATGTTGACCTCAAGGCAGAGGGCTTTAAGAGAATAAAAAAAGAGGAATTCCAAGGGAACTCCCACGATAAAATTACATTAGAAATTTATTCAAGGTGATAAAATGAAATTTAATCAAAAATTAAAATCACTTTTATCAATTCTTTGTTTGGTTGCGGTTTTGCTTTCTTCTTTTGCAGGTTGCGGTTCTGAACAATCTGACGAAACTACAACGGAAATTATTGAAACAACAATTGAAAGTCAGATAACAGAAAATGAAACCGAAGCTATAACCGACAGCTCGGAAACTGAAAAAGCAGAAGAAAAAACCGAAAAAGAAACTCAAAAGGTAAGCAAACCCGATAGCGTTGGGGATGATAACAGTAAGGCAGTATTATCAGAAATTCCTGAATATTCGGGCAGACCTTATGTTGTTATCAATGATAATATTCCCTCTTTCAATAAATATGAGCTGACAACAAAGGGTTATGAAACCTATGCTTCTCTTGATAAATTCGGTCGTTGCGGTGGTGCGGTTGCATCCTGCGGAAGAGAGATTATGCCGAAACCTGAAGAGGAAAGAGGCAGTATCAGTGCAGTAAAGCCAAGCGGTTGGGTTCAGGCGCAATATGACAGTGTTTCAGGCAAATATCTTTACAACCGTTGCCATTTAATCGGATGGCAGTTATCTGCAGAAAATGCGAACAAGAGAAACCTTATTACCGGAACAAGATATATGAACACCGAGGGTATGTTGCCCTTTGAGAATATGGTTGCCGACTATATCCGCGAAACTGATAATCACGTTGCATACAGAATTACTCCTGTTTATGATGGCAACGACCTTGTTGCAAAGGGTGTTCAGATGGAAGCCTATTCTGTTGAGGATGATGGTGAGGGCATCTGCTTTAATGTTTTCTGCTATAATGTTCAGCCCGGAGTTAAAATTGATTATACAACGGGCAGAAGCCGGGCGAGTGAAAGTAACAAGGAAACAACAAAAAAAGTTGTTGCACCTGTTGAAACAACAAAAAAACAGGTTGAAACCACAAAGCAACAAAATGTTATTACGGGACAATATGTTTTAAACACAAATACAAAGAAAATCCATAAAACCCATTGTCATCATATAAACCGAATGAACGAAAGTAACAAACAGAACTACAGCGGTTCAATTGATGATTTATATTCACAAGGCTACACAACCTGCGGAACTTGTTTCTGAAAAGTAGCTCGCAAGTATATTTAACGAAAAAAGTAAAGGCGTGTCCTAACCTCTCTTCGAAGAGAGGTACCCATACATCAACTTTATTTTTCTGTCTTTACTCCTTGCGAAGCTAATTTCGAATTCCGAATTCCGAATTTTCAATATAATTCTTCAGGCGAATTGAGGAGATATGTCGCGCCCGATTGGGTTAATTCCTCTGCAGTGCCGAAGCCATAGACTGCTCCTGCGCTGTCAAGACCCACTGCCTTTGCACCGTCAATATCATAGCAACGGTCGCCAACCATAATGATTTCGCTTTTATCGGGATTGCCAAAGAAATCAAGGCAGGCATTTATTAAATCCTTTTTGCTTGAATGATTGTTTTTGAAATCCTCTGCGGAAACAAAATCATAGTATTTATAAATATCGTGATATTTGGAAATTTCTTCAACAAAATAAATAGGCTTTGAAGATGCGACGGCGATTTTTTTGCCGTCCTTTTTTAATCTTTCAAGCATCTGAGGGATACCCTCATATATTTTTGATTCTTCCGCCGCTTTCACTCTGTAACGCTCTCTGTATTTATCAATTAACCATTGAGCGTCCTCATCGGAAACGTTATAGATTGTTTTATAGCTTTCAAAAAGGGGAGGACCTACGAAAAAATGAAGTTTTTCTATATCGGTCTCCTTAATTCCGTAGCAGTCAAGAGAATAAATAATTGAATTGAAAATACCCTCGGTTGTGTCGCAGAGCGTACCGTCAAAATCGAATAAATAGTAGTTATAATTCTTCATATCATCACCTAAAACTATATTAACACATAATAATGGAAAATGCAAAAGTAGGGTACGCATTTATGCGTACCGCATCAGGTTACATATATTCTTGCGGAACGGATAAATCCGTTCCCTACGTTTATAATAGCGTCGCAGACCCGACACTTTGCGTTTCGCGTTTTGCACTTTTCATTTTATAAAATTTTCTATTGAAAGATTTAAACTAATATAGTAAAATGAAAAGTGATTATTTTTATTTCAAACACAGTGAAAAGAGATGGTTTTGTGGCTATTGAAAAGAGCCAAATTGACGAGATACTTGAAAAGTATGAAAATCCTGAAGAAAGTCTTATTGCAGTTTTGCAGGATGTTCAGGGGATTGATGGCTATATTTCAAGAGAAAGCGTTGAATACATAACAGAAAAAAGCGGAATACCCTCTGCAAGAATTATGGGCGTTGCCTCATTCTATGCAGGCTTTCGCCTTAAACCCGTTGGTAAATACAGAATAATGGTCTGTATGGGTACTGCTTGTCACGTTAACGGTGCAGAGCGCGTTGGTGACACGGTGAAACGTGTTTTAGGCATTGAGGCAGGGGATGTAACCGAGGACGGACTCTTCTCATGGGAAGAGGTTGCCTGCCTTGGTTGTTGCAGTATTTCTCCTGCTATGATGATTAACGATACCGCTTACGGAAAGCTTACTCCCGATATGGTAACTGATATTATCAATTCTATAAGGGAGGCAGAAGGCAAATGAGATTTCTTTTAGGTTACGGCTCTTGTGGTATTGCTTCAGGTGCTAAAAATGTTCTCAAAGGTCTTGAGAGTGTCTTTGAAAATACAGATTTCACAGTTGAAAAGGTTGGTTGCAACGGACTTTGCTTTGCAGAGCCTATTGTTGAGGTTATAACTGATGATGGGGAGAGCATTTTGTTTGGTCGCCTTGATGAAAAGAGCGCGATTGCTCTTGCTACATCTGCTAAAAATGGCTCTCTTATGCAGGAAAACCGACTTACAGAGGAAGAATTGAATTTCCTTAAGGGACAGAAAAGAATTGTCCTTTCAGGTTGCGGTAAAATCGACCCTGAAAGCATTGATTCATACATAGAAAACGGCGGTTATGAGGCTCTTAAAAAGGCTTTGGAGCTGGGTTCTGAGGGTATAATTGAAGAAATAAAAAAATCAGGCTTGCGCGGTCGAGGTGGTGCAGGCTTCCCCACTCATATCAAATGGCAGTCTGCGAAAAACTCTGCAGGTGATGAAAAATATATTGTCTGTAATGCAGACGAGGGCGACCCGGGTGCATTTATGGACAGAGCTGTTCTTGAGGGCGACCCCCACAGAGTTCTTGAGGGTATGATGATTTCGGGTATTGCAGTTGGTGCGAAAATGGGTATTATTTATGTTCGTGCCGAATACCCGCTTGCAGTTAAAAGGCTTAAGCTTGCTATTGAAGAAATGCGCAAAAAAGGTATTTTAGGCGAAAATATTTTTGGTAGTGGCTTCTGCTTTGATTTCCGTATTATGATGGGTGCAGGTGCATTCGTTTGCGGTGAAGAAACCGCCCTTCTTGCATCCTTGGGTGGTAACAGAGGTATGCCTATAACAAAACCACCATTCCCTGCTCAGAAAGGCTTCCGAGGTAAGCCTACTAATATCAACAATGTTGAAACCTTTGCAAATGTAAGCTGGATTATCGCAAACGGTGGCGAAAAATTTGCAGAAATGGGAACAGAGGGCAGTAAGGGTACTAAAGTTTTTGCTCTTGCAGGTCGCGTAAAACGAGGCGGACTTGTGGAAGTTCCTATGGGACTTACAATTAATGAAATTGTTTTCGGTATCTGTGGCGGAATTAAAGACGATGCGGAAATTAAAGCTGTTCAGATGGGCGGTCCATCGGGTGGTTGTATTCCGAAAAAACTTCTTGACACTCCCATTGACTATGAAAATATCGCAAAAACAGGGGCTATTATGGGCTCGGGCGGTATGATTGTTATGGACGAGAAAACCTGTATGGTTGATATGGCGAAATTCTTTATGGATTTCACAAGTAAAGAAAGCTGTGGCAAATGTGTGCCCTGCCGTATCGGTACAACAAGAATGCTCGAAATACTCCAGAGAATTGTAAAAGGCGAGGGTCAGGAAAGTGATATTGAAACTCTCGTAGAGCTTGGCGAGGCTATTAAAACAGGTGCGCTCTGCGGTCTTGGTAACTCTGCGCCAAACCCTGTTTTAACTACCATAAAATATTTCCGCGAGGAATATGAAGCACATATAAAAGAGAAAAAATGCCCTGCAAAAAAATGCTCGGCATTGATAAGCTATAACATAGTTGCAGAAAAATGTAAAGGTTGTTCCCTTTGCAGTAAAAAATGCCCCGTAAACGCAATAAGCGGTGTTATTAAAACGCCTTATAAGATTGATAATGAAGCTTGTGTTCGTTGCGGTCAGTGTATTGAAAATTGCAAATTCGGTGCAATAGAAATTCTTTCAGGGGAGGGTGAAGAATGAGTTCGGTTAAAATCATAATCAACGGCAAAGAATACCTTGCAGACACAGAAAAAACTCTTCTTGATAATATTTTGGAAAACGGAATATATCTTCCCCACCTTTGCCATAACAAAGAGCTTGAAAGCTATGGCGGTTGCGGACTTTGTCTTGTTGAGGTTGAGGGTATAAGAAAGCCTCTTCGCGCTTGTTCAACAACCGTTACCGAGGGTATGCGCGTTACAACAAGCACTCCTGAGCTTGAAAAAAGCAGAAAAATGACACTTTCTGTTATTATGAGCGACCATGCAGGCGACTGCAAAGCTCCCTGCTATATGGCTTGCCCTACTCATCAGGACATTCAGGCTTATGTTGGTCTTATTGCCAACGGTGAAGAGAAAAAAGCACTTGAAATTATTAAACAGGATAACCCGTTGCCTGCTTCAATAGGCAGAGTTTGTCCTCATCCTTGCGAGGAAAAATGCCGTCGCGCTCATCTTGAAGGTGCTGTTTCTATCTGCGCTCTTAAACGTTTCGCGGCAGATAGCTTTATGGATTATATTCCACCCTGTGAAGAGAAAAACGGCAAAACAGTTGCAATTATCGGTGCAGGTCCTGCAGGACTTTCCTGCGCATATTTCCTTGCAATGAAGGGCTATTCGGTTGAGATTTTTGAAAGCGAGGAAAAGGGTGGCGGAATGCTTCGTTACGGTATTCCTGCTTATAGATTACCTAAAGATATTCTCGATAAAGAGATTGAAAATATCGAAAAAATGGGTGTTCAGATCCATTATAACAAAAGGCTTGGCAGAGATTTTACAGTTCAGTCCCTTAAAGGTGATTTTGATGCTGTTTTCGTTGCAATCGGTGCATGGAGTGCATCATCTATGAGATGTCCCGGTGAAGATGCAGATGGCGTTTTCGGTGGCATTGATGTGCTTTATAAGGTTGCGAAAGGTGAAAAGGTTGATTTAGGTAAAAAGGTCTGTGTTGTTGGTGGCGGTAACACTGCTATTGATGCAGTTCGTACTGCTGTAAGACTTGGTGCAGAAGAGGTTAATCTTATTTACCGCCGTACTGAAAATGAAATGCCTGCTGAACCTGATGAAATCCGTGATGCAAGGGCAGAGGGTGTACAGTTCAAATTCCTTTGCGCACCTGTTGAGGTTATAAGCGAAAACGGTAAGGTTACAGGTCTTAAGGTTCAGAAAATGGAGCTTGGCGAACCTGATGCAAGTGGCAGAAGAAGTCCTGTTGCAATAGAAGGTGCAACAGAAATTATAGAATGTGATTCTGTTATTTCTGCTATCGGACAGAAGGTTGTCGGCAGTGATATTGATAGCCTTGAATTAACAAAAAAATCAACAATTTTCGTTGATGAAACAACATTTATGACATCTGTTGATGGCGTTTTTGCCGCAGGTGATGTTATCAATAAAGGTCCTGATATAGCAATCAGAGCAATTGCAGGCGGTAAATATGCCGCAAGAAGTATTGACTGCTGGTTCAAGGGTGTGAGCGTTCCGCCCGAATTACCCGATTACTCCGTGAATAAGAATTTTAACCCTGAAGTTTTAAAGGGTATGCCACAAATTGACAGAGCTGAAGTAAAGCTTGTTGATGCAAATATCAGAAATAAGAATTTCAGCGAGGCGGCTTTCACTTTTACAAGAGAAGAGGCTATGAAAGAGGCAGAGAGATGCCTTGAATGCGGTTGCTCTGCGGTCTATTCCTGCGAGCTTTTGCCCTATGCAAGAGATTATGATGCTTTCGCTTCGGGTATCTTCGGCAAAACAAGGCAGTACGCAAAAGATAAAAGCCATCCTTTTATTGTCCGCGATAACAATAAATGTATTCTTTGCGGTCAGTGTGTAAGGGCTTGTAAGGAAATAAGCGGTACTGAAAATCTCGGTCTTTTCGGCAGAGGCTTCGGAACATTGCCCTTGAGTGCATTTGATTTGCCCTTGGGTGATAGTAAGTGCATTTCCTGCGGTGCTTGTGTGAATGTTTGTCCCACAGGTGCGTTGACAACTAAAGCGCCTACTCTTAAAAATCCGCCGTTACCCTTTGAAGATAGTGAATGGATTTGTGAATACTGCGACAGAAAATGCAAGTTCACAAAGCGAACAATCAATGGCGGAGCAGTTAAAATGATACCCGAGAAAATAGGAGAGAGCTGTTCAATCGGTGTGTTCTTACTTCCTGCGAAAGAGAATTCGGAATTCGGAATTCGAAATTCGGAATTAAAAGAGAGAATATTCGGAGCGATTGAGAAGTTTAACGGAAAAATAGAAGATATAGAGTTATAATGCGGAATGCGGAATGCGGAATGTCGGGGAAGCTCCGCTTCCGAACATTATATAAAAGTTAAAAGTGAAAGGAAGTTATAAGTTCCTTTATGAATGTAATCGAAGTTAAGAGTTTTGATTTTGCGGTTAGAATATTTAAATTAAAAGATTATTTGGTTAATGAAAAGAAAGAATATGATGTTTCAAGACAGGTTTTACGTTCGGGGACAAGCATAGGTGCAAATGTTTCAGAGGCAGAAAGAGGTCAATCTAAATCTGATTTTTATGCGAAAATGACAATTGCACTAAAAGAGGCTAATGAAACAAATTATTGGCTCAGACTTTTGAAGGCTAATGATTATCTCACAGAACAAGAATTTGAAAGCCTTAATAAAGATTTGGATGAGGTTATAAGTCTTTTAGTTGCTATAACCAAAACCACGAAGAAAGATTTATCTAAAAAATAAAATGTAAAGGTGGGGGGATTTGTAGATGTGTGCGAAGCTAATTCCGCACTCCGCATTCCATATCCCTCAATTGATAAAAGAATTATCTGAAAAAAATATAAAAGGGCGGAGGATTTGTGGTTGTGTGCGAAGCTAATTCCGCACTCCGCATTCCATATCCCTCAATTGATAAAAGAATTATCTGAAAAAATATAATAAGGGAGGAGGATTTGTGGTTGTGTGCGAAGCTAATTCCGCATTCCATATCCCTCAATTGATAAAAGAATTATCTGAAAAAAATATAAAAGGGCGGAGGATTTGTGGTTGTGTGCGAAGCTAATTCCGCATTCCATATCCCTCAATTGATAAAAGAATTATTTGAAAAAAATATAAAAGGGCGGAGGATTTGTGGTTGTGTGCGAAGCTAATTCCGCACTCCATATCCCTCAATTGATAAAAGAATTATCTGAAAAAAATATAAAAGGGCGGAGGATTTATTGTTGTGTGCGAAGCTAATTCCGCATTCCGCATTCCGCACTCCGCATTTTATACTGTACAAAAACACCCCATTATTTTGTATAAAATGACGGAATGGTTGGAAATCCTTGATGGGACAAGGGTTTTCGGGTGCTTGGGTTGCAAAAAGTACTTGCATTTTTTCTTATATAAATGGAAAATATCTATTGACTTTGTGTGCCATTTGTAATATAATCAATGCAGGCTATAAGTGATGCTATATCTATGCGCACTTGTGTGGCAGAGGATTTTTCCTCAATTTCAAGTAAAGGAAGATATTAATGAAAAAAGTTCTTGCGATTTTTCTTTCTGCGTTGCTCATCTGTATCAGTATCGCACCGATGAGTTCGGCAGTTGTTGACCCCGGTATCGCAACTCGCGTTATGGAGGGCAAATACAACAATAACAACTCAGGAACAGATGTTGTTACTAAAACTACTTTCACCGTTGCGGTTACAGTTCCTGCTGTTAAAAAGCTCACCGGTGTTAACCTCTACATTTCATTCGACCCTGCAGTTCTCGCTGTTAAGGATGCAAACCTTGCAGGTTCTTATGATGCAGACGATAATTTCAACGCTTTCTTTAACGGTATTGCTGTTAACGGTTACAAAACCGGTACTGATAACGAATATTCTTTCGGTTGGATTTCAAACAGCGGTGTTTCAAAGAATGGCGCAAGAGATATTTTCTACATAACATTCAGCGTTATTGATACAACAAAAACAGAAACATCTTACAATGTTTATGTTGAAGAGTTCCGCACCGACGATGGCGACGATGCAAACGATGTTACATCAACTCTTCTTGTAGAAAATAAAGTTGTTAACTTCCTCTTCCCCGAGGATGTTATTCCCGAAACAACAGAGCCCTCAAGCGATGACGTTGCAGATGGCGATACTTCCGCTTCTGATATTAACGTTCTTCTCGACCTTATCAGAGATTTGCTTAACGGCAACGGCGTAACATTCGCAGACTTTGCAGATGCTATCGCTAATATGCTCGGTAACGCAGAAATCACAGATATTATCGAACAGCTCGTTGACGGTAACGTTGATATTTCAGACCTCTTCAAGAATGTTCTTGATAGTCTTGGAATTGACTTCAGCTTCTTTGAAGAGCTTCTTAATAAAATCATCGATTTCCTTATGGGTCTCTTCGGTGGCGATGATGAAACAAAAGCTCCCGCAACAACAGCTCCTGCAACAACAGCTCCCAATCTCGAAACAACTGCTGAAGGTTCTTCACAGGGTTCCGAAGAAACAGGCGATGTAGGTATCGCTCTCGCAGCAACAATCTGCGTAGCAGCTTCTGCAGCGTTCGTTCTCACAAGAAAGAAAAAAGAAACAGTTTAATCGCAAGAACAATAGATAGAAAAAACCACCTCGATTGAGGTGGTTTTTTAGTTAGGAGTGAGGAATGCAAAATGCAAAATGCAAAATGCAAAATGCAGAATGCAGAATGCAGAATTATCGGGGAAGCTTCGCTTCCAAACATTATATTAATTATTCAAACAATAGCTTTCTTACTTTTAAATCAACTAAACACAATAACAGAAAAATGATTCGGGACAATGAATGTCTTAAATTCTTTAACTTTTTTATAATTGCTGTGCGCAGCACCCTTAATTTTGCATTTTGCATTCTGCATTCTGCATTTTTAAAATAGGTAGTGACAAACCCGAAACAATGTGCTATATTATATAGGTATATTATAAATGTGAGGTATTATAAATGCTTGAACTTAACAATGCCCTTGAACTTATTATAAAAGGTATAGGCGATAAAACAACTGAATATGGTTTCCGTCCTGAATACCCCGATGGTATTTTCCCTCCCAATCTTCCCGTTGAAGAAGTGAACGGAAAATCCGTTATTATGTATCGCAGTGAAAGAGGAAGAATTCGCATTGAATATGATAACGGCAAATTAGCTCTTTACTGCGCAAAGGAAACACAGGATGATACTCCCGATGATGATATGCCCCGCGCATCATTGAGCCTTCTTGATCTTGAAACATTCAACGAAAAAGATATTAAATATATCTGCCAGGAATATAACGAAACATTTGAAAAGCTTTTCTCTCATAAACCTGCTCATAGCGGTAAAAAAGCTCCAACTCCTGTTTCAAGAAGCCAGGCAAAAAGCGGTGCTCTTGCTTACGATGCTAATACACTCGGAAGCAGATTTACAACTGTTTACCCCGAACTCAGAGAAGAATATAAAAAGAATCTTGAAGATTATGGCGAGTTTTTGGCTGAGGATTTCTTTACAAAGCACGGTAATGCAGTTGTTGTTGAAACAATCCGCGAAAATGACCCTGCAAAAATGAAAAAGCTTTTCAAGCTTCTTAACGATATTTATGAGGACGGAACAAACGATACTCAGAGCATAGTTGCAGTTACAATTCTCGGTTGCTCCCTTGCTGCAAATCCCGAGCTTGTTGATGTTGCTAAAGAGCATTTCAGCGACACAATGAGTGAACCTGTTTGTGAGATTATCAAATATCTTCAGAAGAGCAAAAGTGCTAGAATGAGATTGGAAAATCCACCTCTCTATAAACCTAAAAAAGAAAAGAAAAAAGGCATGCTGGCTTCAATGCTTGGAATGTAAGAAAAAGGACTGCGTAGGCAGTCCTTTTTAGATGCCAGTTGCCAGCTACCAGCTGCCAGAATTGTGGGAATAACTTTGTTATTGTAAATTTACTTTTACCTTAATTTGAAATTAAAAATAGAACAATAAATAATCTGATATGAAACTGGGGGCTGGAGACTGGCGACTGATAGCTAAAAAACAGGAACGAGCAAGAATACTCGTTCCTGTTTTTTATATTCCTTTCATTGTGAGAGAAATTCTTTTCTTCTGAGGTTCAACGGAGAGGACTTTTACTTTTACTACCTCGCCAACCTTGAGAACTTCGGAGGGGTGTTTGATGAATTTATCGCAAATCTGAGAAATGTGAACAAGGCCGTCCTGATGAACGCCAATATCAACAAATACGCCGAAGTCAATAACATTTCTTACAGTACCGGTTAATTCCATACCTTCGCGAAGGTCATTCATATCCATAATATCTGTGCGTAGCATTGGTTTCGGGAGTTCATCACGAATATCGCGACCGGGTTTTTCAAGCTCGCCCATAATATCAACAAGAGTGGGAGTACCAACGCCACATTCTTCGGAGGCTTTCAGAAGACCGTATTCCTGAACCTTACCGCTGATACCTGATGCGCCTTTGTCTGCAACGTCCTTTTGTGAATAGCCGAAAAGGTCAAGAAGCTTTTTAGCTGCATCATAGCTTTCAGGGTGAACGCCTGTGTTATCAAGGGGAGTTTTACCACCGGGAATACGCAGGAAGCCTGCGCACTGCTGGAATGCTTTTGGTCCGAGACCCTTAACTTTCTTAAGGTCTGTTCGGGCATTAAAACCACCGTTTTCTTCTCTGTAAGCAACAATATTTTTAGCAGTTGCGCTTGTAACACCTGAAATGTATTTGAGAAGTGAAACGGAAGCGGTGTTAAGGTCAACACCAACGGCGTTTACGCAGTCTTCAACAACGCCTGAGAGGGATTCTTCAAGTCTTGCAGGGGGAACATCGTGCTGATACTGACCAACCCCGATACTCTTAGGTTCAATCTTAACAAGCTCTGAAAGAGGGTCCTGCAAACGTCTTGCAATTGAAACTGCAGAACGGACTGAAACGTCAAAATCAGGGAATTCCTCTGCACCTAATTTTGATGCGGAATAAACAGATGCGCCTGCTTCGTTAACCACCATATAGGAAACGGGGCGGGGTGATTTTTTTATTGTATCTGCAATAAAAATTTCGCTTTCCTTACTTGCGGTTCCGTTACCGATTGAAATGCAGTCGATATGGAATTTCTTGATAAGCTCAAGAACCTTTGCTTCGGATTCCGCTATTTTGGACTGAGGGGGAGTTGGGTAGATAACACCTGTGTAAAGCACTCTTGAATTGCCGTCAACAACTGCAAGCTTGCAACCGGTTCTGTAAGCAGGGTCAACTGCGAGAACTGTTTTATTTTTAATTGGCGGTTGCATAAGAAGTGGCTTTAAGTTACTGCCGAACATCTTGATTGCCTGCTCATCTGCTTTTTCTGTAAGAGTTGAACGGGTTTCTCTTTCAAGGGAGGGGAATATAAGTCGGGAATAGCTGTCTTTCGCGGCTTCACGGCAGAAATCTGTTGATGAACTGCCGTCTTTAATAAAGAGTTTATCGAGAAGCATTAAAGCGGTTTCTTCTTCAACTCCAATGCTGACTTTTAGAATACCCTCTTTTTCACCACGGTTAATAGCAAGAATTCTGTGAGAGGGGATTTTGGATACAGGCTCAGAATATTCGTAATACATACTGTAAACACTGTCTTCCTCTGTTTTTGCAACAGAGGTGATAACACCGCGTTTGTTAATTAAATCCTTAAGAACCTTTCGTGCTTCGGGGGCATCGGAAATGATTTCCGCAATAATATCGGATGCGCCCTGAAGAGCATCTTCAGGAGTTTCAACGCCTTTTTCAGCATCAACATAGTCCTTTGCAATTTCGAGAAGGTCAACGCCTTTAAGGGTGAAGGAGAAAAGAAGCTCTGCAAGAGGTTCAAGACCTTTTTCTTTAGCAACACTTGCTCTTGTTTTTCTCTTCTGCTTATAGGGTCGGTAAATATCTTCAACCTCAGCAAGAGTTACTGCATTTGCAACTGCTTCGCTGATTTCTTCAGTTAACTTGCCCTGTTCTTCAATAGAGGAAAGAACCTCTTCCTTTCTTTTTTCAAGGTTGCGAAGATATGTGAGGCGGTCGTTAATATCACGAAGCTTCTGGTCATCGCAAGAGCCTGTCATCTCTTTTCTGTAACGGGCAATAAAGGGGATTGTGTTACCGTCATCAATTAATTCCACAATGTTTTTTATGTGGTGCTCGCTGACGGAAAATTCATCTTGTAATGTTTTTAAAATGTCCATAAAATCTTCCTTTGAGTATTTATACTATATATAATACCACAGAGTTAAATTAAGTTGCAAGTATAGTTATTATACATTTTTTGATTGTGTCTTAATTAGGTAGTTGAGCATTGTTTTTTTATTCATTAACAATTGGTATGTAAATGCGATATTTGTGATTTTCAATGAATTTTTATAAAAAACTTTGGTAAAACTGTTGACAAAAGGTTTCTAAAATGGTAAATTATTATTCGGTGCGTATGGGATAGGTATGCCCTGTTCTGTATTTAACCTATATTAATATCGGAGGTGAAAATACTTGCCAACATTTAATCAGCTCGTTCGCAGCGGTAGATCAACTCTTGAAAAGAAGTCAAAAGCTCCTGCTCTCGGTAAAGGTCTCAACTCTAAGAAGAATGTTTTAACAAACAACAATTCTCCTCAGAAACGTGGTGTGTGCACAGTTGTTAAGACTGATACACCTAAGAAACCTAACTCAGCTCTCAGAAAGCTCGCCAGAGTTCGTCTCACAAACGGAATCGAAGTTTCTGCTTACATTCCCGGCGTGGGTCACAATCTTCAGGAGCATAGCGTGGTTCTTATCCGTGGTGGTCGTGTAAAAGACCTTCCCGGTGTGCGTTACCACATCATCCGAGGCACACTTGATGCCCAGGGCGTTGCAAACAGAATGCAGAGCCGTTCAAAATACGGTGCAAAACGTCCCAAAGCAGGTAAAAAATAATTTTACCTAAAAACTATTATTCAAGGACAAATCTTCTTGCAGGCTGAATTTATTCAACCAATGGTGAGTATTTTTATGACTATAAAGAGTTGTAAAAGCCATTGGCGCCACGGGAAGCATAGTCACTCGAGTACCTAAGATATCATTTATATGAAGGAGGGAAGCGAAGTGCCAAGAAGAGGCAAGATTGCAAAACGTGATGTTTTGCCAGATCCGCTTTACAACTCAAAGCTTGTTACAAGACTTATTAACAATGTTATGTTAGATGGTAAGAAGGGTGTCGCACAGAGAATTGTTTACGACGCTTTCGATATCATCAAGGAACAGACAGGCAAAGAACCTCTTGAGGTTTTTGAGGCAGCAATGGAAAATGTTATGCCTGTTTTAGAGGTAAAGGCTCGCCGTATCGGTGGTGCAACATACCAGGTTCCGATCGATGTTCGTCCTGAGAGACGTGAAACACTCGGTCTTCGTTGGATTGCAACATATTCTCGTGCTCGTTCAGAGAGAACAGCTAAGGAAAGACTTGCTAACGAGATTCTTGATGCAACTAACTCAATGGGTGCTGCCTTCAAGAAAAAAGAAGACATGCATAAGAATGCTGAAGCTAATAAGGCTTTTGCACATTTCAGATGGTAATTATCTGGAAATCTTAATTATATTCGGAGGATATTATGCCAAGACAGGTATCTTTAGAGCAGACCAGAAATATTGGTATTATGGCGCATATCGACGCAGGTAAGACCACCACGACCGAGCGTATCCTGTTCTACACAGGTAAGACGCACAAGCTTGGTGAGACCCACGACGGTGGCGCAACCATGGACTGGATGGCACAGGAGCAGGAGAGAGGTATCACCATCACCTCTGCTGCAACCACCTGTTTCTGGAAAGGAAAGCGTATCAATATCATTGATACCCCCGGCCACGTTGACTTTACCGTTGAGGTAGAGCGTTCCCTGCGTGTACTGGACGGTGCTGTTACCGTTATGTGCGCTAAGGGCGGCGTTGAGCCCCAGTCTGAAACCGTTTGGAGACAGGCTGATAAATACAGAGTCCCCCGTATGATCTACGTCAACAAGATGGATATCACCGGCGCTAACTTCTATAATGTTCTGGACATGATCCGCGACAGACTCAAGTGCAACGCTGTTCCCATCCAGCTTCCTATCGGTAAGGAATCTGAATTCAGAGGTATTGTAGACCTCGTCAAGATGCAGGCCGACGTTTATTACGACGACCTTGGCAAGGATGTACGTACCGAAGAAATCCCCGAGGATATGATTGATCTGGCCAACGAATATCGCGAGAAGCTGGTTGAGGCTGTCGCTGACGTTGACGAAGAGATCA
>JAZQMA010000054.1:0-16948 GCA_045543035.1 Acutalibacteraceae bacterium | reverse complement strand
ACACCAAAGCCTAAATCTCCTGTAATAAGCTCAATATCCTTGTTATTTTCGCACAAAGAACAAAGGGTTTTAACAAATGTATCGCGCATTTAGTTTTCCTCCCTTTCATTCATCCATGTGGGCTTCCAGGTAGCCGAGGTGGTGTGGTCATTATAAATATCATCATTTTCCGTTGGCATAACAGGATTTTCTATACCACCAGGAGTATACATATCCTCAACACCTGCCGGCTTATTTTTATAAAGCTCTGCCACAGCGGTATCATATTCCCAACCATTATGAGGAAATCTGTAATGCCATAAAATATCGTTTTCCATAAAGGGAATTCCGCATCCTTTTACTGTGTTTGCGATAATTACCGTTGGTTTGTTGTTTGAGGAGGTATTAGAAAAAGCTGTCTTTAACTGTTGATGGTCATTACCATCAATATCAATAACATTCCAACCGAAAGCTTTCCATTTATCAACTAAGGATTCTTTGGATATTGTTTTTTCGCAAAAATCCATGCTTTGCATTTTGTTGTGGTCAACAACTGCTACAATATTGTCTAAATTATAGTGGTTAGCAAAAAGCATTGCTTCCCAAACAGAACCTTCGTCACATTCGCCATCACCAAGAACAACATATACTTTTGCGGAATTATTCTTCTTTTTTAAGGCGTAAGCCATACCAACACCGGCTGATAAACCATGACCCAGTGAACCGGTGGAAAAATCAACTCCCGGAACATAATGAGAAACATGTCCGGAGAGTCTGCTTCTGTTTTGATAGTAAGTATTAAGCTCATTTTTATCAAAAAAGCCTGTTTCAGCCAATGCGGCATATATAGACAGCCCCGCATGACCTTTGCTTAATATAAAGCGGTCTCGATCGTCCCACTTAGTGTTATTTATGTCATAATTCAATACGTCCGTGTATAGTACAGCTATAATATCTGCAACAGATAAAACAGAGCCAATATGAGAGCCACCGGATAAATGTGTGAGCTCCACCGCATGTCTGCGAATTAACCAGGCTAATTGTTCACTACTATACTTCATATCATTTCACCACTCTAACCCCAGATTCGTTTATTGTCTTTCCATTATTCTCTCGGTCTTCTATATTCTCTCCAAAAACTCCAATTCGTCTTTTGAAAGTCTGAAATACATAGCGGTCATAGTTCCTTCGATTTGGCTTGGATTTTTAGCACCTACCAACGCAATGGAATCGGGTATGTGATCAAGAATAAATCTTACCGCTAAAGCTGCCAACGGAACTCCGAATTTTTCAGCCAAGGGCTTCATATTTTCAACAATTTCCACGTTTTTTTTCAGTTTATCTCCATGGAAATTCGTGTAAATATCTCTGCTGCGTCTATCATTGACACCAAACCCTGAATTGACATTATATTTACCTGTTAAAACTCCTTGTCCTAAGCTACCCCATGTCATAGGTGTAAGCTGAAGGTCGTTGCAATTAACCAAGAGGTCGTTCTCATTATCGCGGGTAACAAGAGAATATTCGTTTTGACAAGAAACAAATTTACCTAAAAATGGTTCTGCTTCCTTAAAACCCTCACCATGGATGTTAGATAAACCATAACAACGGATTTTTCCTTGCTCCTTGAATCGCTCCAATACCTCCACAACAGCATCCAAAGGTGTTGTTTTATCGCGGTAATGAATTTGATATAAATCTATGTAATCTGTGGATAATCTTTTCAGACTGTCGTTTAAAGCTTTTTCAATATATTCCGGGGAGTTATCATAAAAGGTTTTACCCTTTTCAGCGCGCACACCGAATTTTGTTGCGATAATTACCTTTTCTCTTCTGCCGTCAAGAGCCTTCCCAAGTGTTCTTTCAGATTGCCCTAAACCGTAGGTATCAGCAGTATCGAAGAAGTTTACGCCACCGTCAATAGCACGATGAACGGTTGCAATTACTGCATTTTCGCTGACATAACCCCAACCATAGCCACCCATAGGGCACCCGCCCATACATAGCCTTGAAACGGAAATATCGGTATTTTTAAGTTTTACATATTCCATTTACGAATCCCTCTTGCTCTATGGTGAAAGAATTAGGCAGGTTCGGATAATTCATTTCACCCTAAAAAATCTTATAAATTTTTCTAAGACACACCAAACAGTTTTAAATAAAATAATAAAATCCGTCTTTAGTGAAACTTCCTCTGCATATTTAATCCTAAGCTGGTTTTTCCTTTTTAAAACATATTTTTCATACATTTCGTCGGCGTTTTCGCCACCCACTACTTCATCAAGGTTTATAAACTCCAGGGAGCTATAATCTGTAATTCCGGGTCTCACATTAAGGATTACACTTTCCTCTTCTGTATATTGCTCAGTATATTGAAGCAATTCAGGTCGAGGTCCAACAAAGCTCATTGTTCCGGTTAACACGTTAAATATCTGCACTATTTCATCTGCTTTAACCTTGCGTAAAATTGAACCAACCCTTGTAATTCGCGGGTCGTTAAGAGCTGTTGTGCCTCCACCGATTTTATCAGCATCCCTGACCATAGTGCGATATTTTATAATTTTAAAGGGTTTTCCTTTATACCCGCCTCTAAGAGGGGTATAGAAAATGGGGAAGCCGTCATCAATAAAAACAGCTAAAGAAAAAAGCAAAATTATAGGTAATAACACAATAATTGCAATGAGGGCAATTGTGAAATCCAAACATCTTTTAAATATTCTGTTATAAACACTTTCGTAGCCGAGTTTAGAATTATTTTTAACCCTTGTTTCCATAACGCACCTCAATAATTCTATTGTTTTTTATTTACCGTATTCTGCCGTTCAATTTACTGAATCTTCATCTTCATCATCGAAA
The DNA here is from genome assembly GCA_045543035.1 of Acutalibacteraceae bacterium. GTDB lineage: Bacteria > Bacillota > Clostridia > Oscillospirales > Acutalibacteraceae > DTU089. The sequence continues at coordinate 14,113 of JAZQMA010000054.1, read as the reverse complement.
TGGAAACCATAACCATATCCGGATCCATCGGAATAACCATATTTACTGTATTTTCCGTATTTGCCATAGCCCTTGTAATAGCCATATTTGTTGTAAGATTTGTAATAGCCATAGCCCATAACACTTGTTTGAGCACCGTTTAAAATGCAACCTAAAATTTCGGAATCGGTTGACATTAGTGAGTCCAAGCCACCTTTAATTTTAGAAATTCTTGCAGTATCTTGTAAAATCACATACAAAACACCATCTGAAGCCTGGGCTATAAACATAGCATCTGAAACAACGCTGCAGGGAGGGGTATCAACAAAAATTAAGTCATAATCCGCCTTAACGAAGGAGAAAATATCAGCAAGATTACCGCTGTTAACAATTTCATTTATGTTGTTATCGGCAACAAGTGTCATAACATAAATTTTATGCTTCTCCAGATATGCGATTTTGTATTTGTCCGTAACAGTTGAATACTGTAACTCATCTTCATTAACCCCGAGTGTTTTCAATACATTCGGATTTTTAAGGTCACAGTCCACAACAAGCACCTTTTTACCCGTTGCTGCAAACGATATTGCTATGTTTGCGCAAACAGTGGTTTTGCCTTCCTCTGCAACAGTACTTGTAACCGCAATAACCTTTTTATTGTCCTTTAAGACATTTTTCACAACACTTCTGATTGACCTTATACTGTCAGGAAATCTGCCGTCGGTCAATTTACTGTTAATGAGCAAGGGTTCTGTTTCTTTTCTTGCGTTTTTCTTAAGAATAATGTGTGGAATAACACCCAAGCACTTAATATTAAGATTAGCTTTGATATCCTTTTTTGTGCGGATTGTAGTTCTGAAAGCGGTGTAGCAAAGCAAAAATAGGAAGCCGATAATCAAACCGTAGGTAATGCCTTTGAGCACCTCGTCAGAATAGGCAGGCTTATTATATGGTTCTGTGGGTAAAACCGGACTTGTGATAATATTAAATTTGATATTACCAACAACATATTTTGCAATATCGGGATAATTCTCCATTGTGCTGATAAGTGCATCATAAGTCAATTGCGGGTCAGAGCCTGAGGAGCTTAAAGTGAACATAGTTGAACCCGAAACGGATGATGCCGTCAAGCTAACGGGGAGCGAAGGTAAATTCAAATCATTAGCTACAGCCTCTTGTAACAAGTTACTGCTTAAAATGTGCGGAAATGTTGAAGCGAGCTGGGAAGCTGTTGAAGCATCATAATAGAAATTATATGCAGAAATTCCGTTTATGGAGGAACCTTTGTCCTGTGTGCTTACAGTAAAAGTAGCCTCAGCCTTATACTTTGGTATATAGCTTCTGTGGCACTTAAAAACATTAAAAGTGCAGCATAACACGCATACAATTGCAATAACCCACCAAAACTTTTTAAAACCGCGACAAAAGTCACTAAAGTAAAAGGATACGTTATCTTCTTTGTTAAATTGTAATCCCTTGTCGTTCATACTCATTCTTGTAATCTTCCTTTATTTCGATCAGAAATAATCGTTAACTTTTAATACTTAAATTTGCGAAAATGCTTAGTATCATCACCGGCACCTGCAAATGACGACATAGGCATATCGGGGGGAGTTTGATTTAAAATACAGCCCGCTAAATTATCGCCAATATCCGTAACGATTGAAATAGTGTCATTTATTGTAACTGTTTCAATGGTATCTGTTTTAACCACGAGGATAGACTTATCTGCTAACTTGATAATTTCGTTTACAGAGGAGTCAACAGAAATAGGTGCAGTGTCGATTATAATATAATCCACCATACCCTTCAGAGCTTTGATGGTTTTTTTAGCCATACCATTTTCAATCCATTTGTAGCTGTCAGCATAAGCACGGGTATTGAGAGCTAAATACAGGTTGGTTTTTTTATATCGTCTTAATTTATATTCACTGCTTGAAATTTCGCCGTTGAAAAGCAAGCCTAATTCGGCATTTTCTATATATGAGCAGTCAAAAAGCTTATATATAGCAGGTTTTTTTCCATCCATATCCATCAAAAGAACCCTGTTACCCTTGCGAGCAAGAGAAAGAGCCAGATTGGAAGAAACGGTTGATTTGCCTTCGTTTTCGGCAACACTTGTAACAGCAAAAACCTTTGAACCATCACGCAAATTGTGATGTTCAATTTTTGCCACAATTCTGTTAAACGATTCAACAAATCTTGTGCTTATAAATGCATTGCCGTCAATAAGCAGACCTTTTTTCTTTTTTGAGAACAGGTCTTTTATTGAGTTTGCCTTGATTTCATAAGGAATACAACCCAGAAGCTTTCCGTTTATCTTGTCGTTAAACTCTTTTTCGTTTTTCACTGTGTTTCTGAAAACAGAAAAAGCGACAATTGCCACGATACTTATGAAGGCGATTATTAATAATGTACTCATTTTACTGTACTGGAATCCAACGCTTGATGGTGAAGAGGGCATTGACGGATGCTTTAAAATGGTAATCACCGAATTTTTAAATACCTCTTCAGAAATATTGGGATAAACATGTAAAATAGCATTAAGAAGCTCATATGATTTACGCGGACTATCGGAAATGACGCTGATATTTATAAAGTTTGTATCGGTTAAAACGGATGCTGCAACTCGACCGTCAAATTTTTCAAGGCCAAGATGTTCAGCAGCAGCTTTTTTCATAGCAGGCTCGGAAAAGACTTTTGAGAAAACCTGTGCCATTTCAGCGGAAACACTATAAGACGAAGTGCTTGACGAAGCACCTTTTACGTTAACAACAGCGGTTGCGGTTGCGGTATATTCCGGCTTGTAAACACTGCACTCTGCAATATATATACCCATAGCGCCTATGATAAGGCTCAGTATAACCACCCAAAAGTTTTTCAATAAATCTTTCAGAATGCTGTAATAATCGATTGAAATTTTGCCTCTATTCATGGAAATTTATTCTCCCGGAATTAATCTGATTACTCTAGGGTGAAAGGAATTATCCGAACCGTGTTTTATACAGGCGGATTTCCGTTCATCCTTTGTTAAAATACTCGCTTTCAGGCAGGTTCGGACAACTCATTTCACCCTACCACAACATTGAGGACAGAGTGACCCTTTGCTCCGTTACTGTCAGTAACGAAATAATGAACAGTATAAGTACCGCTTTTTTTAAAGTTCACATCATCATCTATCTCAATTTCGTTGGTTAAATCTCTGTCGTTTCTATCAGTTGCTTCAACGATATAATCTTCAAAGTCAACTTCCTGATTTTTGTCAACATATATCAAATATTTTTTCAGCTTGATTGTTGGAGCAGAAAGATTCCTTTCTTCCATAATCAATGGAAGGGAAAGGGTTGATGTATCGCCCTTTTTGTTAGTAACGGAAAGCTCCAATGTGAAAATACCTGTTACAGATGAAGAAAAATCAGGACTTGTTATAACAACATTTCCGGAAATATCGCCCTCAATACTGTCAACAGCGCTTATACATTTGGCAACATTAATATTTTCATAAAGAGAGAAGCACAGGCTTTTCTTCAACTTGAACCTCGGCGGTTCATAATCTGTATAGCGAACTTTTCTCGTAGCATGAGCGACGTGGTTATCACTATCGCAGACCGCATATTTCACTTCACAAACACCCGGCTCAATAAATCTTGAAACGGATTCAACAATAACTTCATCTGTTAAATCTCCGTCCTTTTCATCAGTAGCTTTGATACCCTTAAGAAAATCTTTGTTTGTGGCGTCACAATTCACCTCAATAAAGTCATTTTCTATTGTGATTTCAGGTATTGTGTTATCCTCATTTTTCTTTTGAAAAATAAATACACTGAAAAAGGCTATTAAAGTAAGAATAAAAAGAACTGTTACGGAAATTCTCATTATTCGCATAAAATCTCTCCTAAATGGCATAATACGACATTGTTATACAATATATATACTGCATTGTACCACAATGCACTCTCTAATGCAAGTAAATTTCAATAATAAATGTATGTTTTTTCTTGTTTTTTTGGCCTCTTTTTTGCTTTTTGCCTCTTGACAAATTGACTTTTCGGCAGTATTATTATACTGTGTAATTATAGCGTGGAAGAGTGTCCTCATTATGTTTAAGAACTACACAATCTGTGAACAGAATATTCGAGTTGAAATGCCGTATTTCCCTAATGACAGTGTGGATTGGCGGTTGTTTGAAAATTATGAAAACAACCCCGATATCAGCATAAATTGTCATATTCAGGAACAGCTTCCTGAATGTTTGGGTGCTTTTTGCGGTCAGCAGGATGAGTTCAAAGTTTTCTCAAATGGAAAAAAGATTTTTCGCAAACGCCAGATGGGAACTCTTGAAGGTGCTCTTGCAGAGTATGATTGCAAGTCAGGCTCTTCCTGTGAAGTTCGGTTTACGGAAAAAAGCTTCCCTGTTTTAACAGATGAGCGTTATTTTTGGAGTTCTGTTCCATTAGCGCAACTTCTTTTGCCGAAAAAAGCAGTTCTGATGCACGCTTCCTATATAGACACAAACGGTTCTGCAGTTCTTTTTACAGCTCCTTGCGGAACAGGGAAAAGCACACAAGCTGAGCTTTGGCGGGTTCACAGAAATGCCGATGTAATAAATGGCGATAAAGCCGGAATTTACTTGAAAGACGGCAAAGCTTTTGCAGGCGGTTTGCCCTTCTGCGGAACAAGTAAGATTTGCAAAAACCGCAATTTGCCCCTTAAAGCAATTATTCTTTTGAGCCAGGGTAAAGAAAATCGTGTTAAACACCTTACCGGGTTTGAAGCCTTGCAAGCAGTTATCAATAATATATACCTCGATTTACTTGCTCCGGGTGAAAGGCAGATGTGCATTGATTTTGTAATAGAATTATTAGAAAAAGTCAGTGTATTCTCCCTCCAATGCACCCCCGACGAAAGAGCGATAGAGGAACTTGAAAAAGTTTTATAATCAGGTGGATAGTTTTCCCTTTGTAAAGATAGAACAATGAAGTTGTTGTTCTTTGAGCCTTCCTTCAAAGGAAGGTGGCGCAAAACAGCTTGTCTGTTTTGTGACGGAAGGTTCTTTGTTGCGAAGCAACATTTCACCGCAAGGTGAAACTTTTATTAAACCTACAAAACGAAAAAGAGTGGTTAAATGGATGAAAAAGAACCATTGCCGGTTAATCAAAGCTTAAAAGGTTTGGCAAGGAACAACAGAACAAATCAGACACCCGAAGAACGAAAGTTGTGGTATGATTATCTCAATAAAGTTAAACCACGATTTCACAGACAACGTGTGATAGGGAATTACATTGTTGATTTCTATTCTCCTAAATTAAAAATAATCATTGAAATAGATGGTTATCAGCATTATTATGAAGAAAATCGTGAATACGATAAGAAAAGAACCGAATATTTAGAAAGTTTAGGTTTTGTTGTGTTACGGTTTGACAATACCGAGGTAAAGAAAAGATTTCCTTGGGTTATAAATGAGCTTATGGCTTTTTGCGAAAACAGAGCCAAAGAGCTTAACATAACGGATTATAATTTCATAGTTGAAGGTTGAATTTCCACCTGCGGTGGAACGTTGCTTTGCAACGAAGAACTTTCCGTCACGAAAAATCAAGATTTTCCGTGCCACCTTCCTTTGAAGGAAGGCACAAAATACCGCAACTTTATTCGTTGAATGGTATAGGAAAAAACGTAGGGGACGGTCTTGACCGTTCCGCACCAAAACAATAAAGAAAGGAAATGAAAATGGAACTTACATACGATGCATTCATTTCCCGACTTTTTGATAGAGCTACCCAAACAGGAACACCGCTTTCGGGCACTTTTGAATTAACCTCACGTTGCACACTTGATTGCAAAATGTGTTATATACACAAAAAAGCAAACGATAAAAATGTGAGGGATAAGGAGAAGCCAACGAAATGGTGGCTTGACCTGGCAAAAAAAGCTCAGGAAGCAGGAACCTTGCTTTTACTTCTGACCGGTGGCGAATGTATGCTCCGGGAGGATTTTGAAGAAATCTATCTTGCTTGCAAAAAAATGGGCTTTCTTGTTACGGTTAATACCAATGCAACGCTCATAGACGAAAAGAAAATAGAGTTTTTCAAAGAAAATCCCCCTCATAGAATTAATATAACTCTCTACGGAACTTCAAGAGAAACCTATGGTAGCCTTTGCGGAGTTCCCGATGCTTTTGACAGAGTTGTGGGAGCAATAAAAGGCCTTAAAGAAGCGGGCATAAACCTTAAAATTAACTATACTGTAACGCCATATAACAAAGATGATGTTTTTGGCGCATCAGATTTGGCTGATGAATTGGGAATACCTATTCAGACAGTAACATACCTTTTTCCACCCTTGCGCGCTTGTACCGGTTGTGGCGGAAATACAATTGCGTCGCAGACCCAAAATTCCGAATTCCGAATTCCGAATTCCGAATTTCCAACACGCCTTTCTCCCGAGGATGCGGCAAAGGTAATGTTTAATTTGCAAAAACATCGCTTAGGCGATGAGTTTGATAAATTCCTTGAATATAAGGATAAAAATAAAAAAACACCTGATTATTTCGACGATTGCGAAAAAGAAGGCGAGAGAATCAAGTGCAGAGCAGGGTTAACAACCTTCTGGGCTACCTGGGACGGTAAAATGACACCCTGCGGAATGATGGTAGAGCCTGTTGCAGAAATCGGTGACGATTTCACGAAGGCTTGGAACCATATCAGAAAGGCGAGGGAAGAAATAATTCTCCCACCCCAATGCACAAATTGTGAATATAAACACAATTGTGATATCTGCGCTGCCGTTTCTTATGCAGAAACAGGTAAGTTCGACGGAGTTCCAACCTACGCTTGCGAAAAAGCAAAAGCATACACAAAGCTTGTGAAACAAGCTTTGTAAATGCGGAATGCGGAATGCGGAGTGCGAAATTAAGCTTCGTAAGTGGTAAAAACAAAACATAAAGTTGTTGTTTTTTGAGCCTTCCTTCAAAGGAAGGTGGCGCAAAACAGCTTGTCTGTTTTGTGACGGAAGGTTCTTTGTTGCGTAGCAACATTCACCGTAAGGTGAAATTGAAATATTGTTCTGTTTGAACATATCAATTCAGAAAGCTATGTTAATTGAAGCTTACGCTTCAACGATGCTCTTTATAGTCGCATCGAGAACCACCCACCGTTCCGTTTAACTGTATTCAACAGCTTTACAACCAGCTCGCTTATTACTGAGTTCGATTATTATACACATAAAAGACGGTCCCCCCCGCCTTTGAAGGCAGGCTTAGAGTTACCAAAACTGCTAACAGCTATCTGCTAAACGCTAGCAGCTGGCGACTAGCAACTAACAGAAAATTAAAAGCGAAAGCTTTTTATATAGATTCACGGTACGCATGAATGCGCACCCTACATTGAAAAAAATCAACAATGTAGGGAACGGATTTATCCGTTCCGCCAAAAAACAAACAATTCATTTTACACTTATCAATGGAGGTTGATGAAAAATGAAAAAATTCATAAAAAAATTGAAAGGTAAAAAGGTATTGTCAATAGTCCTTGCGGCTGTTATGCTTGCAACTACCTTCAACATAGCTCTTCCTATGTTGAAATTGGATGCAGGTGCTGTAACTATCGGCGGTATCACGCAAGAGCGTGTTGTTGGTACAGATGGTAGTTATGCTACAACATATGCTAACTATGCATCACAATTCTTGAATGGTTGCAGCGAGCCTACGGACATAGTTATTCCCGGTTTGAATCATACTAATGATGATGCATCTACCTCATACCAAGATAACGACTTTGTTATTCAAGGTCTTGCGTATTATGAGCCTAAGGACTGGATTATGATATCAATGTATCATAATGACGGTACTGCTCCCAGTATGCTTTTTGCAGTTAGCGCAAAGACAGGTATTTTCGAAGCCGCTTTTGCAATTGCCAACTCAGTAGCAGAAGACGGAACAATTACTTATAACTACGACCACGGTGGCGGACTTGCGTTCTCCGAATATAACTTCTATTATTCAGGTGACGATACTGATAAAGATGACGATGGAGTTGCAGATGCTGATTGTATCGCATACGCTTCACTTGAACAGTTCAATAACCCCCAGGATAGAGACGGCGACGACATTTATGAAGTCGTTCTTGAGGGACGGAAACAGCTTCCTGAAATGGGTGGTACCGCAACTGCATACGTTTGCTATGACGAAGGTATTCTTTGGGCAGGTAACTTCTATGCAGAAGCAGTTAACCTTTACGTTACAAAATTAAACTCTGACTATGACTCTCCGATTAACGATACATACGAAAGTGCTGTTTTTGGTTACAGGCTTGCAGGTAGTTCATCTGAAGAAGAATGGAATTACCTTTGCGGTAAATACAGAAACCTCCTTAATGTTTCTACCACATCCGGAGCAATCGGTGACGGTACTTGGAGTGCTTATAAAAATGCAGACAGTATGACTATCTATGGTGATATTCCTGCTCCTGTTGCTTATGTTGGTGAATATACATATAACGGTGTAGCTAAATTCAATTTAACAGAAGGCAGTAATTATACAATTGAATTTACAGCAAGCAACAATGAATCTGATCTTTATATGTGGTCTCCTGGAGGGAAACATTGTAATGTTAAGCAGTCCAGCCAGACAACTATAACTCAACTTCCTGACGGCAGATATCATTATAAAATGAACTTTACCGCTGGTCTCAAGCCAAATGGTGCAGATTCAGGTTGGCCCACAACTCAGAGCACAGATGGTTCATTTACTGGTGAATACACTCTCCGTTTTGACCAGGATAATATTGCTGCAGGTGAGGCAAGGTCATTTGAGATTGCAAATATCAGAGTCTACGAAACTCCAATATCTGAAGAATTAGATGAAAATTATGAAGGCGGAAGAATCGGTAATCCCTCCCATATTTTGACAATTGACGAAAGTGTTGCCTTCAATATTCAGTACGCGATTGTTGAAAAAGGTCGCCTTTATCTTAGTCGTTCTTATGGTGTTGGTGATACGGATGGTCTTGGCAGTTTTGTTTCGGGTACAATTGCAGGTCTTTCTGATTACAGTACACTTTCCATTTACGATATCGACCTTTCGATTCCCGGAACAACTCCGTTTACTTATACCGATGATACAGGCACAAGCGTAACAGTGAACACTGCTTATAATATCTCAGGTGGACAGAACTTTGAATTTATGCCTATGTCCGAGGGCTTGTGCTTTATTAATGATAATTTGTATATGACCTTTGAAAGTGCTACCAACAAGTATATGAATGAAGGTCAGGACTATGTTGTAGCAACACTTACTTGTAAATCTCCCATAGACGTAATCTGGAAGATTGACACTTATGCCCTTACCGGTCAGCAGCGTCCCAGACAGGTTCAGACGGACTATTATCAAAAGGTCAATTCTCTCTCTGAAATTGAATCCGATGAAGAATATCTAATTGTTTACGAATCTGATGAGATTGACCCTATAACACAGCAGAATACACTTTATGCTCTTGATGCTGACGGTAGTTTTAAGGACTATAGATTGTCGAAATCCAATAAAGGATACGATGGCTTAGTTTGTCATCCTATTACTGCCTACGATATAGTGGATGATATTCTCTATATCGACAATCCTGAAGTAGATGACGTAGAAAATCTTCGTTGGGAAATAAGAAAAAACACAAGTGGCTACAATATAAAAAATACTGAGCTCCATTTCACGAAATTCCCCAACCTTTATATTGGTCAAACCAATATCGGTATGGTTACTGATGAAATGAGCCTTGGCGGTAATATTCAGATTTTGGAATCCGGAAACGGTAAAGGTGGCTTTTGGTTGTCAGATAGCACGGGGCAATATTTCCTTTGGTGCAATGATAGCCTTTCCAATAACTATACACCTAAAATCAATAAATATTATGCAAGAAATGGTTCTTCCGTTGCCAGATACAGCGGATTATCTGAAAAAGCCGGTACAGTTCACTGTAACGCGTTATACACAGGAAGCAACAATATTATTAGCGGGGCTGTTGAAACAGGTGCATCTGAATATTATTCAGACGGTGTTTTCTACATCTACAAGCGTATTTATGACCCATGCTCGGAAACAGAGCAGAGTCGTGTTTTCACCGATTTAACTGCAAGGGTTGAGTCTGACGGAACATATACTGTTGATATGGAAACCTATGCGATAAGCTCAACTCATTATAAAATTCTTTCAGAGAAACCTACTGACTATATTTTTGTTCTTGATGCATCAGGCTCAATGACCAATAATAGCGATGCAAAGGGTTATTATACAGATTCTGGTTGGAAAGATATGTCTGTTGAGACTGCGGGAGGCACCGACTCAACTAAGGACCCTGGTTCTGTGCAAATTAATGGTTATGAGTATCATGCTGATGCATACTATAAAACTGATGATGGTGTGTATCATCCAATTTATGTTGCAGTAAACACCTATGATAGAGGTAGTTCCGCTATTTTCAGAAAAATTTACCAAAACTTCTGGTGTTATTACAGGAATAAGACAGATGGATTATGTTATATGATGTATCCTGATGTAAGATCAGGTGCAGTTGCTACAGGTATGGGAGGTAGTGTTGCAAGCACTGGTATAACATTTGCTGATTTGCAGGCAAAGGTTCAAGCAAATACTGATGTATGTGCTAGTAGTAGTCATTACAATGCAAGCACTAGAGATGACGAAATTGTATATAACGGTCCCCACTATAAAATTAAAGATGTCACAAGACTCGAGGCTATGAAGCAGTCTCTTGTGCCTTTTGTGGATAAAATTGCAGAGAAAGCTACTGCAAGCGGTCTTGACCACCGAATTTCTCTGGTTACATTCGGTTCAACTGCCGCTGAAAGCTATCTTAACACAGGTATGTATCCCAATACGGGAACAACCTTTACAGGTTACACAAGTCTTGGCATAACACAATATAAAAATGCTTTCTATAATGTAGGCAGTTTCGGTAATGTTAAAACAGCTATCGAAAGTATTACAACAAATATAGATGACCCCGATACATATTCAAACCATGGTATGGAAATTGCTAACAATATAGTTACAAATACTGTGGGCAAAGATGGTTCTGCTCAGAATTATCTTACAACAGGTGACAGAAACCTTTGTGTTATTATGATAACCGATGGTATTCCCGGTACAGGTAATGATGCAACAGAAGCTACTAATGTTGCAAACGGAGCTATAAGTCAGGCAAAAGCCTTGAAAGATAAAGGTGCTGCCATATTCACTCTTCAGATTGGTTCAAACTCTTTGAGCGGATTTGATATGAATGCTTATTTGAACTATGTTTCTTCAGAATATGAATCTGCAACAAGCATGACATCACCCGGTTCAAATAATATTAAAGATATAGTTTACCGTCTTGACGTACCAACTGCTACATTTGACCTTAATACTCTTACAAAGGATGTTTTTGATCAGATTACAACAAACGTAAAAACAGACCTTGCTCAGCTTAATAACAACTCAATTATCCAGCAGAAATTAAGCGATGTTTTTGATGCATCAAACGCAACTTTGTCTGCAAAGGTTCAAAAAGGCTATTATGATGCAGTTGGCAGACTTACCTTTGAAGATACAACAAGTGATACCCAGATAACCTCTTCAATCAGTAGCAATGTTGTAACAGCAACGGGCTTCAACTATGCTGAAAAGTATATTACAAAAGAGAAAACCGGTGAAAAACTTATAGTTTCTGTTAAGGGTCTTCTTCCGAAAAAAGGTGTAGATTTCCATAACACATCAATCAACGACCAGAGCGAAACAGGTCTTTATCAGGATGCAACAGCATTGGCAAACGATGAATATTTTAAACGTTTCCCTGCTGAGTTTTTCAGTGTCCCCGAATATACTTACGTTCTTGACTACGGTCTTACGCTGCTTGATACGGATGTTAACGGTACACTTTGTTCTGTAAGTGATACCCTTTCAAAGCAGTCAACCTATAACAAATCTACTTTGGATGGCGACCTTGCAATTCAGAACGGTGACCAGAACCTTCTTTACAGTATTTCACCTGATGCATTTACAGCTGAAGAAGTTACAAATGGCACAGCAGAGCGTTCAGGTTACACTCTTATTAATCGTCCTGACGGAACTTATGACTGGTTCAAAATCAAGGTTGTTCCCGCATCAAATATTTATTACGAGGAAACAACATTTGATGTAACTAACGGTTCAAATCCCGATTGGACAGCAGAAACCAACGGTACCGTTGCAGATTACCGTGGCCTTCCCGAAGAGGGAGATGTTGATGGTTTTGATAATGCTTATGATAATAACAATAAGTATTCCAATGGAACAATTCTCTCAACAGCAGTTGATAAGAGCAACAAGAGAAGTGACACTGCAAGCGTAACCTTTACAGGTAACGGCTTTGACCTTGTTTCTGCTTGCGGTCCTAACACAGGTGTTCAGCTCGTTGCAATCAAGCAAGGCGGAAAAACAATAAAATCATATATTGTTGATACCTATTATAAAGGTGAGCTTGCTTCTGAAGATGGTTCTCTCGTTTCTCAGGTTCCGATTGTTAACTGGAGAACAGATACATTTGGTGAATATACAGTTGAAACAAAGGGTTATTACCTTTCAAATGCAGGTGCTTTGAGAACATCAGGTATCAAAAATAACCTTATTGACACAGGTCTTGTAAAGAACAGCGCAGACCTTGAAGCATCAATTGATGTTGAGAAGATTCTTGCTGATGAGGGTATGGCTTCAGAAGATGTAGAAGTTATCTGGTTCGATGATAACTCCATTCTCAATGGCGGTACAGGTGCTAAAGCTACCAAGAAAGCAGCGCGTGACGGTTCAACCGTAACTTCACTCAAAACCTATGTTGATGGTTTCAGAATTTATAATCCTCTCGGCACAGATTCAAGTGACTATGCAGATGGCGAGAAAAACGCTTCTTATGTAAACGTTATTGAAAATCTTGCACCTGTTAATGAAGTTATTAATGGTATTGGATTCATTTCCGGCACCCTTGAAGAAGGTGTAAACCTCAGCTTCTCCAACTATGAAACTGTTGGTCCTCAGGGCGAGTTCTATCTTAAGGCTAACCAGGCTATCACCTTCAAGGTTAAGGTTAACCCCGGTGATAAGGTAATGCTTGGCCTTCGTGCAGTTAACGGTGCAACAACAATAAACGTTAATAATGTTAAGAACATTGCAATCAACAGTGCAACAGAAATGTTCTATGATATTTCAAATTGTATAGGTGCAGTTACTTCTGATAACACTGAGGTTCAGATTACTGTTCAGAACGGTGCAGGTATTCTTGCTCTTAACCAGGTTAAATTCTCCGGTGGTGCAAAGGTTAACACAAATAACCCTGCAGTTCGTTCTCTTGCTCGCTCCGGTGAAGCAACACAGGAATATTCAAACATTTTCCTTCCTCTTACAGCAGAAGATTTAACAGAAGTTGAAAATACCTTCGCAGCTAAAGAAGCTGTTGACGGTATTGTTAAAAACGGTGTAGTTATTCCTCTTGTTGAAGAAGAGAATGAAAATACCGATGATAACACAACTCCTGATGTACCCAGTGATGATACAAACAATGATGACACAAATACCGACAGCGGTGAAAAAGAAGAATTCAGCATCTTCTCATTGCTTGAACTTCTTATCTCTCTCATTGAGAAAATTCTTCACAGCGCATTCGGCACAGGCAACTTATTTTAAGGAGGGAATATAGAATGAAAGATTACATTAAACCTACATTTACTCTTGCAGGCTTATTCCCTGTTGCTCTTGCAGGTACTGCTTGTGGTATTACCAGAGGTGAAATTGCGGATATTTTCAAAAACGATTTCGGTTGGGAATATAGTGACCAGGCTTTAGCTATGAATGAAGATTGTCAGGTAAAATACGATATCGAAATGTTTTGTAAATTCACATCAACCGATGTAGCAGATTTCAAAGTTCTCGGTTCATAATCAATAAAAAAATCGGTCTGCGATTCATATGAGTCGCAGACCATTTTTTATTGGTCCCTTTAGGGGTGGAAAAAAACCCCCGGTTCTACCGGGGGAAGAAAAAGGCTTTAGCAAAGTCAAAAACGGCGAGCTCAAAGCCGCCGAAGTAGTTGCAAATAATTAATCCTCCAAGTAGAATGAATGT
>JAZQMA010000053.1:0-34246 GCA_045543035.1 Acutalibacteraceae bacterium | reverse complement strand
TTCTGTGTTGTTTGTCAGGGCTTCAAGGAGCCTGAGCTTTCCTCGGACCGCTATCTTATTTCAAACGCAGGTGAGCTTTATTGGTTTGCAGAGCAGGTGAATTCGGGTAATAATGCAATAGACGGTAAGGTTACTGCGGATATTACTATAAATGAAAATCTGCTTGAAAGCCTTGAATATGATGAAAACGGAAACGTTACAAACGGTGACAGCTTCCGTCAATGGACTCCTATAGGCTACTGTAACAGTGACGGAGAGCGCCTTGCATACGACGGTTATTTCTACTGCGGAAGCTACGATATCATCGGCTTATATTTCAACGACAGTACCCGCGATTATGCAGGTCTTTTCGGGTGTATCGGTGAAGAAGGTAAGGCGGTTGAAATAGTTATCAAGGATTCATATATCTGCGGTAATAATTATGTGGGTGCAATAGCCGGAGAATTTTTGGGCTTAACCACACAGTTCAATTGTAATTACTCGGTTGTTAAGGGTAATAATTATGTAGGCGGTATTTACGGCTACAATGACGACAGTACTTACAGAGATAAAAACTACGGTGAGGTTTCAGGTGTTGAGTATGTTGGCGGTGTTGTAGGATATGCGACTAACACACTCAATAACAGCGGTAACGAGGGCACTGTAAACGGTTCCAAGTATGTCGGTGGTGTTGCAGGATACGCAAAGGGCGATTTCATAAAAGTCTCAAACACAGGTGATGTAACAGGTACCGTTATTGTAGGTGGTCTCGCAGGATATTGCGGTGGCGATATCGGAAATCGGAGCATATATGACTATTGCTATAATACCGGTACAATTTCATCAAACGACGTTGAAACCGATGAAATAAAGTACGTAGGCGGTATTTGCGGAATAATGGAAGGCAGCCGTATGGATTACACATATAACGAGGGTGCTGTTTCGGGCGAATATGCAGGTGGCTTGTGTGCAAGGTCCACGACTGTTGATATAACCTATTGCTATAATGCGGGCTCGGTTTACGGCTCGGACTGTGCAGGAGGTCTTGTAGGCAGCTATCAGAATAAAACTATAACAAGTTCTCACAATGCAGGCTCGGTTACATCAGATAAAGCAGAGTATCGAGGCGGTATTGCAGGTGTTATCACTTCAGCAGATATTACCGATTCTTACTGTGTTTCAAGTCCTGTCGGCACATCGGATTCGGAGAGTGTTGTTGAAGCCGGAATTATGACCGCTGAGGATTTTGCAAGTGGCAAGGTAACCTATTATCTCAATAGCTCAATCGCTGAGGATGAGGTCATCTGGAAGCAGAATGTTGATAACGATTCGGTGCATTCTGCCTGGCCCAAGCTCCACGGTGCAGAAATATACTATGTAGCTCAATGTAAGGCTGTTTCAGATATATATACAAATATTGAACACGACGGACTTTGCTACGGCTGCGGCTTTGATGAGCCCGCTCTCAGCGAGGACGGATATTACGAAATCAGCACCGCTAGTGAGCTCTATTGGTTTGCAAGATATGTTAACGAAACCGATCCCGGTGCAAACGGAAGACTCGTTAACGATATTGAGGTGAATCCTGCCATAAAATGCGATTCAAACGGTACTGCTTTAACAGATACCACAGGATTCTATATATGGCGTGATGAAATCGGTGACTATACCGGCAGTAACGGTCTGCTTTACTCAGGTACCTTTGACGGCTGCGGTTATATCATAACGGGCTTGTATAAAGAATCTTCTCATTCCTATGTAGGCCTTTTCGGCGGCGTAAGCGGTGTTGTTAAAAATGTTGGTCTGTACGGTTGCTTTTTCGGTGAAGAGCCTGTTATAAAAAACGGCGGAGAATATGTAGGCGGTATTGCAGGTTATAGCAAGGGTACAATTGAAAAATGCTTTTTAACGGATTCGTGTATTGAAGGCGATATGCGCGTTGGCGGTATTGTCGGTTACGTTAATTCAGGTTCAATCAATAACTGCTACAACAATGGAACCGGAAACGGAAGACCCTATGTTATAAGTGACTGGAATGTAGGCTCCCGTGTGGGCGGTATTGCAGGTGAAAGCTACGGCTCAATAACTAATTGCTACAGCACTGCCTATGTTAAGGGCAATACCCTGTTCGGTGCTATTTGCGGTCTTACAAGCAGGAATGCCGAAAATACCAATAATTTTTATATCAAGCGAAGCGTTTACAGACCCAACGCCAACACTTACGGCTGGTTGGCTTTCGGCGGAGCTGACTATTATTCAAGCTTTCCTGATGAGGGAAGAGCAACGCAATATGCAACGTTAGACGGTATGTTGACCGGTGAAATGGCTTATCTTCTTCAGAGTGCCAATACAGAGCAGGTCTGGGGACAGAAGGCGAATAATAACAGCAATACTTCATACCCAAAGCTTCCCGTGATTGATACAACGGGTATTTATAAGGTTGCAAAGGTGGGCGATACAGCTAACTATTCCGTTGCAAGCATCGGCGACACCAACTATGACGAAAACGTTGACGTTTTGGACTATCAGGAGCTTGTGAACAGGGCTCTTGCAGATGACCACGAGCAGATCGGAACGGAAAGCTATGACGATATAATCAGATATGACCTTGACGGTGACGGTTATCTTGACGTAATTGACGCAGCGATTATGCACTTGTTTATCAACGGTCTTACAACAATTAAGGTTTATCCTCCCGGTGACATTGACAGCTCAGGGAAAAGCTTCTATAATGAAGAGGAGATACTTCTTTTAGCAGAGAAAATGGCAACCCCCGAAAAGCTTTCGACCTCGGAGAAATATGCTTGCGATATGAATGCGGACGGTAAGGTAAATAACGAGGATCTGGTTATTCTCAAAGAAAAATATCCCGATTATTTTACAACTGAATAGCATACCACAAGGGCGGGTCGAATGACCCGCCCTATTTGTTTTTACGTCTCTTATATAACTTTTATCCAAAAATCTCACCTCAATATTAGCAATTGTAATAAATTTACTTTTTATATTGAAATAATAGGAAATTCGTTGTATAATGATATTTATAAAAATGGGCGGTACTGTCTGCCCGTATTTGTAATTCATTTAATTACGGAGGTAGTTATGAAAAAGACAGCAAAGAGATCTCTTGCCGCTTTACTTGCAGTTATTATGCTTTTCAGCTGCATCGGTTTAAGCGTTTCTGCAGAGAGCACAGGTTTTGAAACACTTCGTGTTAACTGTACAATGTATGGTGACACTCAGACACAGCGTGGTTTCACATGGTACACAGAGGAATACTGCGACACAACAATCCAGATTGTTAAAGCAGCAGATTTTGACGGTACTTTCAATAATGCTAAAACATATACAGGTGATGTTTCTGTATTCCAGGATTACTATTGCCATAAGGTTGTTGTTAAAGGTCTTGAAAAAGGTACAACCTACAACTATCGTGTTGGTAGCATGACAGAAGATACATGGAGCACAACAGGTAAATTTGTTACTGACAATGGTGACGAGAAATTCTCATTTATTGCTATTGCAGATGTTCAGGCAAGCAGCCTTGAAAATTTTGAGCAGGCAGCTCTTGTTATGGATGCCGCTATGGAATCTAACAAAAAAGCTGAATTTGTTGTTAACCTTGGCGACTTCGTTAACGATTGCACAAATGAAGAATGGAACTGGTATGGTCAGGCATTCAATGATGCTAACACAAACCTTACTCTTGTTCCCGTTGCAGGTAACCACGAAGGTAACATCACAAACAAACTCAATGTTGGTTGGTTTGCAAATATGTTCAACCTTGAAGCAGGCGAAGGCGCAGGTAACGGCGTAAACGGTGTTTACTATTCTTATGACTACGGCAACGCTCACTTCTGCGTTGTTAACTCCAACGATATGTACCCCATGGTACAGGCTCAGAGAAACTGGATTATCAATGACCTTAAAAACTCTGATGCACAGTGGAAATTCCTTCTTCTTCATCGTGCAGTTTATTCTGCAGGTAAGAACATCAACAAGCCTGACACTCTTGCAATGAGAGAAACAATTATTGAAATTGTTGATGAAACAGGTGTTGACGTTGTTCTTTCCGGTCATGACCATATGTATTTCAGAACAAAACAGGTTAAGGCTGATGCAGTTGTTGAAGATGTTACTTATGTAACAGAAAAATTCAATGGTCAGAGCACAACATTCGCAAAGAATCCCGATGGCGCTGTTTATATTCTTCCCTCAACAGCAGGTACAAAGAGATACACAGTTAACGAAAATCCTGTTGACCCCATTAACGAATGTGCAGATGTTAAAATGTCTACAAGAGATATGGGCGGTTGCTTCTCAAATATCTATATTGACGGCGGTAAGTTGGTTTACGAAGCTTATGTTGTTAACGATGAAACTCAGGAAGTAACAAAGATTGATGAATACGCAATCAAGAAAACCACAAAAACAGAAGCAAACGAAGAAGAATCCAAGCTTCCCACAGATGCTATCGGCACAATTGATGGTTCACTTGCAAACTTCTTCACTGAAATCTTTGGTCTTCTTATTAAATATATTACAATGATTCCTCAGTTAATTTCAGGTTTATTCTGATAAAAAAGCTCAGACCGTATAAAACAAAATAGATTTAGGGTCCAAACAGGTATGAATACTTGTTCGGACCCTATTGATTTATTTGAAAAATATGTTGTTTTATGCTACAAACAAACTTAGCCACTCGACGTACCTTTGTACGCCTTCGGGCTCAGTTTGTTCGTTCTGCATCTTTTTTATCCATAACCATAACAATAGAATGAGCTGTAGAAACTTATCGTTTTTACAGCTCTACTTTATTTATGTGTTAAATTAACTAACAAACTCGTGGTAAATAGCATTGAGGGTTTTGATATAATCATCCTCGCTGATACCAACAATAATATTGAGTTCGCTTGAACCCTGGTCAATCATTTTAATGTTGATGTCATTTTCTGCAATTGCTTTGAAAAGTCTGCCTGCAGTACCTTTTGCACCTGCCATACCTCTACCAACAACTGCCACAAGAGCAATACCGCCGTTAACAGTAACAGAATCTGCCTTTGTTCTTCTCATAATGTCATTAACAACATTATCTTTAACAGGAAGGAAATCGTTATCGTTAACAACAACAGACATTGTATCAATACCTGAGGGGAGATGCTCGAAGCAAAGGTTATAGTTTTCAAGAACTTCAAGAACAGTTCTGCCGAAACCAACTTCTGCATTCATCATATCTTTTTCAATAGCGATAACTGAGAAGCCTTTTTTACCTGCAACGCCTGTAATAACTGTGTCAACCTTGTTGCTTTCAACGGAAGAAACAATCATTGTACCTGCATCTTCGGGAGCATTTGTGTTTCTGATGTTAATCGGAATACCCATTTCGCGAACGGGGAAAATTGCATCCTCGTGCATAACAGTTGCGCCCATATAGGAAAGCTCACGAAGCTCGCTGTATGTGATTGTTGAAATAACCTGAGGATTTTCAACGCATCTGGGATCTGCCATAAGCATGCCGGAAACATCTGTCCAGTTTTCATAAATATCAGCTTTGATTGCTCTTGCTACGATTGAGCCTGTAATATCGCTACCGCCGCGGGAGAAGGTTTTAATTGTACCGTTGGGCATAACACCATAGAAACCGGGGATAACTGCATGTTCGTGATTTGCAAGAATTGCAGTAAGCTCTTCGTTTGTTTTTTCTGTATCAAGAGTACCGTTTTCTTTGAAGAAAATGCCATCTTCTGCATCGATGAAATCATATTCAAGATATGCAGCGAGAACCATTGAGTTAAGATATTCGCCACGGCTTGCGATGTAATCGCGACCTGCGTGGTGAACAATAGCATTTTTTATTCTGTCAAATTCAGGCTGAAGCCAGAGCTTGATGCCTAAATCTTTGATGATGCCATTGTAACGGTCTTCAATAAGCTTGAAAGCGTCGTCAATAGGCTGATTTGCTTTAACAAGCTTGTAGCAATCGTAAAGCATATCTGTTACTTTAATGTCCTCGGAAAATCTTTTACCGGGAGCAGAAGCAACAACATATCTTCTTTCAGGCTCTGCTTTGATTATTGCGGCAACTTTTTTGAACTGCTCTGCATCTGCAAGAGAGCTACCGCCGAATTTAAGAACTTTTACCATAATACATTCTCCTAATTTTATGATGGGGGAACTTTTTCATTTTAATTCCAGTATATATTATCATTCGATTACCTGCTTGGCAACAAAAAAATTGCTCTTTGAAAAAAGTTCTATTTATCATATAAAATTTACAAAAACAAAAAGTTTCTCTTGTGCAAAAACACAATAAAAATCAGTATAATAACTGTAAAAATTTTCTTGAAATATTACTGAATTTTCTTCTAATAATAAAAATGCAAACGCAAGATTAATTGCGAAGGAGTGTAAAGAAAATGGCTTCAAATAACAACGGTATGCCCGCAAACACAAAATCCAGTGCAAAGGAAATCCTCAATCAGGTAAAGATGGAGGCTGCTCAGGAAGTTGGCGTTAACCTCAAACAGGGTTATAACGGTGACCTCACATCTCGTGAGGCTGGTAGCATCGGCGGTCAGATGGTTAAAAAGATGATCAGCGCATACGAAAACGGCAACGTTTAATCGTAGCTTTTGGATTGCTTTTTAAATCGAGAAAAGGGGAAACTCTCATTGGAGATGTTTCTCCTTTTTGAATTTTTCTCTTATATTGTAATGATTTACTACTATTTTTATTGTATTTGTAAATTTACTGTGGTAAAATTAATGTGTATAATTTTAATTTATCTGAGGCGATTTAATGAATAAAACAATGCAAAAAAAATATGCCCGTCTTATTGCAAGAGTTGGAGCAAATATAAAGAAAGGTCAGCCTGTGAGAATTTATGCAGAAGCAGACCAACACGAATTTGTAACAATTCTTGTAGGCGAATGCTATAAAGCAGGTGCTTCAAGAGTTGAGGTGGATTTCGGCTTTCAGGCTATTACCAAGCTCAATTACAAGTATCGTTCTCTTAAATCCTTAAGTGAAGTTCCTGCCTGGCAGGAAGAAAGACTTAAACTTATGGTTGAGGAAGTGCCTTGCAGAATTTACATTGAAAGCGAAGACCCTGACGGACTTAAGGGTGTCAATCGAGAAAAAATGCAAAAATCCCAGATGGCTCGTTACAAGGTAACAAAAAAATACAGCGATGCTCTTGAAAATAAAGACCAATGGTGCATTGCGGCGGTGCCTTCTTATGCCTGGGCAAAAAAGGTTTTCCCAAATGAAACCAAAAACAAGGCGTATAATATGCTTTGGGATGCAATTCTTAAAACTGTTTATGTTACAAAAGATAATGACCCCGAAGAAGCATGGAAAAATCACAATGCAGATTTGAAATCAAGAACTGCATATCTTAACGATAAAAAGTTTGATTATCTCGAATATAAGAGCTCAAACGGAACTGATTTTAAAGCAAGCCTTATCCCTGATAGCCATTGGTGCGGTGGCGGAGAAAATACTCTTTCAGGTAATTTCTTCAATCCCAATTTACCAACAGAAGAGGTTTTTATCTCACCTAAAAAAGGCTTTGCAGAGGGTAAATTGGTTTCAACAAAGCCCCTTTCATATCAGGGTCAGATAATAAATAATTTTTCAATTACCTTTAAAGACGGTAAAGCTGTTGAATGGGAGGCAGAAGAGGGTAAGGATTTACTTGATAAAATGCTTTCAATGGATGAGGGCGCAAAATATCTTGGTGAGCTTGCTCTTATTCCATATAACAGCCCTATTGCAGACACAGGAATTCTTTTCTACAATACTCTTTTTGATGAAAATGCAAGCTGTCACGTGGCTCTCGGAAGAGGCTTCTGCGATACTATTGACGGATTTGAAGAAAAGAGCCTTGAAGAATGTCAGGCAATGGGTGTTAATGACAGTATGATTCACGTTGATTTTATGATTGGCGCACCGGATTTGGAAATTACCGGCTATAAAGATGGTGTTGCTTATCCGATATTCAAAGACGGTAATTGGGCGTTTTGATGTGGCTTCGCCACAGCGATATAAATCCTTTGGATTTGCGATATATCTGACGATGCGATATGCCTGCGGCGCGATATGTGCCTTACGGCACGCGAGAAAGGATTTATATCATATCGCGTTGAGCGAAGCGAAATATATCGCATTTTATGAAATAAAATATATCGCGCACACGAAGTGTGTATATCGCAAAAGCACTATTAACTAATTTCACGGAGGAATTTATTATGGCAATGGGATACCCTAAAAAATGGAAAACAGACAGATTTAAAAGAGAAGCACCTGCACCCCTTAAATTCGGTGCAGATGGTAAATTCAGAATTTTACATATAACTGATATTCACGATGTTGAACCTATAATGGATGATGACGAGGACCGTTCAATTCCGGAGAGAAGAGATCTTGAAACTCTCAATGTTATCGAAAGCCTTGTTGCAAAAACAAATCCTGATTTGGTTGTTTTTGGCGGTGACAATATCAGCGGGTATTGGGAAGAATTTACTTATGATTTGGTACAGAGCACAATACAGAAAATCACAAAGCCTATAAGGGACAGAAATATTCCTCTTTGCGTTGTTTTCGGTAACCACGATGGTGAGGTTGGTTTCCACACAGAGTTTCAGATGCTTATGTATATGGAATACCCTAACTGCCGTTCAAATCTTAATGATGCAGATGTATACGGAACAGGTAACTGCTGTGTAACAATCAAAAGCAGTAAGGAAGATAAGGATGCTTTTGCAATCTGGCTTATGGACTCCAACGATTATGACGAAAAACCGGGTTGTGACAATGGCTATGACCATGTTCACGAGGATCAGATTGCCTGGTATGAAAAACGCTCTGCAGAATTAAAGGAAGCAAACGGCGGTGAGCCTCTTCCTGCAATTCTTTTCCAGCACATTCCCGTTCAGCAGGAAATGGACGGCTTCAAAGTAGTTACGGAAAATGATGAATATACCTTTGAGCGTGACGGTAACTATTACTATCTTGCAAACAAAATCCTTGAGGGAAGAGTAAGAGAAACTCCTTGCCCTCCAAATATGAATAAGGACTATACTCAGCAGTTAGAGAGCTGGAAGAAGATGGGTGATGTTTTTGCAGCCTTCTTCGGTCACGACCATGTTAACGATTTTAAAATGACTGTTGACGGAATCGACCTTTATCAGACTTTAGGTGCAGGATTCTTTACCTATGGTATGGAGCACGGCGGAAGACTTATTGTTCTTGACGAAAATAATCCGAGAGAGCTTTATACTGAATCAATCGAAATTCCTCAGATTACTGATTTAGGTAAATATTAAAAAATAATGAAAGAGTGATAACCCTTGGGTGAGAGATTTAAAAAGGCGATAGGTGTTGAGGGTAAATTCGTTGACACAGTCTGGCCTATGATACAGTATTGCTTCGCTAATATCTATCTTGGTGGCGGTGGCTACATAATCAGTATGTATTTCACAGTTTTCCTTACAAATGTTGTTGGTATGGATTTGCAACACGCCACATTTATCATAATGCTTGCAACAATATGGGATGGTATCAATGACCCGTTGATGGGGATTATTACTGACCGTACTCGTTCTAAATACGGCAGGCACAGAAGATACCTTTTATGGAGCATTCCGATTCTTGTTGTAGCTTATTCTATGCTATGGAACTCCTTCGGTCTTGATGCAAGGGAGCATCCTACCGTTTGTGTAATGTATTATGCATTTGCATATATTCTCTATAAAACGGCATACACAATGATTGAGGTTCCTCATACTGCTATGCTTCCTACTTTAGCACCCGAATATAATAAGAGAACTCAATATACCTCGGTAAGCTATATTTTCAATTCCGTTGGTATGATACCATCTTATATCATTCTTCTTATATTCCTTTCAGTATTCGGTTCTTCAGGTGCTCTTTCAAAAGAGTCAAAAATGCCCTTTATGCTCACAGGTGTTGTTCTTTCAATAGTCTATGCTTGTGCAGTTTTTGCAACCTTTAAAACTGTTAAAGAGCCAAGCTCGCTTGATGAAAAACCGCCGAAATTGGATTTGAGATTTGCTGTTGATGAATATGTTCAGGTGTTCAGAAGCAAGGCTTTCAGAGATTATTTTTCAATGTCTTTCTTCTGGCAGATGGCAAGAAGCTTTTATTCAACATCAAGCATTTATTTCATAACCTATCTTGCAAATCTTTATAAATATTACCCAATTTACAATACCTTTGCAGGTGTGTTTGAATCTCTTGCATTCCCATTAAACTATGCTCTTACAATGAAAAAGGGCAAGAGTAAATGTGGTGCGGTAGTAACACCCTTTATGATTATTGGTCTTGGACTTTTACTCTTTGTTAAAACAGGCAGTCCTGATGGCAATTCTTCAATAGTGCCTCTTGTTCTTATGATTTTAGGTGGTGCAGTGCTTTACCCATTCGGTATGAGTGGTCTTGGATTTGTCGGAAACAATGTTATGCCCGACCTTACTGATGTGGATGAGCTTATAACCGGCAGACGCCGTGAAGGTGTTATCAGCACCTGCAATACAATGGTAAAGCAGGT
This sequence comes from Acutalibacteraceae bacterium, assembly GCA_045543035.1. GTDB lineage: Bacteria > Bacillota > Clostridia > Oscillospirales > Acutalibacteraceae > DTU089. The sequence goes on along the minus strand of JAZQMA010000053.1, from coordinate 23,697 downwards.
TGTTGGCGGTGTTATGACCTTCCTTGTTGGTACTGTTTTGAAATATTTCGGGCTTGTAACAGGTAACGAGGGTGTTTATATTGAGCAGACTGATGGCGCACTGTTAGGTATTCGTATCTGCGTTTCTGTTCTTCCTATGATTAGTGCGGTTGTAGCTTATCTCTTACTTAAACGCTTTAAAATGACTAAAGACGACCATACAATGATTCGTGCGGCAATTGCCACTAAACATAAATACGGTACAGTTACTCTCACAGATTATGAAAGAGAACGCTGTGAATTACTTACAGGGTATAAGTTAGAAGATACATGGCTTGGCAAAGATAATGATGAAAACGAAATTCGTTCTCTTGAAACCAATGAAAATGGTGAGTACATAATTCTTATTGAATTAGATGAACTTAAGAAAAAACAACTTAGGGTGAAATGATATGGAAAAAATCGAGAATGTTGATATAACAAAATCTGAACCTACACCAAAAGAAAAGAATTTGAAAAATACAATCAAAGACATTCTTTTTTATGCAGTTCAATGGACTTGGGGACTTCCTGTTAATATTGTTGGCGGAATAGCTTACCTTATCTGCACGAAAATCCTCAAGAAAAGACATTCTAAGTTCGGCTATGCAAATATAGTTTATCTTCCTTGGAATGCAGGAGGACTTTCAATGGGACTTTTCATTTTTATGAAAGACAGAGAAGATGTTAATCCGTGGACTTACAACACTCGTATTCACGAATACGGCCACACATGGCAATGCCTTCTTTTAGGCCCGCTTTACTATATTGTGATTGCTCTTCCGTCTGTGATTTGGTGCAACTGCTTTGCAAATTACAGAAAGAAAAATAACATTTCTTATTATAAATTGTACTGCGAAAGCTGGGCAAACTGTTGGGGACAGAAGGCAACAAAAATGAAAATGGTTGATACAGGGAAATAAGGGGCTTTTATGAATAATCAATATATTTTTAAAGGCAAATGGATTGGTACTGATATGACAATTGAAGACCGCCGTGCGCCCATATTTAAAAAGACTTTTATAATTGAAAAAGAAATAAAAAAAGCAGATTTTTTTATTTGCGGTCTTGGTCTTTTTGAACTTAAAGTCAACGGAAAATTCCCCGATGACAGTGTTCTTAATCCTGCTCATTCTCAATATAATCGCACAGTTTTATATAGAGTTTTTGATATTTCAAATTTGCTCGTTTCAGGCGAAAATGAAATAACTGTTGAATTAGGACATAGCTTTTTCAACGAAACAACAAATGTCTGGAATTGGGATAAAGCTTCCTGGCGTTCTTCCCCCAAGCTTATTGCAGATTTGAATATCTCTTACGCAAACGGAGAAAGTGATAGTATTTTCACCGATGAAAATTGGGAATATACCTTAGATGGACCAATCACTAAAAATAGTATCTATTACGGCGAAATCCACGATTTGAGAAAAACTGATTTCAAATGGGAAAAAGCTATTTTAGTTGATGCGCCCGAAGGCAAATTGAAACTTCAAAATATGCCACCCATAAGAAGAATTGGTGAATTCAAGCCAAAAGAAATAATTGATAAAGGTGATGATACATATCTTATCATTGCCCCTGAAATGATAACAGGTTGGGCAAAATTTGCTTTGCAATTACCCTTAAATACCGAAATAAAAGTTGTTTATAGCGAAAAGCTTAATGACAAAGGCTATATACAGAAAATCGGGAAATATGAGGGTCACGATGGACCTTGGTGGCCTGATGAATATATTCAGCAGGATACATTTATCGGTAATGGTGAGCCTTGTGAGTTAGAACCAAAATTCAGTTATAAAGGCTTCCGATATATTCAGGTTGAAAACTGCCCTGTGGAAATTACGGAAGATAATATAACCATTTACCGTGTTGCTAATGATATGGAAGTTATTTCCGAGTTTGAGTGCTCCAATGAAAGCCTTAACAAGCTTCACCAAATAATGCAAAGAACACTTCTGAATAATTTCCAGGGTAAACCAACCGATACACCTGTCTGGGAGAAAAACGGTTGGTTGGGAGATTTCAGTTGTGGTCTTACTTCAATTATGTTCAATTTCCAAATGACAGAATATCTCAAAAATTTTGTTGATGTAATGAACGACTGCTTTGAGGCTTACGGTAATGTTCCTGTTATGGTGCCTGCGGCGGAATGGGGAATTGATAATTCTCCTGTATGGAATACTGTTTATGTTTTCTCCTGCGAAGCGCTTCTTGATTATTGTAACGAAAAAGATTATGTGAAAACTCTTTACCCAAATCTTAAAAAATTTGCTTTAAATGATATTGAAGCACTTGAAAATCAAGGTTGGGTATGGGGTCACAGAGGTCTTGCAGACTGGCTTTCACCAATGGGAGAAGCAGACGGAGAAATTGACCCCGGTTCTTCTGAGGGTTGCGAAATCTGCGGAACAGCATTTATTTATAAAATGCTTTTGAGTATTATAAGAATTGCAGAAATTCTCGGTGAAACAGAAGATATAAGCATTTATAAAAATGCTTGTGAGAATATTTATAAAGCTTTTAATGAAAAGTTTTATAATACCGAAAAGCAGATTTATGAAACAACCTTCTGGGACCAGAAAGGTCTCAGAACAAAATACAGACAAACATCAAACCTTTTGCCATTAGCTTTCGGTATGGTGCCGGTGGAAAACAAAAAAGCTGTTTTAGAAAACCTTGTGAATGATATTATATATAAGGACTATCATTTTGATACAGGTTGCACAGGCGTTAAATTTGTTCTGCCTGTTTTATATGATAACGGCTATTCAGATGTTGCATATAAGGTGCTTACTCAAAAAACTTACCCGAGCTGGTGCTTCTGGCTTGAAAACGGAGCAGATAGCGCTTGGGAAAGCTGGGAAACAACAACACGCTCACAAGACCATTATTTTCTTGGTTCTTATGATGAGGCTTTCTTTACCCATTTTGCAGGCATAAAAGATGTGCTAGATGGTTATAAGAGCTTTACAATTGCCCCTCAATTTGATTGTGGCCTTCAGTATGTAAATGTTAGTGTGGAAACACCTTTCGGTAAGCTTGTTTCTCAGTGGAAAACAAATGACGATAATACAATATCAGTTAGAATTGTTATTCCCGAAGGTACAAATGCAAAAGTTATATTATCTGCAAAAGAGAATGTTGAAGAAACTCTCGGTGGCGGAGAATATGTTTGGAAAACAGAAAAATAAAATTTAACAAGGAGTTGCAAAAACAAGGCTTTTTGCAACTCCTTGAGTTTTCAGCAGTAGTTATCTGTTCTGGTCATTTCTCTGATTCTGTCTGTTGTTCTGATTCTGCTGATTCTGTTTGTTGTTGTTCTTGTTCTGGTTATTGTTCTGGTTATTGTTCTGATTGTTTTTGTTGTTCTGGTTCTGCTGATTGTTTCTGTTGTTGTCCATTGTTTTCACCTCCTGATGAGTGAGACTTCAAACCCATTTGGTTCAAGTTGTTCACTCTGAGTATAGTTTGTCTCATTTGCGGAAAACTATTCGCAGATTTAAGACATAACTTGAAAGGAAAATATTATGTTATTAGTTAAAAATGGTAATTTATATACAATGGAAAGTGAAGAGCCTATAAATGCAGATATGTTTGTAAGCAACGGAAAAATTGCAGAAATTGGCAAAAATATCGAAGCTTCCAATGACGTGAAGGTTATTGATGCAACGGGAATGAATGTGTTTCCCGGTTTTATTGATGCTCATAGTCATTTGGGAATCTGCGAGGAAAAAGCAAGTGCTCAGGTGGATGAAAGTAACGAAAACACAAATCCCGTTATGCCGTCGGTAAGAGGTATTGATGGAGTAAATCCAATGGATAGTGCTTTTCATAATGCGTTAGCTTCGGGAATTACAGGAGTTATGGTTGGACCGGGTAGTGCAAATCCAATAGGTGGGCAGTTTGCTTTTATTAAAACATACGGACGTTGCATTGATGATATGGTTGTTCTTGCGCCTGCTGCTATAAAAATCGCATTTGGTGAAAATCCAATGACAAATTACGGATTAAACGGAAACACGCCATCCTGCCGAATGGGAACTGCTTCGTTGATAAGAGAAGAGCTTTTTCGTGCAAAGCAATATTTTGAAAATGAAAATAATCAGGAAAAAGATTTTTTATTGGAAAGCTACAGGGATTTATTTGACGGAAAAATCCCATTAAAAGCTCATGTTCACAGAGCAGATGATATTTTGACCGCCATAAGAATTGCAAAAGAATTCGGACTGGGACTTACTCTTGACCATTGTACCGAGGGACATTTAATAGCAGAAAAAATAGCAGAAAGCGGTTTTCCTGCAATTGTTGGTCCGTCTCTGGCATCAAGAAATAAAAAAGAAGTAAGTCAATCGGACTTCAAAACTGCAGGAATACTCAAAAAAACAGGTGTGACTGTTGCAATAACCACCGACCATCCGGTTTCAAGAATACAGTATCTTCCTTTGTGTGCCGGTCTGGCGGCAAAAGAAGGCTTAGGGGAATACGATGCTTTAAAGGCAATTACAATTGACGCGGCAAAAATCTGCAGAGTTGATGATAGATTAGGCAGTCTTAAAGTGGGAAAAGATGCAGATTTTGTTATTTTTGAAGGAAGTCCTTTTGATATATTTTCCCGAGTTCACGTAACAATTATTGATGGAAAAATTGTATGGCAATAATTAAAGGGTTGTTATCAAAAATGTGTTGAAGGTAGCTGTTTCTTATGATAAAATGTATCAAAATAATAAAATGCAAACAGGAGACTTTCTATGAAAAGTGCATTATATGTTGATACTATGATAGGTACCGTTGGTGATGGTCAGATGGAAAAATCCCACGGTGGCGGAAAAACTTACCCGGGTGCTTGTGTTCCGGGTGGGATGGTGCAGCTTTCTCCCGATACTGTCAGCGGTGGAGATAACGGTAGCGGTTATAACTATTGTCATAATACGATAGAAGGCTTCAGCTTTAACCATATGAGTGGTATAGGCTGGTATGGAGATTTGGGTAATATTCAAGTGATGCCCGTAACAGAAGATACAGACCTTAGAAGCGGAAGCAATGAAGAACAGCTTTTTAATAAAGGAACTATTGGTTGGAAATCTGAGTTTTCTCACGAAAATGAAAAAACTCGTGCAGGGTATTATTCTGTAGTTCTTGACAGATACAATGTTTTAGCAGAATGTACTGCTTCGGAGCATACAGGTGTTTTAAAATTTACTTATCCCGAAAGTGCCGATAAAAAGATTATCATTAATTTCAGCAGAAGAATTGGCGGTAAAGCAGATTTTCAGGAAATTGATGTTGTAAATGATAAGAAAATTGAAGGTCATATTAAATGCACACCAAAAGGCGGTGGCTTCGGTCACGGTCACGGTGGAATTTTTTACGATTTATATTTTGTTATGGAATTTTCTCAGCCTTTTATTAACAAAAGATTTTTCAGTAACGAAGAATTTACGGAAGCTTGCAAGGGTGAGGATTTAGGACTTTTTCTTGATTTTTCAAAGGAAATAAATGAGGCTTTAACTGTAAAATGCGCTATTTCCTATGTTGATATTGAGGGTGCAAGAAAAAATTTCTTGGCAGAATGTGAAAATGTTGATTTTGACACTCTGGCAGAAAACGCTTTGCAGAAATGGGAGGATGTTTTTTCTTGTATTAAGGTTTCGGGTACAGATGAAATTGATTTAAAGCTTTTTTATACCTGTCTTTATCATGTGCTTTTAGACCCTCGGACAATGGCTGATGTTGATGGTAGATATACCATCAATTATGAAATATTTAAAAATTCTGATTATAAGCAGAGAACTGTTTTCAGCGGTTGGGATGTTTACAGAAGTGAATTTCCGCTTTTAAGCATTATTCGTCCTGATATGGTTCGTGATGAGGTTAATTCACTTCTTAAGATTGCAGAGCTTAACAACTCGTCATTTCCACGATGGGAGCTTCTGGGAATAAATGCAGGCTGTATGGTTGGTGATCCCGGACTTATTGTTTTGGCAGATGCTGTCGTTAAAGGTATAAAACCTTATAACACAGAAAAGGCGTATAAAATATCAAAGGCATCAAGTGTTTGTGCCAAAGAGCTTTACGGAAAAGGATTTGAATCTATAAGACCTGATTGCGAACAATACCTCAAAGACTGTTATGTTCCTGAAAAACTCAGTGATACTCTTGAATATTTATTGGCAGATTTTACTATGGCAAAATTTGCAGAAGCTTTAGGGGAAAAAGACGATGCAGAGTTCTTTATGAACAGGGCTAATCGTTATAATGAAAATTATAACGAAGCTTTACAGTTTATGGCACCAAGAAAAGCAGATGGGGAATTTGTATTTGAAGAAGACAGATACGATGACGACGGAACAGTTGAAAGTAATATTTTTCAGCAGTCCTGGTTTGTGCCTTATGATGTTGTTGGTTTAAGTAAGCTCTTCGGTGAAAAAAGGACTATAGACCTTCTTGAAGAGTTTTTTGAAAAGGCAGATTTGAAAAGCCTTTGGAACGATGATTATAACCATTCGAATGAGCCTTGTCATAATATAACTCACTATTTCAGTATGCTTGGTCTTCCTGAAAGAACGCAGTATTGGACAAGACGAGTTCAGAAGGAAGCCTACCGTACAGGTGCGTACGGCTTCTGCGGTAATGAGGATGTTGGTCAGCTTTCTGCTTGGTATGTACTTTCTGCAATAGGCTTTGCACAGGTTTGTCCTGCAGATCCGAGATATTATATAAACACCCCGCTTTTTAAGAATATTGAATTGAAATTAGATAAGAATTTCCATTCCTGCAAAACTTCTGATACTTTAAAAATAATTTGTGATGAAAATCCTTTGGAATTTCCTTACATAAAATCCGTTAATTTTAACGGAAAAGAAGTTAAGAATTGCTTTTTGACCTATGAGGAGATTACGTCAGGCGGAGAAATATTTTTTGAACTTTCAAAAGAATCTTTTTAAAATATTGAGGCGTAGAAATCGGTGACTGATATGAAAGAAACAGTAATTCAATTTGGTGAAGGCAATTTTCTCCGTGGCTTTTTTGACTGGTTTTTAGAAGGCTTGAATAAAAAAGGTCTTTATGACGGGAAAGCGGTTATAATTCAGCCTCGTGCAGGGGATAAGGTAGCCTTTCTCAATGAGCAGGATTGCAAATATAATCTTTATTTAAGAGGTGTTGAAAACGGACAGGTTAAAGGAGAACACTCTTTTATAAAGTCTGTTTCAAGGTGTATTAACCCTTATAAGAATTTTGAAGATTATCTTTCACTTGCGGATAATCCTGATTTCAGATTTATTGTTTCAAATACGACTGAAGCAGGTATTGAATTTGATGCTTCTTGCAAGTTCGGTGATACACCCTGTAAATCCTTCCCCGGCAAGCTCACTCAACTGCTTTACAGAAGATATAAGAATGGGTTAAAAGGATTTATTCTTTTGCCCTGCGAGCTTATTGATAATAATGGTGACGAACTGAAGAAATGTGTTTTAAAATATGCAGAATTCTGGGGCTTGGAAGAGGGATTTTCAAAATGGATTAATGAAGAAAATACCTTTGCAAATACTCTTGTTGACAGAATTGTAACAGGATTTCCAACTGATGAAACTGTTTCACTTCACCCTGAAGATAAGTTTCTTGATACAGGTGAGCTTTTTCACCTTTGGGTTATTGCGGGAGATTTTGAAAATGAACTTCCGCTTAAAAAAGCAGGGTATAATGTTATATGGACAAATGATGTTACACCATATAAGAAAATAAAAGTAAGAATTTTAAATGGTGCTCATACTTCTATGGTTGCAGGTGCGCTTCTTTCAGGAATTGAAACTGTAGGGGAATGTATGGCAGATGAAACTGTCAGAAAATTTCTCAATAGAGCAGTAAATGAAGAAATTTTAAAAACTATCGGTGACAATGAAGAAAGCAGAGCTTTTGCAAAAGCAGTTTTTGACAGATTTAAAAATCCTTTCATTAAGCATCGGTTACGCGCAATCGCTCTTAATTCCGTAAGCAAGTTTTCTGTCAGAATTCTCCCTACAATTTTAGAATACAAGGAGCAACATAATGTTTATCCGAAAGCTCTTTCGATGTCTTTGGCATATTTAATATATTTTTATAAAAATGATGCTCCCAACGATGTGGAGAATGTTATTTCAAAAATGAAAAACAATTCAATTGCAGATATTCTCGGAGATAATTCTCTTTGGGGAACAGATATTTCGGATATGCTTGAAATTGTGACACTTTGTTACGAAAAAATCGAAAATCTTGGTGCAAAAGGTGCAATGGAATGGATACTTTCAGAATAAATGAAAAAGATAATGTCTGCGTTGACCTTCAAACAGGTCATAAAATCGCCTTTAGAGATATTTCAAAAGGCGAAGATATTATCAAATATGGTTTTCCTATCGGAATTGCAACTGAAAATATAAAATGCGGTATAAGAGTGCATACAGAGAATATGAAAACAAAATTGAATGATATTCTTGACTATGAATACATACCTGATTTTAAAGAATTAACGCCCACAATACCATTTGAAATTGAAGCATTTGTCAGAAAAAATGGCGAAATCGGAATAAGAAATGATATATGGATTGTTCCGACTGTTGGTTGCGTTAACAGTATCGGAAAAGCTCTTTCTGAAAAAACAGGTGCAATTTGTTTTTCTCATCCCTATGGTTGCAGTCAGCTCGGGGACGATATGAAAATAACCCAACTGATTTTAAGAGGACTCATAAAGCACCCAAATGCAGGTGGAGTACTTGTTCTCGGATTAGGTTGCGAAAATAATAATATAGAAGAAATGAAGAAAGTTCTCGGGAATTTTGATGGAGAAAGAATACGCTTTCTTTCGGTTCAGGATGTTGAAAACGAATTGGAAGAGGGAGTAAAAATCCTCAACGAATTAAAGGGAATTGTGTCCCACGATAAAAGAGAAAAGGTTTCTGTCAGTCGACTTAAAATTGGTCTTAAATGTGGCGGTTCAGACGGCTTTTCGGGTATAACTGCAAATGCGGTTGTAGGCAAGGTTACAGACAAGCTTTGTTCAATGGGCGCAACTGCAGTTTTGACTGAAGTTCCCGAAATGTTTGGTGCAGAACAACTCCTTTTTGAAAGATGTATCAATGAAGAGGTTTTCAAAAAGGGTGTTTCTCTTATAAATAATTTTAAAGAATATTTTAAAAATCACGGACAACCTGTTTCGGAAAACCCATCACCCGGTAACAAGGATGGCGGCATTACCACTCTTGAAGAAAAGTCTTTAGGGTGCGTTCAGAAAGGCGGAACAGCACCTGTTGTTGATGTTATTGATTACGGTGACATCCTTACTAAATCGGGCTTAAATCTTTTGAATGGACCGGGTAACGATATTGTTTCAACAACTAATCTTTCTGCTTGCGGATGTCATATTATTCTTTTTACAACAGGAAGAGGTACACCTTTAGGTAGTGCAGTTCCCACAATTAAAATTGCTTCAAACGAAGCTTTGGCAAAAAAGAAGCCCCATTGGATTGATTTTAATTCTTTTGGCTTTGATACAGAAGAAAAAGCCGAAGAATTATTAGGGCTTATAAAAGAAATTGCAAACGGCAAAGAGGCTAAAAATGAAATTTACGGTTGCCGTGAAATTGCAATATTTAAAGATGGAGTTACATTATAATTATTGATGCACACGCTCACTTATGAAAAACAAAATGATATTGGAAACGAAAATGGTTGAATAATTTTGAATTTTTACCATAAAATATTTATAGTGATAGTGTTGACAAAAAGTGTTTTTTTGCTATAATGATTGTAGTCTGGGAAAATATGAAGAATATTTTTACCAACTTCGCGAAGACTCGGCTTTTGTGGAAAGTCTGTCAGGGAGAACGCGTCAGCGACTGAAAGCGCGTTTGAGATGAGTAGTAAGTTCGGGAACACTTCGTCAGAAATTAAAACAGAATATTAAAAGAGGATGCGCTTTTGCGCGTCAATGCGGGTGGCACCGCGGGTATTTAGTTTACTCGTCCCGGGAATATTTTTATATTCCCCGGGACTTTTTATTTTGTATTTGGAGGTATACCAATATGTATAGAACGTTGTTTTGTAACGACATCTGTGACAAGCATATAGGTCAGACTGTTCAGCTTGCAGGCTGGGTTGATGTTGTGCGTGACCACGGTGGCGTTATATTTGTTGACCTTCGTGACTACACAGGCGTTACTCAGGTAGTTATTCACAATGAAGAGCTCCTTAAAAACGTTAACCGTGAAACAGTTATTTCTGTCAGCGGTGTTGTTGAAAAGCGTGACCCTGAAACAGTTAACACCAAAATTGATACAGGCTATGTTGAATTAGTGGCAGATAGCTTACAGGTTTTAGGTAAAAGCCAGAATATGCTTCCTTTTGATGTGAGAGCATCAAGGCAGAGCAAGGATGAATTGCGCCTTAAATATCGTTATCTTGACCTTCGTAACCCCAAGAACCATGATAACCTTGTTATGCGTTCCAAAATCATCCGCCACTTGAGAAATAAAATGGAAGCAAAGGATTTCCTTGATATGCAGACTCCTATTCTTACTGCATCATCACCCGAAGGCGCTCGTGACTTCCTTGTTCCCAGCCGTAAGCATCCCGGTAAATTCTATGCTTTACCACAGGCACCTCAGCAGTTCAAGCAGTTGCTTATGGTTTCAGGCTTTGACAGATATTTCCAGGTTGCACCCTGCTTCCGTGATGAAGATGCACGTGCAGACCGTTCACCCGGTGAGTTCTATCAGTTAGACTTTGAAATGGCTTTTGCAACTCAGGAAGAGGTTCTTGATGTTTGTGAAGATGTTATTTACGATACCTTTACAACATTCTCTGATAAAAAGGTAACTCCCAAACCCTTCCGCCGTATTACTTATGCTGATGCAATGATGTACTACGGTTCAGATAAACCTGATTTAAGAAACCCCTTGATTATCTGTGACTTAACAGATTTCTTTGCAAATGTTAATTTCCCTGCATTCAGAGGCAGACCTGTTCGCGGTATTGTTGCTGATTGTAGCGGTAAATCAAACAAATTCTTTGAAAACTCTCTTAAGTTTGCAACTTCTGATGCAGTGGGATTAGGCGGTTTAGGTTATATCACTCTTAAAGATAATGTTTTCTTAGGTCCTATTGCTAAATTCCTCAGCGAAGAGCAGAAAGAGGAAATAAAAGCGCTCACAAACGTTAAAGAGGGCGAAACACTTTTCTTTATCTGTGATGATAAGAAAAACGATACTGAGAAAAAAGCAGGTATGATTCGCGAATGGTTGGCAAAGAAAGACCAATTAGATTTAATCCGCGATGATGCTTTCGAATTCTGCTTCGTTGTTGACTTCCCCATGTATGAGTTTGATGAAGAACTTGGTGAAATGATTTTCACTCACAACCCCTTCTCAATGCCTCAGGGCGGTATGGATTCTCTTCTCAATAAAGAGCCAACAGAGGTTCTTGCATATCAGTATGACCTTGTTTGTAATGGTATTGAGTTGGCTTCAGGTGCGGTTCGTAACCACGATATTGACATTATGAAGAAAGCTTTTGAAATTGCAGGCTATGATGAGGCTGAATTAAAGAAACGCTTTAACGCTTTATATACTGCATTCCAGTATGGCGCACCACCTCATGCAGGTATGGCACCCGGTATTGACCGTATGGTTATGCTTCTTACTGATGAAGAAAAAATCCTTGATGTTATTGCATTCCCCTTGAACGGTAATGCTCAGGACTTATTGCTTGGTGCTCCCGGCGATGTTACTAACCAGCAGCTTGAGGATGTTCATCTTCTCGGTAACGGTAGCGCACTTGCTCAGCGCTCTGCTTCTGTTGGTGGCTCAGGTAAGCAGTCACAGGGTAAGCGCTCAACCTTCTCAAATGCTCAGCAGTTGAATCAGCTTTCTCTCTCTGAAGAGGAAGAAACAATTATGCAGGGTATTTTCAGTGCAATGAGCGAAAATGAAAAGAAGCTCAGCACCTGTGATACCGAAAATGTTGAAGAAATGGTTCACGTTATGCCAATGACAAATGTTTTACGTGAAGACGTTCGTAAACAGAATTTCTCAAGAGAAAGCTTGCTTCAGGGTGCTCCCGAACGCAGCGATGACAGTTGGCAAGTTCCAAGATTAGTGAAGTGAGGTGTGTAGAATGAAATATTATGCAACTAAGATTTGCGATAAAGGAACAATTGCAGTAGATGATACTCTTCTTGTTAAAGAGTTCAGTGCAACTGCTGGTTCTCGTATCCTTGACGGCTTTAAGCCTCTTTTCAGCGCAGAAGCAGTTGTTCGCCTTGAAGAAAAGGGTTATGTAGTTTCAGGCAAAGCTCATACAGGCGAATTCGGTTTAGACCTTGTTGGTGAATTTTCATATTACGCTCCTCAGGAAGAAAAGCTTGAAGGCGCAGCCGCAACATTAGTTAAAAATGGTGATGTTAAAGCAGCTCTCGGTGTTGATATGAACGGTTCAACAAGACGTTCTGCAGCACTTGCAGGAATAGATTTCCTTAAACCCACTTATGGTACAGTTTCACGTTATGGTGTTATTTCCTGTGCCGCTTCAGGTGAGCAGGTTGGTGTATATGCACCCAATGCTGAAGGCGTAAAGGAAATTATCAGTGTTATTGCAGGTCACGATGATAAAGACGGCACAAGCTTACCCGAAAAAGAATATGACTACTCAACAGATGTTGCAGTAGCAGGTAAGAAGGTTTGTATCGTTAAAGAATTGCTTGAAAAGGCAGACGATGAAACAAAAGCAAACGTAATGAAATATGCAGATGCACTCAAATCAAATGGTGTCCAGGTTGAAGAAATCTCTTGGGATTTCTTTGATTTGGCAAATACTGCATGGCAGATTCTTATGTGCGCAGAAACCTGCAACAATGTTTCAAGATATGATGGTGTTAAATACGGTTACCGTACAGAACAGTACAGAAACATTGACGAATTATATGTAAAATCCAGAACAGAGGGCTTTAACTTCCTTACAAAAGCAGTTATTCTTTATGGTTCTGATGTTTTATCAAAAAATCGTTATAAGGATTGCTACGATAAATCCTTGAGAGTTCGCAGAGTTATTGCAGATGCAACTAAAGAACTTCTCGAGAAATATGATGCAATTCTTGCTCCCGTTTGCAGTAAAACTGAATTTACCGCTTACGACATTAAAGATGCTTTCACAAAGGTTTTTGAAGAAAGTGTGTTTACCGCTCTTCCCAACCTTATCGGTACTCCTGCTCTTGTCAGTGGCGGTGTTCAGCTTATGGGTAAGCATTTCAGCGAAAGCGTACTTCTCAGTCTTGCAAACAGTGTTGAAAGGAAAGGTGAATGAATATGAATTATGAAATCGTCATCGGCCTTGAAACTCATGTGGAATTAAGCACCGAATCAAAAATATTCTGTTCTTGTGGCGGACATTCTGCGGCAAATGAACCTAATGACTGTGTTTGCCCCGCTTGTAGCGGTATGCCGGGTATGTTGCCTGTAATGAACAAAAAGGTTATTGAATTGGCAGTTACTGCAGGTCTTATGCTCAACTGCGAAATCAGCCGTTATACAACCTTTGATAAGAAAAACTATTATTATCCCGATTTGCCTTGTGCATATCAGATTACTCAGTTAAACCACCCCATTTGTACAAATGGTTGCGTTCCGATTAAAACTTCTGCAGGTACTCGCGATATACGCATTAAGCAGATTCATATGGAAGAAGATGCAGGTAAGCTTGTTCACGGCGGTAATTCTTCTTTTGTTGACTTTAACCGTACCAGCGTTCCCCTTATTGAAATTGTTACTCAGCCTGATTTCCGTAGCGCAGAAGAGGTTGTTGTTTATCTCAACAAGCTTAAATCTATGTTCCGTTCAGGTGGCATTTCTGAATGTGAAGAGGGCGCAATGCGTTGCGATGTTAACATTTCTGTTCGCCCCGAAGGTAGCGAAGAATTCGGCGTTCGTACAGAAATCAAGAATATGAGCTCCTTTGAAGCAATTGAAAGAGCAATCCGCTATGAAGCACAGCGTCATATGGATGCCCTTGAATTTGAAACAGAAGAGCTTGTTCAGGAAACAAGACGTTTTGATGATGTAAGCGGAAAAACTTTTGCAATGCGTAACAAGGAAACTGAAGCAGATTATCGTTATTTCCCTGATGCAAACCTTATGCCCATTATCATTGATGATGAATGGCTTGAAGAAATCAAAGCAAACAAGCCCGCTGCAGTTGATGAAAAGGCTGAAGAATACAGAGATGCAGGTATTTCTGATAAGGAAATTGCAATGCTTCTTTCTAACCACAAGCTTATGAGCCTTCTTGATGATACTGTTGCTCTTGGTTGCAATCCCAAGGATACTGCAAGCTGGATTTTAACAGACTGTGCAGGTATTCTTCGTAAGGATGGCAAAACTCTTAACGACCTACAGGTTACAGCAGAAACACTTTCAACTATTATTAAAATGGTTGATAGCGGTAAAATCAATCGTAACGCAGGTAAGAAAATTCTTATTGCGGTTGTTGAAGATAATGTTGACCCCGTTGCTTACTGCAAGAAACAAGGTCTTGATAAACAGTTCGATTCTTCTGCAATTGAAAGCGTTATTGATAAGGTTATCAGCGAAAATCCCAAAGCTGTTGAGGATTATAACAATGGTAAGGTTAAAGCAGCTCAGGCACTTTTCGGTGCTTGTATGAAAGAGCTTCGTGGCGCAGGTGACCCTGCAGTTATCAAAGAGCTTTTAGAGAAAAAGTTAAATAAATAAAATGTACAGAACCTAAAGTTTTGAAAAAACTTTAGGTTCTGTGTTTATTTATCTAATATTTCAAAATTTATTTGATTACTTATAAAGTTTTCAATATCTTTTTTATCTTTAAATATTGAATATGCTAAAACCAGCTTTGCATAGGCGGTTTCATTAGTGCAACCATAAAGGAATTTAATTTTATTTGCCTTATGAGAGCCGATAACTCTTACAGTATCATAAATCTCGCCTGAATTTTTTGATGGAGAAAGATAAATATCTATACCGGGATTTTCTTTCTCGGAAATATCCATTAAATATAAAAGCGAGTTTTCATAAGGCTCTGAACAAGCTGTTCCCGAGTGATATGTCCCGTGAAGAATTGCAGAAAATTTACTGTAATTAAATGAATTATAATCAAGACCAACATAAGGTGTTATCATTAAAACACAGTTTTTTAAATGCCAATCTCCATTTATATCAATAAGTAGAGATTTTTCTTTGTGTGGGAATTTCTCCTTTATTTCTTCAATAACTTTATCTGAAATATCTGTTATATCAATTGCACCTTCACTGAAAAAATCCTCGGAATAGTTTGCGCATTGTTTAAGTCTTGAACCTAAATGAAGATACATTCTTCCATCTGAAATGTTCTTATAGGTTGTATATACATTGGGTTCAATTCCTTTGCTGATAAGTTCAACTGCGTATCTGAAATTGTCATTTCCGTTTGCCCTTTCTGAATCAAGTCGGGCATTGCTTGAAACGAAAAATACGGGAATATCTGTATTTGCAAGAATTAAAGAGAAAAGCGAGGTTGAGTAAGCGAGAGTGTCTGTACCATGGGCGAAAATAACACCGTCAAAGTTATCTGTGTTGATATATTTTCTGTAAGTATCAAGAATAAGATTCCAATTAGGAATTGACATATTCTCGCTTAATATGAAGAGATTTTCAGTTGGCTTTATTTCAACTTCGTCTTTAAAAGGGGAGTTGGAATTTTTGAAATTCTCTATGAGCTTAACTCCTGCACCTTCTGAAATTGACAAAGTTCCGTATTCATTAAGAGCGGTGCAGATTGTTCCGCCGACAAGTATCAAAAGAATTTTTTTCATTTTTTCATCGCCTTCAATGACTATATGTATTCTTTCGTCCTGTTACCAAATGGCAGAAAACTCTGCCTGTTTTGGTCATAAATCTTTGGGGAGTACCTTTGATTGTAACGCTTTTAGCGGTTTTATAATCAAAGTCTGTTCCTTCTTTTTTGATTTTCTTCAAATCCTTAAAAGAGAACATTTTATACCAACGCTCAACTCTGCTTGTGTATTCTGACGTGTTGTTTTCGTCAACCTCAAGAATACGATAGCCATACTGAGAAGAAAATCTGTCATCATTATAACGGGTGCTTAAAGAGTTGCCGATGTCAATGCCTTGTAGCTTAACTGCGAAAGCATTTGTATGGTCGTGACCGCTGAAAATACCGAGAACATCGCCTTTTTCAACCATTGCTTCAAACTGACCGTAGTTATGAAAACCACTACAAGGAGTTTCATTGAGTGTTCCGAAATTCTTGAAATTGGGGTCAAACATATAGAACTCGTTTTTGTTATACATATGAGCGAATGAATAAAGCTTTCTTCTGTTTACCTTTTTAAGAGCTCTGTAAACATCTTCAACAATCATATGCTGGAAAGCGAGGGAGTAAACCGTTTCGCCGTTGTTTGCCTTTGTAATTTCGTCACTTTTATTTTTATACCATTCAACCTGAGGGGGAAGAACACAACCGTAATGACCCTCATCATCATAATCATTTGAGTCGAAAACCCAAAGGTTGAATTTGATTTTCTTCCCATCGGAAGAGAGAACAGGAACATTATATGTTGCACAGTCAGGCAAGTTTTTATACTCTCTGCTAACGGAACAGGTGAAGGAATTATAATATTCCATAAGCTCTTCTCTTGTCATTGCGCCTCTTTCAGAATCGTGATTTCCGAAAGTTATTGCAACGGGAATGTTTTTTTCTTCAAAAATATTCATAAGCTTATCGATATGAGTTTTGGTTTTGTTGGGGTCATCCTCGTTATCAACATTATCGCCTGTAATGACAGCAATATCAGGACATTCTTTTTTACAAGCTTCATTAATCAGCCATACGGACATATCAATATTACCATCATCAAGGTGAGTATCTGTAATGTGCATTATTTTAAGTTTACTGTTTTTGAATTTTATTCCTTCCATTTTCACATCTGCTCCAATATATATTGCTTGATATCTTCTAATTTACTTTTCTGCCATTCGCCACTTTCGGCTTTTTCTGCTAATGGGCAAAGAATAAAGAAATCAAGAGTTTCACCGGGAACTCTGCCTGTTCGGAGTTCCTCGGAAAAATGCTCTTTCCATTTTTCTTCTGTTGCGCCTTTAAACTCTTCAGGCTTAAGGTAGGTCATTTGTCGCTTTGTTGCTTCAATGTGCATTTTTGCAGAAAGGGGAGAAAGCAAGTTGAAATCTTTCTCCTGCACATCAACGAATATTCTAGGCAATTCGTCTTTAACAACTCTTTCTTCACCACGGACAATTCTGAGGCCCATAGGTTCATAAGAGAATTCATTTTCTGTGAAATTAAGTTTTACAATAAGTCCAAGCTCTGTGTTGAACTGAGAACGCTGATAATCTGTGTCGAAAATAAAGTTACCTAAAGAATAAAAGATAATCTTATCGCCAACAGTTTCATAGTTCATTGGCACGTGGGGGTGATGACCAACAACAATATCAGCACCCATTTCGAGGTATTTGTGATAACGTTCTCTTGTGTAGGGTGAGGGGAGAGGAGTGAACTCTTCACCTGCGTGGGCAACAACAATGCACCAACGGCATTTAGATTTTATTTCATTGATAGTGTTCTGAATAGCATCCAAATCACTCCAGCTATAGCAACCGGGCTTGTCAACATCAGCTTTTCTGCAGGCTCGCTGATAACCAACACCGAAAAGACCGATACCGCCTGCTTCATTGATGATAACAGGCTTTCTAGCCTCTTCTATATTCATTCCTGCACCGATAGTCTGCGCGCCGAATTTTTCTGCTTCTCTAAGGGTGCTTTCTATACCGTAAGGGCCTGCATCCATAATGTGATTATTGCAGATGTTCCATATATCTGCATTCATTTTTTTCAGTACCTTTATGGCTTTGGGATCAATAGTATGAAGCAACTGCTGAACACCGCTCTGAGTGGTGTTTTGCTCTGCATTGGCAATAGGTCCTTCCACATTGGGAATAACGTGGTCGGCACTATGGAGGAAATCAAGAATTTCTTTAGATATTAATTCTTCGTCATCCCATTTGCCGTAAAAATAACGGTCAAAGCCTATATCGCCTGTGAAAACTAATGAGGTTTTTTGTTTCATAAATTAATCACCAATAAGTAATTTATATAAAGTTGGTTGAACATTGAATTCGTCCATTGCGGCTTTTACTTCTCTCATTGCTTTCTCTTTAACTGCTTTTGGATTAGAGCCTTTAAGAACTGCACGAATGAGAATATTTTTCGGAGTATGGTCAAAATCAATGAACTCTAAAAGCTGGGTTTTGTAACCGAAGTATTCAAGAAGATTGCCTCTTATGCTGTCTGTAAGTAGAGCAGAAAAACGCTCCTGAATTATGCCGTAGCGGGTTAAAACTGAAAGATTTTCTGTTTTGATCTGTTTGTTCAGCTCGTGTTGACAGCAGGGGACGGAGAAAATCATTTTTGCGCCCCAATTAATCGCATTGTAAAGAGCGAAATCTGTTGCAGTGTCACAAGCGTGAAGAGTTATAACCATATCAACATCGAAAGGACATTTATAGCCGTTAATATCTCCAAGCTCGAAATGGAGATTTTTATAACCATATTTTTCAGCGGCTTTGTTGCATTTATCAATAACATCCTTTTTTAAATCCAAGCCTATTATATTGGTTTCAATTTTCTTGATTTCGGTCAGATAATAGTAAACGATAAAGGTTAAATATGATTTACCGCAACCGAAATCAATGATGTTGAGCTTCTTTAAATCCTGTTGACGTACACCGTCATCAATTATTTCAATAAGGCGGTTAATCTGCTTGTATTTGTCATACATAGAATTAACAACCTTGCCCTCTTTTGTGAATATACCCATATCAACGAGAGGCTCAATAACCTGACCTTCAGGGAGAAGATACTGTTTTTGTCGGTTATGCTGAACAGGAGCAACAGGTGTTTCATTACCGGTATTTCTTGTTTTGTAAAAAAAACTTCCGTTTTTAGATGTTATATAAAACTCTTTATCGTTACTCCAGGCATTGAGCTGTAAAAAATCATTTTTCATAAGCTCAGATGCACGTTTTGCTACTTCATCGAATTGCACATTTTCGTGAAAAATCTGTTTTTCGGTATGCTTTGCAATCTGAAAAAATTTAGGCATTCTGCTTATGGTGATTTTTTTGAATTCACCCTGTTTTGAAGCGGGTTTGCTGATAACCGCTTTTTTTATTTCGTTTTCGAAAATTCTATTTATAAATTCATTGAGTTCCGACATAAATCGTCCTCCGAAAATCAGTTGGTGAGAGAAATTGTTTCTCCTGCAGAAAGCTCTGCTTTCAAGCAGTTGTTCTCAATAATGAAAGACTTGTCTGCTTTAAGATTTCTTGTTTTATCATTCAATTTAATTCTCAAAATAGTATCGCTTGAAGCGGTAACATTTGCATTTGTGAGAACACCATTGTTCCATTCTATATCAAATGTAAGATTACCCCTTGCTTTGATGCCCTTTATTGAACCGTTTGCCCATTCATCAGGTAATGCAGGTAAAAGCTCTGCAATTCTTTCATCGGGTGAACCTATATGACTTTGAAGAAGCATTTCGGTAATACCTGCAACACCACCGAAGTTTCCGTCAATCTGGAAGGGTGGGTGAATATCAAAAAGATTGTTAGCAGTGCATTTTTTGAGAAGGTATTTAAGGTGGTTGTATGCATTGTTGCCATCCTTAAGGCGAGTGTAGAAGCAAATTGTCCAGGCTCTTGACCAACCTGTTGAGCCACCGCCGTTTTCAATTCTTCTTGCAATTGTTCTTTTTGCCGCTTCATAGATTTCGGGGTCGCTTTCGTTAATCTGGTCAGCAGGGTAAAGTCCGAAAAGGTGGGAAATATGACGATGACCGGGTTCGGTTTCCTCATAATCCTTAATCCATTCGCGGATTGTTCCGTAACGCTCGCTGATTTCCATTGGCGGAAGCTTTTGGAGAACTGCAAAAAGAGTTTTTGTAAACTCTTCATCAATGCCTAAAACCTTACAAGCGTGAGCGGTACGGGTGAAAAGAGCATAGATAATCTGATAGTCAATTGTTGCACCCTCGGTGAACATACTTTCTTGCTTTTCACCATTTGCATCTATGTAATAGAATTCGTTTTCAGGAGAGTTTGAGGGGGAGGTGATAAGTTCACCCTTTTCATTTTCTGTTAAATAGTCCTGAACAAATTCGCAAGAACCTTTTAAAATGGGATATATTTCTTCAAGATATTCTTTAGAGTTTGTGTATTCATAATGCTCCCAGAGATTAAGGCAAAGCCAGGGACCTGCCATTGGGAAAAATCCGCAGTCAACACTATCGTGAACACCTGTTCTGCCGAAAGCATCGGTGGTGTGGTTAATAACCCAACCTCTTGCACCGAAAAGCTCTTTTGCAGTTTCTGAACCGAAAATGCTTATCATTTTCATAAAATGAATAAAGGGTGCAGTAGCTTTTGAAAGGTTTGTATTTCCTGCAGGCCAGTAGTTCATCTGAAGATTAATATTTGTGTGGAAGTCACTTCCCCAAGGGGGATTGAAATCGTGGCACCAGATACCCTGTAAATTAGCAGGAAGACGAGCGTTTTTACCCGAGCTTTCAATTAAAAGGTATCTGCCGAAATTATAGTAAAGAGCGAATAAATCAGGGTCATATTCGTCCCATTTCAGTTCCTTAAGCCTTTGGTTTGTAGGAAGAGCACTGAATTCACTTTCGGGAAGCGTGAATTCAACATTATTGAACCATTCTTTATGAGAAGAAATGTGTTTTTCTTTTATTTCTTCATAATCTGCATTGAAAAGCTTTTCAATAGTAGCATTTAATCTGCTCTTGAAATCAATGGTTTCGTCAATATCATATTTTTCTACATTGTAATTAGTTTCAAATGCAGAATAGATAATAAGATATGTAGCATCTGTAACGGTTATTGTGCTGTGGTCGGTTGAAAGCTCACCATCAGTTTTTATGCGTAACTTTGCACCGAAGCTCATACCTTCGCCACCCTCACCATAATAGTGATGGGTGCGGTATGTAACTCTGCCGTTCATAATGATTGTATCGAAATCTGTGCAGGAGCTGTAAGCATCCTGCTTTCTTTTTATGCTTACATTACAAGAGAATGGCTTTCCGTCAGTTTCAACCTTATAAACAAAGCCGTCAAAATCTTCGCTTATAAAGCATTCACTTTTGTAATTAACCTTGCTTTTTGTCCATAAAACACGGCAAATAGCCTCGCTTAATTCCAATTCCTTGCGATAGTTTGAGTAAGGGGATTTATCAAGAAAGTCAACAAAGATTTCCCCGAAGCTTTCATAAGAACGAACAACGGGTGGATCGGATAAAAATGTTTCTCTTGCAAGCTGAGCAGCTTCTTTAAGTTTTTCTTCGTGGAGTAAACGACGGATTTCAGCAAGTGCTTCGGGAGAAGCATGGTAGCTTTCTTCAATTTGTCTGCCACTCCAGAGAGATTCCTCGTTTATTTCAATTTGCTCGCAGTCAGGGTTGCCATATTGCATAGCACCAATTCTGCCGTTACCCAAGGGTAACGCCCACATCCAGTCATTTATAAATTCATCATACCAAAGCTTTGTTGACATATTTTCACAACCTCTATATTTTATTATATCAGATTTTATATCACATTATTTTTTGCCAGAATAGAGGATTTGCCCTCAAATGAAAGGGTCGCACCATCAAGAGTTGTAACAACTCCACCTGCTTCTTCAACAATGAGTTTTCCTGCGGCAAAGTCCCAGGGGGAAGTCTGCAATTCAAAATAAAGCTCTGCTCTGCCGCAAGCAACTGAACATAAATCCAATGCAGCAGAACCGCTTCTTCTTATATCGAGAGCTTTATAAAAATATTCAGAAAGTATTTCAATAGTTTTTGGGAAAAGGTTTTTATCATAAGGGGATGAACCGAAAAGAACAAGAGCGTTGCTTAAAGGTTGAGAAGAAACGCTGATTTTCTTGCCGTTACGAAATGCCCCTTGTCCCTTTATTGCAGAAAAAGCTTCATCAAGATAAGGGTTATAAACAATACCTGCAATAACTTCTTTGCCTTTTAATAAAGCAACGGAAATTGCACTTGTATGATAATCTTTTACAAAGTTAGTTGTTCCGTCGATTGGGTCAACAATAAAAGCAAAACCATCATCGGTTAATTCGTCATTTGAACCCTCTTCGCCAATGAATTTTGCTTCGGGTAAAATCTTTTTTAAGCCAATTTCCAGTTGTTTCTGAATGTTTTTATCATATTCAGTAACCAAATCGGCAACACCTGATTTTATATCGATAGCCATTTTTGCTCTGTCTGCATTAAGAATTACCTTCCCGCATTCTTTTACAAGTGAACCAATTTCGTTAATTAAATTTGTCATATCAATCACCAACAGTTAGTTTTATACAATGGGTATTATATCAATAAAAACGTTGTTGTGCAATAAAAAATAGTCACAAAAACAACAGAAACCCGAAAGAATCGGATTTCTGCTATTTGGTGCGGGCGACAGGACTTGATGGGCTCTGCCCATCATTCGCTACGCGAACGCCCGATTGTGTTCGCCTTCGGCGAGGGCAGGTTCAAGTCTCTTTTACCATTCTCATAAAATAAAAACAGAGCCGCAAGATGCGACTCTATTTTATTTGGTGCGGGCGACAGGACTTGATGGGCTCTGCCCATCATTCGCTACGCGAACGCCCGATTGTGTTCGCCTTAGGCGAGGGCAGGTTCAAGTCTCTTTTACCTTTCTCATAAAATAAAAACAGAGCCGCAAGATGCGACTCTATTTTATTTGGTGCGGGCGACAGGACTTGAACCTGCACGGGGGGTGCCACCAGAACCTAACGGTAACACCACCTGGATGATAAGCCGTAAACCCAGTAGAATCAAGGGTTCTCGGCTTTTCGTTTTTTCAAGTTTTCCAACTATCTGCATAATAATATAGAAAAATGGATTTGTCAAGACAATGTTGCAGATTAGATTTAATCTCAGGTATCTTGCTTATTATCTTACTTACCATCTTGAATACTCGCTTAATTCTACACAACAAAATTTTTACTGCATAAATCAAAGAATAAGCATAACCGCACTTTGTAATTATTGCTTTTTAAAAAGCTTAGTGATATAATCAAGAAAAATACCGGTGGTGATGTGGTTTGAATTTATTACATATGAAATATGCTGTTGAAGTTGCAAGGCTCGGTTCTTTGGGTAAAGCATCTGAAACTTTGCTTATTGCAACGCCTAACATAAGCCGTTCAATTAAAGAGCTTGAAGCAGACCTTGGTATATCTATTTTTGAACGAACCACCAAAGGCATGGAGCTTACTCCTGACGGAGAGCAATTCATAAACTTTGCCAAAAGAATTCTCGGTCAGATTGAGCAGGTTGAGGATTTCTATAAAAAAGGCACAGCTAAAAAACAGGAGTTTTCTATTTCTGTTCCCAGAGCTTGTTATATCTCTGAAGCATTTGCAGAATTCTCAAAATCACTGACCGGTGATGCAGCGGAAATATTTTATAAAGAAACCAACTCCCAGCGAACAATCCGCAATATGCTTGAGCATGATTATAAATTAGGTATAATACGTTATGCTGAAAACTATGATAAATATTTTAAATCAATGCTTGAAGAAAAA
>JAZQMA010000052.1:0-3055 GCA_045543035.1 Acutalibacteraceae bacterium | reverse complement strand
ATGATGAAACTTCTCATTCGTTCTATAGATTCTTTTAAATCTCCCTCTGTGTAACTATTATTACGATTCTCCGGGTGATGAATTATATGGCGTATTTTTTCAGTTAGTGTAATCCGTTGTGTTATTACAGTGCCATTTCTTTCTCTATTATAGCTCACTGTGGGATATTGAGCATCAAAATTATTCTTCCAACCCTCAGCTTCAATATAACCATATAAAGCATTATGGTAATCTGTTGATACTAATTCAAAAGCTTGATAATTTACCTCGGCAGCCATAGTATATGGAAGTACGGCAGGAATACCTATACAATTAGCTGAAACTTGTCCATTGCCATCTCTTTTCAATACTATTACCTTTGTTTTATCTAAATCTTTTAGAGCTTCGCTTATGACCGCTTCTGAATGGCTTGCAAAAAACAGTTGTGCTGTTTGATTAGAATTGGCATCAGTGAATAAATTCTTGTAATATTGTAATATCTTTTTCTGCCATAGTGGATGCATGCTTAATTCAGGCTCATCAATCATTATTGTCGAGTTTTGAAGAACATTGATGTTTCTAAGCAAATATGCCCCTCTAAAAACAACTTGTTTTTCCCCGGTACTTAAAACATCTATAGGAATTTCTATGCCATGCTTTTCAAAAATCACGACCTTTTCCCCTGAAGCATTACCGACCTTCTTGTATTTAATGGTTTCAAAAAATCCATTAAAAGCACTTTTAAATCTATAGATTTTTGATATTGGTTCAAAATCGGCAGTTGACATTGGTGATAGGCCTTGCTGACTCCTATTATCATTTATATCGCGATATTGCTCATTATCTTGGTTCTGAACATCTACAATTAGTTGCTTTAATGATGTGAAATTATCATCATTATCCGAGTCATACTTGTTATTATCAAGTTCGTTTGTTTTTACAGATTCTATTTTGTTGGTTTTATAATCTGCCCTTGGTCTTGAAAACACACTTCCATAAGATCTAGGGTCTTTATTATCTGATTGAATAGAACTTGAATTATTATTCCGGTCACTATGAATGTTTTCTGAAGTATCATTTTCCACATCATATCTTGTGAAAAATGTTTTAAGCGAACCAGGTATGTTTGATGGAGTCAAAATGTATCGTTTATCTTCAACTTCATACTCAATTCCATCAAAAGGCTCAAAACTTCCAATACTCAAGAAAGTATTCAGTGTTTCCAATATAGTAGTCTTTCCCGTACCATTCTCGCCAGCTAAAACAATAGTAGAATATGGCTTATTAGTAATTGGATTTACAAAATCTAATTCTAAGTTGCCTAATATCGGGTGATTTGCCCATTTAACCTTTCTTATCTTCATAACCTTCAAACATTGATTGAACGATACAAAATTACAATTTTATTACTTGGCAGCGAAGTAGTTGACAAATAATCACTAATTTTGCAAAAGAATTCGTAAAATGGGGTATTATAATGGCGAATAGAACGGCAACATCAGTGTTATTTGGATTTGATTTTCAAGCAAACGCAGCAATAGTGTTGATGCTTGAGAATATTAAAGATATGACCAGTATTCGTTTAGAAGGAGCTGAAGATATAGAAATGAATCTAAATGATGGAAGTTGTTTATTGGCACAAGCAAAAGCTGTTGTAAATAGCAGTACAGATTTTTCTAATGTACTATCGAATCTTAAGAAGTCTATAACATCATTGTCAGAAGCAGAGCATAAATCTGGAAAAGTTAAAGAACTTATATATATAACAAATACTCCAAACCCATTCAAAGAGAAACAATTGAATCCGATATTCTATGGTGTTGCTCAAAGAGATTACAGTTCATTGCCAGAACCTTTAAAAGATAAAATTAATAAGATTATTTCTGAGATTGAAGATCCTCTTGACACGAGTAAGTTCAAAATACAGATTTTACCTTTTGAAACAGAAAACGACAATGAAAGATATAAATGTGTAATGAATGCTATTGGTGATTTCATTCCCAAATTAGGAAATATATCTATAGCTAAAGACAATTTACATGGAATTTGGATAAAAGATATTTTTAGAAGTGGAACGAAAAGGACATCTGACATAAAACTAACTAAAAAGGATATTATATGGCCTTTAATAGTTCTTGTAACTCAAAATGAAAATTATGATGAAGATGATTTTGATGACTCTGAGATATATGAACTATCGAGAAGTTACGAAACAATTATAAATACCTGCTCGGAAAAATACTATGGGCAGGAAAACGAAATGTACAAGTAGTGTAGAGGACAAAAGAGGGATAGCAGTGTAGTAGTCAGTGAGTTACGGAAGAGCGTCTAAAATTTGGGCGCAAAACGAAATGTACATTTACTTGGATTTTGCTTGGATAAACCAGCCCGCAGATGGGCGATAACTTGGATTTACCTTTGATTTATACGGGGCGTTACTTCGGTTTCGCCCTTTTTTCGTGTCTAAATGTACCCCACAGATGCGTAGAGCCGTGAAATCGCCTAAAATCGGGCAATACGGCGGGAATACTTAAACACTGCTCAATCGGCGGTCAAATACCGCTCAAATACCAGCCAAACGGACAAAAGTTGCACATTTCGTTTTGCCGAAAAAACACCATAAAATCGGGTTGGATAGCAAGTTGGGTCGCAGTTTGGGTAGCAAAAAATAACAGATAAACACCCCTATAAGGTCAAAAATCGGGGCAAAATCGGGCGATTTTCAGCGATAAACACCCCTTTAATGCACGATTTTGACGGGTTTTGCACGCATACAAAAAGAGCGTAACACACTACAAGATAGCATATTACACTCAAAATTTAGTGGTTTTACCCCTTTGAGGGGGGGGGTATTTGCCTATTCAGCCCTTACAACGCCCACTACAAGGGCTATCGAATGCACCTTGTTTAATGGCAGTTCAAACGGTGCATAATCGGTGTTTTCAGATACCAAAGTGATGTGCTCGGCATCGCTGCCCTGACGCACTCGTTTGAGGATAACACCCTGCTCGCTGCCTATAACATACACTCTATTCCATTGGAAAAAGGTATCTATCGGGAGGCGTTTGCACGCAAC
>JAZQMA010000051.1:0-106403 GCA_045543035.1 Acutalibacteraceae bacterium | reverse complement strand
CTGCGCTCTTGCAACGATAGATTCAGTAAGAGCAACAACATCTCTGTCGCGAAGCTCAGGGCCTTCGCTTTCAGCAGCTTCAATAACACTGTTTACTGTAATATCAACAAGGTTGTCACCCTGACGTATAATAGGACAACGGATACCTCTTGATACAGTACCAACTTTTCTTTCCATAATAATCTCACCACTTTATATTGTTTACCAATATTGGAATTTAATACATTTAATAAAAGGTATGGGGCGACTTCCTAAGAAAGCCGCCCTCAATTGAAATCTTATTTCATCATGCTGGCAACTTCGTCAGCAAAATTGTCTTCTCTTTTTTCGAGACCTTCGCCCTTTTCAAGACGAACAAAGCTTACAACTTTTACATCAGCGTTGTTGTTCTTTGCAACATTTGCAACATAACCTGCTACAGTACCATCAAAGAGGTCAGAACGAACGAATGCCTGTTCAAGAAGGCAGATTTCTTTAATCTGTTTCTTAATACGGCCTTCAACTGCACCTGCAAAGATTTTGTTAGAGATATATTCATCTTTACCTGCAATAGCAAGCTGTGCAAGAGTAGCAACTGCTTCTTTTGAAAGGAAGTTGAAGAGATAGGGGCTCTTCTTATTTTCTTCGTAAGCAGCAACATCTTCAGCACTGAAAAGATTTTCAGCGATTGCTTTATCGAAAAGTGCATTAAGAATGGGCTTGGGAAGAGATTCGGGTTTGTTAAGTGAGCTATCAATTGTGATAGATTTCATCTTAGCAAGTTCATCATCAGAAATAGAATCTTTACCAAGGTATTCGGGACGCATAGCAGCAATCTGCATAGCGATGTTTTTACCCATTGTTGTGAATTCAGCTTTGTCGCTGAGGTTTGTTTCGAATTTAACTGCAACACCAACTGCACCGCCTGCGTGGATATATGTTACAACATCACCTTCGATGATTTCAAAACGACGGATTTTAAGGTTTTCACCGATAACAAGGATAAGGTCGTTAAGGTTTTCTGTAACAGTTCTGTCAGAACCTACGAGAGCGAGGTCTGCAAGAGCTTCAACAGAAGCAGGTTTGTTAGCTGCGATAGTTTTAGCAACGCTAAGACCGAATTCCTGGAACTTTTCATTTTTACCAACGAAGTCTGTTTCGGAGTTGATTTCAAGAAGAACTGTAACTTTAGCATCTTCGTCTGTGTAAGCAATGATTGCACCTTCAGCTGCAATTCTGCTAGCTTTCTTCTCAGAAGCAGCAAGTCCTCTTTCACGAAGGATTTCAAACGCTCTGTCCATATCACCGTCAGCTTCTGTAAGTGCTTTTTTGCACTCCATCATACCAACGCCTGTTTTTTCTCTTAAGTTTTTAACATCTAAAGCTGTGAATGCCATAGGTGTTTCCTCCTTTATAAAGTTTATAAGGCGGAAATAAATTCCGCCTATTAATTTACCACTTATTCAGCAGCTTCAACAGCTTCTTCAGCTACTTCTTCTGCTGCAACAGTCTGCTCGCCCTGACGACCTGCAATGATAGCGTCTGCCATTGCGCCTGCAATAAGCTTAACAGCGCGGATAGCATCATCGTTACCGGGAATTACATAGTCGATTTCATCGGGATCACAGTTTGTATCAACGATAGCAACGATCGGAATACCGAGTTTCTTTGCTTCGAGAACTGCAATTCTTTCTTTTCTGGGGTCAACAATGAACATTGCTGCGGGCATTTTCTTCATCTCTGTAATGCCACCCATGAATTTTTCAAGCTTTTCTCTTTCGAGATTGAGTTTGATAACTTCTTTCTTGGGGAGAAGCTCGAAAGTACCGTCAGCTTCCATAGCATTGAGCTGAGCAAGTCTTTTAATTCTTCTCTGAATTGTGTTGAAGTTTGTAAGCATACCGCCAAGCCAACGAGCGTTAACAAATGACATACCGCAACGTTCTGCTTCTTCCTTGATGGAATCCTGAGCCTGTTTCTTTGTACCTACGAAAAGTACTTCGCCGCCATCCTGAGCGATCTGGTTGATGAAGGTGTAAGCCTCTTCAAGCTTCTTTACAGTTTTCTGAAGGTCGATGATATAAATACCATTTCTTTCAGTAAAGATGTACTGAGCCATTTTGGGGTTCCATCTTCTTGTCTGGTGTCCGAAATGAACACCTGCTTCGAGTAATTGTTTCATTGAAACTACTGACATATTTTTGTCCTCCTTTTGTTAAACCGCCGCAAGGTTTCGACTTATACACACCACATCAACCGATGCACACGGCACATATAATCTACCCTGCGTGAGTTTTTTGACTGAAAAAGTATATCACCCTTTTACAAAAAATGCAATACTTTTTTATTAATTATTTCCTGAATTTCTCACTTTTTATCGTGAATTCAGGTTATAAGAGTATTTTTTATACCTCATATATCGGGTTATACGCGCCATTCTTGTTTCTCTTGCATATTCATTAAGAACAAAACTGCCGTTATCTCTCATAGAAATAACCTTTAACGGAGCCGTTCCCTCAGGGAGTTCTTTGAGAGGGACGTGTATAAGATTTCCGACCTTATCGGGTAAACGGCAAACTGCATAGTCGCCATCAAGGTATTCAACAAAAATATCCATCATTATTCCTCAACATCATAATTAGCATTGTTAATAGCAGAACCAAAATAATTAGGTTCATCAGTTTGCTTGGGTTCTGCTTGTGACACGGTTGCAGATGCAACTTCAATATCATCAACAGAAAGCTGTTTTGGCACAGAAACAGAAGAATTTGCCTGCATCTGATACCATTGTTCCTTTGTTATAAGAACTTTTCTGGGTTTGCTACCTTCAAAAGGTCCTATAATCCCCTTTTCTGAAAGTTCATCAACAATACGTGCAGCTCTTGCATAACCAAGCTTGAGCTTTCTCTGGAGAAGTGTAGTAGATGCCATACCAGCTTCAACAACAACCTCAACGGCTTTGGGAAACATTTCGTCATCATAATCCCCGCCCGAACCCATACTATCGGTATCAAGCGCAGAACCTGATTTCTTTTTACCATCCTGAGCGGCTTTAAGCTCGATTTCCTGCATAACTGCATCATCGTATTTAACCTCGCCCTGAGAAGTTACAAAGTCTATAACTCTTTCAATTTCTTCATCAGAAACATAAGAACCCTGAACACGAACAGGCTTTGAAAGTCCAACAGGACAATAAAGCATATCGCCATTACCGAGAAGCTTTTCTGCACCCTGTGTATCAATAATAGTTCTTGAGTCAATCTGCGATTTAACCGCAAAAGCAATACGGCTTGGGATATTTGCTTTAATAAGACCGGTAATAACATCAACTGAAGGTCTTTGAGTTGCAACAATAAGGTGCATACCTGCCGCACGTGCTTTCTGAGCCAAACGGCAAATTGAATCTTCAACTTCGTTGGATGCAGCCATCATTAAGTCTGACAACTCGTCAATAATAATAACTATCTGTGGCATTTTAGGAAGACCTTCTGCCAAAGCATAGTTGTTGTATCCCTGAAGGTTTCTTACACCGTTATCAGCAAACAATGCATATCTTTTATCCATTTCTGCAACTGCCCAGGAAAGAGCACCTGCGGCTTTTCTCGGGTCTGCAACAACAGGAACAAGAAGATGCGGAATTGAGCGATAAACAGTAAACTCAACTTTTTTAGGGTCAATCATTATAAGTTTAACCTCATCAGGTTTGGCATTATAAAGTAAACTTACAATCATTGTATTAAGGCAAACAGATTTACCTGAACCGGTTGTACCGGCAACAAGTAAGTGAGGCATTTTTGCAAGGTCAGCGCAAGTTGCTTCACCCTGAATATCTCTGCCGAGAGCAACATTGAGCTTTGATTTTGAATTCCGGAAAGATGTGCTTTCAAGAATTTCGCGAAGAGTAACCATTGCTTTTTCTGCATTAGGCACTTCTATACCAACTGCATTTTTATTAGGTATAGGAGCTTCGATTCTGACACCATAAGCTGCAAGATTCATAGCAATATCGTCTGCAAGTGCAGTAATTTTACTGATTTTAACACCCGGGTCAGGTTGAAGCTCAAACCTGGTAACAGATGGGCTTTGACATATATCAACAATTCGGGTACCAACGCCGAAGCTCTTGAGAGTTTTTACAATTGTCTCCCCTCTTTGACGAAGCTCTTCTGCATTACCGGTGTTGCCGTTAAACTTTGGTTTATCTAAGCAATCAAGGGGTGGCAATTCATAAACAACCTCAGGAACAGAAACCTCTTCAACAACCATATCTGTAACTTCCGGCTCTTCTACAAATTTTTCTTCAGCTTTTTCTTCAACAACAGGTTCTGCTTGTGCCTCTTCCTCAAAAGCTTCAACTACTTCTTCAAAATGAGTTTCAGTAACTGTTTTCTGACTGAATAATTCATCAAGGTCCTGAACATCCATAGGTGGCTCGTCTTCAAAGCTACCTAAGAGTTCGATTTCTTCTTCAACAGGAGCAGGTGTTGTATCAAGAATTGGTTCAACACCCTTATCAACTGGAATTTCATCGTCTATAGGAACATCAAGCTCAATCTGATGTTTGCTTTCTTTTCTGCGCTTAGCCGCATTGCGAGCTCGTCTCTCATGAACATCCTCGCTGACAATTTCGTAGGTTTCTTTGAAATTCTCCATTTTTTCTTCTGCATATTCTGCGGCAACCTCTGCGGGTTTTTTCAAAGAAGAAATAAGTTTTAAAACTGTAGTGCCTGTGAAAAGCATAAGAAGTGCTAAAAGCACAAGAATAACGACTACACCTGCGGCAAGCTTGTTACCTGCAGTCATTAATAATGGTAAGCCACCAACTAAAGCACCGAAAACGCCATAACCATAGTGCATACCGGTTCCATCAAACTCTTTGAAAACATTATACGCAGCAGAAATCTGCTCACCGTATGTAAGCTCAGGTTGAGAGTTTACTATATGCAAAAATGCAACAAGTAAAACAAAAATCACAAAGCTTTCAGTTACTTTAAACTTATATTTTCTGCTGTCCTTGCCAATTGCAGAAACAATTGAAACAAAGAGAATGAATATCGGTAAAATAAATGCAGTTAAACCAAACAAGCCGAAAAAGAGATTTCTGAGCATTCCCCAAAGGCTACCGGCATCAATAAATACAACTGCACCCATAAACAAAGCGAAAAAGCACCCTATTAATGATGCAATCTGCTTGTGTTGAGTATTAAAAAGTGAGTTTTTAGCGGCTTTTTTAGTGGTATTCTTTTTATTTGTTGTGTTTGATTTCTTTTTGTTTGAATTATTAGTCTTTTTAGTCTGTGCCACAATAACTCCTCCTTATATTTTCCCTATTGCACTGACTATTGTTGTAATAAAACCAAGTGCAAGGCAGTAAAATCCGAAATATTTAAACAAATCTTTTTTCATTAAAATCTGTAATAATTTAATAGCAAAAACACCAACAACTGCAGAAGCAACAATTCCGACAATCAACGGTAATACAGGTACAATTACATCTGTTTCCATTGCCTCCTTGAACTCAACAAGTCCGCTTGCAAGAACAGCGGGTATACAGAGAATAAAAGAATATCTTATCATATTCTTTTTTGAAACACCGCAACAAAGCCCTGCTGAAATTGTTGAACCGGAACGTGAAATTCCCGGAAAACAAGCTGCAAATAACTGGGCAATACCAATTAAAAATGCAGTAACAGGCGTTATATTTTTCTTTGTTTTATAATTTGCATTTAATGTTGTTCCGAGAACAAGCAAAAAGCCTGTAACCATAAAACAGATCCCTTCTGCAAGAAGGCTGTCATCGCTTGAGAATACAGAAACACTATCCATAAGGTTAGTATCTTTACCTGTTGGTATGAGCAAAAAAAGAAGCGGAACGCAGGAAATAACAAACATAAAGAGCATTCTTCTTGTTGAAGACATTTTCTTTAAATTGAAA
Organism: Acutalibacteraceae bacterium; assembly: GCA_045543035.1. Lineage (GTDB taxonomy): Bacteria > Bacillota > Clostridia > Oscillospirales > Acutalibacteraceae > DTU089. The sequence continues at coordinate 100,489 of JAZQMA010000051.1, read as the reverse complement.
GTAAATTTACCTGTAAAAATATCCATTAAACATAAAAAGAATTCTTCGAACAAGTCATAAATTGGTCTGTAAAACATTAAAAGAATTGCAACCAATGTTCCGATATGTAACATTGCAGAAAATAATCCTGCAGTATCAGTTTCTATATTGAATAATTGCCTGAATAATGATAAATGACCGCTGCTTGAAATTGGTAAAAATTCAGTAACACCCTGAATTATACCAAGAAGCAGTGCTTTTAAAATTTCCATAGTACCTCCGTTAGTTGCATAACTTATCAATATATGCGAGGGCATCAGAAAGCCCACCGATTTCATCAATTAAATTTTCTCGGACTGCTTCAGTACCGCTTAAAACAGTACCAAAATCAGTAACAAGCTGATCGTTGTTGAGCATAAGCTCTTTAAACCGCTTTTCGCTTATCTCGGAATTGCGCGTTACAAATTCAACAACACGCTCTTCCATTTTCTTTAAATATAAAAGTGATTGAGGAACACCGATAATAAGTCCGTTCATTCTTACTGGGTGAACAGTCATTGAAGCGGTCGGAACTATAAATGAATGATTTGCACTTACTGCTAAAGGTATTCCAATGGAATGGCTACCACCAAGAACAAGTGATACTGTTGGTTTGCTCATACTTGCAACAAGCTCTGCAATAGCAAGTCCTGCTTCAATATCTCCACCAACAGTGTTCAAAATAAGCAGTAACCCGGAAACATCATCATTTTCCTCAACAGCCACAAGACGAGGTATGATATGCTCATATTTGGTAACCTTGGTATTCTGAGGGAGATTATAATGCCCTTCTATCTGCCCGATAACTGTTAAACAATGAATATATTTACCATTCCTGCAGATAGTCACACTACCATCATTTTCTTCATCGGTATTTTCTTCAAATGCTTCCGTATCACAATTATCGTTATTTTCCTCTTCACTTGGATTTGGAGTTGTAAATGCGAAATATTTATAAAGCTCGTTATACATAATTCAATCACCGAATGTTAGTATAACCCGAAAAAGCGTTAAAACCCACTACAACTTATTAATAATAGCACAATAAACAAAAAAGTGCAAGATTTGTCGACATATATTTATAGTATATATTAATTAATATTTCTGTTAATTTATTGACAAAGACTTGAAAAGATATTAGAATAACTTTGTTAAAAATGTAAACAAGTTATTTGGAGGTTTGATTATGGGTCTCACTTTATGTGAAAAAATCATTAAAAACCACCTTGTTGACGGCGAATACGCGCCCGGCAACGAAGTTGGTATCAGAATTGACCAGACACTCACTCAGGATGCTACAGGTACAATGGCTTATCTTGAGCTTGAGGCAATGGATATTGACAGAGTAAAAACAGAGCTTTCTGTTGCATACATTGACCACAACACCTTGCAGACAGGTTTTGAAAATGCAGACGACCACAAGTTTATTCAGAGCGTATGCAAAAAACGTGGTGTTCGTTTCTCACGTCCCGGTAACGGTATCTGCCATCAGGTTCACCTTGAAAGATTTGGCATCCCCGGTAAAACTCTTATCGGCTCCGATAGCCATACTCCAACCGGTGGCGGTCTTGGTATGCTTGCAATGGGTGCAGGCGGTCTTGATGTTGCAGTTGCAATGGGTGGCGGTGCATATTACATAACCGTTCCCGAAGTTATCAAGGTTAACCTCACAGGTAAGCTCTCCCCTTATGTTGCTGCTAAAGATATTATTCTTGAAGTTTTAAGAATACTCAGCGTTAAAGGTGGCGTTGGTAAGGTTGTTGAATACGGCGGTGAAGGTGTTAAAACACTTTCCGTTCCCGAAAGAGCAACAATTACCAATATGGGTGCAGAACTCGGCGCAACAACTTCTATCTTCCCCTCTGACGAAATCACTTATGAATTTATGAAAGCTCAGAGCAGAGAGCAGGATTGGGTTGAGCTTCTTCCCGATGCAGATGCAGAATATGCAAGAGTTATTGACATTGATCTTTCAACTCTCAGACCTCTTGCAGCTATGCCCCATATGCCTGATAACGTTAAATCTGTTGAAGAAATCGGCAATATTAAAGTTGACCAGGTTCTTATCGGTTCCTGCACTAACTCTTCCCTTCTCGATATGATGAAGGTTGCAAAAATTCTCAAAGGTAAAAAGGTTCATCCTTCTGTTTCTCTTGGTATTGCACCCGGTTCAAAGCAGGTTCTCAATATGCTCGCTCTTAATGGTGCTCTTGCAGACATGATTGATGCAGGTGCTCGTATTCTTGAAAGTGCTTGCGGTCCTTGTATCGGTATGGGTCAGTCACCTTGTTCTTCAGGTGTTTCTCTTCGTACATTTAACAGAAACTTTGAAGGCAGAAGCGGTACTGCAGATGGTAAAGTTTACCTTGTAAGCCCGGAAACTGCTGCTGCATCTGCAATAACAGGTGTTTTCACAGACCCAACTACTTTAACAGACGATATTTCAGTTACTCTTCCCAAATCATTCATCATTAACGATAATATGATTGAAATGCCTGCAGAAACAAAAGATGAAGCTGCAGCAGTTGAAGTTTACTACGGTCCTAATATTAAACCCTTCCCCAAAACAACAGCTCTTGCAGATTCTATTTCTGCTAAAGCAGTTCTTAAGGTTGAGGATAATATAACAACAGACCACATTATGCCTGCAGGTGCAAAAATCCTCCCCTACCGTTCAAATATTCCTTATCTTTCACAGTTCTGCTTCCGTCAATGCGATGAAAATTTTGCAGAGCATTGTAAAGAAGCAGGTTCAGGAATTATTATAGGTGGTAACAACTATGGTCAAGGTTCATCAAGAGAACATGCAGCTCTTGTTCCCCTTTATCTTGGTGTAAAAGCAGTTATCACAAAATCCTTTGCCCGTATTCATAAAGCTAACCTTGTTAATGCAAGTATTCTTCCCCTTAACTTCGTAAATGCTGATGATTACGATAAGATTTCAGTCGGCGATGAGCTCGTTCTTCCCGAAATAAAAGCCGAGCTTAAAGCAGGTAAAGAAATTACACTTAAAAACATTACTAAAAACGAAGAATATAAGCTTATTTGCGATGTTTCCGAAAGACAGGTTGACATTCTTTGTGCAGGTGGTCTTTTGGATTATACTAAGGAGGAAAATAAATAATGAACGAAATTCAGATGGAAAACGCTCTCGCTAAATTCAAACAGCTTCTTATTGAACAGGACGAGAGAAATCAGAAAATAAAAGCAACAAAAGATTTTAAAGATTTCAAATCACTTGATAAAATCGTAATCGGTGTTTGCGGTGGTGACGGTATCGGTCCGATTATCACTAAAGAATCTGCAGAAGTTCTTAAATTCATTCTTAAAGACGACGTTGAAAGCGGTAAAATCGTTTTCAAATATATTGATGGTCTTACAATTGAAAACCGTGCTAAAGTTTTAAAAGCAATTCCCGATGATGTTATGGAAGAGCTTAAAGCTTGTGACGTCATTCTTAAAGGACCCACAACAACTCCTCAAAAAGGTGACGGTTACCCCAATATCGAAAGTGCAAACGTTGCAATGAGAAAAGCTCTTGACCTTTTTGCTAACATCCGCCCCGTTAAAATTCCCGAAGAAAACATTGACTGGACTTTCTTCCGTGAAAACACAGAAGGTGCTTATGCAGTTGGTTCAAAGGGTGTTGATATTGACGGTGAATTGGCATTTGACTTTGTTGTAACAACAACTGAAGGTACAGAGAGAATTGCAAAGCTTGCTTATGAATATGCAAGAAACAACAAAAAAGAAAGAGTTTCAATCATTACAAAAGCAAACATCATCAAAACTACTGATGGTAAATTCCTTAATCTTTGTAAAGAGATTGCAAAAGATTACCCCGAAATTATTACTGATGAATGGTATGTTGACATCACAACTGCAAAGCTTGTTGATAAAAAGCGCAGAACAGATTTTAAGGTATTCATTCTTCCCAATCTCTATGGTGATATTATCACAGACGAAGCTGCTGAATTCCAGGGCGGTGTTGGTACTGCAGGTAGTGCGAACATTGGTAAACAGTACGCAATGTTTGAAGCTATTCACGGTTCTGCTCCCCGTATGGTAAAAGAGGGCCGTGGTCAGTATGCTGACCCCTGCTCAATGCTTCGTGCATCTGTTCTTCTTCTTTCTCACATCGGTTATCAGGAAGAAGCAGACAAGCTCGAAAAAGCACTTGACATCTGTATGATTACAGAAAAGAAAATGACTATTACAGGCCGTGACACAGGTTGCACTTGTGAAGAATTCGGTAACTATGTAATGGAAACATTAAAAACACTTTAAGGATAATTGATATGAAAGAAAATAACCATCAGGTTTCAATACCTGTTATCAAGCGTCTTCCCCGTTACCACAGATACCTTGAAGAGTTAAAGAATTTGGGTGTTGTAAGAATCTCATCAAAAGAGCTTTCTGCAAGAATGGGTCTTACAGCATCTCAGATCAGACAAGACCTTAACTGCTTCGGTGGTTTCGGTCAACAAGGTTATGGTTACAATATTGAGCAGTTATATAATGAAATCGGTGCAATTTTAGGTTTAAACAATAAATCTAAAGCTATTATGATTGGTGCAGGTAATCTCGGTCACGCTATTGCAACACACATTCATTTTGATAACCGCGGATTTGATTTAGTTGGTATTTTTGATAATAACCCGTCTGTTATCGGAACAAAAGTGGGCGGAAAAATTGTTATGAGTTCCGATGATTTGGAAGAATTCTGCATTAAGGAAAAACCTGTTGTTGCTATTCTCTGTATTCCTGCAGAATATGCCGCAGAAAATGCAGATAAGCTTGTTTCCTTAGGAATTAAAGGCTTCTGGAACTTTACTCAATATGACCTTGTTCACAGATACGAAAATGTTGCGGTTGAGAATGTTCATTTAGGTGATTCGCTTATGACCTTGTGTTATCAGGTTAAAGAGATTGCCAGTTCTTGCGAGGAATAACAATGAAAAAGATAATGGACATTGATATAGCCGATATTGTCCCTTTTTCAAAAGGCATTATCGTTGCAAGAAAAGACACATTAAGCAACGGTAAAACTAAAATTTCGTTCTTCACTTATGATGTAAAATTAGAAAGACCAACTGCCAGCACGCGCGGTGCTTATCTTCTTAACAAATATGGTGAAAAATACGAAAAAATTGCAGAGCAGTTAAGTGATTTTATTTACTGCGATGCTGCAGTTTTACCAAATAAACATGTTGCAATTGCTTATACAAGCGGTGAAATCGGACTTTTCAACGATAAAGGGGAACTCTATTGGACAGGCGATTTGCAATATAAAGGCTGTCCAATCAGCGGTGTTGTGCCCGAGGGTAAATATATCTGGTGCGTTGTTCCTGAAAACAACTGTATTATAAGATACTCCCCCACAACCGAGAAAATTGTTTTAAGAATTGGTGGCGACTCTTCAACCGCATTCTTAAATCCGGTTTCAATAAGCACTTATGAAAATAAGCTTTATATCTGCAACTATCAATCCTGCAAAATCAGAACAGTTAATCTGAAGGATTTTACTGTTGCCGATTATAAAACCTTTGATGAACCTGTTTACAGATACATCAAAACCAACGACAGAGAAATTGTTGAATTAGAGTCCGGTGTGTATATGCTATAATATGTTATAATTACCAAATTTTTATTCGACATTTTTCACTTTCCTACACTTTACAAATGACACTATCGGTATTAAAATAAAGTTATACAAACTTTTAAATTGATCCGAGAGGTCTATAAGGTTTTAAGAATTCACAATACCTTGTCGCACCTTGTGGCAGGGTATATTTTTTTGAGGTAAAAATGGAATTTAAAGCTGAGATAATGGATGAAGCGGCAATCAGACGCTCGTTAGTAAGAATTGCCCACGAAATTATTGAAAAAAACAAAGGAACAGATAATATAGCACTTGTTGGCATCAAAAGTCGTGGTGTGCCATTAGCTAAACTGATTGCTGAAAATATAGAGAAAATTGAAGGCAAAAACATTTTCGTTGGCGAGCTTGACATCAAGCATTATCGTGACGATTTAACTGAGGTTCAGGAATTGCCCGAAGCTTCTCCTCTTGACACAATATTTGATGTTACCGGTAAAGACATCATTCTTGTTGACGATGTTCTTTTCACAGGAAGAACTGTCAGAGCAGCAATAGAAGCAATTTTCAGTATCGGCAGACCCTCAAGCATTCAATTGGCTATTCTTGTTGACAGAGGTCATCGCGAGCTTCCTTTCAGAGCAGATTATGTCGGTAAAAATGTTCCTACGTCAACTTCTGAATTAATTTCTGTTCAGGTGCCCGATTATGACGTAAATTTCTGCGTCAAGCTGTATCAGATATAATTTAATCGGTTATTAGCCGGAAGGCTGTAATAAAAAATTTAAAGTGGGGGTAAATATGAAACTTATTTACAATGTTGACGACAAACCAAAATTCGGACAACTTATCATTTTTGCAATTCAGCAGTTACTTGCTATTATGGCGGCAACAATCGCTGTTCCTGCAATTGTTGGTAATGGTATGACTGCTTCTGCTGCACTTTTCGGTGCAGGTGTTGGTACAATTGTTTACCAGCTTTTCACTAAATTCAGAAGTCCTGTTTTCCTTGGCTCATCTTTCGCATTTATCAGCTCTATGCTTGCAGCGTTTGCAGGTGCCATTAGCTCCGCAATGGGCTTCCTTGGCATCGTTCTTGGTGCGCTTTTTGCAGGACTTGTTTATGTGTTCCTTGCAATTATTATAAAAATTGCAGGTGTTAAATGGATTAATAAATTAATGCCTCCTGTTGTTATCGGTCCAACAGTTGCACTTATCGGTCTTTCACTTGCCGGTGCTGCAATTAAAGATGTTTTCAGCTATGGACCTCAGGATGCTAACGGTTCATTTATTATGACAACTAATATCTGGATTTCAATGATTTGCGCTTTAGTTACATTATTTGTTGTAGTTATTTGCTCAACATACGGCAAAAAAATGGCTAAGCTCATTCCCTTTATTATTGGTATTTTAGCAGGTTATGCAGTTGCAGGTATATTTACTATTATTGGTGTTACAACAGGTAATGACGCACTTATCGCTCTTGACCTTGCTCCTTTCCAGGCGCTTGTAGCTGATGGAGTTAATCTTAACACTTTCCTCCAGGTTCCTCAGTTCACTTTCTTAAATGCTATTCCTGCAATCAAAGACCTTGATGCTTCTTATGTTGCTACTGTTGCAGTTGCTTATGTTCCCGTTGCTTTTGTAGTTTTTGCTGAGCATATAGCAGACCATAAAAACCTTTCTTCCATTATAGAAAAAGACCTTCTTGAAGACCCGGGTCTTTCAAGAACACTTCTTGGTGATGGTGTTGGTTCTGCTGTTGGTGCATTTTTCGGTGGTTGCCCGAATACAACATACGGTGAATCCGTTGGTTGTGTTGCGATTACCAAGAATGCTTCTGTTGCGACTATTACTTGTACTGCTATTATGGCTGTGCTTATCTCCTTTGTTTCACCATTCGTTGCATTCCTTGATTCTATTCCCGGTTGCGTAATGGGTGGCGTTTGTATCACTCTCTACGGTTTCATAGCAGTAAGCGGTCTTAAAATGATTCAGAAGGTTGACCTTGAAGATAACGCAAATCTTTTCACTGCATCAGTAATTCTTATTACCGGTATCGGTGGAATGGCTCTTGCAATCGGTAAAGTTACTATTACATCTATTGCTTGTGCGCTTATTCTTGGTATTATTGTAAATATCGTTCTTACTCGTAAAAAAGCAAAAGAAACCAACTAATTAGATTGACAGTTCATTTCACATATTATATAATTAAATAAACTTAAAAGGCATTGCACAAAATTGTGTAATGCCTTTGTTATAAAGGGTGGTATTAATGTTATATAGAGCAGAAAATGATTTCTTTACATTGGCAGTTAAAGAAATGGGCGCAGAGTTAAATTCTCTTAAATCAAAGAAAACAGGAATTGAATATATCTGGTGCGGTGATGAAAGCATCTGGTATGGTCAATCCCCTATTCTTTTCCCAATTATCGGCAGACTTCTTGATGATAAATATACATTAAATGGTACAGAATATCCAATGGAGAAGCATGGTATTGTCAGAAAAAAACCATTCGAGCTTCTTGAAAAAAATGAAGACTCTTTAACATTCATTAAAACTCAGAACGCGGACACTTTAAAAGATTATCCTTACAATTTTGAATTTAAAGTAACATTCCAACTTACAGAAAAAGGTTTAAAGGTTACTCATAAAATTACTAACACCGATGAAAAAGAAATGTTTTATTCTTTTGGTGCACATCCCGGCTTTAATTGTGAAATTGGCGATTATCTCGAGTTTTCCGATGATACAGAGCTTTTCACAGAAAGAATTGACCATGAATCAATTTTGATTGAGGAAACATTCCCTGTTGAAATGGATGGCAATAAGATCACTTTAACTCCTGATATTTTTAATGATGACGCTCTTATTTTAAGTGATTTCAAATCTAAAAATATAAAAATAAAGAGCAACAAACACAATAGAGTTATAAGTTTTGATTTTAATTCTCCTTTCTTAGGTATCTGGGCAAAGCCTAACGCTCCTTATGTTTGTCTTGAACCCTGGTGGGGTGTTAATGACAACTATGATAAGAAAGCTGATTTCTCCCAAAAGAGAGGTATTATGTCATTATTACCCGACGAAAGCAGAGAATTTACTTGGGAAGTTTCTATTTCCGAATAATTAACAGTTGACTTGTATATGAAAAAATATTAAAATTAAACTATAAATTGAAAGGCATTAGGTGAATTATTATGGTAGATAATTACGAAGAAAATTTCGGCAACAATATTGTTTCTGTTGTTGATGAAGAAGGCGTTGAACACACATTTGAAGAGCTTGACAGAATTGAAACAGATGACGGCAGATATATTGCTCTTCTTCCCATTTATAACGAAGCTGAAGAAATTCTTGATGGTGATGGTGAATTAATCATTCTTTCTGTTGTTGAGGATGAGGATGGCGAAACATACCTTGAACCCATCGAAGATGAAGCTTTATTTAATGAAATTGGTGAAATTTTTGAAGAACGTCTTGCAGATTATTTTGAATTTGATGAAGAATAATCTCAAGAAAATTAAATAAAATATTTGTATGCCTGCGGTGTACGAGAAATGCGACTAATACTAACCCTATGTCAAATAAAAGGGAGTCCGGGCTTCTGCGGCGGATTGCAGACCTCCCGAGTTTTACTCGGACGAAGGGAGCGTGAAAACGCGGAGAGGACACCCACCTGCTAAGAGCAGGTTACTATTATCGCATCCGGCATTGCGGGTATTAATTTTACTTAAAAGAAAAGTAGTAGCAAATAATGAACTTGCTACTACTTTTTTGTTTTAATTTAATTATTTTGAAGCGGAAGCTTCTGCTTTATACTGTTCTCTTGCAAGAGCTGCCTTTTCTTCCATTTCAGCAATTTCTGCTCTTCTTCTTTCCATTCTTTCAATGTACTCGGAAAGGTCTTTATATTTAACCGGAACATTCTGTTTCTTAATAAGAATATTAACAACAATAATTGCTACAAAACCTAAAATAACAAGGAATGAACCAAAGCTAAGACTACCTGAATATATTGCACCAAAGGCTGAGGTAAGCTGACTGTTGAATACCAAGAAAGAAACGATGCTCAAAACAGTAAAGCCGATACCACAAGAAGAAAGTGTTACATTTCTTTTGAAGCCCTTAGGTGAGCAGGAAACTGCATCAAAAGGAATATTTAAAATTGCGAAAACTGCGGCAACAAGAAGGAACAAAATTGAAAGCAAATAAGTTATAAATGCAACTCTTGTTAAATCAGAACCGCTAATCATATCGAAGAGAATACCAAAATCCATTTCCATAATAACATCCATAACTATATTCAGCACGGAAATATTAGTATCAATGGTCTTAAAAGGTGCGTTAACTGTTACGTGAGCCAAAGGTAAAAACAGCATACCGATGGGAATGAACAAAGATATAAGACGAACTATAGAAAGCTTTGTTCCAACAAAAGCGAATTTAATTCTGTCAATCTTAGGTTGCATTCTGATATGCTCTTCTTCAGCCTTATCAGCATCTTCAGCAAGTCTTTCCTGATGATTATAGTACATAAGGTTAACGCCACATTTGGGGCATTCAGCCTTGATATCAATCATTCTGAGTTTGTAACCGCATTTAGGACAATTAGCCATAAAATCTTCCTACCTATCGTATTTTAGTATATCGGTAATTATAACACAACATTTTAATATTTTCAATAAAAATTCAAATAATTTACTGAATTAAATAGTAAAATCTGTTGAATTATTTCTTAGAGATAGCAATTTTTGCTTTTTTAACGATATTTTCAGCATCAAGACCGAATATATGAAGAAGTTCAACTGCAGGGCCTGATTTACCAAATGTATCTTCAACACCAAGCTTTACAACAGGAACGGGATATTCTTCGCAAACTGCGTCACAAACTGCATCGCCAAGACCACCGATAACATTATGCTCTTCAGCTGTAACAATGCAACCTGTTTTCTTTGCAGCCTTGATAACTGCTTCTTTATCAAGAGGCTTAATTGTATGCATATTGATAAGTTCAACAGAAATACCTTCTGCTTCAAGAGTTTTAGCAGCCTCAATAGCTTCATTAACCATAAGACCTGTAGCGATAATTGTTACGTCACTACCCTCTTTAAGTGTAACTGCTTTTCCGATTTCGAATTTATAATCTTCATCAAAAATTCTCGGAACTGCAAGTCTGCCAAAACGCATATACACGGGACCATCATGTTCTGCTGCTGCAAGAACTGCTGCTCTTGCTTCAATATCATCAGCAGGGTTAAGAATAACCATACCGGGAATAGAACGCATAAGAGCTATATCTTCGCAACACTGATGGCTCGCGCCATCTTCACCAACAGAAATACCTGCGTGAGTTGCACCGATTTTAACATTAAGGTGAGGATATGCAATTGTATTTCTTACCTGCTCAAATGCTCTGCCGGCGGAGAACATTGCAAAGGAAGAAGCAAAAACAGTATAACCGGTTGTTGCAAGACCTGCAGCAACGCCCATCATATTGCCTTCTGCAATACCTGTATCAAAAAATCTTTCAGGAAAAGCCTTTTTAAATGCACTTGTTTTTGTTGCAGCTGCAAGGTCTGCATCAAGAACAAGAACGTCGGGGTTCTTTTCACCAAGCTCAACAAGAGCTTTACCATAAGCATCACGAGTTGCTGTTTTAATTACATCTGCCATAACTTAACCCTCCAAACCTGCGAGAACTGCTTTGAGTTCTGCCATTGCTGTTTCGTACTGCTCTGCATTAGGTGCTGAACCATGCCAGCCAACCTGATTTTCCATAAAGGAAACGCCTTTACCTTTAACGGATTTAGCAATAATTGCAGTGGGTTTGCCTTTAGTTGCTTTTGCATTTTCAAGAGCAGCTTCAATTTCATCGAAATTATGAGCATCAATTTCAATAACATTCCAACCGAATGCATCGAACTTTTCAGGAATTGGATATGGTGAGTTAACCTCCTCAACAGAACCATCAATCTGAAGATTGTTGTTATCTACGAATGCAACAAGATTATCAAGCTTCTTTGCAGCAGCGTACATTGCAGCTTCCCAAACCTGACCTTCTTCAATTTCACCGTCACCAAGAATTGTATATACTCTGAAAGCATCACCTTTAAGCTTTGCACCGAGAGCCATACCACAAGCGGCAGAAATACCCTGACCAAGTGAACCTGAACTAATATCAATACCGGGAAGATAGTTCATACTCGGGTGACCCTGAAGACGAGAATCAACCTTACGAAGTGTTTTAAGTTCTTCAACGGGGAAATAACCCTTATGAGCCATAACTGAATAAAGAGCAGGTGCAGCGTGACCTTTTGAAAGAACAAATCTGTCTCTGTCTGCTTTCATAGGTTCGTTAGCATCAACATTCATTTCTTTAAAGTAGAGATAAGTTAATATCTCTGCAATTGAAAGTGAACCACCGGGATGACCTGACTTAGCATTGAAAGTTCCCTCGATAATGCCCATACGAACATTACAAGCGATTTTGGCTAATTCTTTTTTAGAATTTGCGTCCATAATAATGCCTCCATTATTTAATATAATTTGTTTGTATGTAATCTATAAAATCAGCAACTGCGCCATCATTACAATGACAGGTAACATACTCTGATATATTCTTAATATCATCGGGAGCCTGACCGCAACAAACGGGATGCGCTACCCTCTTGAGCATTTCAACATCATTATAATAATCACCGATAGCCGCTGTATTAGATTCATCTATATTTAAAAGTTCTGCTAATTTTACAACTGCAGCACCTTTATTAACACCTTTATTTACTATTTCTAAAGTAACCGGTGAGGTTTTGAAGCATTCAAAATGCTTTGAATTTTCTTCGTTTGAAATAATATCTTTAAATTTATTAACCAGATTGGGTGGCCCGACTAATGATGCTTTGGACCAGATACCACGAGGTATATCCGACAATTTTTTGCATAACCGGTGGTCCAGTTTATCAATTTTTGAAAGTAACCAACCATAAATACATTTTCTTGTGCCAAGATATATTTTTTCAGGGGTATAAACCGTTAATTGCGCAAGCTTATATTTCTTAGCGATGTCCAATATAATTTGCTCACCTTCAGAAGAAATAAGGCTTTGATATAAAAATTTATTATTCTTAAAGTCATATATACCTGCACCGTTAAGAAATATAGCAGGAGTATTTATTCCTAACTTTCTGTAATGTATTGATAAAGATTGCAAATTACGACCTGAACATAAAGTGAAGTTCCCACCCCTATTAACAAACTCGTAAATCGCAACTTTATTGTTTTCAGGCAGTTTCATTGATTTTGAATTCAAGGTTCCGTCAATATCAGAAACGAGCAACCACTTATTATATATTTCTTTCATTACGAAATTCTCCTGATAAAATCTGTGAAATAAGGTGGTAAATCCGAAGTAAATTCAAGATATTCTTTGGTTATGGGGTGAATAAAGCCAATAGTTGCAGCATGAAGACATTGACCCTGCAAACCGTAGGTTTTCTTGGGATTGCCATAAACAACATCACCTGCAACCGGTGTTCCTCTATAAGCCATATGAACTCTTATCTGATGAGTTCTGCCTGTTTCAAGGCGGACCTTAAGAAAAGTGAAACCATTAAAACGCTCCAACACCTCAAAATGAGAAACTGCATGTCTCGAATTCTTGACAGTTACAGCCTGTTTCTTCCTGTCCTTCGGATGCCTTCCGATTGGTGCATCAATTGTACCCTCATTATCTTTAACATTACCAACAACAACAGTTTTATACTCTCTTGTAAAACTATGGTCTTTAATTTGTTCAGCAAGACCTTTATGGGCAGTGTCATTTTTTGCAACAATAAGTAAACCGCTGGTATCTTTATCAATTCTGTGAACTATTCCGGGACGGATAACGCCATTAATACCCGAAAGTGAATCACCACAATGATACAAAAGAGCGTTAACTAAAGTACCATTATAATTTCCTGCTGCAGGATGAACTACCATTCCTTTAGGTTTATTGACAACAAGCAAATGCTCATCCTCATAAACAATATCAAGAGGTATGTTCTCGGCTTCTATTGAAAGTTCTTTCGGCTCCGGTAACAATACAGTAACAACATCATTTTTCTTTACAGTATATTTCTTATTTACTACCGAGCCGTTTACAAGTATGTTTTCCTCGTCAATAAGCTGCTGAACTGCGTTACGCGATAAATCCTCACATAAAACGGTTATAGCTTTATCCAACCTTAACCCGACAACAGCCTCATCAATGATAAATTCATTTTCCTGAATCATCCTGCAATCCTTCCGAAACAGTATTCTTACTTTTTCTGGTATCTCTGATTAAATCAATAATCAAGTAAATAATCAATGCAAAAGCACCAACAGTTATAAGGCAGTCTGCGAAATTAAACACTGCAAAATCAACAAACAATGGTTCAATATAATCAACAACATAGTGTAATCGGATTCTGTCGATTATATTTCCTATACCACCCGAAATCATTAATAAAAGACAAAGACTGACAAATTTGTTTTTATCTTTGTTTTTTACAAGTAAAAATATTGTAAAACCTAATAAAATTACCGAAAATACAGTAAGGAAAGCCGTGTGAGCTGCAAATGAACCAAAAATTGCACCGGTATTCTCAACATAACGCAGCCGTAAAACGCCATCCAAAACATCAACATATTGAACCGGTTTTAAATTATTAATTACTAATAATTTAATTATTTGGTCAATTCCTATTAATGAGCAACATAATAACACGGCAAAAACTACTGACATCTGCAATACAACCTTACATTATTTTTTTCTGCGGAAAAATCCTTTTTTCTTTCTGGGTTCTTCAACTGTTTCAGTTTCCTCGTCTTCTTCATCATCAATTGTTTCAAAAGAAGCAAACATAGAATTCTGAAATTTTTTAGAATCAGAAAAAACATTCAAATTATCTTCATCATTTAAAGTGTTAACAGAAAAGCCCCTGGTTATCGGAATATCTTCAGCTTCTTCTTTAACTTCATTTATATCTTCAGTCACATTCTCGGGAGTTTTTTCTAAAGCTCCCTCTTCTTCAGCTTCCTCGTTTTGAGCATCAGAATCCGCAAGAACAACATCAATATTAAAGTCTTCTTGTGCCTCTTGCTCTTCTTCAACCTCTTTACTTTCATCAACAAATTCTAAGGTTGAGTTTTCTTCAAAGAAATCAAAAGGTAATGTTGTTTTAACAACTTCCTCTTCCTCGGGAATTTCTTCTGTAAAATCTACAATTTCATCATTGTTTTCAGCATCTTCAACGAATTCAATTATATCATTTTCAGGGTCAACAGCTGAAATTTCTTCAACAATATTTTCCTCAGCATCAACCTGTTCTTCTGCTTCTTCTTTCTTTTCTACTTCTTCAACAGCTAATTCAGGAAGCTTAGAAATCATTTCAATATGTGCTTTATACTGAGCAAGAATAGAAGCTCTGAATTCGGAAACTTCCTTTTTAAGCATTTCATAATGAAGTGATTCACTTGTAATTGTTCTTGTTGCAGCACCAAC
This sequence comes from Acutalibacteraceae bacterium, assembly GCA_045543035.1. Classification (GTDB taxonomy): domain Bacteria; phylum Bacillota; class Clostridia; order Oscillospirales; family Acutalibacteraceae; genus DTU089. The sequence continues at coordinate 85,345 of JAZQMA010000051.1, read as the reverse complement.
AGTATCTTTTGCGGAATCGTTTGCCTTAATAAGAATACCGTGTGCCTCTTCTTTAGCCTTATTAATGATTTCCTCTGCTTTGTCTCTTGCAATTGAAAGAAGTAAATCAGAATCTGCAACAGCTTGCTTTTCTGCATCAGATTTAATAATTTCTGCTTCACCTTTTGCTGCTGCAAGAATAGCCTCTGCTTCTGCTTTTGAATCCTCAACAGACATTTCTGCTTCTTTAACAATAATATCTGCTGCTTTCTGAGCACCGATTACAGCTTGTTTAATTTGTTCTTCATCAGATTTAAACTGTTCAAGTCTGTCAGCAAGCAAACCAACTCTTTTAACAAGCTCTGCATTCTCTCTGAAAATCTTTTCGTAAGCAACAGCAACTTCTCCGAAGAAATTATCAACATCATCGGATTTATAGGCATTTCTGCCTGCGCCTTTAAATTCATATTCTCTGAGTTCTGATGGTGTCATCATAATAGTTATTCCCCACTTCTTTGTTATCTTTTAGAAAAATACACCTGTGTTTTCCAATTCATCAATAAGGTCACCGGAAACATTAACGTTATAAGGTGTGATGATATATGTGTTTGTTGAAACCTTTTTCAACTGACCGCCATTTGCATAAGCAACACCATTAAGAAGGTCAACAAGTCTTCTTGAAACATCTTTACTTGCAGCTTCAAGGTTAAGAACAACAGTTCTCTTATCATTAAGATGGTCTGCAATAGCTCGTGCATCTTCAAATTTATCAGGCTTTACAAGAACAACCTGTAACATAGCAGTTGTTCTTACATCAACAACTCTGCTGGGGTCATTTGCAGAGCTTCTTCTTGCTCTTGGAGCTACTCGGGGAGTTTCGCGCTCATATTCTTCATAAGAAGATACAGTTGAAAAGCTTTTGGTTTCAAATGCTTCAGGAGCATCATCCTGAACAACCTCTTCAAAATCTTCTTCATCCTCTGTGTTAGTGAACTTTTTCCAATAATCCATAAATGACATGACAAAAACCTCCGTTAATTTAAAATTATTTATAAATACGCGCTCCGAAAATAGCGGAGCCAACCCTTACTAAATTAGAACCATGGAGAATAGCCTCTTTATAATCACCGGACATTCCCATAGATAATATTTCAAAATCAAAGTTATTGTAATTCCCCTCTTTGATTTCGTTATAATAACTGCTCATTCTGTCAAAATATTTTTCAAGCTCTAAACTATTCTCGCAAATTGGCGGAATAGTCATAAGACCTCTGACCTTTATATTAGGAAGCAGAGAAATCTGATTTAACGATTCCTCAAATTCAGCTTTATCAAAGCCTGTTTTACTATCTTCATCACCAATATTAATCTCTAACAATACATTAGCGGTAATATCAGATTTTTTCGCTTCATTTGAAATACTTTGAGCAACTCTTAAACTATCAACAGATTGAATCATATCAACCTCACTGACAATTTTTTTAACTTTGTTTGTCTGAAGATGACCGATTAAATGCTTTTCAACATTATCTAAATGCAACAAATCCTTTTTAGAAAGAAACTCCTGCACTTTATTTTCACCAATCAAATCAATACCGCAGTTATCAATGGCATAATTTATGTATTCAACACAAACAGTTTTAGTAACTGCCATAAGACGAACATCACCAATTGAACGATTGCTTTTAATTGTTGCTTCGCAGATTTCATTCTTAATTCTCTTTATATTTTCAGCAATAACAGAAAAATGCGCTTCATCAAATGAGTTTGTTATCATATAAATCAACTCCTTCCGTTACTACTTTATCATAAAGCTTTATATAACCTGAATCATTATCAGGATTTATAACAATTGAATAATCATCATTAGTATGAATAATTTTTATTTTTCTGAATCCCATAAGATTTCCGCGGACAATATAAACACCTTGAACACCGTCAACAGTTCGGATAGATGTATTAGGGATTTTAAATCCGGAATATTCATCAGTTATTATCTCAATTTTTTCAATTCTGAAATCTGATAAATTTTCGTTCATTTCATCGCAACTGAATATAACAACTGTCTCTTTATCAGTGCGTTCTCCGATTTTATAAATCTTAACCGGTAATTTTTCAATTCCGGATTCAGGGAAATTAAGATATATTTTTTTATCATTAGTAATATCAACAGTCTTTTCAGAATCAACAACACAAGCTATATACCATCTGAATGACGCAACTGTTCGTCCGACTACTTCATTATCAACCTTTTCAGGCTTAGACTTTAAAGCTTTTTTCAGTTCTTTAACGTTCAAATCATCAATTTCAGTAAAATTTAAAGTTTTTTCATAACCATCTGAACCGCTGATAAAATAGCCTGCATTTTCAGTCTTAATTTCTGTATATTCAAAACCATTACCATCCAGAGAATCAAGTTCTTCATTTAATTCAACCAGTTTATCTGATAAATCAAGTTCTTTACCTGTTGCAATTTGTTTTCCCGTTACAGAGTCTCTGAACAACTCTCCGTACTCAATAGCATTTTTGAAATCACGAGAATCAACTGCATCAAGATAATCAGTTAATTCGTTATTAATCTTTTTGGTTAATGAATTAATGTTAAGTGGCTGAAAATTTGCTTGTCCTGCTAAATCTTCATAATGAGCAATATTCTTTTTCAATTCCTGGCTTTTTAAATATAATGCTGCATCTTCTGCAGAATCAAAAACAACGGAAACAGTATCGCCACGAGCTACTCTTTCACCATTTGTTACAAAAGAAACAGTTGTTCCCTCTGCATCACTTTTTATAAACTCTTCATCACGAATAACAAAGCATTTTGTATCAATAGTTTTATATACAGTTTCCTTTAAGGCAAACTCAGTTTTAATTTCAGTATTAGAACGATTTACAAGATGATAGATAATGTATGATGAGAAAAAACCAATTACTAAAACAATTGCAATTATTTTAGTAATTCTTTTTACAGTTTCATTCTTCAATCATATCACCACCTAAATAATCAATTATTAATTCATCAACTGAAGCGAGCATTTCTTCTTTTGATTGTGTATCTGCATACACCCAATTGATATTTTTATTTCTTTTAAACCAGGTAATCTGCCTTTTGGCATAACGCCTTGTTTCTCTTTTCAGATTTTCAACACAAACATCAAAGCTCAAATTACCATCTATGAAAGGCTTTAATTCCTTATAACCGATTGCATTAAATGCAGTTTTAGAAGGATTAAGCTTAAAAAACTCTTCTGCTTCTTCTAAAAGTCCTGCTTGAAGCATTAAATCAACTCTCAGATTAATTCTGTTGTATAAATTTTCTCTGTCAGAATAGTTTATTCCTATATATAACGGCTCAATATCAGATTCAACCGCGTGAGATAATCTGTTTTGTTCTGTAAGGGTTTTTCCTGTTGTTTTATATATTTCAAGAGCTCTGACAACTCTTACAATATTATTGGGATGTATATTTATTGCAGCATCAGGGTCAATTACTTTTAATTGCTCATACAGACTTTCAATACCGTTTTTTTCTGCTTCAATAAGTAACTCTTGTCTGATTTTATCAGATGATGCTGACTCTAAAAATTTTGTATTTGATAAGAATGAGTCAATATAAAGTCCTGTACCACCAACAATAACCGGCAGTTTGTTGTTTTTAATCACACTATCAAAAACAATCTTTGCATCGTCACAATAATTTGAAACACTATACTGACTTTTAACATCAACAAAATCTATCAGATGGTGTTTTACTCCATCCATTTCTTCAGTTGTCGGCTTAGCGGTAGCAATATCCATACCTTTATAAATCTGCATTGAATCAGCGGAAATAACCTCTCCATCGAATTTCTTTGCAATATGAACACCTAATGCAGTTTTACCTGATGCAGTTGCACCAACAACAACTATTGCTTTTTTCTTCAAAATTACACAATCCTCTTAAATTGCTTTTCAAGTTCTTTTTTTGTCATTTCAATCATAACAGGTCTTCCGTGAGGGCAATATCTTATATCTTCACGCTTCAAAAGATTTTCAACAAATTTTTCAGCTTCATATGAAGAAGTGAAATTACCTGCTTTTACTGCCGCTCTGCAAGCCATTGAATGGTAAATCCAATCAAGCTTTTCAGGCATAAGGGTTTTAATATTGTTAGCAAGATAGCCTGAAATTTCAGTAACTATATCTGCAATATTGCAATCAACAAGCTCGGGAGGACAAGCACTGACTTTAACGCATCTGTCACCAAAATCAGAAATATCATAACCTGCATCTGCCAGAAGCTCTGTATTCTCAATAACCGCATTATATTCATCAGGAGAAAGAGTTACTGTTATAGGTTGAAGCATAATCTGTGATTGACCGCAACCATTTTTTTTAAACTTTTCAAAAAGAATTCTTTCATGGGCAGCATGTTTATCAATAAGAATAAGCTTACCGTCAAGCTCGGCAATTAAATAAGTATTAAAAGCTTCACCAACAAATTTATAGTTCAAAGAAAGCTCTTTAACAGGTCTTTCAGCAGTTTCAACTACAACTACTTCTTCGATTTTTTCAGTTTCTTCCGTTTTTTCCTCAACAATAATGGGTTCTTGATTAGTTATTGTTGAGGTTTCTATATTTATCTTCAAATCAAACTGAGGCTTTTTTTCTTCAACTAAAGGCTCAATTTTTTCGACCATTTTTTCTTCAATAACAATTTTAGAAACCGATGGTTTTATATATTCATCCTTTAAGAAATCGAGTTGCTTAGGTTCTTCTTTTTCGGGTGAATGAACAACATTTTCAACACCTGTTACTGCTTTGCCATACTCCTTAACTTCAAAAGTCTTTTTAGGTTGCTCTATCTCAGTAATTTTTAATTGTTCACCCTTGTCGGCAGGCTTTGAAAATATTTTTGCTTCTGAAAATTTTGCCTGAACGCGAGTTGTATCACCCTGAAGAGCTGACAAAGTTCCATAATAAACACAATCAAAAACCTTTTTCTCTTCAAAAAAGCGAACTTCAGTTTTTGCGGGATGAACATTAACGTCAACTGATTCATACGGCATATCAACAAATAAAACACAAGCAGGATATTTGCCGACCATAATTGAATTTTTATAAGCCGCTTCTAAAGCACTTAAAAACACAACACTTTTGACAAATCTTTTGTTGACAAAGAATATCTGCATAGAGCGGCTGCTTCTGCCCGCAGTTGGTTTAACAATAAAGCCCCTGACTGATAAACCATTTTGCTCATTGTGAACAGGAATGAGATTATCGGTAAATTCTTTACCAAACACTGCATAAATAGCAGATTTCAAATCATTATCACCGGGTGTTGAAAACTGAAGCTTTCCGTCACGAATAAACTTAAAAGATACATTGGGATTGGAAACTGCAATCCTCTCCATAAGAGTTGAAATATAATTCCCCTCCTGAACGTCTTTTTTCAGAAATTTCATTCTTGCAGGAATGTTATAAAACAAATCTCTTACTATAATTGTTGTGCCAATGGGGCAACCTGCATCATCAAGAAGAATTTCTTCTCCACCCTCAATAACATAACGAGTCCCGAAATCCGAATCAGGAGTTGCAGTCAAGAGTTCAACTCTTGAAACTGCACAAACCGATGCCAAAGCTTCACCACGGAAACCAAGAGTTGAAATGGCATCCAAGTCTTCTATATGAGTGATTTTACTTGTTGCATGGCTGATAAACGCTTTTTTCACATCTTCCCTATCAATTCCGCAACCATTATCAGTAACGCGAATATAGGTCTTACCACCATTTTTAATTTCAACAACTATATTTGTTGCACCTGCATCAATTGAGTTTTCAACAAATTCTTTAATAACAGAAGAAGGGCGTTCAACAACCTCGCCTGCTGCAATTAAATCAGCTATATTTTTAGGTAATACATTTATACGAGGCATCATTCACCCTCCTTTTAGAATTAATTACTTATATATTTTCCGCGCTTTTCTGCAGTTCAAAAAGAACTGTCATAGCTTCTATTGGTGTTAAAGTGTTAACATCAATGTTTTTGAGTTTTTCAATAATCTGCTCTTTTTCACCTGAAGAGAATGAAAGTTGAAGCATATCCTCAGGTTCTTCATCTTTTTTTATTTCTTTAACAACACTGACCTTTTCCTGAGTTTCAAGTGTTGCAAGGATTTTCTTTGCATTTTCAACAACTGCTTTTGGAACACCTGCAAGCTTTGCAACCTCAACACCATAACTGCCATCAGCAGCACCTTTAACAATTCTGCGAAGGAAGGTTATATCATCACCGCGTTTTTTAACAGATGTATTGTAATTTTTAACACCATCAACAGTATTTTCGAGCTCTGTTAATTCGTGATAATGAGTTGCAAACAAGGTTTTTGCACCAATTTTTTTCTTATCAGCAGTAAATTCAAGAACAGCTCTTGCAATACTCATACCATCATAGGTAGAAGTACCTCTTCCGATTTCATCAAAAATAATAAGACTTTTAGCAGTCGCGTATTTAAGAATATCAGCAACCTCAGTCATTTCAAGCATAAAGGTTGACTGACCTGCCGAAAGGTCGTCAGAAGCACCAACACGGGTGAAGATACGGTCAACAATACCGATTTTTGCACTGCTTGCAGGAACAAAACTACCAATCTGCGCCATAAGAGTGATTATTGCAACCTGACGCATATAGGTTGATTTACCTGCCATATTAGGTCCTGTTATAATAGCCGTTCTGTTATCACGGCAATCCAAATGGGTATCATTAGGAACAAATGGCGCACCGCCGAGCATAAGCTCAACAACGGGATGCCTGCCATCTTTAATGATAATTTCATCGGAATTATCAACAATAGGTCTTGTATAGTTATTATTAACGGCAGTAAATGCCAGTGAACAAAGTCCATCAAGATTTGCAACCGCTCTTGCAGTTTTTCTCACTCTTTCAAGCTGGTCTGCAACATTCTGACGGATTGCAGAGAAAAGCTCATATTCAAGACGAACTATTCTCTCCTGAGCTCCGAGAACTTTAGATTCAAGTTCTTTAAGCTCCTGAGTTATATATCTTTCACAATTTGAAAGTGTTTGTTTTCTTATATAGTGGTCAGGAACAAGCTCTTTAAAGGAATTTGTTACCTCAATATAATATCCGAATACTCGGTTATAGCCAATTTTAAGTTTTTTGATACCTGTTTTCTCCTGCTCTGACTGCTCAACGGCAGTAAGATAACCTTTGCCGTTCTCAACAATATCGTGAAGAGTATCAAGTTCATCATTATAACCTTTTCTTATCATACCACCTTCTCGCACCGAAAGAGGCGGTTCATCGGTTATAGCATTTTTAATCAAGGTGTTAACATCTTCAAGTAAGTCAATATCTTCATAAATACCTGTAAGCATTTTTGATTTAACACCGTTTAAAGATGATTTTATATTATAAAGCTGATCAATGGTCTGACTTAATGTTTTTAGTTCTTTAGCATTAGCAGTACCATAAACAACTCTTGTCATAATTCTTTCAATATCAAACATATCAGAAAGATATGACATTAATGAATCGAGTAAAATTGTGTCACAAGTTAATTCTTCAACAGCATTCTGCCTTAAAATAATTGAAGAATAATTTATCAAGGGTTGTTCAACCCAATTTCTGATAAGACGCTTACCCATAGCGGTTTTTGTATGGTCAAGCACCCAGAGAAGACTGCCTTTTTTCTCTCTTCTGATTTGAGTTTCAGTTAATTCAAGATTTCTTCTTGCTGTAATATCAAGAGTTAAAAAGCTATCTTCATTATAAAAATCAACATCGTTGATGTTTTGTAGTTCATTTTTCTGAACACCTTTAAGATAAGTAAGAGCCGCACCAAAAGCATATAAAAGGCTCTTATTTGAGTTAAATTGAGATAAACCGTTCTCATCAGAAATATGAGAACCGATTAATTCTAAAAGCTCTGTTTCGTTATACTGTGCTTCAGAAACTAACTGATAATCAACAGATAATCTGTCTTTAATAAAAGATACAATAGATTTAACAGAAGCTGCATATTTATTGATAATAACCTCACTAGGTGAATAGCAACCTAACTGATTGATTATTCTTACGGTAGCATCTGCATCAGAAAAGGCATCAAGATGAACCTCACCTGTTGAAACGTCAATAAAAGCAAGTCCGCAGTCCTTATTGGAAACAAAAACTGATGCAAGATAGTTATTTTTGCTTTCATCAAGCATATTACTCTCAATAACAGTACCGGGAGTAACAATCCGAACAACGTCTCGTTTAACAATACCTTTAGCAGTTGCAGGGTCTTCAACCTGTTCACAGATTGCAACCTTATAACCTCTGCTGACAAGCTTTGCTATGTATGAATCTGCACTGTGGAAGGGAACGCCGCACATTGGTGCGCGTTCCTCCTGACCGCAATCTCTCCCTGTGAGAACAAGCTCAAGCTCTTTTGAGGCGACTTTTGCATCTTCGAAAAACATTTCGTAAAAGTCACCTAATCGGAAGAACAATAATGTGTCCTCATAATTCTTTTTTATCTCAAAATATTGCTCCATCATGGGAGATAATTTAGCCATCTCTTACCTCAGTACAAATAAAATTCAATTTAAAAATTAGTGGCAGCCACCGCAGGTGCTGCAAGAACCATCACAGCTATGCTCCTGATGGGGTGTGCAGGTTGCGGGGTCTTGTCCGTCAACACAGCAAGCAAGAATACCCATAATTTCGTTCATCATATCGTCAACTGCAGTTTTAGCTGCTTCAAATTTAACCATATTGCCGTTAAGCATAATTTCGCGATAAAGCTGTTCAAATTCTTTTGCAAAGCCTTCCATTGTTTCAGCATTTGCTTCTTCGCCTTTTGCAGCTTCATTCTGATAATTCATCTGAACAAGGTTGATTTTACCGATAAGACCATTGAGAGCTTCATCTGCTTCATTAGCTTTTCTTGCTTCTTCATAAGCTGCGTAGCGCTCGTCCTGCTGAATTGCAGCACCGAGCTGTCTTGTAAGTTCAATAACTGTCATTTTGTGTGTACTCCTTAAAAATAAATTATATTAAAGGGTTTCCCCTCTTTTACCATTTTATTGTTTTTTACCTGCAATTTCTTCCTGAACCTTCAAAAGCTCCATAAACCATTTTGTTTTTTCTTCTTTTGAAAAGGGATCGGGCATAACGGCAGCAGGAGTGCCTTTTCTTGCTGAATAAATGAATGTAAACATCGAACCATATTTCACTTCTTTAACAAGCGACACTGTATCAAGAAATTCCTCATATGTTTCTCCGGGGAAACCTACAATAATATCTGTTGTTAAATCAACACCCGGAATTTTCTTTTTAGCGTAATTTACAAGTTCAAGATAATGTTCGCGAGTATAGTGGCGATTCATTTCTTTGAGAATTCTGTTATTTCCCGACTGAACAGGTAAATGAAGATGACCGCAGAAATGCTTACTTTCACTTAAAACATCAATCAACTCAAAACTGCAATCTCTGGGATGAGATGTCATAAAATCGAATGTATAATCCCCTTCAATTGCATCAATTCTTCTGATAAGCTCTGCGAAATTCATATTGAAATCGCAACCCTTACCATAGGAATTAACATTTTGGCCCAAAAGAGTTATTTTTTTATAACCCTCGCCTATAAGCTGTTTTGCTTCACTTAAAATAACTTCGGGATTCCTGCTTCTTTCTCTTCCTCTTACATGAGGTACAATGCAATAAGAACAGAAGTTGTTGCAACCGTACATAATGGAAATCCAGGCATTTTCACCGCTATCTCGTGAATAAGGAAGCCCCTCTGCAATAACGCCGTCACTTTCATCAATGCAGAAAACTCGCTTACCACCCGTAAGCGTTTTTGAAAGCAACTCCGGGAGCTTATGAACAACATGGGTTCCGAAAACAAGAGAAACAAAAGGATAACTCTTTTTAATTTTCTCTGCGATGTGAGATTGTTGCATCATACAACCGCAAAGAGCAATAATTAAATGCGGTTTTTCTGACTTTAACTTTTTCAATGCACCAACATTTCCGAAAACTCTGTCTTCAGCGTGTTCGCGGATGGCGCAAGTGTTATAAAGAATTAAATCTGCTTCTTCAACCTTTTCGCAAAGCTCATAACCCATTTCAACTAGCATACCCTTGATATGCTCACTATCAGCAACATTCCCCTGGCAACCATAAGTATGAATAAATGCTTTTGGGTTATTATCAGGAAAACGTGCATTTAAAATTGAATGAACCTTTTCAGAAAAGTCTTTCTGTATATTTAATTCTTCTTGTGATACGAAAACATTATTTTGCAATATATTCACCTTGGAGAATGGATTGAGACCAACCTAAAATATCGTTATAAACTTTTTCTTTGCAATCCTCGTTAAGAATTTCATGTCTTACACCGGGATAGATAATAACTGTAGGCTCGTGGCCTGCTTCAATTAAAGAATCCGAACAAGCGATGGGACCTTTACCATTTGAACCAACAGGGTCTTTAGCACCTGAAATAATCATTATGGGTAAATCTGTAGGAATAGTTGCGGGCCACATTTCATCGCAAGCGAGAATACCGATTGCCGCAAGGTCTCTTACCCCTGCAAGAGAAAGCTCAAATCCGCAAAGCTCATCTTCAGCATAAGCCTTAACATTTTCTCTGTTAACACTCAACCAATCAAGGTCTGATGCTCTGTCTTTAATCTGAATAGAAGAGAATTTATTGAGAAGACCTGCAACTGTGTGGTTAACAGTCCTGGGACCGAATTTTTCAACAAGCTGGTCAAGAGTGTTAATTGCAAAATCAAGACCTGCAGGAACCTGAGCAGTACCGCAAAGAATAAGTCCTGAAAGTTCAGCACCAAATGAGCTTGCATAAACTCTTGCACAAAGAGAACCCATACTGTGACCAAAAAGAATATATGGTAAATCAGGATAACGCTTATGCATTATGGAATAAAGGATGTGCATATCATCAACAAAACGACGATAACCATCCTTTTCAGCAGTAAAGCCTAAATCATCTTCATCATCAACAGATAAACCGTGGCCGATATGGTCGTTACCGCAAACGATAAAACCATTGGATGCAAGAAAACGTGCAAAATGGTCATATCTTCCGATATGCTCGGCAACACCGTGAGCAATCTGGAAAACTGCAACAGGAGCAACTTCATCATCCTGCCAGATTAAAGTGCGGATTTTATTGACACCTGTTGAGGAGTTAAAGTAAGCTTGTTTTTTTATAATTGCCATAAGTTTTCCTCCTTTTTAAAAGTGAAAAAATGCAAAAAGGCAATATTCACCCATAATTGTATTTATAATATCATAATAGGCTGTTTTTTTCAAGACAAAACAACGATAAATGTAGTAGAAAATCATTAATTTTTACTCATTTTTTTAGTAATCTTGTTTTTTAATTAAAATATTGAAATCAGGAACATATTGTGTTAAAATGTTTACAATTATGCGAAATATAGTGGAGGTACAAAAAATGAATACCGAATTCAACACTAATTCAAAAGCTATTATTATCGGAATGACAGATACAGGAGAAAGAGTGCCTGCGGCATCCGGCAGAATTTCTACCCAACCCGGTACAGCTCTTGAAATTTTAGAGCTTTCAAAAGACGCTGAAAAGAATGCTTCTCTGATTTCAAAAGTAACCCGTTCGGGTCACACATCAACTGTTGAACACACAGTATTTAACCTCGCTTTCCAGAACGTTTCTGTGCTTGTTGAACAATTTGTTATTGAATTCAGGCTTGCTTCTTTTACTGTTAAATCAAGAAGATATGTTGACTTTGCAAAATTAGGTTACTACACACCTCATTTTGAATCAAAAAATGTTCAGAACAAATACATTGAGCATATGAATTATTTATATGGTGAATACCAAGCATTTATTGATGCAGGAATTCCCAAGGAAGATGCTCGTTTTCTTCTCCCCTATTCACTTTACAGTAATTTCTACTGCACACTTAATGCCCGTGAATTAATCAATATGCTTTATGCAATGATTTACGGAAGAGGTTCCCAGTATAAAGAGCTTAAAACCTTGGGCGAATCTCTTTTAGAGCAGGCTCGTTCAATGACACCCGGTATCTTTACCGACTTTGAAGGCAGACGCCCCACTGTTCAGGATATTCCTACATACTCATATAAACCAAATAAAGAGCTTATTAAAGAAGAACCTGCGGTTGAGCTTTTAAGCTACACTCCTGATGCCTCTAAAGCAGTTGCAAGAGCTGCACTTATTGAAGGTTGCAACCTCCCTACAGCACAGATTGAAGAAATCATTAGTGATAAAAAGGAATGCAGTACTATTATTGAAAAGGTTATTAATTCAAAGCGTCAAAGACCTCTTGAAGCTGCAACATTCACATTCAGAATTAACAATGTTTCCCTTTCTTGCTTAACTCACTTTGCTCGCCACAGAATGCACTCAATCGGTATACCTCAGCTTTCTTTAACTGACAGAACCCGTCATATTCTCCCCGAAACAATTGCAGTAAACGAAGAGTTAAAAGAAAGATATTGTCAGGCATTTGTAAAAACCGCTGCGGTTTATGAAGAATTAAAAGCACTCGGTGTTGATGAAGAAACTCTTGCTTATGTTCAGTTAAGCGGTAACACTCTTGACATTGTTACGACAATTAATGCTCGTGAACTTCTTTTGTTTATGAAGCTTCGTTCCTGCAACAGAGCTCAATGGGAAATTCGTGATTTTGCTATTGATATGCTCAAAAAGCTCCGCGAAGCTGATGAAACAATTTTCAAATTCTATGGTCCAAGCTGTTACGTTCAAAAATGTCCCGAAGGTCCTATGACCTGCGGTAAGGCTCTTGAAATAAAAGAATTTTTTAGTAAATTATAACCATATAACAAAAAATCAGAGCTCAATTAAGAGCTCTGATTTTTTGTATTCACTCAATTTGTATATCAGTATTGAGACCGCTTATTGCAAGGTGCATTATAGCTAAGTCGATAACATCAAGGTAACCATCATTATCCATATCTGCAGCCATATCGCTTGCATCTGAAATACCCTTATCAGCCAGAACCTTATTTACAGCATCTGAATAATCTGAAACATTACAATTTCCATCGCCGGTACAATCACCTAACAAAACTAAAGTCCAGTTTTCCAAATTGCCGTTCTCTCCGCTAGGTGCTTCAAAAACACCATTCGTTGCGAGATTATTGGTTTCAACATATATTCCGTTATAGTAGACATAAGTATCATCAATATCGAAACAAGAACGGACTAAGAAGTTTCCATCATCGATTGCAAGAGAGTTGTATGTTGCTTTAAAAGCTGTATTGTGATTTGTTTCAGAATATTTATCTGTAGCATAATTCAAGACAGGTAAATAAGGTGAACCGTCAGAAACATGGCTGACATTAAAAGCATCACCACCAAAATATGTATCTTTTGTATACAATCCGATTAAGAAGAAATCATAATAAATTCTGTGTGTCTGGTCATCCCAGGTTACATCTAATAAATACCAATAACCATCATCCATCTGGACAGCGTTCCACATATGCGCACCGCCGGCATCACCGGTAAGGCAAACGCATGGAATTTTATAATAATTACAAATTAATTTAAACGCTTCTGCATACCCCTGGCAAACAGAAACACCCTCAACAAGTGCACCATAAGCATCGTGACATCTTAATTGGTTATTAACATAAACAATGTTATTGCAAAGGTAATCGTGGACTGATTTTATAAAGTTATAACGATTGCTTAAATCAACGTCAATTGATTTAACTGTGTTTTTAAGAGTTGCGGAGCATTCTTCTATTTCTTCTTCAGTATATAAGGTTACAGAATCATCATAATAGCTTGGTGATTTGACTGTAAGAATTATATATGCAACATTACCATTGCTGTAAGTAGCCCACGAGCGACCCATACTTGTTATAAAAAAATATTGCGGACAATCTAATTTTATTGCATTGAGCAGTTGTTTCCAATCAATATTAGAAAAATCTGAAGCAGATAAAGCCGGTGAAAAGTCAATTTGAACAGACAATTCACCCTTATTTAAACTAGAACACAGCTCATCATAAAGAATTTTTTCTGTAACATTTAATAATGAATAAGCAGAATATACATAAGTACCCTTATTAAACCCATACTGATAAAAATCAGCATAATCCGTAGCTAAATTTTCTAAGGTTACATCGTTATAATCATCAACAACGCCGTTTTGATACATATTTTCTGCATAATGCAAAATCAAACCCTCATCCTCAAAGGAAAACGCATTAATTTGAAAAAAAGAAATCGCAATAACAAAAGATATAAAAACAGAAAGAATTTTTTTCATACCATCATCACCTATAATTTAATTTATCACATAAACAATTTTTTTTCAATAAATTTAATTTAAAATACACTGTCACTATGCAATATTACCCAAATTATAATTAAAAAAGGCTCTAATTTCTAAAAATAAAAGCTATTTATATATTGAAAGCAAAAAATAAAAGGTATATAATGTAAACTAGATTTTTCTATTTTTCGTGAGGTTAACATTATGTTAGGCAAATTAGTTAGAGTTTGCATAACCGATCCTGTCGGTTCACCTCTGTCGGATAATAAGACCTACAAGCTTAATCGTGGCAAACCTATTGGCAAATTCAAAGCATCTTCCCCTATCAGCGGCGTTTTAATTCTGGGGATTGATAATCCGGTTAGGCATTTTGACGGCAGAGTTATAGCAATTTTAAAATTCAGAGATAATGGTGAGCAAATGCTTGTAGCTTCACCTAAATCAAAGCGTTTCATAAATTGGGAAATTGAGGCTTTGGTTAAATTTTATACAGAAGGACGCCCCTATTCAATTGAATGTTATTATGAACGTTCTTGCGGTGCAGTTGTTTTCAGAAAAATTAATGAAGATTATCGTTATCTTCTTATAAGAAACCGTCGCAGTTCTAATTGGAGTTTCCCCAAAGGCCATGTTGAAGCAGGTGAAACTTTGGAAGAAACTGCCAAACGTGAAGTTCTGGAAGAAACCGGATTGCATATTGATATTCTTCCCGGGTTTATCAGCAAATCACAATATTCAATTCAGAACAGAATTCAAAAAACCGTTCAGATTTATGTTGCTTCAACTAAAGATACACAAACCAGAATACAAGTTGAAGAAATTGAAGATTATGTCTGGTTAACTTATGAAAACGCACTCAAAAATCTTAAGTTTGAAAACGATAAAACAATTCTTACTGAAGCACGTGATTTTTTGTTAAATAATAACTATATCAGCGAGGTAAAAAATGGTTGAAAATATTGTAACTTCAATTGTTGATTTTTTTCAAAATGATTTTCCCCCACAGCTTGTCGCTTTTTTAATATCTCTTTGCCCTATACTTGAGCTTCGTGGCGGTATGATTGCGGCAAGACTTCTTGAATTACCGTTTGTTCAAGCATTCATAATTTGTTATATCGGAAATATGATTCCAATTCCATTTATACTTCTTTTTATCAGAAAAATCTTCCAATGGATGAGAAAATATAAATTTTTCGGCAAAATAGTGGACAAGCTCGAAGCCCGTTCTGAAAAGAAAAAAGATACTATTGTTAAGTATCAGGAATGGGGATTACTTGCTTTTGTTGCCATTCCCCTACCCGGAACAGGCGGTTGGACCGGTGCACTTATTGCCGCGCTTATGGACTTGAGAATGAAAAAATGCTTACCGATCATCGCTTTAGGTGTTTTTATTGCAGGGCTTATTATGTCATTAATTACATACGGAATATTTTAATTAAAAAGCACCGTCTTCTGACGGTGTTTTTTAGAATAACATATATTATAAACAAAGTGTGGTGATTGAATGTATTGCTATATTTTCGGTGCAATGCCAATAGAAGAATTCAATTACGAAATCAACGAAAATGATATTGTTATTGCGGCAGATGCAGGTATAAAAAATCTCCAAAAATTCAAAATAGAGCCCGATTACATTATCGGTGACTTTGATTCTTTAGGTTACACTCCAACTGACAATAATACAATTATTCACCCTGTTGAAAAAGATGATACCGATACAATGTTAGCAGTTAAATTAGGCTTTGAAAAGGGTTACAACAATTTCCGCATTTTTGGTGGAATTGGTGGAAGATTAGACCATACATTTGCTAACATTCAAACCGCCTCCTATATCACTGAAAACAACGGTAATGCTGTTTTTTACGGTAATAACGAAAATTATACAGTAATAAAAAACACTGAAATAAATTTCCCGAAAGAAAACAAGGGTAATATCTCAATTTTTGCTCTCGAAGACTGCAAAAACGTTACCATAAAAGGTGCCTTCTATGAATTGGAAAACGGATTTCTTTCAACAAACTTCCCTTTGGGAACAAGCAATAAATTCAATGGAAATGGAGTATTTATCTCTGTTGAACAAGGGAAATTATTAATAATATGGGAAAAGCAAGGTGAAAACAATGAATAAAGATATTAAAAATATTAAAGGTGTAATTTTTGATTTAGACGGCACTATTCTTGATTCTATGCACATCTGGAGCGACATTGGTTTGCTGTTTTTGAAGAATAAAGGTGTTGAAGCTCCCGAAGGCATTGAAGATGAATTTGTTAAAATGAGTATGGTTCAGGCGGCGGAATATTATATCAAGAATATTGACCCTACCGCTACTGTTATGGACATAGTTAATGAAGTAAATTCACTGGTTCAAGGCTTTTATTTCAACGAGGTTATCAAAAAAGACGGCGTTGAAGATTTTCTTAAATATTTAAAAGAAAAAGATGTTAAAATGTGTATTGCAACCGCAACAGATAAGCACCTTGTTGAAAAAGCACTTGAAAGAAACGGAATAAGAGAATATTTCACAGAAATCTTTACCTGTGGGAGTGTTGGTGCAGGAAAAGATACACCTGTTATTTATGATGTTGCTTTAGAGCATTTAGGAACACCAAAAGAAAACACTTTTGTTTTTGAAGATGCTCTTTATGCAATCGAAACTGCTAACAAAGCAGGTTACAATATAGTTGGTATCAACGATATTTCCGAAAAAGCAGACCCTGAAGAAGTTAAAAAACTTTGTAATTATTACATAAACAATTACTCGGAAATATATAAATGTTTTGAGTAAAACATTAATCCCCCGAAAACTTCACTAAAAGTTTTCGGGGGATTAAATTTATTCTTCGCTTTCAATCTCTTTGGAAGCATTTTCAGTAACTTCTGTAATTTCTTCAACAGCTTCTTCGGTTGTTTCTTCTGCTACATTTTCAAGAACTTCTTCATCAGGATTATAGTTTTCATCCATAAGTTTAAGGAATGTTTCACCTGAAATTTTCTCTTCTTTTACAAGTGTTTCAGCAATAAGAGTAAGCTTATTGTTATGCTCAGTAAGAATATTTTCACATTTAGCATAACACTCAGTCATTATGCGCTTAATTTCATCATCAATAGTGGTTGCATAGGTTTCAGAATAGTTTTTAGAATGAGAATAATCCATTCCTAAGAACACTTCATCTGTATCCTTGCCGTAAAGAACAGGACCAAGCTTTTCGCTCATACCGTATTTTGTTACCATTGAACGAGCAATTTCAGAAGAATGTGAAATATCCTGAGATGCACCTGTTGAAACATCACCAAAAGTAATTTGTTCTGCTACCCTACCGCCCATTGCAGTTACAATTCTGTCAAGCATTGCGGATTTAAGCATATGAGAAGAATCTTCATCAGGTCTGTAAAGAGTATAACCACCAGCCATACCGCGAGGTATAATTGAAATTTCATATACAGGCTCACAGTTTTCAAGATAATATGCTGAAACTGCGTGGCCTGCTTCGTGATATGCTGTGATTTTCTTATCTTTTTCAGTATATTTACGTGATTTCTTTTCTGCACCAACTTCAACCTTAACAGTTGCTTCGTCAATTTCAGTCATTGTAATAGCTTTTTTATTACGTTTTGCTGCAAGAAGAGCTGCTTCATTCATAAGGTTTTCAAGGTCTGCACCAACAAAACCTATTGTTGCGTGAGCAACGCTTTTCAAATCAACATCGGGTGCAAGAGGTTTATTCTTTGCGTGAACTTTAAGAATTTCCTCTCTACCTTTCAAGTCGGGTCTGCCGACCGTTACCTGACGGTCAAATCGACCGGGTCTCAAAAGTGCGGGGTCAAGAATATCAGGACGGTTAGTTGCTGCAATAATGATGATACCTTCATTATTACCGAAACCATCCATTTCAACAAGTAACTGGTTAAGGGTCTGCTCACGTTCATCGTGACCGCCACCCATACCTGCACCACGATGGCGACCAACAGCATCAATTTCATCGATAAAGATTATTGATGGTGCGCTCTTTTTAGCCTGGTCAAAAAGGTCACGAACACGGGAAGCACCAACACCAACATACATTTCAACGAAATCAGAACCTGAAATTGAGAAGAAAGGAACATCAGCTTCACCTGCAACTGCTCTTGCAAGTAAGGTTTTACCTGTACCGGGAGGGCCAACAAGAAGAACACCTTTAGGAATCCTTGCACCAAGGTCCGTAAACTTCTGCGGATCTTTTAAGAATTCAACAATTTCCTGCAATTCTTCTTTTTCCTCATCAGCACCTGCAACCTGCTTGAATGTTGTTTTTCTTTTTTCATCCTTACCAAATTTAACCCTTGCTTTACCAAAATTCATCGCGCGATTATTTTCTGTAGATATTGAATTATTCATTCTCTTCATAAAGAAATAGCCGAGAATTACAACAAGAATTATTCCGAAAAGTCCGGGCAAAAGCTGTAATGCAATTGAGCCTGATGCGCCTGAAACATAGTTATATTTAATGGGTGTTTTGGGATTTTCTCTGTTATATTCAACAACACTGTCGTGAATATCTTCAATAAACAAAGAAACATTGGGAACTGAATATTTAGCAGTTGTTCCATCCTTTAACTCATAAGTCAAAGCACCTGAACCAATATTCAGATTATATTTAGTTACCTCACCTTTATCAAAAAGCTCAATAACCTGATAGTATTCCAGATTTGTTTTCTTTGCTCCCCCTGAATTCATAAAATACAAAAGGAACAAAGGTATAAGCGGAATGATAATATAAGGCAATATTGCCTTAATTTTATTTGCGTTCTTTATGATTATTCACCTCTTAATCTTTATTGTAAACAGACTCTTTTAATACACCGATAAATGGTAAGTTTCTGTAATATTCATTATAATCCAATCCATAACCAACAATAAATTCATTGGGAACTGAACCGCCGATATAATCGGCTATAATATCTGCTTCTCGTCTTTCAGGCTTATCAACGAGAGTGCAGATTTTAATGCTGTTTGGTTTTCTCGCAGAAAGAATTTCTTTAAGATAGAAAAGAGTATTACCGCTATCAAGAATATCTTCAACTATAAGAAGATCTTTACCTTCAATATTTTTATCAAGGTCTTTTATAATTTTAACAACGCCGGATGATTTAGTACCTGAACCATAACTGGAAACCGCCATAAAATCAATGTTACAAGGTATTGTAATTGCTCTCATTAAATCTGCCATAAACACAACAGAACCTTTAAGAACGCTTACAAGCAACAAATCTTTGTCTTGATAATCTTCGCTGATTTGTTTGCCCATTTTATCAACGATTGACTTAAGTTCTTCTTCAGAAATTAAAACTTTTTCAATATCGTCAAGCATATTTTTACCTATCATTATTTTTTCCCCTAACTAAAATAATATTATCGGAATGGTTTCCGGCACAACATCTTTTTGTAACACCATAACCATAAACCCAGACAATGCCGACATCATCACTGATAACAGGAATTTCATTTCTAATTTCAATTGGTATATTTTCTTCTGTAAAAAGTTTCTTTAATGTTTTAGTAACATTTCTTTTCGGGAAAGTAAAACTATCCCCTGCTTTTCGTGTTCTTATAACAAGATTACCGGAAACTGTATTACAGTCTATCATATCAACAGTATCAAATTGGTTAACAATTTTTAAATTATTGGTATTTTTTTCCAAGTTTATTACATAATTCCCGAAAAGCATCTCAAAAGGAAGCCGTGTTATCTCAATAGCATCTTTTGATAAACAATCTTTGGTCCGATAAAATCGTAAATAGTCTTTTTTTACCTCTGCAAAAATATTACCGTAAAGCTGTAATCTGCCACCATTTATAAGCAAATCATATAAGGCAAAAACCTTTTTTCTGTCTAAAACTAAATTGGAATATGCAGAAAATTCAGAGCAAAGCATCTCATAAACAATTGCTTTATCTGCATTTAAAAGAATATTTTTATCATAAATGAAATTACCTATTCCTGCTTTTTGAATTAATTTTTCAGTATCATTGAGCAGATAATCAGTAATAGTTTTTGCATTATCGCTTAAAGCATTAAATGAGGAAATATACGAAGGATTAATTTCTTCAAGAACAGGTAAAATCAAGTGTCTGATTTTATTTCTTGTATATTCAACCTCAGAATTTGTACTGTCTGTAACGAAATCCAATGCGTTTTCTTTACAATATCCTTCAATTTCTTCTCGAGAGCAATATAACAACGGTCTTATTATATTGTCTCTGACAAAAGGAATACCGCATAAACCTTTAACAGATGTACCTCTTGTTATATTAAAAATTATGGTTTCTGCATTGTCATTAGCATTATGTGCCGTTGCAATTTTAGATTTTTCGCTACAAACTTTATTAAAGCTTTCATAACGCAATCTTCTTCCGCATTCTTCAAGAGTTTCTTTCTTTTTTTCAGCCTCTTCAATGCAACTAAAAGTAAAAACCTGAAAAGGTATTTCAAATTTAGTGCAAAACGCTTTTGCAAAGTTTTCATCACGTTTAGCTTCATTACCGCGAATTCCGTGATTAATATGAACCGCTTTAAGAGTAAACCCAAATATATCTTTAAAAGAATTCAGAATATGCAATAAACAAACAGAATCCGCTCCACCTGAAAAACCAACAACAATCTCATTGGTGTTTTCAAGCATCTTATATTCATTTAAAGCTTTAAGTACATTGTTTTTAACAACATCAGAAAAATTACTCATCTCTGTACTCCAAAGTAGAGAATAAAGTAAACTGACCGTCCCAATGAAGCTTAATTCTGTCAGTAGGACCGTGACGGTTTTTAGCAACGTCAACATCAGCCTGTGTCATATCAATTTCATCAGCATTCTGTGCACTGTTTTTATAATAACCCTCACGGTAGAGCATCATAACAATATCAGCGTCCTGCTCAATTGAACCTGAATCACGAAGGTCAGAAAGCATGGGTCTGTTTGATGATTTACCATTCTTTTCAGGACCACGGGAAAGCTGTGCACAGCAAACAACAGGAATTTTTAAATCCTTAGCAAGCATCTTAAGACTACGGGTAATTTCAGTAATCTCCTGAACACGATTTTCTTTCTTTGTTGCCGATTGCATAAGACCTAAATAGTCAATGATAATGCAGTCAACATCCTTGGTCCTTTTAATTTTTGATTTAATATCAGGAACGGTAATAGTTGATGTATCATCAAAATACAAATTGCATCTTGTTAATCTGTCAGTTGCCTCTGCAAGGCGCATCCATTCATCATTTGAGATATTGCCTGACCTTAATTTATTACTTTCAACTCGTGCTTCGGTTGAAAGAACACGGGCAGCAAGCTGTTCATTTGACATTTCCAACGAGAAGAAAATAACTTTCTTGCCTGTCATACCAACATTTCGGGCAATGTTAAGCGCAAAGCTTGTTTTACCCATAGCAGGACGAGCACCAATAAGAACAAGGTCCGAGCGGTTAAGGCCTGACGTAATCTCATCAAGCTTTGAAAAACCTGTGGGAATACCCTTGAATTCTTCTGCGTTTTCGGAAGAAATTTTAACAAGGTTGGGATAAACCTCAGCAGAAATAACTTCACTTAATTTCTGAAGTGATCCTGCTGCTCTCCCCTTTCTTATATCGTAAATTTTCTGTTCTGCGGAATCAAGAATTTTATCTGCTTCTGCGCTACCATCAACCGCAGAATCAATAGTTTCCTGAGAAATTTTAATCAACGAACGAAGAAAGTATTTTTCGCGGACAATTTTGCAGTAATTCTCAACATTGGCGGCACTTGGAACCATCTGTGCAATCTGGAACAGATAGTTTTTGTTTGTGTCCATATCAAACTTCTCGTTACTGCTTAATTTATCAAGAACAGTCAATGCATCAATCCTGGAACCTAAAGTATCAAGAATCATTATAGCTTCCATAATGGCGCGATGCTGTTCAATATAAAAATAATCAGGCTTAACGTGAGAAAAAACAACAGTTACACATTCAGGGTTAATAAGTATTGACCCGATAACTGCTTGTTCAGTTTCAAGACTGTAAGGCAAATCCACACCATCAAAAGTGGGCATTTTATTTTTTTCAGCCATTTCTTTTAATCCTCTCCGAAGATTTTATTCTTCCACAACCTGCACTTTAAAGGATGCAGTAACCTTTGGATGAAGACGAACCTGAGCATTATATGTTCCGAATGCTTTAATATCGTCAACAGTAATTTTTCTTTTATCAACTTTAACATTAAATTGATTTGAAACAACAACGGCTATTTCCTTTGCAGTTACAGAGCCAAAGAGCTTGCCATTTGCACCGCCCTTAGCCTTGAGGACAACAGTGTTGTTATTAATTTTTTCTGCGCTATTCTTTGCAGCTTTAAGCTCTTCATCAGCTTTGAACTGCTCTGAAGACTGTTTGTTTTTCATTTCTGAAAGTGTCTGAGCATTAGCTTCTGCCGCAAGACCTCTAGGAAACAAAAAGTTTCTTGCATAGCCATCAGAAACATTTACCTTTTCACTTTTTTTACCAAGACCTTTAACGTCACTTTTTAAGATAACTTCCATTTATTTGTACCTCCGTGGAAAGATTATTTTGCTAAATAATAATTGTCAATAGCTTTTAAAAGCATATCTCGAGCTGTATCTATATCTGAATTTTTAATCTGCGCAGCTGCCATTGTACTGTGACCGCCACCGCCAAGATTTTCCATAATCAACTGAACATTTTCTTCACCTAAAGAACGGGCAGAAATCTGAACAGTTTCATTACCGATGTAAGACAAAACAAATGAAGCCTTAACGTTTTCTATATTAAGCATTTCATCTGCTGCTTTTGCAGTTACAATTCTAATATCAGGGCTATTAGTTTCTGTGAATGAAATCATACAATTTTCGTATATTTCAGCATTGTTTAAAATTTCATTCTTTAAGTTAATCATTTCACTGCTGACAGAAAAAAGTTTTTTCACTCCAACGGTATCAGCTTTGTTCTCTTTTAAGAATGCAGCAGCTTCAAAGGTTCTTCTTGATGTTCTTAAAACATAATCCTTTGTATCAAGAACAATACCTGATAAAAGTGCAGTTGCAATAATAGGCGGAACATTCTCCTGAATAGTTGAATATTCAATTAACTCTGCAACCATTTCGCAGGTTGAAGATGGTGAGGGATGATGATAAAAAATATCAGCATCATTAATAAAATCATCAGAACGCCTGTGATGATCAATAACAACCTTAGCTTTTGCTTTCTCGTAAAGCTCAGGTTCGTCCATCAAAAACTTTCTGTGAGTGTCAACAACAAACAGAACTGTGTCATTATCACATTTTTCAAGAGCATCAGAAAGCGAAATGAAACCATCAAAACCTTTTTCTCGTGATAAATCAACCAAAGATTTTG
This sequence comes from Acutalibacteraceae bacterium, assembly GCA_045543035.1. GTDB lineage: Bacteria > Bacillota > Clostridia > Oscillospirales > Acutalibacteraceae > DTU089. The sequence continues at coordinate 61,660 of JAZQMA010000051.1, read as the reverse complement.
CTAATGTTGTTGCTTCATCTATTGCAACAAATGATTGCAATCCATTTGCCTGAGCAAAAAAATGAATGCCCATTGCAGAGCCGACAGCATCGTAATCTGAAAACTTATGACCAACAACAATTACTTTCTTATATTTCTTGATAAGTGTTGAAATATTTGCAGCAGTCTGGCGAGGTGATACACGGGAATTATCATTAAACAGATTTGCCATTCCACCATAATAAACGTAACCGTTTTCGGTATAAACAGCCGCTTGGTCGCCACCTCTGCCCAAAGACATTTCAAGAGCTTTCTTTGCTCTTATTTCACACTCTGATAAATCCGAACCTGTTCCGACACCAATCGAAAGAGTAGCATTTACGGGATTGTTGTTTTGCTTATACTCTCTGACCTCTTTAAGAACTGAAAATTTCTTTTCACAAAGTCTGTCAAGATTACGTTTTTCACCAACAACAAAGAAATTACCGTTACCGGTTTTCTTAAGAATTAATTTTTCATTCTTAAGCCAATCTTCAATTTTACTCTCAATACCGCTTGAAACCTGCGCAAACTTACTATCGGTAAGTTGCCTTGAAAGCTGGTCAATATTATCAACGAAAATTGACATAACAAAAGGTCTTGAAAGATTGTATTCGGTTGCAGTTTCTTTCATATATGTATCATCAAAGAAATAAAAGCAAAGCATTGGATTTGTTTTGCTTTTAATTCTTGTGATAAATGCGGTAAACATTCTGCCGTTGAACTGAGCATCTGCAGTTTTCAATTCAGCAAAGTTATAGTAATTGAAATCATCAAAAAAGTCACAAATGGAAACCTTTTGATTATCTGTTAAAACATATTCTCCGAATTCCTTGTTAAACCAAACAATATTTCCTTTTTTATCACATATTACGCAGGGTAACGGAAAAGAGTCAACATTACTGATTTTTTCCTGAGAAAGCGATTTATTTATTTCCTTTATATATTTCCTTGTTGCTTTAAAGGACAAAACCGAATATAAAATGTTTGCCAGAAGAACAAAAACAAAAGCAACAAGAAAAATCCAAGCCGTATTATTGTTAATAGCAAAACTCACCGCAGAAAACACCAATAAAAGCAATGATGTTAAATATCCTGCAGGGTTCTGATAAAACAATGCCAGAATTTTCATACTTTAAACCTCTAATAAAATGGGCAAAATCATTGGATTTCGCTTGGTTCTTTCATACATCAAGCGAGAAATTTCATCTCTTAATTTTGTATTCATTGCATTTATATCAAAGCTATAAGGCGGAAAGCTATCAATAACTCTCATAGAAACCTTAACAGCTTCATTCATTAAAAGCTCCGCTTCTTTAACATAAACAAAGCCTTTAGAAACAACCTCCGGACCGCTTAAAAGCTCACCTGAAGCACCATCAATGGTTGCAGCAATTATGATTATTCCGTCCTGACCGAGATGCAAACGCTCTTTCATAACCCTTGCGCCAACATCACCAACCCCATAACCATCAACATAAACCTTGCCGTTGGCAACTGTACCTGAAATTGATATATTTCTTTCAGAAACAGATACTTCATAACCATTATCTGCAATAATGATATTGTTTGAATCAATGCCAACGCTTTCTGCAAGTCTTGCGTGATAACGAAGATGCTTCTGCTCACCGTGAACGGGAATAAAATACTTTGGCTTAACAAGAGAAAGCATAATTTTAAGCTCTTCCTGACAAGCATGACCCGATACATGAACATCATACATTTTCTCATAAATAACCTGAGCACCGAGCTTGAGCAAATCATTTATAACTTTATAAACGGTTTTCTCGTTACCGGGAATCGGTCTGGCAGATATAATAACGCAATCGTTAAAACCTACTGATACTTTTCTATGACCGCCCTGCGCCATTCTTGAAAGAGCGGACATCGGTTCACCCTGACTGCCTGTTGTTACTATAACAAGCCTGTCATCAGAATATCTTTTAATTTCATCAATGCTGATAAGTGTTTCATCAGGTATATTTATATAACCAAGCTCTGAAGCAATTGCAACAACATTTTCAAGGCTTCTGCCTGAAAGAGCTACCTTTCTTCCTGTCTGCTCGGCAATATCAATAATCTGCTGAACACGATGAAGGTTAGAGGCAAAGGTTGCGATAATAATTCGCCTGTCACCTGCCTGATTAAACAGATTACGGAAGGTTTCACCAACCTTACTTTCACTTTGTGAATAACCCGGGTTCTCTGCATTGGTTGAATCAGAAAGAAGAGCAAGCACGCCTTCATTACCTAATTCAGCAAAACGTGAAAGGTTTATTCTGCTTCCGTCAATAGGACAAGTATCGATTTTGAAGTCACCGGTCTGAACAATAGTTCCTTCTTCACATTTAATTGCTAAAGCAACTGCATCGGGTATTGAATGGTTAACTTTGATAAATTCAACATCAAAGTCACCAAGTTTAACAACATCCCCCGCTTCAACTATATTGATTTTAACCTCATGCTGAAGCTTATGCTCGCTCAATTTACCATTGATAAGACCTGCAGTTAAAAGGGTTGCATAAACAGGAATATTAACTTTTTTAAGAAGATAAGCCAAAGCACCGATATGGTCTTCATGACCATGAGTGATGATAATACCCTTAACTTTATCGATATTTCTCTCAACAAAGGTAAAATCAGGAATGACAAAATCAACACCTAGCTGGTCTGTTTCAGGGAAAGCAAGACCGCAGTCAACAATAATCATTGACTTACCATATTCATAACAAGTCATATTCTTGCCGACTTCGTTAATCCCCCCAAGGAAAGAAACCTTGATAGGTTCATTTCTTTTAGGCGGAGTTATTTTTGAATAACGGGTTGATTTCTTTGTTGTGCTTTTACTGTTATCAACCTTTTTATTTGTTGTTTTCTTTGAATTCTGCTTAGATTTAGTAGATTTAATCTGTCCGTCAGATTGCTTTTTATTTGAATTGCTCTGATTAGTTTTTTTATTTTTTTTAGTCTGCGCAGAATTTTCAGAAGACTGTTTTTTCTTCTTATTTTCTTTTTGCATAAGAAACTCCTAAAAATATATTTTTTATTTATGTAGAGCCGTCAGAAACAAGACGGCATTATTACCTATTTTAATATTATATTATAATACAATTATTTACTTATAATGTCAAGTGTTTATGAATGACGCAAAAACCTGATAAAGAAGTCACAAAGTTCTTCTGCCATAGCTAAATTTTCCGAAGCTGTAAGAACTTTAATTTTTCCGCTTTCCCGATTATTTATAAGTTGTACATAACCCTCACTGCATTTTATTTTGAAAACACCTTTATGATGATTAATTCTATATTTTGAACTTAGTTTTTCAGCAATTTTATTGTTTCCGCATTTCAAATCTATACTCTTTGTTTTAATAAAAAATCGCGGTAATTCATCTACAAGAATATCAAGTTCTTTTTCTGTGCTCTTAACAATGTTTAAAACTGCCATAATAAGAAACACACTATCATATTTCCAAAGTTCCTTATAAAGCTCACTTTCAAAAATTTTATTATTTTCATTCTTTTTAACAAAATAGGAAACAAGCTTTTTCAATGTTTTTTGCTGATAAAAAACATCTTTAAATTTAATATTTACATTTGTTCCGCTTTCATTCATATATAAAAGTAAACCATTTCCACGACTATCTTCAGTTATACACTTTTTGAAAATTTCTTTAAGTGTTTTGAGAAGTGTCTGATTTTCACAAATAACATCACTTATATATGGCAGTTCATTATCAGAAAACGCTATGATTTCACGAACATACATCCTTCTCAAACCTTTAATTTGCCTTATATTTTTACATTCTTCAGCGTTTTTATAAACTATCTTCTCTTTATTACAACAATCAAGCAAATTGAAGCATTTGGTTCTGCTCAAATTCTCATTTTTATTGTCAAAAAATTCAATATCTGTTCCTCCACCCAGACCACTGAAAAAGGCTGAATACTCACAATCACAATACCTAGAAGAAAAAAACATCTGAGATTTAAAAGTGACCCCCACATCAAGACACTCACTTCCCGAAGCAATAAGACCACTGATAAAAGCTAATTTCAAACTTAATGAATTTGGTGAACCATCACAGCCAACAATAATTTTGGGATTTTTAAACACAACAGCGAATGCCGAACCCAACAAAGCAACCTTATCAGGTGATAAGCCCTGAAACATATTGCGCCAGGAGTAGATATTATGCTTTTTTAAGCGAACAAAATCAAATTTATCGTATCTGACATTTTTATTGATTACAGATCCGTTTTCCAGGGTCATATCCTCCCCTATCAAAGCATCAGCACCGATTACCGAACCTGAAAAAACAGCAGAATTTCTTTTAATTGAGGCATTATCACAACAGACTGAACCATCAATAAAACAATTTGAAGAAACATACACATTTTCGAATATTACACTATTCATTATCGAGGTATTCTCTGCAATTAAAGAGTTGTTATAAATAACCGTATCGGGACCTATAACCGAACCACTCTCAATCTGCACAGACTGTCCGATAAAAACCGGTGGAACAATTGAAAAATCTCCTTTTGGTACTTCACCATCGGTAAAAATCCCTTCTGCAACAAAGGGCGGTTTGCGATATGTTATTCCATTCAAAATATCATTTAACAAACTTTTATAATTTTTTATGCTTTGAAGGTGATTTACATAACTATCCCGAACTTTCTCAGAATAACAAGTGAATTTTTCAGGTGATTTCAAAAAAGCTGATAAAGATATATTCTTGTTATATAATCTTTTCAACTGACCAATTGAACCCGTAACATAAACCCCAAACCCATTTTTATCGTCAAAAAGAACTAATTCGTCATTTTCATTTGAGTTAAAACTTGAATTATTAGTTTCAAAATACACATCATTTCTGAAAGCAATAAATTTTTCGTTATCATCAATTAAAGCCAACTCTTTAAATAATTCATTTTCTTTAATTGCAACAGTATTGAAAACACAAAAATTGATGTTTTCTTCACAACCAACTAAAAAAGCTTTATCAATTGACAAATCAGTAAAATTTACCAACTGTTGTTCAATAAGTAACTTATTCATTACAGGCAAAAGATATAGCGAATTAATATTTATCTGCTCAGATAACAAATTATTCTGCGAAAAATCAACACTAAAAAGATACATAGATACCACCAAATAAAATTATAACCGTTAATTACTGAAAAATTAGCTATTTAGGCTTTTAAAAAATAAATATTTGTGGTAAAATATTTTTACAAATAACTTCAAAGGAATTGTTATGAAATTAGTTGAAATTTTTACAGATGGTGCTTGCAGCGGCAATCCCGGTCCGGGTGGTTGGGGTGCAATTTTAAGGTGCAACGGAATTGAAAAAGAATTGAGCGGTGGAGAAAAAGAAACCACTAATAACAGAATGGAACTAACCGCAGTTATCTCTGCTCTTAATGCTTTAAAATACCCTTGTCAGGTTACCGTTACCACAGATTCAAAATATGTTTATGATGCGGTCACACAAGGTTGGGTTTATTCCTGGAAAAATAACGGTTGGAGAAAAGCGGATAAAAAACCTGCCTTAAACCCTGATTTATGGGGACAATTATTAGAGTTATTAGAAAAACATCAGGTTACATTCAAATGGGTTAAAGGTCACAATGAGCACCCCGAAAACGAAAGATGTGACAGATTAGCTGTTGCAGAATGTGAAAAATACAAATAATTAAACCCTTACACCGATTTGAAATTTTCATTTCGATGTAAGGGTTTTGATTTTTATTTATTAACTGCTTTGATAATTTCTTCAACAGTATCAGCAATAACTTGCGCAGTTTTCGGACCCATTGAATTTGTTTCTTCGTAATGTCTTCTATCGTGCCTATCTCTACCATTTTCGATATATGGTGATTTTTCGTGAAGAATGAAATCATTGGGTGGCAAAATATAACCTAATTCATCATTTGCGAGACCGAAAACAAGAATATTCTCATCGCCTACAATATCACAAAGGAGTTTCGGATTAAGCTCTGCGCCCTTGCCTGTTGCAGACTCTTCTGCGCTTAAAGCACCACCGAAAACAAGTTCGGGAAAAAGCTCACCCGGTAAAAGCAAAAGTTTTTTACCACCAATTTCGAAGTAAGTAATTTCAGACTTTAAGCACCAATAATTAGGCGCGTCTGCTTTAGTTAATTTATCGGCTGTTAAAATACCAATATCGCATGCAATTGTTAAAACGGGATTTTCAACATCTGCATAAAATTCTTTTCTTGCAAAGTTCACGAGAGGTTGGAGTTTTTTATCATTTTCAATTGCAATCGCATAATCTGCAAGCTTATAACCGATGTTTCTGGTTGATTCAATAAGGCGATGTTCATTACGTAGCAGATTTTCATCCGGAATATCCATGCTTATCATACCGCCGATAGCACCAACCGTGTAGAAAGTTTCAGCACCTGTGGTATTCCTGATTTTTTCCCTTAAATAGCAAGGGAAATCTGCGCTGACAAGATGATTACAGCCTTGAAGGGATTCAGAATGAGAAGCAAAATTAAGTAACCAGGTTTCCTTCTCGCCATCATCGGGAACAAAACGGAAACGAGTTAAAGTTTTTGAATAAACAATAGGGGTTCTTATATCTTCCTGCATATCGGGAACGTCAATTTCTCCGAGGTACAAATCTCCGTTTTTGCGGTTTTCATAGGCTTCAAAAGCACACTTAACAACTGCTTCAAAAAGAATATTCATAAACTTTTCGTCCTTACCGCTGAAAGGCAAACGACCCCAGATACCCATTGTATCAATACCTGCATGGTTATGAGTTGACATAACACCGATATATCTGCAACAGGTCTGAGCAGAAAAGCCCTTTAACAATTCACGAATTTTATTGACATCTTTATTAAGAAGTCCCACAACATCAAGAGAAATAAGTAAAACTCCGCCCCTTCCGCTGTTATCATCAATCCAGACAGCATGAGCATATTGAGGGTCAATTACTCCTCTTGCAGGGTTATTTTCGCCATAACCCGCAATATAATATTTTTTCTTATCAATATCATCGGGTAAAATCACTTCTCTATGAAAACCAACTGTGAATTTTTCTGCACTTGGTTCATCAATAAAATCAACTTCAACAGGTTCAAGAGGTCCGGCTTGTTTTGATTTTAATGACATTTTTCCGTGACCTTTAACAATTCCGTTAAGAAGGTAATATAAAACAGATTTTTCCATATATTTCACCTCAAAGTTTCATCCGTTCTTTGTAGTCGGGCATAAATTGTTCTATAAACTTATAAAAATCTCTACTGTGGTTATGATGTTTGATATGAGCAAGCTCGTGAACAACAACATAATCAATAAATTTTTCATGCTTATCCATTAAGTATAAAGAGAAATTCAGATTATTCGAACCCGAACAAGAACCATATCGTTTTTTAGCTGAATTTATTTTTACTGATGCAGGTTGAACCTGCATAATATTTGCATAATATTCCACTTTTTGCGGTATTATCTCTTTAGCTTTTTTACGTAAAAGCTTAATTTCATCTTCGGAATATTCTTTGATTTTTTTCTTTTTTTCTCGTTGAGAAACTATAGTTTTTTCCAGCCACACTTTCTTTTCAAGAAGAATTTTATCAATTTCTTTTTGTGAAAGTCTTAAAGGAGCTCTTACTGTTATATTGCAATTTTCATCGACCTGAATTGCAACACTTTTCCGTTTTGAACGAACCAAAGTATAATCAAAAAGCATAATTAAAACCCATTTTTATATTCATCAAGCGGTTTACCGCCACGCTCAAGGTATTCCTTATAAAGTTGTTCTTCTCTTTCTTTAGAATACTCATATGCCCAAAGGTTATAAATCCCCGAAAAGCTTTCAAAGGTTTCATCGGAGTAAAGCTTGAATTCGCCTGATTTATAAGGCAACGGAATTTCAACAGTACCATTTGAAGCAATAAAATAATATTTTGAAATTTCAATAGACTTTCGGTTAGCTTCCTGATGTGGTAGCTCTTCATCAAATTTAATTTGAGTTACAGGAAAAAGTGCAATTTCTGCATTAACCAATTCATAAAATTCAGGAGTTGTTCCGAAATGACCGTGATGAGCCTGTTGAACTATATCGGATTTAAGAAACCCGGGGTATCTTTTCTCAAGAATATAGCTTTCTTCATGCCCTGCATCACCCGGGAACAAAATCTTTGTTCCTTCAGCCTGAGCCATAATAACAACCGATGAATCGTTATAGTTTTCATTATCACCGGGGAAAACATCTTCATGTGAGCAAAGAACATCAAAACGAATATTATTTGCATAAAAATACATACCGGTATGCAATCTACAAACAGGAATTTCAGGATGTTTTTCCATCAAATCATAGAAAGTTGTTACATAATTAAGATTTGATGGTGTCCAATATGTACCATCACGATGGTCATTAGGAACGAAGTTATGATAAACTTTTTCAATGATTGTATCATGGGTATAATAGCGCACATAATTCATAAATTGGGCAATGTGGTCTTCGTGACCATGGCTTAAGAACCAGCCTTTAATACGGACTTTCTGTCCTTTTGGTGTACGCTCACGGAGAAAATCATAAATTCTGTCACAGTCCCTGATTGAATATGTATGCGCACTGTCAATAACAAAAAATGAACCATCACAAGTGCGAAGAATATAACACATACCACAGTCAATTAAAGTATGGTCTACCTCAAACTGCCAGAGAGTTGTTTGACCGTTATCAGCATATTCCTCTTTTTCATACTGAGGAAGTGCAGTTTTGCCGTCAAGTGAAATTCTGACTGAATTATCGCAAGCATAATATCCAAAAGAGAGCAAAACACCATCTTCAACACTGAAGAAAAACTCATTATCTTCAATAAAATTATCAAAAAGCTTATTGTTTTTATATTTTTCTATAAGCCCATAATAGCTTGTCTTTTCCATGTTGTTATATAGCAAAAGTTGTGAATTTTCACCTGAATTATAACTTTGCGCTTCAGCCTCGAAAAAAGCATCTGTTTTATTTTTAAAATTAATCAAAAAATCATAAAAACTCATAATTTTAAAACTCCAATGGATTAAATTGCGCCTAAGTCAAGACAATTGAAATAGTTTAAAATATCTTGTTTTGATGCGGTAACTTTGCCTTGTATCATAGTTCCTCTGCCACCGCCTCTGCCGTTAAGAGCAGAATTGAAATTCTTTGCAAACTTCATTAAATCAAAGTTAAGGCTACCTGCAACATAAGAAAAACCATTTTCTTCATTTCCTGAAAGAATAACACAAAGCTCTTTCTGTGTCATTCCGTAGTTTGCAAGCTCGCGCATCATATCGGCATCATAGAATGATGTGATGAAAAATGCAGTATCACCAATATAAGAAAGATTTTCTTTGTCATTTTCTGCTATCTGCATTTTAAAATTGGTAAAGCTACGTTGCAAATTCTCATTTTCTTTTAATTTTTTATCAACAAATGATGCAATTTCGTGTTGCTTTGAGGAAAGCATAACAGAAACATCATAAACACTTGTGTATTTTTCTCTGTAATCAAAAAGAGCCTTCAGACCTGATTTCATAACAATCCTCACGCCACCCCTGTGACGCATAAAATCAAGAATTTTAACAACACCTATTTCCCCTGTTCTTTTAACGTGAGGAGCGCAACAAGCACAAAGGTCAGCTTCACCAATTCTTACAAGGCGTACTCCTTCTTTTAAATCCAACTTACTGCGATAATCAAGGTTTTCTATTTCATATTCATTAGGAAAAAAGCACTCAATTTCAATATTGTCATAGATATATCTATTGGTCTTTTCTTCAACCTCATCAAGCTGTTCTCGGGTTAATTCACCGCTGAAATCAACAGTTACATAATCCTCTTCCATATGAAAACCGACATTGTCATAGCCAAACAAGGAGTGAACTACACCCGAAACAATGTGCTCACCGCTATGACTTTGCATACGAAGAAATCTCTGTTCCCAATCAAGCTTGCAGGTATATTCTATTGAAGCCTCAAGCTCCTTATCAACATAATGATAAATTATGTCATCTGCTTCCTGAACATCTGAAACTACAGCATCACCGATAAAGCCTGTGTCAGCCTTCTGACCGCCACCCTCGGGGAAAAATGCAGTTTTATCAAGAACAACCTTAAAGCCTTTTTCAATTTTTTCGCAAGAAATAACAAGGGCTTTAAACTCTTTAATGTAGCTATCTGAATAATATAATCTTTCTGTTTTCATAAATTAACCTCTGTAAAATGCCAATGAAAGTGCAATAATATACTGTGCCGCATAATAAGTTGCGTGGTTAAGAACAATTACCGTTCTGTTTGTTCTGTCCTTTTCTTTTTTACTGAAATAAAGACTTGCAAGAAAAGCGTCTGAAAGAACAAACAAAGCAAAACCAATGTTAAGAAGAACACTATGTAAGGTATAGCTTTCAGTAATAGTATAACCACCTGCAAAGCCTAAAGTCATACATAAAATTGCAGTATAAAGAATTGTGATTTTTTTGAATTTACCATATTCAAAGTTCATAACCTTCTCAGCTACTATTGCTATAATAACACCTGCAACTAAACCAATTGCAACACAAATGATGTTGGTTAACTCAATACCGTAAACAGAAACCATTGCAATACTGTAGAAAATATGACCGATTAAAAAAGTCCAAAATCCTAATTTAGTGCATCTGTCAGCATCGTTCAGGTTTGAATATTTTAAATCAAGAACAATATCACCCAACATACCAAAGCAAGCACCGCCAACGGTGAAAGCACCTAAATAATCGGGGCAAGCATCATTATTTATGAAGAAAAATAATCCTGAAAGAATAAACCCCATGCTTGCTATTGATTTCATCGCAACAACATCAGTTGTTACTTTTACTGTTCTTTTTGTAAGGAAAACAATAGTTGCCACAATTCCTATAACAAAAAACAAATAACCCACAACATAACCACCTTAATGTTCATATAGTTTGATATTAACACAACAACAGACAAATTTCAATTAACCCTACTTAAAAGGATTGCATAATTTTAACAAATCAAATTTGTTGAATTTAACTAATTAATTTCTCTTGATTTTTCATCGCAAGAGTGGTAATATAGAGGCAAGTTAATACGCCAATAACTTACGCAAACACCGACAGCCGTTCACGAAATTGAGCGGCTGTCGGTGTCTTTTTATTTATTATTCAACTAGTTTGTCAAATATATATAAAATAATCTTTATTTATTTTACATTATATGATATTGATTTGGAAAATCAATTGTTGTAAAATTATTGTATATATTTTCAATATAAGGAGCGCTTCTCTATGAAATACATTGAATTTGATAACAACAAAGAGTTTGATTTAATACTTTTAGGTCGTGTTGCGGTTGACTTTAACCCGACTGACTATTATTGCCCACTTTCACAGAGCACAACATTCAAAAAATATCTTGGCGGTTCTCCTGCCAATATTGCGGTCGGTCTTTCAAGACTTGGTAAAAAATGCGGTTTCTTTGCAAAAGTTTCTGATGATGAATTAGGAACATTCGTTGAGAATTTCTTTAAAAATGAGGGTATAGATTGCTCACATATCACCCGTTGCACAAATGGTGAAAAAATCGGTCTTACTTTCACAGAAATTCTTTCTGAAACAGAAAGTTCGATTTTAATGTATCGTAACGACGCAGCAGACCTCAAGCTTGACGTTTCCGACATTGACGAAGATTACATAAAGAAAACAAAAGCACTTCTCATTTCAGGTACCGCTCTTTGCGAAAGTCCCTCAAGAGAAGCTGCTCTTAAATCAACAATTCTCGCTAAAAAGAATAATATTCCTGTTATTTTTGATATTGATTATCGTGCATATAATTGGAAGAACAGCGATGAAATTGCAATTTATTATTCAACTCTTGCATCAAAAGCAGATATAATTCTCGGTTCTAGAGAAGAGTTTGATTTAACAGAAAAACTTATCGGTCTTGACGGCACAGATAAAACAAGCGCATCCTACTGGCATTCAAAAGGTGCAAAAATTGTTATAATCAAGCACGGCAAAGAGGGTTCAACCGCTTACACAAACGATGGTGAAAGCTACAATATCAAACCTTTCCCTGTTAAACTCCTCAAATCCTTTGGTGGCGGTGATGGCTATGCTTCTGCTTTCCTTTACGGACTTTTTGAGGGGTGGGAAATTATAGATGCTCTTGAATTCGGCTCTGCATCTGCAGCTATGCTTGTTGCAAGTCATGCTTGTTCACAGGATATGCCATCAGTTGAAGCTGTGAAAGAATTCATAAAAAAAGAAAAAGAAGAATATGGTGAGATGATTGCTCGTGGTTAAGATGTTCTTTGAAAAACTCAAAAAAGCTATTAACTTATTTTTGTTATTAGGCTTTTTAGTTGCACAAATTCCTATTCTGATGAATGCATATATGTATGAATTTTCTTCAAGATACTTTTTAACCGTAGAAGAAGCATCACAAGAAACCTTTGATTGTGTACTTGTTCTTGGCGCAGGTGTCTGGGGCGAAAATCCATCGCATATGCTTGAAGAAAGACTTAATAAAGGCATTGAGGTTTATAACACCGGTTGCGTTGACAGAATTCTTATGAGCGGTGACCACGGCAGAACCGAATATGATGAAGTTAATGTAATGAAAGATTTTGCAGTTGAAAAAGGTGCTGTGGCTGAAGAGGTTTTTATGGACCACGCAGGTTTTTCAACATATGAATCAATGTACCGCGCCAGAGATGTTTTTCAGGTTAAAAAGGTTGTAATTGTTACACAGAAATATCATTTATACAGAGCAGTTTACAATGCAAGAAAATTAGGTCTTGATGCTTACGGTGTTGCCGCAGACGGTCAATATAACTACTCACTTCCCGTAAGAACCTATAATAATTCAAGAGAAGCTCTTGCACGCTGTAAAGATATAATCTGGTGTGTTTTTAAACCCGAACCAACTTATCTTGGTGAAGCAATACCAATAAGCTCAAGTGGTGTATTAACAGATGATAAGGTGAATTAATATGTTTGAACAACTCCAATTTAACGAAAACGGCATAAAGACTATTTGCGAAATGAACGGCAAGCATTCTGATATGCTGATGGATATTAAAGTGAAAAAGTTTTCAGAAAACGAAACTTTCACAGTTTATGATGAAAATTGTGAAACTGCATTTTTAATCCTGTATGGTGATGTTGAAATCACCTGGGACGGCGAAACAAAAAATATGGTAAGAGAAAATCCTTTTATTAAGGCTTCTTATTGCTTACACGTTCCAAAAAGCACAGAGGTAACAATAAAAGCAAATACGGTTTCCGAAATACTTATTCAACAAACAGATAATGATATTGTTTTCCCCCCTGTTTTTTACACACCCGATATGATTTTATATCAGCATTTCGGCAAAGATCAGTGGGACGGAACGGGTTACAGAATTGTTTCAACTGTTTTTGACCCGGATAATGCGCCATATTCCAATATGGTTCTCGGTGAAGTTTATAACCAACCGGGACGTTGGTCAAGCTACCCACCTCACCACCATCCTCAACCCGAGGTTTATTATTACCAATTTGATAAACCGCAAGGCTTTGGTGCTGCATTTGTGGGAGATAACGTATATAAGAGTGTTCAAGGTAGTGCAGTTTATATTACTGACGGCAACGACCATCAACAAGCAGTTGCCCCTGGTTATGAAATGTGCTATATCTGGATGATTCGCCATCTTCCTGATGACCCTTGGTACAAAACTACAAGATTTGTTTCAGACGAGCATTTGTGGTTAACAAAGTAAATTTAGAAAATATTCCTTAAGGAGTGATATATAAATGGCTATTATGACAATGGGTCAAGCCCTTGTTAAATTTCTTGATAATCAATATGTTTCATTTGATGGAAAAGAAACAAAATTTGTTGACGGTATTTTTACTGTTTTCGGACACGGAATTGTATGCGGTCTTGGTCAGGCACTTGATGAAAACCCCGGTTCTCTTAAAGTGTATCAAGGCAAAAACGAGCAAGGTATGGCTCACGTTGCTGCAAGCTTTGCGAAGCAGAACAACAGAAGAAAAATTATTGCTTGTTCTTCTTCCATCGGTCCGGGTGCAGCCAATATGATTACTGCTGCAGCAACTGCAACAGTTAACAATATTCCCCTTTTGCTCTTCCCTGCTGATACATTCGCTTGTCGTCAGCCAGACCCTGTTCTTCAACAGTTTGAGCAACCCTATTCCCTTTCTGTTACAACAAACGATGCTTATAAACCCGTTTGCAGATATTGGGACAGAATCGTTCGTCCTGAACAGTTAATGAGCGCTATGACAAACGCTATGCGCGTTCTCACTGATACTGCCAACACAGGTGCAGTTTGCATTGCACTTTGTCAGGATGTTGAGGGCGAAAGCTATGATTACCCTGATTATTTCTTCACAAAAAGAGTACATAAAATCACAAGAATAGCTCCTGCAGAAGATGAGATTTCCGATATTGCAGAAATTCTTAAATCCGCAAAGAAACCTCTTGTTATTGCAGGTGGAGGTGTAAGATATTCAGAAGCAGGAAGAACAGTTGAAGCTTTCTGCGAAAAGCATAATATTCCCTTTGCAGAAACCCAGAACGGTAAATCCGCAGTTCTTTCTTCACACGAGCTCAACCTTGGTGGTGTTGGTGTTACAGGTAACCTTTCTGCAAATGTTATTGCAAAAGATGCTGATGTTATTCTTGGTATCGGTACTCGTTTCTCCGATTTCACAACTGCTTCAAAATCCCTTTTCAAAGCAGATGCAAAGTTTATAACTATCAACACAGACAGATTTGATGCTTACAAGCTTTCTTCAATTAAAGCAGTTTGCGATGCAAAGCTTGGTATTGAAGCTCTTGAAGTAGCAATTGGTGATTATAAAACTGCTTACACAACTGAAATCTGTGATGCTAAAAAAGCTTGGGCAGAAGAAATGAAAAAGCTTTCTGCATATACATATTCAGAGGATTTCGAGCCCATTATCAAAGCAAGATATGAAGAAACAATCCCCGAATTTGTTGAAAAAATCGGTGGTACTATAACACAGACATCTGCCCTTGCACTTATCAGAAAAATAATTGATGATGATGCAATTGCAGTTGCTGCGGCAGGCTCTCTCCCCGGTTGTATGCAAAGAATGTGGACAACCGATGCACCTAATTCCTATAATATGGAATACGGCTATTCCTGTATGGGTTACGAAATCGCAGGTGCGCTTGGTTCAAAAATGGCAGAACCCGAAAAAGAAGTTTATGCTTTCTGCGGTGACGGTAGCTATCTTATGCTTCACAGCGAGCTTGTTACATCAATTCAGGAAAACAAAAAAATTAATGTTCTCCTTTTTGATAACTCAGGTTTTGGTTGCATCAATAATCTTCAGATGTCAAACGGTATAGGAAACCTTGCAACAGAGTTCCGTAAACGTGATGAAAACGGAAACCTTCTTGGCGAGCTTATCCCCATTGATTTTGCAATGAATGCTGCCGCTTACGGTGTTAAAACATATACTGCAAAAACTCTTGAAGAGCTTGAAGCTGCTCTTATTGACAGTAAGAAACAATCTGTTTCAACACTTATTGATATTAAGGTTCTTCCCAAGTCAATGACCGATGGTTACGGTGCTTGGTGGCACGTTGGTATCGCATCAACATCATCAAAAGAAGCAGTTAACACTGCTTTCAAAAATAAAGACGAAAATCTTAGAAAAGCGAGGAAGTTCTGATGCTTGATAAAAACAAAGTAAAACTCGGTATTGCTCCTATCGCGTGGACAAACGACGATATGCCGGACCTTGGAGCAGAAAACACATTCGAACAGTGCATTTCCGAAATGGCTCTTGCAGGCTTTACAGGTTGCGAGGTTGGTAACAAATACCCCAAAGATACTGCAGTGCTTAAGAAAGCTCTTGACCTTCGCGGTATGCAGATTTGCAACGCATGGTTCTCAACATTTCTTACAACAAAACCCTATGAAGAAACTGAAAAGGAATTCATTAAGCACATTACTTTCCTTAAAGAAATGGGTGCAAAGGTTGTTGGCGTTTCCGAACAGGGACATTCAATTCAGGGCACAGACCTTTCTATCTTTGATGACAAATATATTATGAACGATGAAGAATGGGAAATGCTTTGCACAGGCCTTAACAAGCTTGGTAAGGTTGCAAAGGATATGGGTATCACTCTTACCTTCCATCACCATATGGGTACAGTTGTTCAGACTGCCGCTGAAATTGACAGAATGATGGAAAACACTGACCCCGAGCTTTTCAATCTTCTTTTCGACTCAGGTCACCTTGCATATTGCGGTGAAGATTATATGTATATTCTCAAAAAGTACATCAACCGCATCAAGCACGTTCATCTTAAAGACATCCGTCCCGATGTTATTGCTGATGTCAAAGCAAAGGGCGAAAGCTTCCTTCAGGGTGTTCGTAAAGGTACATTCACAGTTCCCGGTGACGGTGTAATCGACTTTGCTCCCATATTCGAGGTCCTTGCAGAAAATAACTACGAGGGTTATGTTCTTGTTGAAGCAGAGCAAGACCCTGCAATTGCTAATCCTTTTGAATATGCTCTTAAAGCAAGAAAATATATCGCTGAAAAAGCAGGTCTTTAATAGAGAGGAAATATATTATGGCTGAAAAAATCAAATATTTTTGTAATGGTCAGTTTAAAGAATCTAAAACTGACGTATGGTATGACCTTTATAACCCCAGTACAGGTGAAATAACAGGTCACGCACCTTGTTGTACCAATGACGAGGTTCTTGAAGCAGTTGAAGCTGCAAAGGCAGCTTACCCCGGTTGGAGTGCAACTCCCGCAATCAAAAGAGCTCAGATTCTTTACAATGTCCGTGACCTTCTTATTAAGCATATGGAAGAGCTTACAACTCTTGTTGCTGAAGAAAACGGCAAGGTTTGGAGCGAAGCTGAGGGCGACGTTCTTAAAGCAAAAGAAGGCACAGAGCTTGCAACTCAGGTTCCCTCTCTTATGATGGGTGAAAGCCTTATGGATGCTTCCTCAGGCTTTGATACAACTCTTTATCGTGAATCAATGGGTGTTTTTGCAGGTATTGTTCCCGTTAACTTCCCTGCTATGATTCCTTTCGGTTGGATGGTTCCCACTTGCGTTGCTTGCGGTAACACAATTGTTCTTAAAGCAGCTTCTCTCACTCCCAAAACTGCATTAAGAATTGCTGAGCTTTATAAAGAAGCAGGTATGCCCGATGGTGTTGTTAACGTTGTTACCTGCTCAAGAAATGAAATCAACACTCTTCTTGACCATCCGGATATTAAAGGTATCACCTTTGTTGGTTCAACTCCTGTTGGTAAACTTATTTATGAAAGAGCTGCAAAATCAGGTAAAAGAGTTCAGGCTCTTTGTCAGGCTAAAAATCACGCTCTCGTACTTGAAGATGCACCTATTGAAAGAACAGTTGCAGGTATTATAAACTCAGCTTATGGTTGTGCAGGTCAGCGTTGTATGGCTCTCTCCTGTTGTGTTGTTCAGGAATCAATTGCAGATAAATTCGTTGCAGAGCTTAAAAAGCAGGCAATGAATATAAAAGTTGGCAAGTCCGTCGATAAAACCTCAAAGCTTGGACCACTTACATATAAGAAACACTATGACGAAGTTGTTGCAGACATCGAAAAAGGCGTTAAAGAAGGTGCAACACTTGTTCTTGACGGCAGAAACCCCGAGCTTCCCGAGGAAATCAAGAACGGTTACTTTGTTGGACCAACGATTTTTGACAATGTAACAGAAGATATGACAATCGGCAGAGATGAAGTTTTCGGACCTGTTCTTTGTGTTAAGAGAGTTAAGGACTTCCACGAGGGTATTGCAGTTATGAACGCAAACCCCTATGCAAACGGTTCTGTTATCTTTACTCAGAACGGTCACTACGCGAGAGAATTTGCTCGCCATACTCACGGCGGTATGGTTGGTGTTAACGTTGGTATTCCTGTTCCCATTGGATTCTTCCCCTTCTCAGGTCATAAAGATTCATTCTTTGGTGACCTTCACTGCCTTGGTAAAGATGCATATCGCTTCTTTACAGAAAGCAAATGTGTAACAACTCGCTGGTTTGATGAAGATGAAATCAAGAAAACAGAAGTTTCAACCTGGGACGGCACCATCTGATTTGATTAATTATACATTGAAAGGACATAATAATTATGCTTAATATTGGTATTATCGGTGCAGGACGCATCGGCAAGGTTCACCTTGAATCTATTTCATATCACGTTAAAAATGCAGTTGTGACCGCAATTGCAGATCCTTTTATGAATGATGAAACAAAAGCATTCTGCGAAGGCTTCGGTGTTGAGAAAATCTATACAGATTACAAGAAAATTATTGAAGACGAATCAATTGATGCAGTTCTTGTTTGCTCTTCAACTGATACTCACGCTCCGATTTCAATTGAAGCAATCAACGCAGGTAAACACGTTTTCTGTGAAAAACCACTTGCAAACACCGTTGACAAAATTCTTGAAATTGCAGAAGCTCTTAAAGCTCATCCCGAGGTTAAATTCCAGGTTGGCTTTAACCGTCGATTTGACCATAACTTTGCTGCAGTAAGAAAAGCTTATGACGAAGGCAGAATCGGTGATGCTCAGATTCTTAAAATCACATCCCGTGACCCTCAGGCACCACCTGTTGGCTACTGTGCAGCAAGCATTTTCCTTGATATGACAATTCACGATTTTGATATGGCTTGCTTCCTTACTAACAGTGATGTTGAAGAGCTTTATGTTTATGCTGATGCTCTTATTAATCCCGGTATTCGTGAATATGGTGACTTTGATACAGCTATCATTTCAATGAAAATGGAAAATGGTGCTCTTGCAGTTATTGATAACTCTCGTCAGGCAATGTACGGCTATGACCAGAGAGCTGAGCTTTTCGGTTCAAAAGGTATGGTTGCAACCACTAACGACACGCTTTCAACTGCAGTTGTTTCAGATGCTAACGGTGTTACAGGTGAAAAGCCCCTTTACTTCTTCCTCGAAAGATATATGGGTTCTTTCTCAGAAGAGGTAAGACAGTTTGTTGACTGCTGTATAAACAACAAGGAAACACCTGTTGGTATCCACGCAGGTCTTCAGTCAGTTAAGATTGCTCTTGCTGCTGAAAAATCAGCTAATGAAGGCAGACCAGTAAAACTCGCGGAGATTAAATAAAAATGTCAAAAAAAAACTATGATATTATAGTTATTGGTGCAGGTTGTGGCGGTTTAACCGCTGCAGCTTGTGCCGCTAAAGAGGGAAAAAAGGTCCTTTTACTTGAACGCCACAACACCCCCGGTGGCTTTGCTTCAAGCTTTATAAGGGGTAGATTTGAATTTGATGTCAGTTTGCATCAGCTCTGCGGCTTCTCTCAATCCTCAGGGCTTGGTGAAGTGCGCCAAATTTTTGACTATCTTGGAATAAGCGAAAAAATTAAATGGTCCTCAATACCGGAAGCTTACAGACTTATAACAAAATCATCTGACGGCTCCCCTATTGATGTTATAATGCCTTTTGGCGTTGATAACTATATTGAAGCTATGGAGAAATATGTTCCCGGTAGCAAACCGTCAATGACAAAACTTTTTAACTTGGCAGAAGAAATTGTTAAATCAAGTGAGTTTTTTGCTGAATTTGAGTTTAAAAAAAGCCTTTCTGTTATAAGAAAAGTTTTAAAGGAACACGGCAATTTTTTACGAACAGCACCCTACTCTGTCAATAAAGTTTTAGATGCCTTGAAAGTACCGAAAAAGGCTCAGGAAATATTCACTGCTTATTGGTTGTATCTCGGTGTTGATCGCGAAAGATTAAGTTTTATTCATTATATATCTATGGTATATATGTATCTTACATTGGGCGCTGTTACCCCTAAATTAAGAAGCCACGAAATGAGTATGGCTCTTGCAGGTTCGATTGAAGATAACGGTGGTGAAATCCGCTATAATTCTCACGTTTCAAGAATTCAATTTAAAGACGGACAAGCATCGGGAGTTATTCTCAAAAGCGGTGAAAAGATTAAATGTAACCATATAATTGCAAACTGCTCACCAACTACTGCATACGGCAAAATGATGAAACCAAAGGATGTACCTGAAAGTGCATTAAAACGCACTAACGCTCGTTCTTTTGGTATGCGAGGTGCTTGTGTTTACCTTGGTTTAAACCGTTCACCAAAGGATTTAGGCATTACGGAGCATTCATATTTTATTACGGATACTGCAAATTCAGTTAATCAGTTCCAATTAATGAAAAGCATTGATACAAACAATGCTCAGGCTGCAGTTTGTCTTAATATTGCAAATCCTGACTGCTCTCCTGCAGGTACTACTATTCTTTGTTTGACAACTCTTTACAGTGACAACTGTTGGGCAAACATTAACCCCGAAAACTATTTCGATGAAAAAGATATGCTTGCAGCAAGATTAATTGCAAATTTTGAAAGTGCAACAGGTATTACAATTCATAACAATATTGAAGAACTCGAGGTTGCAACACCCGTTACCTTCGCCCGTTACACTTATACCCCACAAGGTACAGTTTACGGCTACTATGGTGATGATTGGGATGGCATAATTCCGAGAATTATGACCGAGGCAAGCGACTGTGACACTAAAGGTCTTCGCTTCTGTGGCGGTTGGGGCGCTCAGCTTTCAGGTATGAGTTCTGCTATTGCAAGTGGCAGAAATGCAGCATTTGCAACCTTTGATGACATTGAAAAGGAAAATAAAAAGGAGGAGCAAACCAATGAAAAATAAAATCAAGGTTGAATCCTCTTTGAGAGATATAAAAAACTTTATCAATATACCTTCTTACAGGAAAGGTGTTATTGAAGAAGCACCTGAAACACCTATAAACGCAAACTTTGCAGTTAACTCTGCCGCTAACTTTCTTCACCCAACAACACAATACCTGAGAGTTAAGCAGGTTGCAGAAATTTCAAAAGATGTCCGTGCTTATGTTCTTGAACCCGATGCTGCTCACGGCACTGCTAAACTTGCTTACTTCCGTCCCGGTCAGTATCTCAGCATAACATTAAATATCGGCTCTGCAGTTATAACAAGACCATATACAATATGTTCTTCACCTAATCGCTCAGTTGACGATGAATATGTTATTATCGTAAAAAAAATCCCCCATGGATTTGCTTCAACTTATATTTTCAACACTTGGACAAAAGGTACTCAGATTGTTGCATCTGCGCCACAAGGTAGTTTTTACTATCAGAAATTGCGAGATTCAAAAAATATTATCGCAGTGTGTGACAGTAACGGTATATCTTCATTCTTATCAATGGCTGAAGCTATTGCAGACGGCACGCTTGATATAGACTTAACTCTTCTCTATTCTGCAAGAAAGAGAAATGAAACTATAATGAATGAGCGATTGGCAGAGCTTTCAGAAACAACCGATAAATTCCGTGTTATTTATGTTTTCAGCGATGAAAGAGCAGATAAATGCGAACGTGGTTTTGTTACAAAAACTCTGATAGAAAAATATGCTCCTTCCTCAAAATACAGTATATTTGTTTGCGGTTCAACTGCTCTTTACAACAGAATTACTCCGCAGATAGCAGAGTTGAAATTGGAGAAAAAGTACATTCGTTTTGGTTTAAGCGGTCAGATTGTTAATCCTGCAAGCTTACCCGATTTTCCAAAAGATGAAATCGGCAAAACATATTTCTGCAAGGTAATAAAAAATGGTGAATTAGTTGCAACAATACCTTGTGCAACCGAAGAAACACTTTTGGTCAGCTTGGAACGAGAAGGCATCAAAGCACCCTCCTCCTGCCGTTCGGGTGAATGTGGTTTTTGCCGTGCAAGGCTCACAAAAGGTAATGTTTTTATACCGAACGGAATAGATTCAAGAAGACTTGCAGATTCAAGCCACGGAATTATTCACCCTTGTTGTTCATACCCTATGAGCAATTTAACTTTGATAATTAATTAAAAATGAGCGTGTTCAGAAAATTCTGATTTTCTGAACACGCTCATAAATTTTATTATTGTTTTTATTTAAAGTCATCAAAGCCATCGTCAGTAACTTTTCCGGTTTTTTTCTCAGTTGGCATAACCAAAGGTTCTGCAGGATTAAGAGGAACATTACTTGTATCAACAACAGGTTCTTCTTTAATCTCTTGAACTATGGGTTGTTGAGGTACAGGTGTTGATGCAATTTCATTATCAACATTAGTAAGCTTATATGCAATTGCAGCATTTTGCATCTTAATCTCTTCCATAGTCTCTTCAAGCTTTTTTTCCATATTGCGAACACTGGCAACAACATACCCTAAAACAGCAAATATGATTACACCATAAGTTATAACATAAACTGAAAATCCATTTGCAGAATCAACAAATAAAAGCAACAAAACACAAGGTAAAACCAAAGTTAATAAAACAAATGCAATAACAAAAATTAATTTTTTAAGAATGGAACTCATAAATAACATCCCCTTATTTATTTTCCTGAGCTATAGCCGAAAAGAATTGAACCCCGTACGCCTAAAATTCAAATCTTCCGGCACATCAGTGCGTTTTTCGTCTTAATATACGCCAGTATATCTGCGCCGAAGAAACACCCTGCTGCACCAAAATCTTTGGAATTTTAGGTGCGAGCAGTTTATTAAGGCAAAATTTTTGCAATAACAAGGAAAAAAGTGAAGGAATACTGGCGTATTTCAAGCTTTTTGACGCAGTTAGTGCGGAAATTTGCCTTAAGAAACCGTGCGGTGTTCAACTCTTTTCGGCTATGCGCTTAAGACCTTCAAAACCGATTTTTACTGAATCAAAAACATCCATATCATAGCACAAATCCTGCTCAATTACAATATATTGAACACCAATTTCCTTACAAGCACGATAACAAGCGCCTAAATCCAGATTACCAGTGCCACATTCGGCAAATCTCTGAGCATTATTAACAATTCTCATATCTTTGAAATGGCAAACCTCAACTCTGCCCTTAAGCTTTTTGAGGTATTCGGCAGGATTAACACCACCAACCTGCATCCAATATGTATCAGGAATGAAATGAAGGGTATCCGGAGAGGTTTCTTCAATTAATCTTTCGAAGGTACGCTTACCATCATAAACTTCAAATTCAAAAGCGTGGTTATGATAACAAAGCTGTTTGCCTTGTTCTTTCATTTTTGCACCGATTTCATTACATTTCTGAATAAAACCGCTTACACCCTCAAATGATTCGTGAATATTACCGGGCATTGCACCAATACCGATATTATCACAATTAATAAGGTTATGCTCGTGAATAAGAGCATCCAAATCATTTTTCATTCTGTCATAGGGTTTGTGAGTTACGCAAACATCCATTTTATATTTATCAACAAGCTCTGCAACAATTTCAGGATGAATATCACCTATTGCAGAAATCTGAATAACATCGCAACCGATGCTTTGAAGAAATTTAAGGGTTGTTTCAAAATCTTCGGCATTTTGGCACTTATCACGCAAAGTAAATAACTGAACACCAAGTTTAATATCGCTCATAAAATCACCTGTTTCTGTATTATATTTTCATTTTAACACACAATTCAGCAAAGTAAAGATATTTTTTAATATTAAATGGAAAAAACTGTGCAATTTATTTATAAAACCACTTGATTTTTTTACAAAAAATGTTAATATTAGTGTGTATGAAATGATTTATTACATATTAATGTTAAGAAGGCGAAACTATGGCAAAATATCTTATTGTTAATGCTGATGACTATGGAATGTGCACTGCTGCTAATGAAGCTGTTGAAGAGCTTTTTCTTGGTGGTTGGTTAAAATCTGCAACCATTATGATGCCCTGCCCCGGCGCAGAGCACGCTGTTCATTTCTCCATAGACCATCCTGAATATGCAATCGGTATTCATACCACTCTTACAAGTGAATGGGGTAAATATCGTTGGAAACCTTTAACTGACGGTAAATCTCTTCTTGATGAAGAAGGCTTTATGTGGCACGAAAGCGATCAGGTTGAAAAAAACGCTTCTTATGAAGATATTGAAAAAGAAGTTCGCGCTCAGATTGACCTTGCTCATAAAATGGGTATGAAGCCCAGCCATGTGGACAACCATATGGGTTCTCTTTATGGCCACTATACCGGCAGATTAGGTCTTTCCAAGCTTGCTCTTAAAATCTGCGGTAGCTACGGCTATGCTTATCGTCTTTATACAAAGGCTGATAAGAGAATCTGCCCTAACGGCACTCCTTATCCTCTCTATGCCGCAGTTACAATTCTCTCTAAGCATTGGGGTAAAAAATATGATGTTGTAATCCCCGATTACCTTCTCTTCCCCGATTGGAACGATGATATGAGAGTAAGCTACGAGGTTTATCGTGATACTATTCTCAAAATCTGGACAGACATTCCCGATGGCGTAACAGAAACTTTCGTTCATCCCTCTGTTGAAAATGACGAGCTTAAAGGCATCACAGGCAGATGGAAAGACAGAGTCTGGGAATACCAGCTTATGAAAGACCCTTATGTACATAAATACCTTAAAGATCACGGCGTCGAATTAATAAGCTACAGAGAGCTTATTAAAATGAAAGGCGGCAAGGTTAAGGGATAATAAAAAATCTACAGCACACTTTAGTAAAAACTATTGAAATTTTTATTAAAGTGTGCTATTATTCATTCAAATGCGTTGAGCAAGAGAGTAGAAGTTAATTGATGTTTCAGAGAGATGTGCCTTGGCTGAAAGCACATTACGGATTTTTTCTTTGAAGTTCACTTGTGAGCAGTGCGGTTGAAACTAAGTAGGTCGCAACGGGTGTAACCGTTATATTACAGACGAGTGTTTGCTCTGATGCAAAAATTAAGGGTGGTACCGCGGAGATTGTCTTCGTCCCTTTGGGGACGGAGTTTTTTGTTTTTATAATAACGTAGGGTACGCATTTATGCGTACCGCCAAGGTTACAATTTTGTTTCGGAACGGATAAATCCGTCCCCTACAAATAATCCCAATATTTAGTTTTAAATTTTCATAAATATATTTCGAAAGGATGAAGAAAATGCTTCAAAAAGCACAACAGTTGAAAGAGCAATTCAGCGAAAAAGTTGCTGCGGCAACAGTTCCTGCTGAGCTTGAACAATTGAGAATTGAATTTTTAGGCAAAAAAGGCCCTATTTCTTCTCTTATGGGTGAGCTTCGTAACATTCCCAATGAGCAGAAAAAGGAAGCAGGTCAGATTATCAATGATGTTAAACAGTTCATTGAGGCTACCATTAACGAAAAAAGAACCGAGCTTATGAAACTTGAGGAAGAACGTCTTATCAACAGCGCAGAAGATTATGACGTTACCTTCCCCATTTCAGAAGACACAGGCTCATATCACCCTATCACTCTCGTTCAGCGTGAGGTTGAGGATATTTTTGCAGGTATGGGCTTCTCAATCGAAGATTATGATGAAATCGTTGACGATTATCATTGCTTCGAGGCTCTTAATATTCCCAAGCATCACCCTGCTCGCGATATGCAGGATACTTACTATTTAAGCACAAATCAGCTTTTGAAAACTCATACTTCTGCAGCACAGAATGCTATTCTTATCAAATACACAAAAGAGCTTGAGGCAGACCGCCCCATCCGTGTTATTTTCCCCGGCAGATGCTTCAGAAACGAAAAGATTGACGCTTGCCACGAAAACACATTCTTCCAGATGGAAGGTGTTATGGTTGATAAAGATATTTCAATCTCCAACCTTATCTACTTTATGAAAACAATGCTCTCCGAGGTTTTCCAGAGAGATATTACTGTAAGACTTCGTCCCGGCTTCTTCCCCTTTGTTGAACCAGGTTTCGAGCTTGATATTCAATGCCTTATCTGTGGCGGTGACGGTTGCCCCTCTTGCAAGGATTCAGGTTGGCTTGAGCTTTGCCCCTGCGGTATGATTCACCCCAATGTTCTTACTGCGGCAGGTCTTGACCCTGAAAAATACACAGGCTTTGCTTTCGGTCTCGGTCTTACAAGACTTGCAATGATGAGATACGGAATTAAAGATATTCGTGTTTTCAACTCCTGCAACCTTAAAGCACTTTCACAGTTCGAAAATGCTACTTTCACAGATTCAGAAAAGGAGGTCAAATAAATGTTTGTTTCAATTAACTGGATTAAAGAATATGTTGACCTCGAAGGTCTTGACATTAAAAAGCTTATTAACTCCTTCACCCTTGCAACTGCAGAGGTTGAAGATATTATCGTTAAAGGTGAAGATTTAAGAGATGTTGTTGTTGGTGAAATTCTTTCAATAGAAAATCATCCCAACTCAAAGAAGCTTCATCTTCTTAAAGTTGATGGTGGCGACAGAATTTATGATGTTGTTTGCGGTGCACCTAATGTACGCGAGAATATGAAAATCGCCTTCGTTAAAGCAGGTGGCAGAGTTCCTGCAGGTGAAATCACTAAAGCAACTGTTGCAGGCTTTGAATCCGAAGGTATGTGCTGTTCAGCATTCGAGCTCGGTCTTTCTGATGATAAATCAGGTCTTATGGAAATTGATGTTGACGCTCCCAACGGAACAAATCTTAAAGATATTTACCCCATTGACGATATTATTTTCGAGGTAGATAACAAATCTCTCACAAACCGTCCTGACCTCTGGGGTCACTATGGTATTGCAAGAGAATTTGCTGCTCTTACTGACAGAGAGCTTAAGCCACTTCCCCTCTCTGACCTTGCTTATGACGGTGATGAGAAGATTAAGGTTACTGTTGGAAGAGACGACCTTGTTTACAGATATTCCTGCGTGAAAATGGATAACATCACAAAGAATGTTAGTCCTATGTCTTTACAGATTCGTCTTTACTACTGCGGTATGAGAGGAATCAACCTTCTTGCTGACCTTACAAACTATATTATGCTTGAAATGGGTCAACCCACTCACGCTTTTGATGCTAACAAGATTGACGAAATTGTTGTTGACACGCCCAAAGCAGACTGTAAATTCACAACTCTTGATAACACCGAAAGAGATATAACAACTGATACTCTTCTCATCAACAACGGCTCAACACCCGTTGCAATTGCAGGTATTATGGGCGGTCTTGATTCTGAAATCGTTGGCGATACAAATGCAGTTGTTCTTGAATGCGCTAACTTTGACGGTGTAAGCGTAAGAAAATCCAGCTCAAGACTTGGTCTTCGTACAGATGCTTCTGCTCGTTACGAAAAAATGCTTGACCCTGAAATGACTGTTACCGCTGCAAAGCGTTTTGCATATCTTCTTCAGTCTATTGACGAAGGCGCAAGAGTAGCTTCTCAGCTTACAGACGAATATGTACGAAAATACCCTGAAATCAATATCAGCTTCAACAAGGCTTATGTTGATAAATATACAGGTATTGATATTTCCGAAGAAAGAATTCTCAAAACTCTTACTGCACTCGGTTTTGGTGTTGAAAAAGACGGCGAGGAATTCAAGGTAAAAGTTCCCTCATTCCGTGCAACAAAGGATGTTACAATCAAAGCTGATATTATTGAAGAAATCACTCGTATCTACGGCTACGATAACTTCAGCATCATCACAACAAAAAGTCCTTTGAAGCCCGTTAAGAGCTCTCCTGTTCGCTCTCAGAGCAACGAAATGAAGGATATTCTTGTTAAGCACTATAATCTTCACGAGGTTCATTCATATATCTGGTGCGACGTGAGAAAATATAAAAAGCTCGGTATTGAGGTTGAGGAAAATGTTAAGGTTCTTAACATCGAAAGCTCCGATAACGGAACTCTTCGTAACTCAATGATTCCCACTCTCCTTTCTGCAGTTTCCGATAACAAGGATTATTCCGATAACTACGGAATTTTTGAAATCGGTCGTGTTGCCGCAGGTATCAGGGAAGACGGCACTGCAAACGAACGCAGAAGACTTGGTATTGTACTCTTTAACAAAACCGTTTCCGAAAAAGAATTGTTCTTCAAGGCTGTTTCAATGGTAAATGAAATCTTCTTGCAGATTAAACACAAAGCCCCCATTCTTGCAAAGGTTCAGCCTTCTCACGCTTGGCAGCATCCCAAAAACACAGCAAGCATCACTTGTGATGGCGTAAATGTTGGTACAATCAACACTCTTCATCCCTCAAATGCACAGAAGCTTGATAAAAACGGCGTTGCAGTTTGTATCGAAATTGATGTTGATGATTTCATTACAATCGGTGGCGACAATATTTCATTTGTTGAACCATCAACTCAGCAGTCAACTTATTATGACCTTTCTCTTATAATGAAAGAGGGCGTTACCTTCGCTGATCTTTCTGCTTGCTGGAATTCACTTAATCTTGATGAACTCAACAATGTTAAGGTTATTGACACTTATGAAAAAGATGGTGTTAAGAGCATAACAATTCGTCTTATCTTCTCTTCTAAAGAGAAAACTCTTGAAATGGATGAGGTTCAGGCTTGGATTGATGAAATTCTTGCAAATCTTAAGGAAATCGGCATTGAAATGAGAGCTTAAAAGGGATTTTTATCTCCCTTTAAGCTAAAGTTTGAAAATTCTTAACAATTAACTGTTGTAATTTCAAATTATATAGATTATAATAGTTATAAGTTTTTAGGAGGTGTTTATATGACAGATAAAACAATACAGTTCACTATCAGTGATGAACATGAAAGAGAGATGCGTGAGATTCTTGTGACCGTTTATAATGCTTTGGTTGAAAAGGGTTACAACCCCACAAGTCAGCTTGTAGGTTATATCTTGTCCGAAGACCCCACCTACATCACAACTCACAACAATGCAAGAAGTCTTATTCGTAAGATTGACAGAGACGAGCTTCTCCAGGCTCTTCTTAAAGCATATCTTCACTAATAATTCTCGTTCTCTAAGGAGTGTTTATTTTGGCTGACAATAAAAGCTTTTTAACCTACAAGGGTAAGCCCCTTGTTCGCAAAGGCAACACAATTTACTATGGTGATATTAACGACCCTTATGTTACTCTTCTTTCAGTTGTTGAATCTCACGAGGTTCACGGCGTCAAGATTGCAGATAAGGTTAAGGTTCAGCTCGTTAACACCCAGGAGGCTAATCCCCTCGCCGCTATTGAAAAAAGCTCCGATAAAAACGGAATGTATGCGGCAATTGAAATCGCATCAATCTGGCTTGAAAGAGCTTTAAAAGCGTAAAAAATTACTCACTCAGCTATTACGGTTGAGTGAGTTTTTTATTTATATTCTTATTTATTAACTGAAATTTTGTTTGCAATTTCTAAAAGCTGCTTTCTTGAAGACACACCTAATTTGCCATATATATTTTTATTATGGTATTTCAGGGTGTTTTCTTTTATATTCATCTTTGCGAGAACATCTTTTGTTCCGTTACCGTCAATATATAAATCAAATATCATTTTCTCGGTAACGGTTAGAGTTGATATCCCCTTTTGAAAAAGCTCTATTTTTTCGGCATTCTCATTATTTTCGGCAACTACAGTTTCCTTAACTTCTATATTGCTTTCTATAGAATTTATTTCAGTATTCACAGTTAAAAGTGCTTTTCTTTTTTCTTCATCCTGC
Organism: Acutalibacteraceae bacterium; assembly: GCA_045543035.1. Lineage (GTDB taxonomy): Bacteria > Bacillota > Clostridia > Oscillospirales > Acutalibacteraceae > DTU089. The sequence continues at coordinate 32,103 of JAZQMA010000051.1, read as the reverse complement.
ATAAGAAAATTTAGACCCAAAAGAAAAAGCTCACTGATTATATATGAAAAAGAAAGCAATTCAAAGCCGAAATCAACAAATTGCTCAAGGAACCAAACACCAATATTAACCATAACCGCCAGGGTGAGCACTATCCCCTGACTGCTTGAAGCAACAAGCTTTTTTACCGAGGTTTTAATAATAATGCCAACCATTGCGGCAAAATAAGCGAAGAGATAAATATAGTAAGTTATATGCCAGGGTCCATAGACTTTATTAAGAACCGATACACCATTAACAACCTGAAGAGTTACATCTTTATAATATAAATCAAGGATACCGGGACTTGCGGCAACAAGGAAAACTAAAATGCCAACAACCATAAGAAGATATGGTAAAGCCTTGTTATATTTAAGCTTTGTTGCTTTTGCAATAATCATCAGCATTGCCATTGGCAAAAAAACTGAACCCAGATAAGAAACTCTGTTTGCCATCAAAGCGGTTTCAAGAGTATCCGAAACTGCAAGACAGAGATAACCAACGTTTACAAGAAAAACGCAGGAGAACAACAGAACAAACCATAGCTCTTTCTTTTTAATTACAAGAAAATAACCAACCAGCAGTATAAATGATATTATTGCAGTTGCAATATAAACGCCTACAAGACTTGCGGTTTTTTCACTTACATTTGCACAACCACTGAAGGTTAATAATATAAAAAATGAAGAAATCAAACCGAAAATTGACTTTTTCATAAAACACTCCTATCTGACACAAAAAATGTGTTTCCCACACTTTTTCCCACACTTTTTTAAAGGAAAACCCAATTTCCCACACTTTTAATTACAGTAAGTGTGGGGATTTTAATATTTATATTAATTATAATAATTACAGTAGGATAATAAGAAGGATATAAAACCTGCTTTTCTTTCCATAGGGTATCTTTGTTACACGGAATTGTCGGTCCTGTAACGCTCTGCGTGGGAGTGCCAATGAACACGCAGACCGCCCTACCGCTGAATTATAACATATTGTTTAATATGTGTCAACGAACTAAAATTCGCATTTTAATGAAAAATTCTTATTATTTAACTGTGTTATTAACAATTCTCAAAAGGAGTGTGTTTTATGAGTAAGTGTAGGAAAGGCTTCAAAAAAATTGCAAGCATTGTCTTATCCATTATGATTATTTTTGGATACAATCTATCCCCTATCTTCTCAATCAATGACCATAGTCACGAAGAGCACAGCAATGAATCAGGCTTTGTGATTACTGCTAATGCATGGGATGAAGAAGGTACCTGTGAGCATTGCGGTAGCTTCATTGGTGATTCTTGGATTTGCTCAGGTGGTGAACACTGTGGCGAGGACAGTGACCGAACCGATTGCTATGAAGCCTGGCATTGTGCTGATTGTGGCGATTGTATGGATAACGAGGATGATTTATGCGATGAGTGCAATAAATGTCTTGAGAACTGCTGCGACTGCGACAACAGATGCGATAACTGTGGTGAAAAATCCAACACCCTTTGCACAGGCTGTTGGGAAAAATGCTCTGAATGTGCTGAGGATGAAATGTGTTCAGATTGTGGTGAATGTTGTAAAGAGTGCTGTGAATCTGTAGGCGGTTGGTGCGATACCTGTAAGCTCGGTCCTTGTTGTGCTATAGTGTGTGAAAATGGTTGCGGAACAGCCTGTGATAATTGTGCTATAATCTGCGAGGATTGTTATAAATGCATCGATAATGATTGCTGTGAGTGTGAAGATAAATGTGGCGGCTGCGGTGCAAAGAGCGAGAACATCTGCGATGGATGTGGAGATTTATGTAGTGAATGTGCTCCTGAAAAAATATGTCAGGACTGTGGCGAGTATTGTTCAGATTGCTTAGAGTTCTTCTGCGAAAATTGTTGTCTTGGCTCTTGTTGTGCCTTAGTCTGCGAGGGATGTAATGAACGTTGTGAAAACTGTGAGGCTGTCTGCGGAGGTTGTGGTCAGGTATGCGCTAACTGTGGCACTCTTTGCGCTGAATGTGAAAAATGTGCAGATTGTATTGGTGACGACGAGTTCTGCCAGGGCTGTGGTTATTGTGGTGAGTGCGCTGTAATATGTTATTGTGGCGAGGGTTGTTCTAACTGTGCTACACTTTGCGAGGGCTGTTCAGAGGTCTGCACAAATTGTGAGTCTGCTCCCCTTTGCAGTAGCTGTGGAATCACCTGTCAGAATTGTCAGGAGGCAAACGGAACCTGGTGTTCAAACTGCGAAACCTGTGGTGCTTGTGCAATAATATGTGATTGTGGTGCAGGTTGTGATAACTGTACAAGCGTCTGTCCCGGTTGTGCCGAACAATGCGAAAGCTGTACCGGTGATATATGTGCCGGTTGTGGTTACTGTATCGGTTGCGTTGGTGGAGACGGTTGGTGTGCAAACTGCAATATGTGCGGCGACTGTGCAACAGTTTGTATTTGTGGTGAAGCCTGCAACGAGTGTGCAAGCGTTTGCCCTGAATGTAACGAAAAATGTACCACCTGTGAGCCATCTGCAATTTGTGGTAACTGCGGTGTATGTATAGATTGCGTAGGTGGAGAAGGCAATTTCTGTACAAGCTGTGAAACCTGTATAAATTGTACTGATTACATTTGTGCCTGTGGTAACGGTTGCACTGAATGTACAGATGTTTGTCCCGAGTGTGCAGAGGAATGTGCAAACTGTACCGGTGATTTATGCGCACACTGCGGAAAATGCAAGACCTGCGTCGGTGACGCCGGTTGGTGCGATAATTGTAATGTTTGCGGTAATTGCGTAGAAGACATCTGTTACTGTGGAAACGGTTGCTCCGAATGTGCGATTGTCTGCCCTGCTTGTAATGAGCATTGTGACAACTGCTACGAAGATTTCTGTGGTGGCTGTAATATATGTAAAGACTGTGGTGAAGGTAGCGGTTGGTGTACCGAATGTAATAACTGTGGTGAATGTGTAACGGTTTGCTACTGTGGAAACGGATGCTCCGATTGTGCAACAATATGTCCCGATTGTAACGAAAAATGCACAAACTGCGCCAATGAAGATATTTGTGGTGGCTGTAACACCTGCGTTGACTGTATCGGTGGCGCTGATTTATTCTGTAAAAACTGTGATACCTGCTATAACTGTACCGACTATGTTTGTCCCTGCGGAAACGGTTGTACCTCGTGTTCAATAGTTTGTTCCGAATGTGGTGAAAAATGCGATAACTGTTACGATGATTTCTGTGGCGGATGCGACACCTGTAAGGAGTGCGGTGAAGGAAACGGCTGGTGCGATAACTGTAGCAATTGTGGTAACTGCGTTGAATCTATTTGTTATTGCGGAAATGGTTGTAGTGATTGCACCGATGTATGCTCCGGTTGCCAAGAGGAATGTGGTAACTGCACCGGTGATTTATGCGCTCACTGTGGCTATTGTAAAACCTGCGTTGGTGGTAGCGGATGGTGCGATGAATGCGATGTTTGCGGTGAATGCGTTGAAATTATCTGCTACTGTGGAAACGGATGCTCCGAATGTGCAATAGTTTGTGCATCCTGCGGTGAGCATTGCGACAACTGCTACGAGGATTTCTGCGGTGGCTGTAATACCTGTAAGGACTGCGGAGAAGCAAGTGGCTGGTGTAACGAATGTAACAACTGTGGTGAATGTGTTGAAGCTATCTGTTATTGTGGTAACGGTTGCTCTGATTGTGCAACAGTTTGCCCCGGCTGTAATGAAAAATGTACCAATTGTTCCGATGAAGATATTTGTGGTGGTTGTAACACCTGTGTTGACTGTATAGGCGGAGAAGACCTATTCTGTAAAAACTGCGACACCTGCTATAACTGCACAGACTATGTTTGTCCGTGCGGAAATGGTTGTACCTCCTGCGCAATGGTTTGTCCCGAATGCGCAGAGCATTGCGACAACTGCTACGAAAATTTCTGTGGCTACTGCGAAACCTGTAAGGATTGTGGTGAAGCCAATGGTTGGTGCGACAACTGTGACAACTGCGGCAACTGTGTCCAACCTATATGCCCCTGTGGAAGTGGTTGTGCTGATTGCTCTTTGATTTGTGCAGACTGTAACGAATCCTGTGAAAACTGCTCCGAGTTCTGTATAACCTGCGGAACCTGCAGTGATTGTGCAGAAGCTAATGGTGGTTTATGTACATATTGTGGGGTTTGTTACAACTGTGCCGGTGATTCGGTAGGTTGGTGCGCAACCTGTAATGCTTGCGGAGAATGTGTAACCATTTGTGACTCCTGTGGCGAAACCTGTGACGAATGCTCGGAACTCTGCCCTGAATGTAAGGGTAATTGTTCAACCTGTTATGGTGACGAGCGTTGCAGCGACTGTGGATTGTGTAAGGAATGTGCTGAAGGCTCAACAGGCTACTGTGATGAATGTAATCTTTGTGGTGTTTGCACTAACTTGTGCGCAGACTGTGGTTCTGCCTGCGAAGGTTGTGCAGAAATCTGCCCCGAATGCTCAGGTAACTGCTCAGCCTGCTATGGTGACAACCGTTGCGTTGACTGTGGCAAATGCTTTGATTGTGCATCAGATGGTGTTGGCTTCTGCGAAAGCTGTATGCTTTGCTCTGACTGTACTATAGTTTGTCAGGGCTGTAACGAAGGCTGCGAAAACTGTATTCAGCTCTGTCCCCTTTGCCACGAGCAATGTGAATTATGTGTATCTGACGGTTTCTGCGAGGATTGCGGAATTTGCCGTAATTGTGCATCAGGATTGTGGTGTGACGATTGTAACCACTGTGGCTCTTGCTACGACCTTTGCTTCGGCTGCGGTAAGTGTTCGGACTGTGCAGTAATTTGCGAAGAATGCGGAGCGCATTGTGATAACTGTGCAAATATTTGTGAATACTGCTCGCTTTGCGAATATTGCTGTGAAGAAAAATCAGAATGTAACGACGGAATGTGCATTGAAGACCCCGATTATGAAAACCACTTCTGCGTTGATTGCGGTCAGTGCTTCTGCGTTACTTACGAATGCTATACTTGTAATTACAACGGAGAACATCGTTGCTCAAGCTGCTGTAATATGGCTATGAACAATCTTGGATGTTACTGTGGAAGATGTATCAGTGACCCTGATTTAGAGGAGCATCTCAAAACAGAGCATAGTGATAATTTTGACTATCACAGTGCAACGCCCGTTGTAAATTGGAGCTACGATGAGGAATATCACTGGAAGGATTGCAGATTCTGTGACAGCGAAGAACACAGAACATCATTACATGAGCATTCATTCGATGATTATATGGAATGCTCAATCTGTGGATATGTTGGTGAAATCGGTCCCTCAATTATGGGTGCTGTTTATAGCTATGGTGAGGAATATACCGAAATCACCTTAGAGCTTTACCTTGAAGGTTCAAACGAGCCGGTTAAAACATTAACACTTAATGGCACTTACACTTCTTATTTCATCAAGGGTATTGAAAGCGGTAATTACATCATTAAGGTAATGAAGGACGGTCATACAACCCGAACCTACAATAAAACAATTTACGATAACACATCCGTTCTTGATATTTATCTCAACGAATGTGGCGATGCAAATATGAACGGTGTTATAGATGTTCTTGACTATCAGCAGGTAATCAATGCAACTCTGAACGATTCCAAGGTTCCTGATGATACAACAAGCGATTATGATTACGCTCTCGCTATTTGTGACTATGCCCAAGATGGTTTTATTGATGTTATTGACTGTGCTTTTATGGCTATAGTAACCAACGCGGGTAGCGAAAGCTCACTATATGATTCAGTTGAAATTGTTGGTTTAGAAGAACCTGCTGCAAACAGTCTCCCATCTTATGATGTAGTTATTGATGACAACAAATATGAATTATATCCCGAAAATTACGGATATATTTATAATGGTGTTACCTGGTATGATTTAACTACTGATTCTAACATAGATACCGATGACAGATTCATTCCCGGACATTCCTATAAAGTAACAGTTGAGGTTGTTCCGTGCGATGGAGAGGAGGGCAACCTGAAATATGCAACCATCAATGGTAACACGGCAACTGTTGAGGAGGCGTCTGACTGTTATCTTATTAGCTGCGTTTTTGTAGCTTCTTAAAATTAACTAATTAAAATAAAGGTGGTTATTAAAATGAACAAATTTATCAGAACTTCTGCTTTAGTGCTTACCGTTATTTTGTTAGTACAGTTTATTCCTTTTAACTTAAAGGTTAATGCTGCAACAACTGATAATGGACTTGAATACAGCACAATAAATGGTAAAGTAACAATTACCAAATGCCCCGAAAACTATGAAGGTGCTTTAACTATTCCTTCTAAAATTGGCGGTAAATCCGTAACTGCCATCGCAGATATGGCTTTTGCCAACTGTTACAGTATCACATCAGTTGTTATTCCCGACACAGTTAAAACGATTGGTGAATACGCATTTAGCGGTTGCCAGGCATTAAAAAAAGTAACATTAAGTAAAAATATTAAGGTTATAAGTGAGAATGCATTTTCAGAATGTCCTGTTCTGACAACTGTTAATATTCCCGAAGGTATAACAACTATTGATGATTCTGCTTTTTATAAATGTACAGCACTTAAATCTGTTAAGCTTCCGTTCAGTATTACAAAAATCCAGAGTTTTGCATTTTACGACTGTGATGGAATAACATCTATAACAATACCTCAGAGTGTTGATGTGATAGAAGAATATGCTTTTGCAAACTGCAGTAATCTAAAAAAAGTATATATAAGCTTCGGTGTCAGAAGAATTGAATTTGCAGCTTTTCAGAACTGCAAAAATTTAACTGATTTATATATGTACCATACAGTTTTAGAGATTTATGACTGTGCTTTTGATGGTTGCAGTAAATTGACGGATGTCTGGTATGCTGGTGACAAGCTTGATAAAAATATAATTGACCTGAGAGAGGATAACACTTATCTTACAAAAGCTAAATGGCATATGGAAAGAGATTTCGTTGATATCGATAAAGAACCTGCAATAGGTGTTAACCTTTCAGGAAAAACCGCAAAGGTATATGTTACAGCAAAAGGTAAAGGTAATAAATACAAATGGTATTATAAAAACAAAGGTGACAGCAGCTACACTTATACAAGTTCATTTACCGGTAGCTCATATTCTGTAAAAATGAATTCTGATCGTGACGGACGCAAGGTTTACTGTATCATTACCGACTCTTATGGCAATACTATGATATCTGATGTCGGTATTCTTTATATGGGAACACCACTTAAAATCACAACTCAACCCAAGTCGGTAACAGTTGCCAAAAACAAGAAAGCAAAGGTTTCTGTAAAGGCCAACGGTGATGAACTTAAATACACATGGTATTATAAAAATGCAGGTAAAAAGAGTTTCTCTAAATCCTCTGTTAAATCTGCTACATATTCAACTAAAATGACTTCAAAATCAAAAGGTCGCCAGGTTTATTGTGTGATTAAAGATAAATACGGATGTAAAACAAAATCAAATATTGCCACACTTAAAATGAAATAAATAAGAAAAATCCGTTCAACAGTTTAAATTGCTGAACGGATTTACTTTATTTAATTGTTGTATATATCAGATGCGGACGGTCGAAAAATCTTATAGGTGCAATACTGTTGCCGATTCCCCTGCTGACTATAAGTTTAGTGCCATTCTCTTCATAAATACCGCTTGTATACTTTGGAAACAAACCTTGGTCGGGTGCGATTAAACCAACTCCGAATAATCTTCCCTGACCGCCGTGAGCATGACCTGAATATACCAAATCAAAATTATAACTCGAATATATTTCTAACTGCTCGGGATGGTGGGCAAGCAGAATGTTAAATTCATTCTTATCAACAGTTAAAGACGAACAAAGCTCTTCTGTTGCTTGAGCAACCTGACTTGCGAATTCGCAATGAAAATACGGGTCATCAATACCCAAAATATTGATTACTTCATCGTTGGGTAAGGTTATAGAAGAACGTTCCTCTCTTAACACCTCAACACCCATAGATTTTAAATCATCAATCATATTATCAAAAGCAGATTGACTATCTATACTGATATTACATTCGTGATTGCCCGTTACATAGTAAACCGGGGCAATTTCAGTAATTTCCGAAACAAAATCAAGACCTTTTTCAATATCAGTTTTTCGGCAGTCAACCAAATCCCCTGTCAGAAAAATTATGTTTGGTTTTTCTTCCCTTAATGAAGACAAAACTTCTTTATTGATGTTTTTGTTATGAGTATTGTGATAGTCGGAAATATGGGCAATTTTATAACCCTCTTCTATATTCAGTTTATCTGTTTCAATAGTTAAATGCTCAACTGATAAAGTAATATTACCCCAAATTGTTATAATTGAAAAAGCAACAAAGAGCGTCAGTATAACACATAACGCTCTTTTTATTATTTTCGGGTTATTCTTAAAAAAAGTTTTAATTTTTTTCATCAAAGTATATCGCCGTTTTCGATAGCGTGAATCTGGTCAACTCTGCGCTGATGTCTGCCACCTTCAAATTCAGTGTTAAGGAAAACATCAACGAGCTCACAAGCAAGACCACCACCGATAACTCTTGCTCCCAAGCAAAGAGCATTTGCATCGTTATGAACTCTTGTAAACTTTGCACTGAAATAATCGGAACAACAAGCTGCTCTGATGCCTTTAACCTTATTAGCTGCCATTGAAATGCCGATACCTGTTCCGCAACAAAGAACTGCTTTATCACATTCCCCGCTTGTAACCTTTAAACAAGCTTTCTGTGCAAATGCGGCATAATCTACGGAAGCATCTGAATCTGTACCACAATCGATAAATTCGATGCCTTTTTCCGTAAGATATTTTTTAATCTCCTCTTTGAGAGGGTAACCTGCGTGGTCAGAAGCAATAGCAATCATATATAACATCCTTTCGGTAAAAATTAACTTTTATTTATTTTTATTCTTTAATTCTCTTTCTGCCTGAGAAAGTCTTAAATAACAAGGTAAAAGCTCATCGGGAGAAATCGATACATTTTCATCATTTTCGAGCATTTCCGATGCAATTATGCAAACGGAAGAAGCACTCTGATACCTTATATTCAAAGGTGCAATTTCTATATCAGGTAAATCCTCTTTCATTTTGTTATAGCAAAGAAGAGCACCGTCACCAACAAGCATTATTCTGCCGTCAACAGATTTAAGCTGTTCTGTTAAATCTGCAATTGAAATTGCATCGTCAGGAGTTTTTCTCTCTAAACCGCTTTTACAGTCAAATTGTGCGGTATAAACCTGATTACAACGAGCATCCATTACCGCAACTGCATAAACACCTGTGTTTTCAAGAGGCTTTGCAATAACCTCAAGTGTTGAAAGTCCAAGGCATTTTTTATTAAGCGGTTGTGCAAGTCCCTTCACTGCAGAAACACCTATTCTAACACCTGTAAATGAACCGGGTCCGTTGGAAACTGCAAAGCAATCAATTTCATTAACAGGAATACGAGCAGTTTTGAGAACATTATCAACCATCGGTAAAAGTGTCTGACTATGAGTGAGCCCTGTATTTGAAAAATCAACTGCTAAAAGCTTACCGTCTGCAAGTACTGCGGCAGAAGCGGCTGTTGCAGTACTGTCAACTCCAAGAATTTTCATAAACACTCTCACCACTCATTCTTAAAATTCTGTCATCATCATTTTCACCACGAGAAAATTCAATCTTAATAAGTTTTTCTTCGGGCAAAGCGCTTTCAATATTCTCGCTCCATTCAACCGCAAGAACACGTCCGTTATCAAGATAATCGAAAAATCCCGTTGTGCATAAATCCTCAAAGGTATTTATTCTATACATATCAAAGTGACAAAGAGGTATTTCACCACCGTATTCGTGAACAAGAGCAAAGGTAGGGCTTGAAACATCTGCATTAATCCCCATACCTCTTGCAAGACCTGCAGTAAAACGGGTTTTACCCATTCCGAGACCGCCAAAATAGGCAATAACCTCGCCACCATTTAAAACTGCACCTAATTTTTCTCCGAAAAGCTCGGTTTCATCAGGTGAACAAGAAAACACTTCAACCATAGATACCTCAAAATATAAATACCAATTTTAAAACACTTGAAAATAAGAATTATTATATGTATAATATATCAATAATGAAAGATAAAATCAAGAGGTGCAAGACTTGAAAAAATATTTTTCCTTAACAAGAAGGTTTATCGCTGAAACAGATAAAATCCTTCTTTTACTAATTATTGCAGCTTCAACCTTTGGCGTTATGATGGTTCACAGTGCAACAAGGTGGCGTTTAGGTGAGGGCGAATCAATCCATCGTGATGCAATTGTTATGATTATTGCCGCAGTTGCAGGTATTGTTATAACCCTGATAATTTCCGCAATTGACTATGAACTGATAATGAAAATATGGCCAATAATTGGTCTGTTTTGTGTTGGGTTGATGATAATAACACTTATTTTTGGTGCCGCGCCTGAATCCCGTCCTGACTCAAAATGTTGGCTTCAATTCGGTTCTATTTACTTCCAATCATCCGAACTTGTTAAAATCGGTTTTGTTATTACCTTTTCAATGCATCTTGAGCTTTGTAAAGACAATATAAACTCTTTTAAATCAATTCTACTGTTAGGAATTCATGCAGTTATTCCGATAGGTCTTGTTATTCTTACCGGTGATATGGGTTCTGCTCTTGTTTTTATTTTTATGACAATTGCAATGCTTTTCTTTGCAGGGCTTCATATAGGCTTTTTTGGTGCAGGTGGCATTTTAGGTATTGCCGCTTCCCCTCTTATCTGGATGTATGTTTTTGACGAATATCAGCGCACACGCTTTTTAGCTCTTTTCCGGCCTGAAGATTTTGCTGATGAAAGTTATCAGCAAAGATTAGGTCTTAATGCTATCGGTTCGGGTGGCTTCTTCGGTCAGGGTTATCTTAAAGGTACATATACTCAGGCAGGTCTTGTTCCCGAAAGAGAAAATGACTTTATTCTCACCGCTATTGGTGAAGAAACAGGCTTTTTCGGTTGCCTTATTGCACTTTTATTGCTTTTCTTCATCTGCTTCAAAATGATTAAAACAGGCAAAGAAGCAAGAGACTTTTCCGCTCAGATTGCTTGTTATGGTATCGCTTCAATAATCGCGGCTCAGGTTGCAATCAATGCGGGTATGGTGCTTATGGTTCTCCCTGTTATCGGTATCACATTCCCCTTCTTCAGTGCAGGCGGTACAAGTACACTTTGCCTTTATATCGGTATCGGACTTGTATTCAGTATTTACAGATACAACCGTTCAAGAGAAACGGTAAATTTCAGACTTTCAAGAATTGCATCACCGTTTTCGGAATATTAATTCAGCTGCCAGTTGCCAGTCTCCAGCTGCCAGTATTATAACAGTTTTTTTATTATTCTAAATTGACTTTTATTTATATTTAAAAAATAATACTTTTTTAGCCAAAAATAAAGGCGTGCCCTTATCTCTTTTTGAAGAGTATGGACCGCCTTTTTATTTTTTATGAAAATAATAAAATTTAAGATTATAAACAAAATATTTAGAACAACAAAGTTTCTGTTATAAAAGCTGGCGACTGGCAACTGGCGACCGGTAGCTAAAATGCTGAATTACATTCAGCATTTTGTTAATTTCGCCATTTTTGCCATAACCTTTTTGGTTCCGCAGGTATCGAAAGCTATTTCAAGAAGCATATCGCCACCCATAGCTTTTGCGCTGACAATCATACCTTTACCAAAGGTTTTATGTTCAACTGTATCGCCAACTTTAAAATCAAGAGTTATATTATCGGTTGCAGGCTTCTTGGGTGCAGAACTGAAACCACCGTTTGCAAAGCCACTTGCTTTATTTTTAGGCGTTGAAGATTGTTTTGAATATGTCTTTTCCCGGGAAAACATACTTGTTCCGCCACTATAAGAAGAACCACCATAAGAAACCCCTGAATAACCGCCGTAGAAGGTCTGTTGAGGCGCGTTACGTTCAAAGTCGGTAAGCTCCTCGGGTATTTCTGAAAGAAAACGTGAGGGCCTTGTAAAGCTTGTATTACCGAACAGCATTCTTGAACGTGCATTTGTTATATAAAGCTTTTCCTTTGCGCGAGTTATACCAACATAACAAAGTCTGCGCTCTTCTTCAAGCTCACTGGGGTCATACATAACCTGATTTCCCGGGAAAAGACCTTCTTCCATTCCAACAATGAAAACAACGGGAAATTCAAGACCTTTTGCAGAGTGAAGCGTCATCATAACCGTTGATTCTGCTTCGGTATTATAATTATCCAGGTCGGTCATAAGTGCAACTTCTTCAAGGAAACCTGTGAGAGTGCCACCCTCGTTATCTTCCATATAACGAACAAGGTTTGCAAGAACCTCCATAACGTTTGCCTTGCGCTCCTCTGCAGTTTCTTTATCTAAATCAAGAGAAGCATAATAACCTGTTTTAGTTATAACATCATCAAAGAAATCCTGAATGGACTTTTCTTCAAGTGAAAGAGCAAGGGAATTCAGAAGGTTGGTAAAATCAAGCATCCTTGAAGCGCATCGGGATAACAACGGATATTCGTCAGCATGAGATATAACCTCATAAAAGCTTATACCTAAACCATCAGCAATTGAAGAAGCATTGTTTACCATTGTATCGCCTATTTTTCTTTTTGGTTCATTAATGATGCGCTTCATTCTTATTGTATCGGACGGATTTGCAATAACAGAAAGATAAGCAAGAATATCTTTAACTTCCTTACGGTCATAGAAACGGTGACCACCAATAACTTTATATGGCACTGCATTATAAACGAGAGCACGTTCAATACTACTCGACTGAGCATTAGTTCTGTAAAGGATTGCAAAATCGGAGAACTTTCTGCCAAGAGCAACTGCATTAAGAATTTCATCTGCAACAAAGCGTCCTTCGTCACGCTCATCAGTAAGAATTTTAACTTTAATCTTATCTCCGCCCTCTTTTTCAGTCCAGAGGGTTTTGCCTTTTCTTCCTTTATTATTTTTAATAACTGCATTTGCCGCATCAAGAATAACTGATGTTGAACGATAGTTCTGTTCAAGGCGGATTACAGCAGTATCTTCATACTGATTTTCGAAAGAAAGTATGTTTTCAATTGTTGCACCGCGGAATTTATAAATACTCTGGTCATCGTCACCAACAACACAGATATTTCTGTAACCATTGGCAAGAAGTGAAGTGAGAATATATTGTGCGTGGTTTGTGTCCTGATACTCGTCCACCATAACATATCTGAAACGGCGTTGATAATATTCAAGAACATCGGGATTTTCTTTTAAAAGCTTAACTGTGTTGACAATAATATCATCAAAGTCCATAGCATCAGCCTTTTTGAGCATTTCTTCATATTTTTCAAATGCTTGTCCGATAAGCTTTTTATTGGTGTCATACCCTGCACTTGCGGTATAATCTGCAGGTGTCATTAAAGAATCCTTTGCTCTTCCGATTTCATTGAGAACATATTTAACGGGCAAACGTTTTTCATCAATATCAAGAACGCGGAGAACCTCTTTCATAACTCTTTTTGAGTCGTCGGTATCATAAATCGTGAAATGCTTTGAAAAGCCGATTCTTTCACTGTCACGGCGAAGAATGCGAACACAGCAAGAGTGGAAAGTGCTAGCCCAGACATCATTTCCCTTTTCGCCAAGCATAGCTTCAAGACGGCTTTTAAGCTCATTTGCAGCTTTATTAGTGAAAGTGATTGCAAGAATCTGCCAGGGTTGAGGCGCATCCACACTCAAAAGAGCTTGTACTCTGTCGGGAAGAGTACCGCCATTTTCTATGTAATTACGGAGAATTGCGGTATCCTCTTCTGTTGGCACTCTGTATGAAAAATCTGAATGATAGGCATTACCATATTTGATAAGATATGCGATTCTGTTAACAAGAACAGTAGTTTTACCGCTACCGGCACCTGCTAAAATAAGAACTGCACCGTTCACATTAAAAACGGCACTTTTCTGCATATCATTCATTCTTGAAAACTCTTTTTCAATAAGTTTTTTTCTTAATGTGTAAAATTCCATAATTCACCTAACTGTTATCTATTAAAATTCTTTCTGTTTGTAAAATCGTTTTATATATCGCTCTGTTCAAATCAAGAAAAGCAGAATAAACTGCATATTTTATGAGCGGTTGCTCACTTTGGCATTTTAATGCTCTAACAACTTTCTTTTCAATGCCTTTTTTACCTTCGTTCAGAAAATTAATTTCTTCAGAGCATTGTTCAAAAAGCTTTAAATTACTTTTAAAATTACCCAATTGAGAAAAAATCAGATTTTGGTTTTTAAATGATTTTGAAAAACAGCTGAATTCATCAAAATCCCTTCTATTAATTAAATTCAAATATTCCTGCAAGGTAAATACAGTACTCAATTCTTCAGTTAAACTTTCTTCTAACAAGAAAATATCACCCCGTTCAAGCGGAGTAATAAATTCATTTCGCAAATTATTTAAAAGTTCAGATTTTTCTGCAAAAAACTGAATTCTGTTTGATGAAAAATCCTGCTTTAAAAGAGTTTTTTCATAAATTACAGAAATAGCTTCTGATAATAATTTCAACGTCTTGAAATAATCATAGGATTTTTTCAAATACGCTCCTTAACACCTTATATTGTAGGGTACGCATTTATGCGTACCGCAAGTTAATTCGAACGATAACAATCGGAACGGATAAATCCGTTCCCTACGCTATTTGTATAATGAGTTACCTTTACTGTCTATAGCTACTAACAACGGAAAGTCTTTAATTTTTAATTCTTTTACTGATTCACAACCTAAATCATCAAATGCAATAACCTTGCATTCTTCAACACACTTGGAATAAAGAGCACCTGCACCACCGATTGCAGCAAAATAAACCGCTCCATATTCTTTCATTGCATTTATAACATCATCACTTCTGTTACCTTTACCAATCATAGCTTTCTGACCTTGTGAAATCATTAAGGGTGAAAAGCAATCCATTCTTGAAGATGTTGTAGGTCCGATGCTACCTATTGCAAGACCATTCTTTTCAGGAGTTGGTCCTGCAAAATAAACAACGGAATTTGTGAGAGAAAACGGTAAAGGCTTATTTTCTGATATAAGCTCTTTAAGTCTCTTGTGGGCGGCATCTCGTGCGGTATACACAGTTCCGGATAAAAGCACCCTGTCACCTGCAACGAGATTTTCCACCCATTCATTAATATTCTCGGTGTTAAGATAATATTCGCTCATTAATAATCCTCATTACCGATTTTGCTGTCAAAAATAATTTCATCTTCAACAACAGGTACAGAAAAATCATATTCTGATGTAGATTCAACAGTCTCAGTTATTACATCATCTGTTAAAACATTATCTGAAATAAGTGCCTGAGCAGTTTTACTCATATCACCGGTTAAAGCTTTGATACGAAGCTCAACCTCTGCAACTGATTTAGTAAAGTTGCGGGCAATTTCACCAATACCTGCGGAAAGGTCATCAATCTTAACTGCAGTATCTCCAATTGCGGCATACACCGCTTTTTTTACAGAATCTGCTCTCTCTTTTGCCTGTTCAACAAGTTCTTCAGAATGAACTCTTGCATCAAGCATTGCCGCACCGACCTGGCGCTCCATATCATGCTTTTTATCAAGCTCATTACGAAGCTTTTCGTTTTCTCTTCTGAGCTCTGCAACCTCACCATCATCAACAGCTTTGGATTGTGCTTCTGAAAGTCTTTCGGTAAGCTCTTTAATAAGAGTATCTTTATCTTCTATAGCATCTTCATAATCATTGATTTTAGCAGATAATTCCGCAACATCTGAACGGAGTTTACCAATATCTGCAACATCGCTCTGCAAGGAAGAAATTTCAGCATCAAGCTGAGCGTTTTTAGATTCACAGGTTGCGAGCTTACTTTCAAGAGAGCTTTTCTCATTAAGAACTTTTTCAATAAAGTCCATTACATCATCTTTTTTAAAGCCACCGAAAGCAGTAGTTCTGAACATTAAGTCTTTTGACATAAAAAAACCTCATTTAAACTATAAATTAAAAGTCAATGATAATTATAACAGAATAAAATGTATAAAACAACACAAATTTATATTTATTTTTTAAAACAAATGTAGTATAATGTAAAAAAATACCGAAAGGTTGTGAAATAAATGAAAAAATCTGCAAAAGCTTTATTGGGTGCAGGTGCACTTTTCTTTGGTTCAGGTCTTGCTATGAATACTTTTGTTCTCACAAGAGCATCTAAAAAAGTAAGCGATTTAAAGAAAAATATTGAAGAAAAGAATAATCCCACTGATTTAACCGCACCAAAAGAAATTTTAAGAGCTGAGGGCGATGCCTGGGTTGATTCAAAAGAACATGAACATATTGTTATAAAAAACCGTAAAAACGAACCTATTCACGCTCTTACTGTTAAAGCAGAGGAAGAAAGTGATAAGTGGCTTATCTGCATTCACGGTTATACAAGCTCTCCTAAAGGTATGGGCAGTTATGCTCTTCATTATCATAAGAGAGGTTATAATGTTCTTCTTCCCTGCCTTCGCGGTCACGATATAAGCGAACATCGTTCAATCACAATGGGTTGGCTTGACAGACTTGATATTATCGACTGGATTCAGTACTTATCAAAAACATATAACAACCCTCAGATTGTTCTTCACGGTGTTTCAATGGGTGCGGCAACTGTTATGATGACAACAGGTGAAGATTTACCATTTAATGTTAAATGCGCAGTTGCAGACTGCGGTTATTCTTCTGTATGGGACGAATTCAAAAACGAAATGAAAGAAAGCTATCATACTCCTGCTTTCCCTGTTCTTTATGCTGCAAACCTTGTTACAAATGTTGTTTCAGGATTTGATTTCAAAAAAGCTTCCTGCGTTGAGCAGTTGAAAAAGAGCAAAACTCCAACAATTTTCCTTCACGGTGAAAAGGATTTATTTGTTCCTTACAGAATGCTTGACCTCAACTACAATGCTGCAGCTTGTGAAAAAGAAAAGGTTTCAATTCCCGATGCAGAGCATGCGGAAGCACATCTTGTTCACCCCGAACTTTATTGGGATTCTGTTTTTAATTTCGTTGAAAAATATGTAAAATAATATTTTTTATAACTCTCCGTCTTTTCGGAGAGTTTTTTTATATAAAAAAGCATATAATAGGTAAGCGAAACATTGTAAAAAACGTAAAAATATTAAATAATTGGGAATATTTAGTATTTTGTGTTGAAATTGCACTCAAAATGTTGTATAATCACAACGATTACAAAATAGGTAATTTTGGACTAATTTACAGGAGGTCTACTATATGTCAGCATTAACAAATAACAAGAGCGTCCTTGCTTGGATTGACGAAAAAGTTGATCTTGTAAAGCCCGACAAAATTGTTTGGATTGACGGCTCTAAAGAACAGATTGAGGAGCTCAGAGCAACTGCTTGCTCAACAGGCGAACTCATCAAACTTAATCAGGAACTTCTCCCCGACTGCTATCTTCACAGAACTGCAGTTAATGACGTTGCCCGTGTTGAAGGCAGAACCTTCATCTGTGCAAACACAAAAGAAGAAGCAGGCCCCACAAACAACTGGATGGACCCTGCTGAAGCTTATGAAATGCTTTATGATATTGCTCGTGACAGCTACAAAGGCAGAACAATGTACGTAATCCCCTATTCAATGGGTCCCGTTGGTTCACCCTTTGCAAAAGTTGGTATTGAGCTTACTGACTCTATCTATGTTGTTCTCAACATGGTTATTATGACAAGAGTTGGTAAAGATGTTCTTGAAGTACTCGGTGACAGCGATGACTGGGTTCGCGGTCTTCACTGCCGTTGCGATATTGACGAAGAAAAGAGATATATCTGCCAGTTCCCTCAGGACAACACAATTATCTCCGTTAACTCCGGTTACGGCGGAAACGTTCTTCTCGGTAAAAAATGCTACGCACTTCGTATCGCTTCTTATCAGGGTTGGAAAGAAGGATGGCAGGCTGAGCATATGCTCATCCTCGGTATTGAAAATCCTCAGGGCGAAGTTAAATATATCTGCGCAGCTTTCCCCTCTGCTTGCGGTAAAACAAACCTCGCTATGCTTATTCCTCCGGAGCTTTACAAGGAAAAAGGCTACAAAGTATGGTGCGTTGGTGACGATATTTCCTGGATTCGTAAAGGTCCCGACGGAAGACTTTACGCTATCAACCCCGAAAACGGTTTCTTTGGCGTTGCTCCCGGTACTAACGTAAAATCCAATCCCAATGCTCTTGCTTCAACAAAGAAGGGCACAATCTTCACAAACGTTGCTCATAACCTTGACGATAATACTGTTTGGTGGGAAGGTCTTGACAAGAATCCTCCTGCAAATGCAGTTGAATGGAAGGGTAACCCCTGGAACGGTCAGGAAAGCGAAGAAAAAGGCGCTCATCCTAACAGCCGTTTTACAGCTCCTGCTGTTAACTGTCCTTGCCTCAGCCCCGAATTTGAGAACCCCAATGGTGTTCCGATTTCTGCAATTGTATTCGGTGGCAGACGTGCAAAGCTTGCTCCCCTTGTTTATCAGTCACGTGACTGGAATCACGGTGTATTCGTTGGTTCAATTATGGCTTCCGAAACAACTGCTGCAGCTGCAGGTGCAGTTGGCGTTGTTCGTCGTGACCCAATGGCTATGCTTCCCTTCTGTGGTTACAATATGGCAGATTACTGGCAGCATTGGATTGACATCGGTGAAACTCTTGACCCCGAAAAAGCTCCCAAAATCTTCAACGTTAACTGGTTCCGTAAGGACGATGAAGGCAACTTTATGTGGCCCGGTTTCGGTGATAACCTTCGTGTTCTTGAATGGATTATCAACCGTTGCGAAGGCAAGGTAGATGCTAAGGATACAGAAATCGGTTACATCCCCTATGCAAAAGACATCAATATTGAAGGTCTTGAGGGTGAAGTTTCTCTCGAATCTCTCGAAAGCATCCTTGAAGTTGAAAAAGAGCTCTGGCAGGAAGATGCAAAGGGTATTGAAGAATTCTACGCTAAATTCGGCGATAAGATTCCCGCAGTACTTGCAGAAGAGCTTGCTACTCTTAAGAAAAACGTTCAGTAATTTAACATTCAATAAGGGTTATGCTACGGCATAGCCCTTAAAAACTTTTGTAAAAAAACATTAAAGAAAGAAGTCGTTTATAATGGCAAAGCTTACAAGAGAAACAAAAGACGGTATCTATTCACTTATGCTCACTCCCTTCTTTGAGGACAGAAGCATTGACTATGATACATACGAAGAATATGCTGATTGGCAGGTTTCACAGGGTGTTGACCACCTTTTTGCAGTTTGTGGTAGCTCAGAAATGAAAGAGCTCACCCTTGAAGAAAGACTTAAGCTTGCAACGCTCACAGTTAAACACAAAGGCAACACAACAGTTGTTGCTACTGCAAACATTGAACCCACCAAGGAAGAAAACCTTGAAGAAATCAAGAAAATGGAGCAGACAGGTGTTGACGGTATTGTTCTTACTACAAAAGGCATGGGCGATGCTGATGACAAGCTCGTTGCTTATATCAGAGAACTTGCAGAGAGCACAACTCTTCCCGTTTTCCTTTATGAGTTCCCCGGCTTCCAACCTCATAAAATGAGTGGCAAGGCTTACGGCGAGCTTACAAAGGATGGTCTTATCTGGGGTATTAAGGACACAACCTGCACAATGGAGGGTATCCAATCCAAGATTGATAACAAAGGCGATTCAACAATTATTCAGGCAAATATGCCCTATCTTTTTGATTCCTATGTTGCAGGTGCAAGAGGTGTTATGGCTACTCCCACGTCCTGCGGTGGTGCGTTCTTCCAGAGATTCCATGAAGCATTTGTAAGCGGTGATATGGCACTTGCTGAACAGCGTTACAATGAAATCATCCTTCTTGATAACGCTATTGACAATGGCTTCTGTGCAAGCGCAAAAGAGCTTATCAGACTTCAAGGCGTTAAAAACTTCAACTGGTACACAAGAGGTTCTCATCACCTTGACGGTGCAAGACTTCGCTCCCTCAAAGCTTTCCACAGCTGGTGCGTAGCAAACGGATTAATGAAATAATTATTTAGCGGATAGCGGATAGCAGATAGCAATTAGCTGTTAGCTACCCGCTATTTTTTATTAACTTCTCCTGCTTTCAGGAGAGGTTGTTTTTATATATACATCTTTATGCTAACTGCTATTTACAATCGCTATTTGCTAACTGCCACTTGCAACTTATATTAATATATAGTATAATTTGTATAATTGTGATAAACGAAGTCGATTATTTTTCCCCGTAAATATGACACCCTTGGAAGTGATGGTTTGAGCATAGACGAATTATTAAAAAAGCAAAAGGAATTTTATCAAAGCGGTGCGACTTTACCTGTTAAATTCCGTATCAAGATGCTTTTAAAGCTATATAAAAATATTCAAAAAAATGAAAACGAAATCAATGAAGCTTTAAAGAAAGATTTAGGAAAATGCGAATTTGACGGATTTATGTGCGAAACAGGTCTTGTTCTTATGGAACTCAATTATATGATTCGCCATACTTTTTCTTATGCTAAAAAGCATCGCATTTATACACCCATCGGTCAATGTATTGGTAGCGGTTATAAAAAGGCTTCACCATACGGAAATGTGCTCATAATGAGCCCTTGGAATTACCCTTTTCTCTTAACAATGATGCCAATTTCCGATGCTATCGCGGCAGGTAATACGATTATTGTTAAACCAAGTGCTTATTCCCCTGCCACAAGCGAGATTATTAAAAAGATTATTGAAGAGTGTTTCCCTCCTGAATATATTACGGTTGTTACAGGTGGCAGAGAAGAAAACAAAGAACTTTTAAA
This sequence comes from Acutalibacteraceae bacterium, assembly GCA_045543035.1. Classification (GTDB taxonomy): domain Bacteria; phylum Bacillota; class Clostridia; order Oscillospirales; family Acutalibacteraceae; genus DTU089. Next base: position 11,275 of record JAZQMA010000051.1, on the reverse strand, counting down.
TCAGAAGTTTGATATGATTTTCTTCACGGGCAGTCAGGCAGTTGGTAAAGAAATTCTTCATAAAGCTGCAGACACTCTAACTCCCGTTGTTCTTGAGCTTGGTGGCAAAAACCCCTGCATTGTTGATTCAAGCGCAAAAATCAAATTAGCGGCAAAAAGAATTGTTTTTGGAAAATTTCTTAACTGTGGACAAACCTGTGTTGCACCTGACTATGTTATTTGCCACAGTAGTGTTAAAGAAGAGTTTGTCAACGAAGTAAAAAAACAAATCAAAAAACAATTTGGCGATAACATACTTGAAAACGATGAATACGGCAAAATAATCAATGAAAAGCATTTCAACAGAATCTGCGATTTAATTGACGAAAGCAAAGTTGTTTGCGGTGGCAAAAAAGATATAAACAAGCTTAAAATTGCTCCAACTGTTATGAACAATGTAATTTGGGACGATAAAATTATGCAGGAAGAAATTTTTGGTCCTGTTTTGCCCATCCTTGCATTTGATACATACGAAGAGTTATATTCATTATTTGCTAACAAGCCAAAACCACTTGGTTTATATATCTTTTCAGAAGATAGAAAGAGTATTGACAGAACTCTTGAAAAATGTGCATTCGGTGGCGGTTGCATTAACGACACAATTATGCAGATTGCCATTAACAGCTTCGGTTTTGGCGGTGTTGGTGAAAGCGGTATGGGTTCATATCACGGAAAAGCAGGTTTCGATGCCTTTTCACACGAAAAAAGTATTCATAAAAAGGTTACATGGTTCGATTTTCCCGTAAGATATAATCCCCATAACAACAAATTGTTCAATTTCCTTGCTCATCTTTATATGAGATAATTTTAAATCCTATAAAAGCTTTTGAGGTGTTTTTATGTTAGATAAATTTCTTTCCGGTTGGGGCGGTTTTGTTGGTATGTGTGAACATATCAAAATTTTCATTTACTCAAAAAGAGCAAACAAAATGCAGGAAACCTGCGTTAAAAGGCTTATGAGAAAAAACAAAACAACTGAATATGGTAAGCTTCATAATTTCAAAGATGTTAAATCCATTGAAGATTATCAGAAAATCGTTCCTCTTTCTGTTTATGCGGATTATGATGATTACGTATGGAGAATGGCAGACGGTGAAAAAGGACTTATAACAAATATGTATGTCCGCCGTTTCACAGAAAGCTCTGGTAGCACAGGTAAACAGAAGCTTGTTCCACTTTCATATTGGGCAGAATGGGTTTGCCAATGCTTCAGCTTCAGTGCGCCCGTTGGTTGCGCTGTTAAATGGTTTGCAAAGCAAGGTAAAACATTACCTGCTCAGAAAGGTCTTTTAACTGCTGAAACCAGTTGCAGAAAGGTAAAAGGCGGTACAATCAGTTGCCTTTCATCAATTCCGCTTCTTAATGTTAAACCCATTGTAAGTTGCTTTACAACATCACCCAAAGAGGTTCTTTTCCCTGAACCCGGTGTTGATATGGATATGCACTATATGAAGCTGCGTTTTTCATTACCAAGCAAAAAGGTAAGCTATCTCGGCACTATTTTCATCACAACTCTTGAATCAATGTTCTTCTATATGGAAGAAAACTGGGAAATGCTTTGCGATGATATTGAAAAAGGCATTATTAACGATAAGGTTAATGTGCCCGATGAAATCAGACAGAAATATAATAAAAAGCTTAAACCCAACCCTAAAAGAGCAGAAGAATTAAGAAGAGAATTCAGAAAAGGCTTTGATGAATCCCCTATTATTCCTCGTATATGGCCTAACGTTGGTTGGATGTATGGTATGGGAACAGGCTCTCTTAGCTTCTATCAAAAGAAATTGAGAAGATATCTTGGCGAGGATATTCCCATGCACTATCTCGGTTATACCGCAACAGAAGCATTTATGGCAGTTCCTCTTGAATTCAATTCTTATGAGTATGTTATTCTTCCCCAGAACGGCTTTTATGAATTCAGACCTATTGACCAAGAGGATTATGATAATCTTCTTACAATCAAAGACCTTGAAGTCGGCAAGGAATATGAAATTATTCTCACAAATATGAGCGGTTTTTATCGTTACAGAATTGAAGATGTTGTTAAGGTTACAGGTTATTATAACCAATCACCAAAAATCACCTTCTGCTATCGTCTTAACCAGATTGCCAACATCAGCGGTGAAAAAGTCAGCTCAATGGCATTTGATGAAATTGTTGCAAATATGTCCGAAGAATCAGGTGATTTATATATCGGTTACAGCATTTACGCAGACAGAAGCACCTCACCCGGTCATTACAAGCTTTTCCTTGAGCTTGCAGAAGATATTTCTGATGAGAAAAAATCGACTTATAATGCACTCTTTGAAGAAAAGCTCTGCATTGGTAATGTTTCTGTTGAACCTCTTATCAAAAGCGGTGCTTTAGGTCATCCAGAGGTTCTTTTCCTCAAAAAAGGCACTTATGACGATTACCGCGAGGTATTGAGAAAAAGAGGTGCAAATCTTAATCAGGTTAAACCTATTAAAGTTATTGATACTGATGAGAAGAAAGATTTCTTCTTCAATCACGTTGAGGATTAAATATGAAATTTGACTATAAAACAGAAGCCCTTTCTCTTAAAGAAAAAGGGCTTACTGATGAAAAGGTTATCAGGGATTTAATTGCATTTAAGGAGAAAAATCCCCATTTATTAAAAAAGACTTTGCCTTGCGAAATGTATGATAAAATCAATCTTATGTGCAGAAAATATATGGACAGACTTGCACGTTTTGAGGTAGATTATGACTTTTTAGTTGATGAAGAAGCTTTCAAAAATGTTGCAGTCTGCGCCCTTGAAAGCGCACCATTTTTACATTCACAGGTTATAAGAAATCCTATAACACCTTATTGGAAGGTTGCGGATTATAATATAAATGAATTTGTTTTTGCAAAAGAGGTTGAAGATTTAGAGAAGGCTAAAAAAGAGTTTTTCTCCCGACAAATACCTCTTAAGAGCAATATTCAGTTTAATATCTGTCTTTTCTATCACCAGGGCAAAACCTACATACTTTTTATATGGAACCATATGTGTATGGATGGTGGCGGTTTTAAGGCGTTCTGGAGCGACTTTTGCAAAGCCTACTCCGATTACGTTTTAAAAGGCATCTCCCCTCTTTGCTTCTCTGTTGGCTCAAGAAAGTATACAGAGGTTTATAAAGATATGGACCCATCTTTCAGAAAGAAAGCCAAAAAGCAACTTGCCAACATTTCCCCTCGTGACAAGCACCGCTTTCCTTTCGAAAATAATAATATCGAAAAAGATGTTGTGATTGTTAGCAGAAAAATTGAAAAGGAATATTTTGATAAAGCGGTAGCATACACAAAATCTCAAGGTGGAACAGTTAACGATTTACTTGTTGCTTCATATATAGATGCACTTAAAAAGGTTGCCGATTTTAAGAATGATGAAGGCATAAGCGTTTCCTGTGCAACAGATTTAAGGCGTCATATTAAAGACCTTTCAACTATCGGTTACACGAATCACGTTTCCTTCAGTCATTGTGCAGTTGATAGAATTGGAAATGATTTAAAGGAAACAATTTCGATAGTCAGCAAAAAAACAAAGGAACTGAAAGCCGATGAATTTATGGGTCTGCACGGCATTCCTCTTCTGAATTTTGCATATAAATCAATGATTTATTTACAAGCTGAACCAATTGTTAAATTCTTTTACCGCAACCCTACTCTTTCTGTCAGCAATGTTGGTAAAATTGATACAGTTGCTTTCTCACTTGCAAATAACAAACCTTTCTCTGCATTTGTTGCAGGGGCGGCAAAAAACAAACCCTGCGCAGTTATGACTGCATTAAGCATCAACGGTGATTTAAGCGTTTCAATCTGCCTGAGAGGTAACGAAAGCGACAGAGAAATTCTTGAAAAATTCTTTACAGAATATGAAAATAATATAAAATCATTTTAAAAAAGCTATAACCCACACATAAAATCAAAAGATTTTTTGTGTGGGTTATTTAATTAATACTTATTTTTCTTCAAGAATTCGTATATTCGTTTACTGTTGTTATTATCACGATATTCAAAATATTTTGAAGCGTCTAATCTATCTTTTTCATTTTCAACAAAACCATTATTCACAAAATGCTCAATATCCTTAAGCAAATCTTTTTCCTCTGTTGAACGGTTACCGAAAAGACTTGTTTCCATATTGATATATGAGCCGTGAGCAACGGAATATTTATCATAGTCAAACTGATAGAAAAGAACGGGCTTATCAAGATAATAAACATCCCAGCAAACGCTTGAATAGTCAGTTATAAGCAATGAGCACTTCATCATCAATTCGTTAAGAGGCTCCTGACCAAAAGGAATATAGGTAATATTTTCACTTACCAAATCCTTGAAGTTTTCAATATAACCTGCAAATTTAGGATGAATATAGAAAACAACGCGGGTTTTGCCTTCTCTAAGAATTCGGGCAAGCTCGGGACTTTTAAGAAGCGATGTATAACGGTTATAATAATCGCTCTGCATAAACTCTTCATCTGTAACATCTTCAAGCCATGAACGCCAAGTTGGCATAACAAGAATAAATCTGTCATCCCTATTTTCCTTATTAACCAGAGCATCCCATCTTGCGAAGCCTGTAATAGGTGCTGTTTCCTCTGTATACAAAAGCTCATTAACTGCAATTTCCTGCTCAACCTTACCGGTTGTAACAAAATATGTCATTGCAGAAGAGCCTTTTTTACCGAATAAGGTATGAACCTTTTTCAATGCTGTAACACCATGCTGAAGGAAAAGTTCTTTCTTTCTGTTGATACCGTTTACGATAAAACTTGGTGTTGAGCGCCATTTATAAAGATGGGGTTTAGAGTCTGAAGCAATGCAGATTTTCATAGTAAGGCAATACATCATATGCTTCATACTCATAAACTGAACAACATTTTTATCGTATTTCTGTATATTTTTATAGTCAGGTGAGCGTTTATCAATAACATAGTATATATTTTTCTTTTGCTCATCCGTTAAGTTTTCCATACAGTATTTAAAGAAGAAATAACCATTATCCTGAGCATAATTTGAGAATTTTTCAAATACTAACCAGATATTTTTTCTTCTCCAATACCAACCCAAAACTTTATATATAGCAAAAACAAGAACCTCTTTTGCTTTTACAAGAGCCGTGTCATATTCATCGTTTTCTTTATAACAGAAGCAAAGAACCTTGTTTTTTCCTAAATAAGGGAAAATAAGATTTTCAGAATTGATCTTACAAACACAGTTCAAAGTAAGGAATTTAAGCTTTAATCCAATACCCTTTTTACTTTCGAGCTTCACAAGTTGCTTTGTACCGTATTTTTCTACAATCACTCTTATATCCCAATAAATTGGTTTCAAGGGCATAGTTTCGGTAAAATCAATATTGATTTTAACAACTACCTTTTTGCCTTTTTGTTTTAGAGTATAATCAACAGGTATTGTAACATCTTCAACCTTAGAGCGATATTTCAAAACAACTCCGGTAATTTTAGCAGATGAATCCAACGGGAATGTTGCAGTTATTCTGCAATTATTACCTTTAGTTTTTACGCTTTCAACAGAACCGCTTTCATAGGCTAATTCAAGATATTCTTCAGGTGAAGAAAAGCAAAGGGTTAATTTATCCTCAAAATAATATGGCAAAATTGCAACCTTAACATCGGTTTCAGTAAGGTCATATAATGCGGCAACCTCTTTTGCTCTTTCGGTATCACTGCTAAAAAGTTTTTTGAAGTTTTCCTTATAATAATCTGTCACTAATCTGTAATCATCAATAACAGGCTCTTCGTAAAGTTCAGATAAATCAGCAGTTCGGGCGTGTTTCTGAAGCAAAAGAACACATTTTTTACCTGTTTCTTTATTAACTGCAACAATTCCGACATTGCGTTTTTCTTTATAATACACATCGTATTTCTCAATAAATTCCTGCAAAGGAACAATTACATAATCAGCATTTTTATTTTCCTTAGGAATATCTGCAATATTTGTAATTGTGTTTTTATTAAGAAGAACAACATTAAAAAGCTCGAAATTATTGTTATTAAATGAAACCTTTAAATCCTTACCACATTTTGCAACATTTTTAACATCAACAAAAAGTGTATCGCTTTCAGAAACAACACAGTCTTTATCATAAGCAGAATAGTCAGTGATAAAATTCGGATCTATATTCAGATTGGGGAATGTTCTTTTAACCTCTCTGAGCTGAACTTTATCCTGAACACTTTTAACACCTAATTTACAAAGGATTTCTTCCATATAAGTTCTCGGTGTTGTTTTTGTAACAATAACATATTTAAAATCATTGTTAAAATTATCGTGAAGAGTTGGACCGACGTTTTTCTTAAACCAACGTCTTTCGAAATAAACAACAGTGCTGTCATCAGCAACCTTTGAAATTGTATTCAGGTCTGCATAAGTTTTTATAACCTGCGGATACAACACCTTCAAAGGTTTCTTTGTATTATCGCAATAATCAGTAATACTAAGGTCACTTGAATCACCGGTAAACAAAAGCTTTAAAAGCTTTTTACTTACATCGGGTGAATCATATTTAAAGAATTTTTCAAAATATTCTGTATCATCATAGGAATCGCCCATAAAGCTCTCATCAGCAAGGGTCTTTGCAAACTCATCCACATCATAAATTTTTCTGAACGGAAGTGTTGCAACATCCATATACATACCACGGTCGTGCATATACTCGTCGTAGTCATACATAAACAGAATAATCGGCTTTTTAGTTAATGAATAATCAAAGAAAACAGAAGAATAGTCTGTAATCAAGGCATCGCAACAATTAAGGAAGGAATAGTTATCAACACCCTGAGGAAATGGTTTAATATGCTTATAATCATCTAATGAAATAGCATTTTTCAGAATAGGATGGAAATTAACAAAGAAAACCTGATTATCATTTAACGCTTTATCAAGCTTTTTGAAAATCTGTGCAACATTCTTTTCATATATTTCTGTACTGATGTCTGCATTACTTTTTCCGCGCCAGGTTGGCATATAGCCATAAATGGTTTTACCTTCAAGACCTAATTTTTTCTTTAAATCCTTGCCACTCTGAGCATCGAAGAAAATTTCATTTCTCGGATAACCTGCCATAACAACCTTACCCGTATAAAGCGGGTTAAGGTTATAGCAGTCCATCATAACATCCCTTGTAAAATCATTGGGGAAAGTTATATAGTCTGCCTGCAAGAAATTGTGTTGAACATTATACATTGATTCAATGCCCAGACGCATATCCTTACCCAAGGTTTTTAAGGGAGTACCGTGCCAGGTCTGAATATATTTCTGCTCATCACGCTTAACAAAATAAACCGGGAACGAACTATTATTTATAAGATATTCCGATGTAGCAAGAATTTTGGTATAGTAATAGGAATTAACATCAACCAATTCAACATCAAGACCAATGTCATCAATGAATTTCTGATGCAATTTTTTATCTATTGAACCATAATAAATCTTATATTTACCGGGGTAAGATTTAAAAATTTCTCTTACTAAAGCAAGGCTTGAATCGGAAATATTCGAACCATGGAAGGATTCAACCAGAATTGTATCAGGTACAATTTTGAAATACTTATAAAAGAACGCATAAAAGAATTTCATTTTAGGCGGTTTTGCCAAAATCATTCTTTTTATTTTAAGAAGAAATTTCCTGATTTTTCTGAAAAGAAGTATTAAATACATAAAATCACCGTAAATAATTTAATCCTTTTAATCCTTTGTAAGAGCTCTTATATATTTTTTGAAGAAAACAACTCCGTCTTTAAGTGAAGAAACAGGAATTCTTTCGTTTGTTCCGTGAGTTGTGAGAAGAAGAGCAGTATCCATAAGGAAAGGAGAATAACGATAAATATTATCGCAAACATCCTCATACTGACGAGCATCTGTTCCACCCATAACAAGATAAGGTGCAACAATTGCTTTGGGGTCCATTTCTTTACAAATTTCCCTTATAGCATTGAATGCTCTTGAATCTGTGGGAGAAATCTTTGAGGGGTTTTTACCGCTGACAAGCTTGATTTCTGCTTTAGGACCTGCATATTTTCTGATGTGCTTTTCAACATCCTCAATCGTCTGACCGGGCATTATTCGGAAGTTAACATTAACAGTTGCTTTCTGAGGTAAAACATTTGGTGCAGGGCTACCGTTTGCCATAGTAACAGCAGTTGTTGTTCTCATCATAGATGCAACAGGAGGAATTTCAGAGCAAATCTTTGTTACAAGAGGTTTGAGTATTGGAAGATTACTCATAACACATCTTACGGGGTAAGTTGTATTTTTACCAATTTCATTGAAAAGTGAATAAAGTTGAGGTGTAAGCTCTGCTTTGAATTGATTATTTTCAAGCTTGCAAACAATTCTTGAAAGCTCACCTAAAGCACTGTGTTTTGGTGGTTGAGAAGAATGACCGCCCTTTGCATTAACGGATATTTCAAAGTCAACGTGACCTTTTTCTGCAATACCAACACCTGCAAGATGACCGTCAATAACCTTATCAACCTTTGCTTCAAGAATTGCGCCACCTTCATCAAGAACACTGTCAAGCTTAATGCCGCGCTCCTTGAACCAACGCATCATACAATCAGCACCGCAGATTTCACCCTCTGCCATAACCTCTTCATTATGACCGAAACAAAGATAAACATCTCTCTCGGGAACATAACCTTCTTCAAGAAGAGTTTCAACTGCTTCGCAAACGGCAATAAGGTGATTTTTCATATCAATTGCGCCTCTGCCCCAAAGGAAGCCTCCTGCAACCTCGCCGCTGTATGCAGGGTATTTCCAGTCATCCTCGGTACCGGGAGTAACGGGAACAACATCCTGATGAGAAAGAAGAGCAATAGGCTCTTTCTCGGGATGCTCACTCTTCCAGTGATATAAAAGGCTACGGGTTGAAATTATCTGCTTTTCAAGTTTCTCGTGCATAAGAGGATATGATTTCTCCAATAATGCATGAAACTCATCAAAGGGTGCCCAATCAACAAGGCTTTCATCTCTGTTAGCAATTGTAGGAATTTTAATTGCATCAGAAAGATTTTTTATAAATCTTTCAACATCAACCTTTTCTTCCGCACCGATATTTGCGTTTTCAACAGGTTTTGCTTTATATGTTGTTGCAGCACGAACCATACTCACACCAACACCTGCTAAAGCAGCAACACCTAAACCTGTTTTAATGATTTTTGATTTTTTCATAAATATTATCTCCTATTACAGCAAATGTATTTAAATCCATTCACTCATTAAAACTCAAATAATGAGATCTGGTCGCTATCGGGCAAATCACCGAAAGCACCGCAAGCTTTAAGAACCGCAACAGTTGACTTGCCTGCACCCGAACGAACTTCAAAATCTTCGATTGAAGAAAAAGCAGGACCACCATCATCTTTTGCCTTTGCCAACTGCTCTGCCGCAGCATCACCAACACCTGCAAGAGCAGAGAACGGCATTCTGATTTTACCATCTTCAGGCTCATAGGAATGGGCAGTTGATTTATAAATATCAATTGGCAAGAACTCAATACCGCGAACCATAGCTTCGTAAACAATCATCATAATTGTTTCTTTATCTTTCTCGGCATTTGATGCATCTTTACCCTTGTTTCTTATCATCTGGAGAAGAGTTTTAACTGCTTCTTTGCCTTTTGACATTGATTCTGCATCAACATCACCGCCACGAACGGTAAGATAAGCGCAATAATATTCAAGAGGTTTATAAACCTTGAACCAGGCAAGACGAAGAGAAGCAATAATATATGCCGCCGCGTGTGCCTTGGGGAACATATACTGAATTTTTTTACAAGAGTCAATGTACCATTCGGGAACATCGTGGTCTCTCATCATCTGTTCCTGCTCGGGTTTGAGCTGTTTATTCTTCTTACGGACATCCTCCATAATATCAAAAGCTTGTTTGGGTTCAAGACCTTTATGGAGAAGATAAACCATAATACTGTCACGAGTACCGATAACCTCGGAAATTGTGCAGATACCATCACGGATTAAATCCTGTGCATTACCGAGCCACACGGCAGTACCGTGGGAAAGACCTGCAATCTGAATAAGGTCGGCAAAGGTCTGAGGCTTTGCTTCAAGAAGCATTCCTTTTGTGAAATCAGTACCCATTTCAGGAATTGAAAGTGTACCTGTGGGCCAACCTAACTCTTCAGCGGTAACTCCGAGAGGTTCAGGTGAAGTACAAAGCTCATAAAGCTTTCTGTCACTTATATCAATGTCAAGAACGTCAATGCCTGTTAAGTCTGTTAAATGCTTATAAATTGTAGGAACATCATGACCCAGTTCATCAAGCTTCAACAATGTATCGTGCATTGAGTTGAAATCAAAGTGAGTTGTAATAATATCTTTGGTTGCATCATCAGCAGGTCTTTGAACAGGAGTGAAATCCTCAACCTCATAGGTGTTCGGAACAACAACCATACCACCGGGATGCTGACCTGTTGTTCTCTTAACACCGGTGCAACCTAAGGTAAGGCGGTCAATTTCAGCTTTTGTTACATTAAGTCCGCGTTCTTCAACATATTTTTTAACAAAACCATAAGCAGTTTTTTCAGCAACACCTGAAATAGTACCTGCTTTGAAAACGTATGCTTTACCGAAAAGCTCTTCTGTATATCTGTGGGACTGGCTCTGATACTCACCTGCAAAGTTAAGGTCAATATCAGGTGACTTGTCACCAAAGAAGCCAAGGAAGGTTTCAAAGGGAATTTCGTGACCGTCACGAACAAGTGGCTCACCACATTCAGGACAGTCCTTTGCAGGTAAATCGAAGCCTGAGCCAACCTCATTATGCAAGAAAAACTCTGTGTATTTACATTTAGGACAACGGTAATGAGGCTGTAAGGGGTTAACCTCGGAAATACCTGCCATTATAGCAACAAAGGATGAACCAACCGAACCTCGGGAACCTACGTAATAGCCACATTCCTCAGAGCGTTTAACAAGACGACGAGCAATCATATAAAGACCTGCAAAGCCGTGTTCAATAATAGATTTAAGCTCTTTTTCAAGTCTTTCTGCAACAACTGTGGGAACAGGGTCACCATACCATTCCTTTGCCCTCTCCCAGCAATGCTTGGTTAAATCCTCTTCAGCACCTTCTACTACCGGGTTGAAAACACCGTCGGGAATGGGAAGAATACCGGGCTCTACCATATCTGCAATATAGTTTGTGTTAGTAATAACTAAGTCGGAGGCCAAGCGGTCTTAGGAAGACAAAT